>CAVPXO010000001.1:0-62500 GCA_963709755.1 uncultured delta proteobacterium
GGAAGTTATGTGGACTTTTAGCAAATTATTTTGGTTACGCATAATATAAATATAGTTGTTGTCTATCTGCGGGGGGAGGAAGAAGTCATGGAGAAATTATGCGTAATTATTTGACTTGGCTACATATATCTGACATCCACTTTCATCCTAAAACCGAATGGCGTGACAGTGTAGCCAGAAAAAGCTTACTGGATTATCTCGAAACGATTTTCAAGAAAGATAATTCATTAAGACCAGATATGATTTTTTGTACGGGGGACATTGCGTTTGGGGAAACGGGAACGTCCCCTTTGTTGGAACAGTATAAAGATGCTCAGAGTTTTTTTGACAAATTGCTCACTGTTTGTGGACGGGACGGAGCAGACTTGCAAAAGAATCGATTGTTTTTAGTTCCAGGTAATCACGACCTCAATCGAGACGCTATTAATCCGGATTCGCAGGCAACCCTATCTAGTTTTGCGATGGAGGCCGACAAACATGTTGATGAAATCAATCAACTCTTCAATGATCAACCCTCACAATTTGAAGAAACAATAAAGAGGCTTGATGAGTATTCAGTTTTTATAAGAGATTATCTGCCGCATCAGGTTGACCTAACTGGGCGACATCGTTTTGCAAAAATTATTGATATTGAAGGGCTGAGGATTGGAATTGCGGGTTTTAACAGCGCATGGTCTTGTGCTGGTCCTGAGGATGACAGAAATATATGGTTAGCAGCTGAATGGCAGTTTAATGCGGCTAAAAATCCTCTTGAGGAGGCCTTTCTTCGTATAGGATTGATACATCATCCGACTGATTGGCTTAATGAGGCCGATCGAAAAATTTCCACCCGACGAATTTCTACGGATTTTGATTTCTGGCTTCACGGACATGCGCACGATGCTTGGGTGAGCCCATTGTCTAGTCATATGATAATATCTGCCGGGGCCATTGGAACAGAGTCCAGCGATGAATCAGGCTTCAATTTAGTGAAACTTGATTTGTCAAAATCAAACGGAATTATATATCTTCACCAGAGGAAAAAAGGGGACAGTAACTGGACCATTGCCCCTGTTTCGACTCATGCTCCTGAAGGTCATTGGCCATTACATTTTCTTCCATCAAGAATATCAAAAATTACATCTCATGCTTTACCTGTCGTATCGATAGAAAACAAATTTAAAAAACGTAGACAGAAACTTTTTGGACGTGATGCTATTATTAAACAGGCAAAAGATAAGCTGAACAAGATATCACTTTTGCTTGTTTATGGATTTAGGGGCAATGGAAAGTCTTCACTGATAAGAGAACTTGGAAAAGAAACTCCTCTGCTTGGGAAGCAGCTCGTTCAATTTAGCGTTTTTCCAACAACAAAAGCAGACGAGTTATTTCGACAAGTTGCTGTCTTGCTTGGAGATACTGCAGAACACGTGAAAGTTCCTGAAGGCAATGTTCGTTCAATTGTTGTAGAGATAAAAAAACGTTACCCGAACCCTCAACCTGCATGGGTATGGATCGATCGAGCTCATCAATTATTGGACGTTGATGATTTCCGAGACCCCAAGATATGCAGTCTGCTGCTAGGACTACAAGAGGCGTTTGCATGTAAGTGGCATTGGATTTTTGAAATGCGTGAGAGACCTCCGATAAATATTTTCCCTGCAGATATCTGTGACAAAATTGAAGTGCCAGGACTGGATAAAAAGAGTCTATCAGAATGCTTGCTTGATGCAGCACCTACTGGAAGAGAAAGTGAATGGCGCTATACTGGCGTGAAACTTAAAAGTATGTATCAATGGTTGGGCGGAGGACATGGTGCTCAAGCTCATCCACAGGCAATTCAGCTTTTAATTGAAGTTGCACTTGGTCGTAACGAGACACCTCTACAGGTTTTGCAACGTCACCGTGGTGACGTGAATGAAAAAATCGAAGAAAAGCTACTTGGTGATCTATACGATAACGTCCTAAACTTTCAAGAACAAGAGATGCTCAAAGCTCTGTCGCTGTATAGAACTTCTATTCCGCATGACCATGCAGAGGTATTGGAGAAGGAGTTAAGTATTCCTGGGGCATGGGATGGACTTGATCGTCGCTGTTTACTTTCAACTACTACTGAACATTCATTGTACTTCCTGCATAGTTTCATTGCTGGCTGGGTACGATATAGGCACTTGGGCTATTCGGACAATGTAGAAGAAGATGAAATAGATTTTTTGAAATCAGCCACCGAGGAGACTCAACAACACTCTCGGTCATTACAATCAGTTGTCGCAACCTCTTGGCTGAAACAACTTGGAAAAAGCAAACGTGCCACCAACCTCAACATGGGAAGGGCATTAGAAGCTTTTCATCATCTTGTTCTAGCTGGTGAAAGCGAGAGAATACAAGAAATAGCAGTAAGCTTATTTACTGGAAATCTTGAGTGGGCAAAACGGAGGATTAACACCCTTTCTAAATACTTACATAAAACAAAAGCACCTTTGTCTAAACGACGCAGAGTACTTGAATACCAGGCGGCGCTTGACCCTGAAGATCATTTAGTTCAACAGTTTCTCGGTCGCTGCTGGGAAGAAGAAAAAGGCAAAGGGAATAAATTAGCTCAGAAGAGCTATGAAAATGCTTGTCGTTTGCGCCCAGACCTTTCATCTCATTGGATAGATCTTGGTATAAATTTGCGAAAACAAGGCAAGGAAGGTGCCCTCATTTTCCTTTCACATCTTGAAGCTCTTGAAAAGGATTGTTATCAAGGTGTTAACGATCAAGTGCGAGCGATTCAAGCAGATTGTTTTAAAATTGCAGGAATGCTGGACAAGGCATCAGCTTTGAGGATGTTGCAAATTAAAACTGGCAGTAGTAATGCAGCATTTTACAATGATGAGGCTAGAGCGAGACTTGATGCAGATGACCCAAATGGTGCACTTGAGATCCTTGATCTTGCTGAAAAAAATGAATGCACGAATGATTATATAGATGCTACTCGTGCCACAGCTCTTCAAAAAATCGACCCTAATAAGGCCTCAGACCTGCGAATGGCGAAAATCAATGCAAAAAGTAAAAATTCAGTTTTTTACAATTACGAAGCTCAGGCACGACTTAATGCTCATGACCCTGATGGTGCACTTGAGATCCTTGATTTAGCTGAAAATATTGGTTGTACAGATGATGTCTCAGATGCTATTCGCGCCACAGTTTACAATACGCTCGATCCTGGAAAAGCATCTCTTATACGCATAAGAAGAATCAATGCCGGCAGCAGTAACGCAGCGTTATATGTTGATGAGGCCAAGGCGCGACTTGATGCTGGTGACCCTGAGGGGGCACTTGAGATCCTTGATCTTGCATATCAAAACAGAAGCGTTGATAATTACACTGAAGCGATACGAGCCAGAGTATTCCAAGTACTTGACCCTGGAGAGGCATCATTTCTAAGATTGAAAGAAATTAATGCAGGGAGTCGTAATGTTGCCTTATACTCTGGTGAAGCCAAGGCGCGACTTGATGCTGGTGACTCTGAGGGGGCACTTGAGATCCTTGATTTAGCTGAAAATATTGGTTGTACAGATGATGTCTCAGATGCTATTCGCGCCACAGTTTACAAAAGACTTGATCCTCAAAAAGCTTTTGCTCTACGCATAAGAAAAATCAGTGCTGGCAGCAGCAACGCAGCACTATATGCTGATGAGGCCAAGGCACGAATTGATGCAGGTGATCCCAAAGGTGCACTTGAGATCCTTGATCTTGCCGACAAAAACTGCAAAGCCGAGGAAATAATAGAAGCAATACGTGCTACAGCCCTTCAGTTATTTAACCCTGAGGAGGCATCAACCCTGCGTATGAAGAAAATTAAAGCTGGCAGCAGTAACGCAGCATTTTACAATGATGAGGCTAAGGCAAGGCGTGATTCGGGGGACCTCAAAGGTGCAATTGAAATTCTTGACCTCGCAGATAAGAACAAACGTGCAAATAAGCACACAGAATCATTACGTTTGTCAATTTTCCCCAAAATCTATCTTGGCTAGGTGTAATTTCCCTGCTTGCTTGTCGGTATATTTTTGGTTGCTGCTGTTTAAAACAGACCCAAAATGGTCAATTTGTAATAATCGAGGTTTTGTGGGTCAACTTACCCATAATTGTATTGAAATTTGAAATTAATCGGAGTCAAGATCTCTCCTATCGACCTAAAAGGACTATTGGAACAATGTTGACCGTCGGGCGCTGCCAATTCTTTCGAAATTTTCCATGCCAAGAGATCTGCGAAACTATTGATTGGAAATTATATGCCGCCGATCTTTGCTGCTAACACCTCTCTCGCCTTATTATTAACGATGCTCTCGGCCAGTCTAATCCTTGGTATTTTGGGTGCCATTCTAATTGCCATGGTGATCTGGCGATTTTCTTCCCAACGACATCAATTGCCTTGTCTGGTATGGTTGCGATGGTTTGTAGAGATCGACAATCCCTTCACCAAAACAAATCGAGCAGCTTTTATCATTGACACCCTGACCATTGTGGCTGGGATGACTGTTTTGGATTCAGGCTGTGGCCCTGGTCGACTTACCATACCCCTTGCGCAACGAGTTGGTCCTTCAGGGAAAGTGACCGCCATGGATGTGCAACTTGGAATGCTCAATCGAACTAAGGTTAAGGCTGAGGCTGTTGGCCTCTCCAATATTGAATACCTGCATGCCGGTCTAGCCAGGTGAAAGTAGCCTTCTCTATAGCCGTTTTGAGCGAGCCGTATTGGTTACGTCCTTGGAGAGATCCCAGATCGAAAGGCTGCTGTTGCTGAATTGTTCAACGCATTGAAGCCTGGAGGGATATTGGCTGTTGTTGAACTTATTTTTGACCCCCACATTCAAACTCGAAAATCCGTAACCGACTTCGCTGTTGCTGCCGGTTTTCTGGAGAAAGATTTTTGGGGTAACTGGATGGCCTATGTTATAAACTTCCAAAAACCTTTTGGTGAAGTGTTGTAATGCTCTTCCTCCTATCGATTTTTACATGATGATTTCAGGTAAGTGGAGCACAAGGGGAGTATCTTAACTGGATGCTCTTCAGTTCGCTGCGAACTCCAGGATTGGTTTGCCGAGTTGCTGATTTCAAATTTTTTGATGCGGCGATGATTTTTAGATCCATGATGCGCATCATAGTAACTGATAGGTGTTTATCTCATGATTTCGATATTGAAAAAATAAACAAACTTTTTCTATGGACACTGACATTGAATGGAGAGAGACAAGTGACAGTGAAAAAAGATATACTCCAAGAGCGTGTGCAATTGCTGCAATCAGCTATCGATTCCGCCCAACTCGGACTGTTCCAGTGGGATATACAATCAAATGAGTTCCACTGCGAAAATAGCTGTATACGAGAAATTTTAGGTCTGACTGATGAAAGAGTGGTCATTTTTTCACGACTCATTAACGACATTTTTCACCCTAAAGATGTGTCGAGATTTCAAGATGATTTGAAAAAATGCATGCAGGAAAAGATTCCGTTGAAGGAAATTTATCGAATTTGCAGTTGTATCGACGAGAATATTCGGTGGATTACATTTAGTGCTGAATTCGAGTTCGACCAGAAAGGAGAACCGCTTCGATTGGTGGGGTTGCTGGAAGATGTTACCAAGCAAAAGCAAAATGAAATTGACGTGATTAATAATGAGGTGCGATTCCGTGCATTTATAACGGCAAGTTCCGATGTTGTTTATAAAATGAGTCCAGATTGGAAGGAAATGCGTGAGTTGCAAGGGCGCAAGTTTTTATTAGATACCAAAATCCCAGACAAAGATTGGTTGAAGAAATATATCCATCCAGAAGACCAAAATTACGTTTTAAAGGCCATAAAAGAGGCTATCCGAACTAAAGGAATTTTTGAACTGGAACATAGAGTCGTAAGGTTGGATGGAACCCTGGGATGGACTTATTCACGTGCAGTACCTGTCATAGATGATGAAGGAAATATTATTGAGTGGATAGGTGCTGCGAAGGATATTACAGAGAATAAAAAGCGAGATCTTGAACTGATTGAGAACCAGAAAAAAATGGTGCATGCCGATAAACTTGCGGCGCTTGGTAAATTATCTGCATCTATAGCTCATGAATTCAATGGTCCGTTGCAAGCTATCATGACCATCCTTCGTACTGTAGAAAAATCGTGCAATGATGATGAACAAAATGAGATGGTGGGTGTGGCAATTGACGAGTGCAATAGAGTAAAAAGGCTCATTCAAAGCCTTCAGAATTTTTCTCGTCCATCCTCTTCTCAGAAATCATTGATCGACATTCACGAAATACTTAATTCACTTCTTTTGTTGTATAAAAGCGATTTCAAAAGAAAAAAGATTTCGGTCGATATCGCCTATGATGAGAAATTACCTATGATTCAAGGTGTCCCGGACCAGATCAAGCAAGTTTTTCTCAATATTTTATCTAACGCTGCAGACTCCTGTTTCAAGTCCGGCGGAGTTATTACAATCAGTACCAGCATAGAGGAGTCAAAAGTTGCTGTGTCTATCAGAGATACCGGAATAGGTATAAAAGAAGAAAACTTGGATAAAATTTTCCAACCTTTTTATACGACTAAGCCAGACGAAAAAGGAACAGGTCTTGGTTTGGCTATCAGCTACAAAATTGTCGAAAGCCATGGTGGTACAATATTGGTTCAAAGTGAACCTGGGATCGGTTCAATTTTTGAAGTGCGCTTACCTATAGGTGCCAATGTGTAAGAAGGAAATTGCCATCTTCATGAGATTAGTTTTATTGTTTCAATGAGATATCTGTAAGTCCCTATAGGCATAAATTACTCTTAGTTATGTATTCCTCAAAAACTGAACAGCCTGATTTTTTCATCAACAGAAAGTGTAGTGTCAATGTTGGCATTATCCAGAACCTTAAACCCTATTCCCTGTTTTGATCGAGATTATCGACGGCTATTTTGGTATCTCACATTTTGATCGGATAGCAGTGGTTACTCATACCAAAATGGCAACACAAATTGGTCGATCTTGAAGACAAAATATTTCGAAATATAGACACGAAGGGGGAGGGCTGACAAAATGAAACGAGATGCAGTTTTTATTTGTTATTCGAACATGAATAAACATACCAGCTAAATCTTCGTTGCCTAGCTTGCAAGGTGTGCTACCGATCAAAGGCATGGCATAAATGAAATTTTTTTTTCTATTGTTTAAACGAATCCTCTCATTTGTGACTGATCATGAAAATAATTAAATATCTGACTCTAGCTGGTATCTTAATAAGTTTGCTGGTTATGGGGACCAGGTATGCCATTCTTGATAAAGTTATGGTCTGGCAGAAGACGATTCAGACTGACATTGTTGGAACTATCTCTGTTGCATATCCTCTTTTGTGGGAAAATCAACAGGTTCTGGTTTTTGTCGATACAAAGAAATTCGATTCCAAAAAACTGGCTGAGAGAATCGCTCACATTGGAGCGAAAGCTGTAATTGTTGATTCAGATCTTGCGTTAAGATCCTTTTCGACAGGAAACGCAAAATGTCTTGATCCAAAACGGATAGCCAACTCTCTCAACACTCTGCTGAAAAAAACCCCAATTGCTGAAGATAAAAACCTCGTCCTGTGCGGTATCGGTGACGGAGCCTTAATTCCTTTTCTCAATGCAGAAACCAAATCAGGACAGAATGTTACTAATCTGTCTATTGATTTTTCGGCTGTGCTACCCACCTCTTATGCGTTGTGCCCACCTTTCATAGTCAATAAAAAGAATGTACTAACCTCATCACCGGGCCTCATGAGTAACTGGCGCTCTGTTTGGGTCGATCATCCTTCTCCGGAGACCGCAATCTTTGTGCGAGGGATTCCCGAAACGACGGCATGGATAGCTCCCTACAATACACCTGACGATATTGTTCTCCTCGAGGAGCTGCAAAAATTGTTCGGACAAACAAAGAGCCCATCCGTACCCCTGCCTGTTGTTGAAGTTCCTGCAACTGGCACAAATGAAACTGTTACCTTGTTTTACTCAGGTGACGGTGGCTGGCGTGATCTTGATCGTATTGTTGCCAATGAGATGGCCAAGCAGGGTTATCCGGTCGTTGGTGTCGATACTTTACGTGGCTTCTGGAATCATAAAACACCTGAACAGGCGACTGATGATTTAGCCAGGACCTTGGAGTATTATCGAAAGGCCTGGGGCGCGAAAACCTTTGTGCTCGCTGGCTACTCATTTGGCGCTGATATTATACCATCGATTTACAACAGGTTGACTCCTGTAGACCAAGACAGTGTCCGCTTGCTGGTACTCTTGGCAGTCTCCAAACAAGCTGATTTCGAGATACATGTTTCGGGCTGGGCAGGGGAAGATAGTGGTGAACTGCCGATTGCCCCTGAATTAGCTCGCCTGCCTAAAAACAAAATTTTATGTGTTTACGGCCAAAAAGAAAAAGCCGAAACAGCCTGTACCGATATTGCCAGCACCCAGGCCGAACTTCTAGAATTGCCGGGAGGCCATCATTTTGATGAGGATTACCCAAAACTTACCAGGTTGATTTTAGAAAAATACCGTGCTGTCGGTATACGTGGCGGCTTTGCACCAAATCATGCTAAATAATTTTCGATTCTACGTGCAGTAACGTAGAGTACCACGTTGACTGGCAGCTGACTGTTCTGATAAACAGTCAGTTTGCCGAACTGTCCATACTCGTGCGTCTCCTCTGAATAAAACAATTGCCAATACAAGGCATTTTATCCGGCTCATTTGGTGATCACTCCTTTGATACCACCACTGATCAGGGTTGCGGTTTTAATCAGGACATAAGGCATGGTCAAAAATCCCCCCGGGCAAACCAGATAACGCGGTTCCCACAGGGGATTGAATTTTTTCTTGTAATCACGCAAACCCTCGAAGTTATAAAAATGTTCTCCGTGCTGAAAAACCATTGCGCCGATCCGATTCCAGAGCGGGGCAAAGGAGCGGCTTTCCAGGCCGGAAAGTGGGGCCATGCCGAGATCCATAGACTGATAGCCCTGCTCTTTTCCCCACAACATCAAGCCGATGAACAGATATTCCATGATCCCATGCGGAGCCTGGGAGCTAAAACGCATGAGATCCAACGACAGCTCCTTCTTTTCAGCCCCCAGCCAGATGTTGGCAAAGGCAACAATCTTGTCTTGTTGCTTTACCACGGCAACAGGAAAGTTGAGTAGATATTGCTCCTCAAAACAGCCGAGGGAAAATCCTTTCTCACGGGTATTCTTAGCCTGAAGCCATTCATCGGAAATTTTGTGTAATTCCGGCATTAATTCCGGGACATCGGAGACGGGAAGTACTTCAAGAAGACATCCTTCCTTAGTAAACTTGCGATGAGTATAGCGCAGACCTTTATGCTCAGCCCCCTCCAATGAAAAATCAACCAGCGGTACGGTGGCATTCTCGCCAAGTTTGAAAAGTGTCAAGCCCATGTCCAAATAGATATGCAACATAGAGGTATCGACTTCGTAAAAAACCGTCAGACCACCGTGTCGTTCGACCAGTTCCCGATATTTCCAAGCCAACTCACGGGCCACGGCCGGAGGCCCAACCGGATTGCCCAGAGCAACCCAGGTACGACCCTCAACTCCATACATCACAAAACCTTGGTACTCATCATCAAACAACAGAGTTTTATCACCAAGCAAAGCGAGGTTAGTTATTGTCTCCGGTGATTTGCTGATGATTTGTCGAACCAGGTTCAATTCATCCAGTCCCGGCCGCTCAGGATCTTTAGGGGCTGGCCCCAGCAGCCTCGCTACAGTCAAAATCAAGAGTAGAACGGTGCTCCCGACCGTGGCCCGAAGAAATCTGGGCGCATTTTCGTCCAAAGCGAACCTCCACCAGAGCTCGCTTGAGTAATCGACATGCTTGTAAACGAAGATTCCCAGCCAGATGGAACTGGCCAGCACCAGCATGATCATGACTATCCATCCGAGGCTTAAAGAATCATGGAATAACGAGGCACGCCGATAAAAATGACGCCTGCAGGGGAGTAATGCCACCAGCATCAGACCGAGAAGCATAGCCTCCTCGTAATCCAAGCCCTTTAGCAGTGAGAGAATGCTGCCGATTGCCAGAAAAAACGCCGTAAGGACATAAGCGGCATCGATTCTTCGCTGCAGTCCCCTTGCCAGCAACAACAGACAAGTGCCGATCAAGCTCCCTAGAAAATGGGATAATTCGATCACAGGCAAAGGGAGGATCTCGTAGAGCCAGTGTAGACGACCTGGTACCGTCGGAGTGGCCCCGGAGAAAAGCAACACAGCGCCACTGATGAGGGTAGTGGCTGCCATCAGATTCGGAACCATGACACCCCACCATTGGTCCACGTGACGCACAACCTTTTTGAGCAGAGATTTTTTTTCTACAAGCTCATTGCCGCCCAAAAGCAGAGCTGCCACTGTCAGGGGCAACAGATAGTATATCACCCGATAAACTAACATTGAGCTGATCAGGGCCTCCGCCTGGATATTCGGAACTGACAGCAGGATCACCGATTCGAAGACTCCCAACCCTCCAGGGACATGGCTGATCAGGGCAGCAATCTGGGCCAGAAGATAGATGCCAAGGAATTGAAAAAAAGAAAACCCGGCCTGCTCGGGTAGTAGAACAAAGAGTACACACCCGGCCAAGGCCCAATCAATTGAGCCGACCAGCAGCTGTGCCCCCGCCAGACGAACCGAAGGGAGGCTAAGTTTCCAATTACGGAATATTAATGGTTTTTTTCTAAAAAAGACGGCAAGGATGTATATAAAAACCAGCAAGACAAAGAGCAGGCCGACAGGGCGGACGGTGGGAATGGCGATTTTCCCTAGAAAGGGCATCGCCATGGGTTCGGCAATAAACAACATGCCGGCGATCGTGATAATTCCCAGCCAGAATGTCAAAGTGGTGAAGGCAACCAGACGGGCAATCTCTTCAGCCGTTAACCCCCACGCCGAATACAACCGATAGCGGATGGATGCGGAGGTAAGCAGGGACAGGCCGATGGTATTACTAAAGGCATAGCTGATAAAAGACGCGAGGGCCACTTTTGCGGTGTCGAGCGGATGGCGAATATAAGAAATCGCGAGTCTGTCATAGCCTGTCATGACCAGATAGCTCAAAACAGTCAGCCCTAGAGCAACGAGGATGTGTGAGACTGGGATGGCTTTCAATTGGGCAAGGATATGATGGTAATGCACCTGACGCAGGGCATTATGCAACACCCAGAGCGCAGCTACGAAAAGGACTAAGGCAATCAAAGGACGAAAACGGTGGATATATGTTGAAGGACGCTCTGCAGGTGTCATATGGCCTATCCTCCTTGTCTAGGAAATGGCTCGGGCAATAATAAAGGCTGCCGCAGCGGCGAGTCACTCGATAAGACTAACCACTATTTTCCAGAAGCATGTAAGGCAAGAGCTGGATCAGCCTCCCCCGACAATATAGGCACCGGAAATAATAAGGGCGCTATTTCGCCCCCTGCCTGGTTCGATCTCTTCAAGCCCCAACTCGATTTGCAGACAAAGTTACTACAGGAAAGAACGCGGCGGAGACCACACCAATCTGGCCGTTGGCTTCTGCTGCATTTCGTTCGGCGACAACCCGCCGCGTCATTATTTATTCAGCAAATACCACATCATTGCAGGCAAATCAGGAACATTATTTTACTCACAATCTAATTTTTATCCCACAGGGTCAATATCGGACTGGCGACAAAAATTGATGAATACGTGCCGATAATGACCCCCAAAAGCAGGGCAAATGAAAAATCATGAATTACCGAACCGCCAAAAAGAAAAAGAGCCAGAACACTTAAAAAAACCGTAAAAGAGGTGACAATGGAACGAGAAAGCACCTCGTTGACACTGTTATTGATGACTTTCAATAAAGACCGGGTATCTGATTTATTCATGTTTTCACGGATTCGGTCGAAAATAACCACAGTATCGTTCAATGAATAACCTGCCAGTGTGAGCAAAGCCGTGACCAACAACAGTGTTATTTCGATATTCATCAGCCAGCATATCCCCAGCACAGCAAGGACATCATGAAAAGTGGCGACAGACGCACCGATACCAAAGCTGAGATTAAAACGAAAACCGAGATAGATAATGACCCCACCCATGGAAAGGGCTATGGCCAACATAGCCTTGTTTCGAAGAACAGCACTCACTGATGAGCCAATTTCGGTTTGACTTTCTAGAGAGAATTTCTTATCGGGGAGTTGGCTGTTAAGCACTGCGGTCACTTGCTCGTTGAGATCAGAAACAATAACCTTCGAAGATTTTTTGATTTTAACCAACAACCGACCTTCATTTTCCACTTTCTGCAAGTCAACACCTTCCAGATGGCCTTTGTCGATGGCTGAACGTACTTCACTCATCGTGAAACTCTTGTTTGCTTTATATTGCAGTAAAGAACCGCCACTAAAATCAACACCCATATTGGCTTTACCAAGAAATATTCCACCAAATGCTATTATCCCCAGCAGAACGAGTGAACCGGAAAGCCCAAAGGCGTATTTACGCAACTTCATATAGTCGAGATTCGGTTTCTTGATAAATTGCATAAAATTAATGCGCTTTATCCATTTACGGGCCGTCAAGCTGTTGAAGATCCAATGGGAATAATATATGGAGGTGAAAAGATTAAAAATTATGCCCAGGGAAAGGGTGACCGCAAAGCCTTTAACCGGGCCGGTCCCAAACAAAAACAGGGCCAGAGCAGTAACTAAGGTCGTTACGTGGGCATCGATAATTGTCAGGAATGCTTTGCTGAAACCGCCATCGATACTGGATTTAATCGATTTCCCCAGGGCGACTTCCTCCCGTATCCTTTCAAAAATAAGTACGTTGGAATCCACAGCCATACCAATGGAAAGTACTATCCCGGCAATACCAGGCATGGTGAGAGTGGCACTGAGGATAGCGAGGCCGGCAAAAAGGAAAAGAATATTAAGGGCCATCGCTGTATTGGCAATGACTCCTGACAAACGATAATAAATAAGCATAAATCCGATAACTAGAAGTGCGCCAAGCATACCGGAAAAAATCCCTTTCTGAATGGAGTCCTGGCCCAGACTCGCCCCAACCGTCATATTTTGGATAATATCGACGGGAGCTGGAAGCGCTCCGACCCGCAAAACGATAGCCAGATCTGTTGCCTCTTCATGGGTAAAATTGCCGGAAATTTGGGCAGATCCCCCGAGTATTTTTTCGCGAATGACCGGTGCAGAGCGGACTATATCGTCCAGGACTATAGCAAGTCTTCGGCCAACATTTTTCTCAGTGATCGAAGCAAACACCCTTGCCCCGCTGCCAGTCATGTCAAGACTGACATAGGGTTCATTAAAGTTACCGCCTATCCGGACCTGGGCATTTTTAATCATTTCTCCGGTCATCAGGATTTTGTTTTGCAGGAGCAACGGCCGGCGGTTTTCTCTTTTGGTTACCGGGTCAACTTCTTTTTCAAAATATATTGAAGTGTCCTTAGGCAGCCTGTTTTCCAGAAGTTGGTTGAGTTTTTCAATACCCTCTCCAGCATGCCAGCTCCCGGAATGAATTGTTTCCGCGACGAGCCCCGCAACATTCACCCCTTCGGAATCCGCCACCAGCTTAAATTCGAGCTGAGCAGTATCACCAAGAAGCTTCAACGCCCTTTTAGGATCTTTTACCCCTGGAAGTTGAATAACAATTTCATCATCACCCTGACGAATAATCACAGGTTCAGCAACGCCAAACTGATCAATCCTGTTACGTAGGATTTCCAGAGATTGATTCACCGCGTTTGTTCTGATATAATCTCTTTTTTCCTTTGATAAACTGAGGAAAATGCGCGGAAAAGTCCCCTCTTTTGTCTCAAAATGAAGCACGATATCCGGATTCTCTTTAGCAACTTCAGTAACTTTTTCGACGGCATTTGCGTTTGGCAAAGTGAAAATAATTGTTCCAGCTTGTTGCGATTTGCTTTGCACAATACTGATAGATTGTTCTGAGAGACGATCCTTTAAGTCATTGGCAACCAACTCAAGTGAATTTTGAGCGGCACGTTCAAGGTTGACTTTCAGGACCAGATGCATTCCTCCTTGCAGGTCCAGTCCTAGATGCAATCCTCCGGGTGCCAGATACCTTTTCCACCAGCTTGGAATTCCGGAATAAAAGGATGGTAAAATTGTAATGAGAGAGAAAAGGACGAGAAAAAAGACAGCAACAAGTTTGAGCCTGAGGGAAGTGGTCATGGAACTCCTTTGCGATATCGCAAAAGACAGAGAGAGGTGTTCAGGGTGGGATTTTGTTCATATCGTATGTAATAATACACCTTCATTACCTTACAATATGGCGTTGAAAATTATTTATACGATTAGGCCCGACCATGATAGATGTCGGACCTGCACTCACTCTTGCCTGACTATATCGACCGAGATTTCTACCGCCGGAATCATTCCTTTGTTCTCAAGCCAGTGTGTAGTGTTTCTATCCTCTGGCCAGCCCACTCCCGGTCCATAGTCCGTAGCGACTCCATTTCGATGGTCAGTGATCGTTCCTTGCAGTATGTAGACGGTGCCTGGTCTGTCTTTATGGTCGTGAATCGGGCCGAAGACGCCTCCAGGTTCGATGGTCACCATACGCATTCGAAGTTGGCGCCCTGTCATGCCCTCGATCTCAGGGCCGAGGTCAACAATTGTAAGTAACTTCACCGTAACACCTTTCGTTTCTGGGGCGACCTGTTCGTTACTCATCGTGCTCTCCTCTCTACAACATCTGGCCAAATAAGTTCTAAAAGAGGTATATCGCTTTTTCCTTGCACACAAGAATAATCACGTCAGTCACATAAGTCATCAACAACCGAGTCCGTTTCATAACAGAAAATTTTGCTGAACATTAACGTTAGGCCGCTGCTGTACAGTGACCTTGGGCTTCGGCTGTTTATCCTTTACCGTTACCTGAAAGGCCGGTTGCTCTACCCTGATTTTCTGCGGCGGACTGGTTCTCAGAAACCTTCAGTTCGGATTGGTCTACCTGCACCTGCAGGTCTGATTGATCGACTATGTCTGTGCACCCTGCTGTCCGACCATGACCCGACCCACTTCCTGTGATGGAGATTGTTGATTTTGTTGTCGACCCAGTTGTGCTACATCGGGACAAAATGTCTACAAAGAAAAAGAACTTACAGCTAATTAGCCATAAGTTCTTAATATTACTGGAGCCAGCAAGCGGAATCGAACCGCTGGCCTGCGCTTTACGAGAGCGCCGCTCTACCAACTGAGCTATGCTGGCTGTTATGATCATTAAATAGAGAAGGTCGTTTGAATCTGAAGCACCTCCTTATTTTCAGTACGCCTATATATCAGGTAATCATTGAAAATTCAACTATTATGAAATATAAGAAATTCATAATGTTGAAGGAAATGTCATAATTAGCCAATTACTTCAGGAGTATGCTATACTGCACGAACAACAGAAGAATTTCAGCAAAAAAGACAACCGACTCCAACAATATGAACAAAATTTTTTTCTTCATTGCTCTGATCTTTACACTCTCAGGCTGTACAACGGAGGAACCTAAGACCGTTACGCAAGTGCAATGTATAGATTGCCACACTATTCAAACAGATACCAATCATCAACAATCCTGTATATCCTGTCATAAAGGCAACAATCCGGCAAGTGACAAAAACAACGCCCACAAGGGGTATGTTCCCCACCCCGCCCACCCCGATCATCTTGCTGAATCATGTGGCCCGTGTCATGCAGACATAACAGGGAAGATATTCAGCTCAAACCATTTTACTCTTTACAACAGTACCAATATTTTTAGAAAAGCGTTTGGGGCCGAAACCGATCTGGGCAGTTTCCTGGACACACCAAAGAAGATTACTCCGGAATCAAAGCTCGAACTGGCCGATGACCTGCTTCGTCGCAGATGTTTTCGTTGTCACCCATACAGTTCCGGTGACAACTATCCTGCCGTCACCCATGGAACCGGCTGTGCCTCGTGTCATATGGTGTTCTCCGACGGGCATCTTAACTCCCATTCCTTTCAAAAACCTGCGGATGATCAATGTCTTTCCTGCCATTACGGCAATTATGTCGGCTTTGATTATTATGGTCGTTTTGAACACGATTTCAATGCTGAATACAGAACTCCTTTTACAACCAAGAACAAACATTTCAGGCCGTACGGAATTGAATATCACCAATTAAAACCTGACATCCATCAAATACGTGGGATGCTCTGCATTGACTGTCATACAGGCCGGGAATTGATGGAAGATAAAGGCATGAAACCCTCCTGCAAAGGATGCCACAAACTTGAGGAGCTGCAACGCTCTTTACCAGCTCAAATTGAGAATCGTCATGGTCTTTTCATGCTCCATGGCCGCAACGGAAAAGACCATATCATTCCGCTCATGAACCACCCTGCGCATGAAAAACAGGCAGAAAACTTAACGTGCCAGGTATGTCACGCCCAGTGGACGTATAACGATTTCGGTAAACATTTCCTCAGATCCGATACCGACGACTTTGACATATGGTGGAACCTATCGGTCCAGGGAAGTTTTGAAATTGAGACCATCATAGAACACAACAATAATTTTGATGCTACTGAACTTCCTGGGCAAATGACCGATAAAATAACAGGTAAACCGGAAACAGGTCGATGGTACAAGGGTTTTACTACGAGACGCTGGGAAAATACTATTCTCGGGCGTGATGCCCAGGGAAATATCACAACAATGCGTCCGGTCCTTGATTATTATCTCTCATGGATTGATGAAGAAGAGAATGTTCGATTTGATTCCGTACACTCAGATGCCCCGAATATGGGTATGCGACCTTATGTTCCACATACTACCGGGCCAGCAGGCCTGTTTTACAAAGAGCGAATCGAACAGTTTCTGGACAAGGAACGTTCTGCCGTATCAGACTGACCACCACTTATTCGAAACATGCAATTCCGTACTCATCGACAGAAAGGTTCATGATAATTTTTTCGCCAGCCATATGCTCCAAGAGGATGCCCACCATCATATTATGGTGTATCCCGGTATTGACGTTGCTCTCCCTGTTTCTCACGCCCCTTGTGCAGGCATCCGGACATCGGCCTCCTGCCACTCAGGTACCATATGTTATCGACAATAAGAGGTATTATCCAATTCCTTCAGCCGAAGGCTATAATGAAAATGGAATTGCCTCCTGGTATGGGGGGAAGTTTCATGGGAGGAGGACCTCAAATGGTGAAATCTACAATATGCAAGCGATGACTGCTGCCCACAAAACCCTGCCTATGAATACCATGCTGTTGATCAAAAACCTCGACAATGGCAAAAGCACAGTTGTCCGGATCAACGACCGTGGGCCTTTTGTACGGGGAAGAATTGTGGATTTGAGTTTTAAAGCAGCGAGAGTACTCGGAATCGCCGAAAAAGGAATTGCCAGGGTGCAGGCCGTTGCCCTTGGTGAAGAGGCGGCAAGTAAACTGGGTGAATCTCCGACATTAATTTTCAGGGATCTGTCGGTTGGAGAATTTTACGTTCAGATTGGGGCATTCTCTCAACAACGAAATGCCGCCAGACTACAGAAGCGATTTACAGATGTCGGCCATAGAACTGTGATTCAGCAGAACGATGAATCAGAACCGATCCTCTATATGGTGCAGGTATACGTTGGGAAAACAATGCAGGACGCCAGGCGTGCCGAAAAATCCCTGCTGGAGCATGGCTATGTCGGCGCATTTATCATCGCCAGGTGATGAGAATTTGGTAACACCTTGAGGATTTTCTGATAATTACAGGATTATTTAAGGGCAGTACTGTACACCAACTGCAGCAGCTCTTTCAGGCGAACATGGTCCTTCACACCAGGTTTCGACTCCACTCCGGAATTTATATCCAATGCGAATGGTTGTACCTCGGCGATGGCACCGACCACATTTTCAGGTGAGAGTCCGCCTGCCAGAAGGATTGGCCGCTGCAGTTTCAATCCCTTAATTATCGACCAGTCAAAGACTTTGCCCGTTCCGCCATTTGATCCCTGCAAATAGGTATCAAGGAGAAATGCATCAACACATTCATTATAGGGAGTAAAGTCCTCGGCGAGACTCTCTTCACCGATCCTGAAAGCCTTAATTAAGCCGCAAAAAGGAAGTTGCTGCCGCAGTTGCAGGCAGTACTCTACCGACTCGTTGCCGTGAAGCTGTAAATACGAAAGTCCCGCTCCGGCAGAGGCTTGCACCTCTTTTATCGGTGCATTAACAAAAACACCTACCCTGTCTATAAAAGGTGGTATTTTTTGAATTATCCGTGCCGCGTGTTCAATGGAAATATTTCGAGGACTTTTTGCATAAAAGATAAATCCCAGGACATCGACACCATAGCGGACTGCAGCCTCGGCATCTTCCAGGCGGGTGGTACCGCACATTTTTACCCGCGTCCTATACGGTGTTGCCCTTCCCATAAAGCAGAACCCTATTCGCCACGCAAAGATTGAAGCAGAGTGCTGTCGGCTCCGGCCCGCATCAGGGTTTCACCAACCAGGGCCGCAGTAACTCCTTCCGCCTGCAATCGTTTGAAATCATCGACTGTCTTTAGACCAGACTCACTGACCACCGGAATGTCATTTGGAATATGTTTTTTTAGCCTGAAGGTAGTTTCAAGATCCATTGAGAAATCCTTCAGATTACGGTTATTGATCCCGATAAGCAGGCTTCCTCCTTCCAGGGCACACTCCGTTTCCCATTCATCATGAACCTCGACCAGGACATCCATACCCGACTCCATGGCACAGGCGTTATAATCCCGCAGCTGCGGCAGGTCAAGGATCGCTGCAATCAGCAGGATAGCGTCAGCTCCATGCAGGCGGGCTTCTTTTATCTGCAATTCATCAATGATAAAATCTTTCCTTAAAACAGGCAGGTTAACCGCTTCCCGCACCTGCATCATATATAAAAGTGCCCCTTGAAAAAAATCGACGTCGGTAAGAACGGAAATCGCCTGTGCACCATTTTGTTGATAATTGACCGCAATATCCACCGGCCGAAAATCAGCGCAGATAACACCCTTGGACGGTGAAGCTTTTTTCACTTCTGCAATTATCGAAAGCTCAGGATATGTCACAAGCGAACTGCGAAAACCCCGCGGGGGGTCAATATCCCTGTCCTTGAATTCAATTGGCAGCTGGATGCCTTTTTTTCGAAGTTCAGCAACTTCGATCTTCTTTTTCGCAACTATGGTATCTAAAATCATTGCCATAAATCACCAGGCCATCCTTTACGCTTTTGCAGCCAAGCTGGAAAAGGTGACCAACTGTTCGAGTTTATTAAATGCTGCGCCGGAGTTTACAATCTCCCGCGCCAGATTGACGCCTTCCATGAAGCTATCGGCCTTTCCTGCAATGAAGAGAGCTGCCCCGGCATTCAAGAGAACCATATCGAGTCTTGCACCAGCTTCGCCTTTGAGTACCGATCGGACCTGGTCCGCGGCTTCCAAAGCATTTGTTCCCCCACATATATCCTCAATCGATGCCCGTTCCAGACCTACATCCTCCGGTTCAATTGTATAATTGGACACTTTACCCTCGAAACCATCCGCCACATGTGAAGTACCGGTGATAGTCAGCTCATCCATGTTTCCCTCACCCCAGACCACAAGGGTTCGTTTCATACCCAGTCTAACCAGTACCTCGGCAAGGGTGGTCGTCAATTCCCTGGCAAAGACGCCGGTGAGCTGCACATTTGCCCCTGCTGGATTAGTCATTGGTCCGAGAATATTAAAAATAGAGCGGATGCCTATTTCCCGACGCGGTCCGATCGCGTATTTCATCGCCCCATGAAGCATGGGTGCAAAAAGAAAACCGATCCCCAACGACCGGACACAGGTGGCTACGACCTTCGCAGGAAGGCTCAAGTCAACACCAAGAGCCTCGAGGACGTCGGCA
Source organism: uncultured delta proteobacterium (assembly GCA_963709755.1). Lineage (GTDB taxonomy): Bacteria > Desulfobacterota > Desulfobulbia > Desulfobulbales > Desulfocapsaceae > Desulforhopalus_A. Next base: position 19,914 of record CAVPXO010000001.1, read on the forward strand.
CTGCCACATTTTGATGAAACCGCCCTGTTACCGTGTTTGGCCACAGGAATACCTGCAGCTGCCACGACAAAGGCTGTGGTCGTCGAGACATTAAAGGTCCCCGAACCATCCCCACCAGTACCGACAATATCCATCAGGACTTCACCACCGGCCGTATTAATGCCGGAATCGACAAATGTTGCTTTCTCACGCATTACCCGGACAGCACCAACGATTTCGTCAATGGTTTCACCCTTCATTCGAAGGGCTGTGATAAATGAACCTATCTGGGCATCTGTCGCATTGCCGCTCATGATATCGTTCATAACCGAAATCATTTCAGTTTCTGTCAGATTATTTCCAGTAACCACTTGACCGATTGCTTGTTTAATATTCATGATATTTCCTGTGTTGATTTGCCGGGTACCTGTTTCAGGAGGCTGTCCGAGAAGAGCAATTTCTTACAAAATCGAGACAGTCTCCTAAGATCGTAACAGGTTGAGGTAATCGGCTGACAAAAAATTTTTCAAAAGGGTTATACCGGCAGGAGTCATAATCGATTCCGGGTGAAACTGTACGCCTTCTACACAAAGTTCCTTATGGCGCAGACCCATCAATTCCTTTTTATCCGATCTGCAACTTACCTCGAGACAATCTGGGAAATCGCTCTCCTGAACAACCAGAGAATGGTATCGCATTCCCTCAAAGGGATTGGGTAATCCGGTAAAAACTCCTTTGCCATCATGCTCCATGGGACTGGTCTTCCCGTGCATTATCCGACCTGCCCTGACGACTGTCCCGCCGAAGGCTTCGCCGATCGCCTGATGACCGAGGCAGACACCCAGGATTGGCAGTTTTCCGGCAAAATACTTTATAGCCTCAATAGAGATCCCAGCCTCCCTCGGGGTGCAGGGCCCGGGCGAAATCAGTAAACGATCCGGCTTTAAATCTTCAATTTCACGGACTGTTATCTTATCGTTTCGAAAAACCCTGATATCTTCGACTCGTCCTTCTTCCAGTCCATTGGCTGCAACAGTCTGGACAATGTTGTAAGTGAAAGAATCGTAATTATCTATTATAACAAGCATTTTCTAAAATCCTTTCTCTGCAAGTTCAACAGCGCGGCGCAAACCCAACGATTTGCTGACCGTTTCCTCAAACTCCTTCTCCGGTACGGAATCGGCCACAATCCCTGCCCCGGCCTGAATCCATAAATCTCTACCCTTCATAATAAAAGTCCTGATGGTAATACAGAAATCCATATTACCGGAAAAGCCAAAATATCCTACAGCACCGGCATAGGGTCCTCGTTTTTCCAGCTCAAGTTCATCTATTATCTGCATGGCCCTGATTTTTGGTGCCCCACTGACAGTGCCGGCCGGGAAACATGCAGCCATCACATCGAACTGATCTTTATCATCGGCAATCTCACCGTGCACTCCAGAGACAATATGCATAACATGGCTATACCGCTCGATGACCAGCAGGTCCTGAACCTTGACATGTCCACCTTTGGCAACCCGTCCGACATCATTGCGGCCAAGGTCGACCAGCATCAGATGTTCCGCAGTCTCTTTCGGGTCAGCAAGCAGTTCCTGTTCGAGAGCCAGGTCCTCCTCCGGAGTAGCACCACGCTTTCTCGTTCCGGCTATAGGCCGCAACTCAATATTTGTGCCCTCTTTTCGGACCAGAATCTCAGGAGACGAACCAATTTGGATAATATCTCCCAACTGGAGGAAAAACAGATAAGGGCTCGGATTAATATGCCTCAATGCCCTATATAAAACCATTGGATCTACATCGGTTGTGCTATGAAACCGCTGGGACAGCACGACTTGAATGATATCGCCTGCCCGGATATACTCCTTGGCTTTTTCCACCATGGATTCAAAGCGTTCCCTGGTCATGTTTGATGAAAATTCGTGAGACAATGAGCTGCCGTTACGACTTGCTTCAAAGAATTCTGCCGATACAGGCCGCTTGATTTTTGTTATCACTTCATCAATCAACTGTATCGCCTTATCATACAGGACATCTCCATCAATATCGTCCACCTGTACCCAACATACGATGGTCACAGTCTGCTTGAAACTGTCATGCACCAATACAATTTTCGGCACCATAAAAGAGGAATCGGGAAAATCGATAGCTGGACGGCTATCCGGAAGATCTTCCATAAACCTGACCATATCGTATCCTAAATAACCAACCGCCCCTCCGCAAAACCGGGGGAGATGGTCGTATTCAGCTGCATCGAGGTCATCTATAAGGGATTTAAGAGCAAGCAGGGGATCGGAGGAGAAACTTCGGTTCTCTCGGATGCCTTGCTTTACCTCAGTCAACGTAATGGCATCCATCGAGGAGGTAAATGTTACCAAAGGGTCATACCCGATAAAAGAGAAACGGCCCCACTTTTCACCGCCTTCCATGCTCTCAAAGAGGAAAACGTGGCTGTTTCCTTCGGCAACTTTGGAAAAAAGAGTTAACGGTGTATCCAGATCCGCTACTATCTCCCTGCACACCGGGATCAGCCGGGCGTTTGGCATATCAGATTTAAATCGCTGTCTATCCGGTAAAAACATTCTCGTAGGTATGGTGAAGTTTGTCTGAAGTCAAGCTGATTTGCATGAAGTGCAACATACCAGTTGCCAGCCTGTCTTGTCCAGCCTCTTGCTGGCAGATTAAATAAAAAAAAAGAGCCATGAAATCATACGATTTCATGGCTCTTTTCAACCTTTTGCCAACCGCCTCAATGAACGGTCACAAAGAGATCACGCAGCGCTGTTCATCTTGTTTACACGCTTGGCCAGACGAGAAATCTTACGGGATGCATTTTTCTTGTGAATGGTTCCCTTGCTGGCTGTCTTGGCGATAACCGAAGTTGCTTCCTTCAAAGCATCTTTTGCTCTATCGTTTTCTCCTGCAACGACAGCAATATCAAGCTTTTTGATGGAAGACTTCATTTTTGTTTTGTTGATCTGGTTACGCAAACGAGCAGCCTGAGCTTGACGGTTTCTCTTTTCAGCGGATTTGTGATTTGCCACTTAGGTATTCCTCCTGTAATTATCGTATCTCTTCGATTAGATGAGTTGATTATATTTTCAATACATCAGAGACCGTATTCGCTGAGAGGCGTACTGATCCTGAATAGTCCATATTGTGAAGGGAGTAATTTATAATGCAAACCAACAGCAAAGTCAACAGATATCGTCAGCTAATCATCGTCAATTATTAGCAGGTTCTTTTGAGTACGTTTGACACATGCCCTGATCATGAGATATGCTTTAGTCTCAAAGATAGTCATTTGGTCTGGCTTTACCAGACAAAACATTTCCAGTTAAGGCCGCAGCATGGGTTTTCCTAAAATATTGTTCAGGATTGTAGAAAATCACAGCTGTCCCCTGTATGCTTATGGTGATTGTTTTACCCTCTCCGGGATTGCCATCCCATTGGCAAATGACGCAGAGAACAGTTTCATCACTACATCGATCCTTACCTATCCCATTGGAAAAAAAATTTGCAAAATACTGAACGGCGATCTGTCCAGACTGGTTATGCAGTATGAAAGAGGCGACAAAATCCCAGTATGCCTGATCGGTTGCAGTGGCTGTACAGGTTCTGTGAGACTTGAACACAGCAAGGAGAAAAATCTGCAAAGGATCGGTCTGGACACTCTCTCCGATGAACTTGGCTCAATAATGCATCTACTGAGCAGTTTTCCATTTTTCAAGAATATCGATCAAAAAAATCTCGATGCAGTTGTCAGTTTTTTCCGGCTCAATAAATATAAGACCGGAGATATTGTCATTAAAAAAGGCGATCCGGGCGGCAGATTCTATATTATTGTATCAGGAAGCGTCAACGTGTTAAACAGTGCAGGTATTATCATCTCATCTCTTGAAACAGGAGAAGTATTTGGTGAGATGAGTCTTATCTGTAATGATATAGTCAACGCAACCATCCAGGTAAAAGAACCGAGTTCAATTCTATATGTTGACCAACCTAATTTTCATAAAATCTTAGATATATATCCTGCTATCCAGCTCTATTTTTCCCGGCTTATGGCGGAGAGGCTTAACAAGTCCAACAAAATCCGTGCAGAAGATCTCACTTCGGGAATAATTGGCAATCTCTCGGAAATCCCGGCAGAAGCTCTGTTCCAGACTTTAAACATGAACAGCAAGACTGGAATCCTGACAATATCCGATCTCAGCAAAGGCACTGCCCGATTTTCTTTTCGACAGGGTGCACTTATCAAAGCCAAATACGACGATTATGTTGGCGATATGGCATTTTATCAGATACTCAAGGAAAATTCCGGCCGCTTCCGTTTTACACCCGGCATCGCTCCGGAAGATTTCAGCACCCCGGAGATCGGCTTTTTCATGAAATTACTTATGGAGGGAATGCGCCGCCTGGACGAGGGGAGAAACCAGAAGATAAACTGAGTTACCCTCTCTCTTCTCGCGGACATTTATTCCAGTTTGCCTGCATAATTGAAAGTTGAGAGCTTGCTGTAACGACCGGTTTTGTACAATCGATCCTGTAGTTCCTGAAGTTCCCTTTTGGAATTGGTACCACCGGAAATGTCGACGACGATATATCTCACCCCCATTTCTTTCAATTCATCAAGATAGGGTAAAAGTGAAAAGGGTTTCTCCGGAAAAGTCTGGGTGAATCCTTCCTTCTTCCTGATAACGTACGGCTCGTTTCTGGGGCTGAGGATCTGCCTGTCAAATTGGAAATGATCCGGGGCAAGCCTGGAGGTATACAGAGCGGGAGCACCATACACCATCAGCCCCACCGGCATGCTTCCCGTTTTCTGACCCGACCTGCCCACTGTCGCACCCGCCCTGCAACCCCTAAACAGTTCCTGTAATGATACACGATCCATCTCAATGCCCACCTGTGCCGCCTGAATCCCCAATTCACTCACCAGGCTCACAGCCTGACTGTTAAGCAAATTAGCGGTGTAGTCTGTAAAAAGGTGCGCCTTTTCACCTTTAAAAAATAATTTTTGGCTGAGATGGCCAAGCTGAAAACTTCGAAATCCAGACCGCAGAAGAAGCTGAATCTGTTTTTGAACCTTAGGCAGGTCATTTTCCATTATCAGAGGAGGGAGAGCCCAGGTCAACATCCTTGCTTTCCTGCCTAGAGCACCTTTCATCTTTCCGGCCTGGTTCACCGTTTGCTTATTAAAACTGAGCAAATATCTATCCGGCGAAAATGAATTATCGTCCAGCACCATTTTAAGAGAATCGGTCTTCAGCCACCAGTCCATCGGTATTTTTTTCCCTACAGGACGCTGACGGTATGGCTGTTTCACCTCACCGTTTCTGTTTAATTCAGGCTGCTCCGTTGCACCGGTATTACATACCTGACTCACAATCCGAGCTATGGTCGTGGCAAGTTGCGTTTTCTTTCCGGCAAGCTCTCTGCCGATCTTTTCCGATTGGAGGACGGCATCGTGAAATGATCCCGGCCGGGAACCACCATCTACTTTATATACTTCCACATGTCCCACGGTGCCAATCTGAAAACCGGCCGGTAACTCAATAGAGACCTTGCTGCCGGCGACTGCACATTCTTCCTGCACCCCGAGCACGAAGAGTGATTTCAGTCGAAAGGCTGTCCTTTCCCCGGAAGGTTCTACATGCAGACGAAGTCTGTCTCCAACCGCCAGGTTACCCTTTGTAATAAATTTACAGGTAAGCTGATCACCAGTCTTTCGGGCCACTGTGAAGCGGCCAAGGTGGATTCCCATATTGCCGGAATGCTGCGGGGATATGGCTTCAGCTGGTTGAGGGGAGAAAAAATAGCCGCTGGAAGTCTTTCGACTCATCGCCTGTTCGGCGAGAGCCCTGGCTTTTAAAAGTGCATCCTCCTGGTTTTCAGGCCCCGCATCAAGTACTGTCCTGTAGGCTTCGACAATGGATTGCACATAGTGAGCTGATCGCAATCGGCCCTCAATCTTCAGCGAAGAAATCCCTGCTTCCTTTAAAAAAGGTACGGCATCGAGACCGGTTAAATCATTCATGGAAAAAAGGTAACGGCCTGAATCGCCTTTTTTCGCAGCGGCATTTACGCCCTTTCCGCCGGAACCTTTTCCCCCGGAACTGTAAGCGCGGCGACAAGGCTGAACACATCGCCCACGTAAGCCACTTTTCCCACCGAGATACGAGGAAAACAAACAGAGACCGGAATAGGAAAAACACATTGCACCATGAACAAAAACCTCAAGCTCGCAGTCCCCTCTTCTCGCAGCGATTGCCCCTATTTCCTTAAGGGTGAGTTCTCTCGCCAAAACTACCCTTTCGCAGCCCAGGTCCGCCTGAAAATGTACCGCATCTGAATTATGAGCAGTCATCAGCGTCGAGCCGTGCAGTTTCAGGTTCGGAAAATATCTTCTCACCAAACGTATCAAACCTAGATCCTGGACAATGAGCGCATCCGGTCCCAACTCCTGCAACAGGGCCAGGTTTTCGATGACCAGCGGAAGTTCTCTTTCAAGGATCAGGCTGTTGGCGGCAATATAGAGTTTCTTGTTCAAACTGTGGCAATGACGTATCATTGCCCCTATCTCTTCAAGACGCAAATCCCTTGCCAGATTTCGAGCATTGAATCCAGGCGCGCCAACGTAAACGGCATCGGCACCACCATCCAGCGCGGCGCCAAAGGTTTCAACAGTTCCTACAGGTGCAAGCAGCTCCATGTTTACCATCAACTTTCAATCACCACTTCACAGTTTGGTCTGTCTGCATCCATAAGAACCGTAATTCGCTCATCCTGAAGGATAGCGGTCTGCATCCCTGTGAAGTCCGGCTGAATTGGTAACTCCCGCCCCCCTCTGTCTACCAGGGCTGCAAGCTGGATAGTGGTTGGACGTCCATAATCCATAATAGCATCCATTGCCGCTCGAATGGTTCTCCCGGTAAATATTACATCATCGACAAGGACAAGGTTGGTATTGTCGACATCAAAGGGGATATCAGTGGTTCTCACTACAGGGTTCTGACTGATCAGGCTCCAGTCATCGCGATACAAGTTGATATCAAGAGAACCAAAATGCACCGTCTGCCCGGTCTGCTGTTCTATATATTCATGAATTCTTTGGGCCACATAGACACCACAGGTGTGAATACCAACTATTGCGAGACCATCATCCCCATGATTTTTTTCAATAATCTGCAGGGCAATTCTCTGAATGGCCAGATTAATATCCAGAGATGACATTATTATTCGTTTTTTCACAGTCACATCCCCACTCTTTTCCAGAAAAACTCAATTCCTCGCTCGTCAACCCTGTTGATCGCCTCGGGAAAAGCCTCACATTCGACAGCAAACACCTTATCTGCAATGGCATCGGCATCATCATCATAGGAAAGTTCAACACATTTCTGCAGGATAATAGGACCTTCGTCATAATTTTCATTGGCGAAATGCACAGTACAGCCGCTGACTGTACAGCCTCTTTTCTTGATTGCGTCGTGTACGTGGTGGCCATAAAAACCATCGCCACAAAAACTGGGAATAAGGGATGGATGAATGTTAATTACAGCCCTGGCGAGTTCAGGCGGTGGTGAATAGAGTTTCAGATAGCCGGCGAGGCAGACAATATCAATGTCATACTCTTTCAAAAGCTGGTTAATCCGTTCATTGCTGCCCGCATGAAAGGCGGGATAGCCGTATTTCTTGGCTTTACTCAACCCAAGAACGCCTGCCACGTTGGAGATGACCACCTGAATCTTTCCGGCCAGTCTCCCTTTTTGGATTCGCTCATGAAAATTATCGAGGGTACGACCGCTTCCCGATAATAAAACCGCCATCTTCAGCATCGTCTATTCTCCGGAGAAATAGCTATTGGTATCAATATCGACTTTTTCCAGCCAATTGGAAATTGTCGTATCGTAGACTGATGTGAGGGCAAATACTTTCCTCATCAGTCTAAAACGGGTTTTGAGAGTCGTATTGCCATACTCTTTAATCTCTTTCACGACCTGGGGATAGTCTGCCGGATCGACTATTACCGTCACATCGTGGAAATTTTTTGCAGCGGCACGCAACATGGTAGGACCGCCAATATCTATATTTTCAATAGCGTCCGCCAGGCTGCAATGTGGATCAGCGACCGTCTTTTCAAAAGCATAGAGATTCACTGCAATGAGATCAATATTTTTTATGCCATGAGCATTGCACTGCTGTTGATGATCGCTGTTTGCCCTCTGGTTGAGAATACCGCCATGCACCTTGGGATGCAGGGTTTTTACCCGGCCATCAAGCATTTCCGGAAAACCAGTGAATTCTGACACATCCAAGACCGAAAGTCCTGCGTCACGCAGTTTTTTGGCAGTGCCGCCGGTCGAAAGCAGCTCTATTCCCAAGGCTGCCAATTCCCTGGCAAAACCCTCAATACCTGCTTTGTCGGTCAGGCTGATTAATGCTCTTTCTATTTTACTCATAACTACTCCTGTTCATCATTTCTGGTAAAAGATTTGATTTTTCGTCGATCGCGTTTGCTTGGTTTTTTAACGGGACCGGCATACCCTGTATTAGCCATCCTCCGAAATTCCCGTTGATCTTCCCGAGCTTTAATGCTCTCGTCTGACTCGACATATAAGAGGCCTGCCTCTTTTGCAGGTCGCCTGAACTTTGCCAAAGCCAATACCGTAACATTAAACTCCATAAAACCAATAGTGATACGCAACTGGTCTCCCACAGAGACACTGCGTGCAGCTTTTACCCGGTTGCCGTTTAAATGCACCCTTCCGCCGTTTATAGCTGTCGTGGCCATTGATCGCGTCTTAAAAAAACGCGCTGCCCACAACCACTTGTCCAATCTGATGGCTTCTTTATTTGCTTCCATCGGCAATTCGCCCTTATCGCTCATTATCAATTACTACAGATGAGAAAACCTGTAGAATACACTGATTATAGCAGAAAAGCATGATAATTTGGGACCTGCAGAGGCCGTAAACGAAAAGAGTATTGTCGAAGAGAGCCAAAAAGAGTAAGTAACAATCGTCTTAATGCAATCCGGTTTTGTACGGCACTTAATAAATTTTTTTTACATGAACGTCTTACTTTCCTACAGTTTCATCGCTGCAAGATTATTTGAGCAAGCCCATGCACATACAAACAGTTGGTCTAAAAGGTCTTAAAACTCCGGTCCGAGTTAAGGAAAAAACCGGAAAACTGCAAAACACAATTGCCACTATTTCCATGAGGGCAAGGCTTTCCGAAAGTCACCAGGATAACTGTGTCGAAACATTTACCTCTGTGCTTAATGAATACCTCGGGGAGCTTTCCGTTACCAGTTTTTCATCTATTTTGACAAGACTTCAGAAGGATTTGCAGGCAAAAAGCGTCCGACTGGACATGACCTTCCCCTATTTCATAGACAAAAAAGCACCGGTAAGTAAAACCCACAGTCTCATGGAGTACGCCTGCAGTTTTTCAGGCGGCATTGGTGATGATGAAGGGTTCATTCTCTCCGTCAGCGTCCCGGTAACCACTCTTTGCCCCTGCTCAAAAGAAATCAGTAGCGGAGGCGCTCACAACCAGCGTGCAGAAGTCACGCTCAATGTCAAATTCAAAAACTTCGTCTGGGTAGAAGATTTAATATCTCTGATAGAGAGGTCGGCTTCCTGTGAATTGTACGCGCTGCTCAAACGGCCGGATGAAAAATTCGTGACGGAGAAAGCTTTTAACAATCCTATGTTTGTTGAAGACGTGGTCAGAAAAGTTGCAGTTGCGGTCCTGGCCGATCCCAACATTACCTGGTTCTCGGCCGGAGTGGAAAGTTTCGAATCAATTCATAAACACAGCGCTTATGCGTATGTAGACAGCGACGAAATATAAAACAATACATGCAGCCCCTATCAGTTCCCGATAAACAGGAGTTAGAAATAGTTGCTGAATGTTTCCAGTGCTCTCGCCATTCAGCAGGAATTGGTACCCCCTGCATCCGTTTGGCAAAAATATCTTTCATTTCTATTTTTTTGAATTTCCAAATCCACTAAATCGTTTGCGAAAACCGCCTGATTCCTTTTCGCCGTCGAGCATCCGCCGTAACATTTCAAATTCTTTCCGAACCTCTTTCAGTTCCTGAGCCAAAGCTGGTTTATCAGCCTGCGTCGCACTGTCATGTTCTTTTTGCAACGAATCCACTTTTAGTTTGGCTTTGTATAACTCAAGAGCCAATGCACGTATTGACATCCTTTACTCCAATTTCTAAGGTGAAATGAGGATCAATCCCTTCTTTTTAACATTTCTTCCTTATCGACCGCTGCCTTGATAATTCGAAAAACCTCACGGTTATGGTTATGAAGCCTGGTTTTGACATACTGAAATACGGTCCTGCGCAGGTCACCTTCATCCACCGGATAGTGTTGCACAAAAGAATCGATTTCATCTCCCTGCCAATTCGGCTCCCAGATTATTCCCGCCTGAAGGCAAGTCTGCTGATCTTCAATAGCCTCATTGATAATGACATCACGCAACCTCTCCACTTCGCGATGCAACTTATTTTCTTTCGCTTTGGAACCTTTTCGATCGGCGAGAAAGTCAAAGATGTCCTCGACCGAATAGGCACGCATAACCTTGGCCAGATGTTTGATCTGTCTCTTCAATGCCCCGCCTTTCTGGCCCCTGCAGCGGATAATCTCATCCTTGACAGTCTGATCAATGACCAGTTTTTTCAGATCCTTGTCCGAGAGCAGGGCCAGTTCCGCAGCTGCGCTTTCATCATCCTTGAAACGTCTCTTTTGTGCAGATTTACTTATTCTTTCCGTCATAGCTACCTGTACTGAAAATTAATTAACCAATTTCACCAGGGAAGGGTCATACCCTTCCGGAGAAACAAAACCCAAAAGTGTGCAAAGGGTTGCCGCAACGTTTGAAAGTCCAGGGCTTTCTACCTGAGACAACTCAAACTTGTTGGCACCACTGTAATCTTTGATAATAAAGGGAACCGGGTTCAAAGTATGGGCAACCATGGGGCTGATCTTGCCATTTTTCTCCGTCCACATGCAGTCGGCATTGCCATGGTCGGCAGTGATGACCGCGATGCCGCCAGCTTTTTTTAACGCCCTCAATATCCTTTTCAGGCAAAGATCAACTGTTTCAACGGCGATTCTGATAGCAGGCACCATCCCGGTATGTCCAACCATATCCCCGTTGGGATAATTAAGGCGGATGAACTTATATCGACTACTCTCTATCGCTTCAACAACTTTGTCGGTAACTTCTCCTGCTTTCATCCATGGCTTAAGGTCAAATGCTATTTTATCGGAAGTGATTTCTTCATATTTTTCCACACTTTCATCTATGTATCCGGATCTGTTTCCATTCCAGAAATACGTCACATGGCCAAATTTCTGGGTTTCGGAAATTGCATAGGAGGTGATCTTATTTGCACAAAGATACTCGGAAAGAGTCCCATCAATGGCCGGAGGCTCAACGAGATATTTTTTGGGAATCAAGGCATCACCATCATACTGCATCATTCCTGCATAAAATACCTTCGGCAGCCGTACCCTGTCAAACTCCTTAAAATCCGATTCTTCGAAAGCCCTGGATATTTCAATCGCCCGATCGCCGCGGAAATTAAAAAATACCACGCCATCTCCGTCTTCAATGGTACCGATCGGCCCTTTATCGTCAGCAATCACAAAATTGTCAATATATTGATCAGTTATTTCCGGATCTTCCTGGTAATATGTTTTTATCGCTTCAGATGCACTTGAAAAGTTCCGCCCAATTCCAAGGACATGAGTTTTCCAACCTCTTTCAACCACCTGCCAGTCAGCACCGTACCTGTCCATGGTCGTCAACATCCGCCCGCCTCCCGAGGCTATACGATAGTCACGGCCATTTTGGGAGAGCGCTGCCAGTTTTTCCTCGAGAGGCAACAGGTATTTCAGTGCGCTTTTCTGCTCAACGTCACGACCATCAAGCAGGGTGTGTACCCTGACTTTACTGAATCCGTCTTCAACACATCGGTCAAGCAAGGCATATAACTGGTCTATGTGACTATGGACATTACCATCGGAAAGGAGTCCGATGAAATGAACGGTACCTCCTGAAAGTGCTGTTTTTTTTAATTCCTGCCAGGCGTCTCCATCAAAAACAGCACCCGAATTAATAGCTTCGTTGACCAGTTTTGCACCCTGGGAAAATACCCTTCCCGCTCCAAGGGCGTTGTGGCCAACTTCAGAGTTGCCCATGTCTCCATCGGACGGCAACCCAACCGCCGTCCCGTGAGCTTTCAGTTTCGTCATCAGAGGTCCCGTGAAAAGATCGTCCAGAACGGGGGTATAAGCAACATACACCCCATCACTTTCATCTTCTGAACCTAACCCCACGCCATCCATTATAATAGTTACCACCGGACCAGTAAAATTCTTATAACCGGCCAGAGGCGATAATGCTTTCGTTGTCATTTTTAATCCTTTTAAGGAAGTATATGTTTCAAGACAGCACTTTTTTTATCTCAAGAGTTTGAAAACTTGTTATAGTCAACAGTGTACGAGAAACGCTTTTGCCATAGAGTGTGACGTTGCCGACTTCACCCGAAACCAACTTCAATGTAACCTTATTCAATGTAACCCTATTATATGGAAGATCAACTGTCTTTGCCCAGTCTTCGCCTGACAGTCACCTCCGATGCTTTGCCCTTATTTACCACTGTTTTACAGTCAGGCATAGAGATAAAGACGACATATGGTGTGACGCTTGCCAAATTTTTAAATAAATTTCCAGGATTTACCGCTGAATACCTGTCAGATACAGTCCAGACTATTTTCCTCAACGGAACGGCCGTTGACGATCTTTCACTGACACTTACGGGGCCTCATCCCGTTCTGGCTCTTTCTGCTGCAATGCCGGGTCTTGCCGGAGCGATTTTTCGCAAAAACAGTTTTCATGCTGCCTTGCGAACTGAAACGAAAATTTTATCATCCGGAGAGGTTCAACAGGAATCGATTTCAGTCACTCTGAAATTATTTAACAGTATAGCACGAGATCGCGGGGAAGAGTTGCTCAAAACAGGTTTCTGTATGAGAGCGGACCTTTTAGCAACTTTTCTTAGAAAAAGGCCCCATCTCACCAACCAAATAATTACAATACAACTAAGAGAGAAAGAGATAGATTACCTGGAATTGCTTCATGTTCTCTCCAAATCAGCAAAGGTGAATCTCAACATTATCGACATCAATGGTTGAATTACAGCAGACAAAAGACATGCTTGGTCGAAAAGGATTACTTCCTGTAGACGAAGCACTGCACATCCTCCTGAGGCATCTGGAAGGCGTACGGACCGCAACCCGTCTCCTTCCCCTGTCTGAAACCTTCGATCGGGTACTGGCCGAAGCTGTCATCTCCCCGGAAGATCTCCCCGCACAGGCGAGATCAACAATGGATGGTTATGCCGTGCGGGCAGCAGACACCTTTGGGGCGAGTGAGTCCATGCCCTGCTATCTGAACATCAGCGGTGAAGTGCAGATGGGTACAGCGCCGGCTGGTGAGGTTAAAAAAGGCTGCTGTTTTAAGATTCCCACCGGTGGACTTCTCCCCGCAGGTGCTGACAGCGTGGTAATGCTGGAGCATAGTGTACCCGTCGACGAGACGATGATTGAGATCATCAAAGGGGTAGGCTCCGGCACAAACCTTATCCAGAAAGGTGAAGACATCGCCAAAGGTAAACAGGCCCTGGCTGAAGGCCATCTGCTCCGGCCACAGGATATTGGGTTGCTTGCCGGGCTTGGCATTGCCGAAGTGAAGGTAACTGAAAAGGTGAGGGTCGGCATCCTCTCCACTGGTGACGAGATTATCGCCCATACCGAAATCCCAAAGCCAGGGCAGATACGCAATATTAACACCATTGCACTGGCCGGGATGATTCGGCGTGCCGGTGGTGTTTTCTGCGATTATGGCATTGTGTCAGACAGGATGGAAATTTTCCTGCCCGCAATAAAAAAAGCCGTCAAAGAAAATGATATTGTTCTCTTTTCCGGGGGAAGTTCTGTCGGAGTGCGGGACCTTGGTGAACAGGTCGTCGAGGCGCTCGGTCCTCCCGGCATTCTGGTGCATGGTGTTACCTTGAAACCTGGAAAACCAGTTTTAATCGGCCAGAGCGGTGCAACCCCGATTTTCGGACTGCCCGGTCATCCGGTCTCTGCGTTGGTCTGTTTTGATTTTTTTGTGAAACCTGCAATTCATCAACTCTCGGGCAGACGCAACAACCCCATGCTTCCTGCTCCATACATTATGGCTACCTTATCCCGCAATATCAATTCCGCCCCGGGGAGGCGTGACGTTATACGGGTTAAAGTTATTAAAGACGACAAAAATTGGATTGCTGCACCTGTTCTTGGCAAATCCGGATCAATATCAACTCTTTCCCGCTCTGACGGTTATTTTCTTATCGATGAAGACAGCCAGGGGGTAACGGAAAATTCAGTTATAAAGGTATATCTCTTCCAATGAGCAAGCGAAACGTTTATTTAAGCAACAAACCACTCTCTGAAGCAAAAGAGCTCTGGCGCGCAGCTCTTGAACAGCATGGTTTTTATTCCAGGGATCCGCTGGAAACCATCGAGGTGGATGACAGCCTTGGTAAGATTACGGCCGAACCGGTTTTCGCCATGAGATCGTCACCATCATATAATGCAGCGGCCATGGACGGCATTGCTGTGCATTTTAATGATCTCAGCAGGGCCAGCGAGGCCAGTCCGCTTCGCCTGGGCGAAGGCAAATTTATTCCTGTCAACACAGGCAACGCCATCCCCGAAGGCTTTAATGCCGTAGTCATGATAGAAGATGTACACTATCTGAGCGAAAACGAAGTTGAACTGCACATGCCGGCTACCCCCTGGCAGCACGTTCGGACCATCGGGGAAGATATCGTGGCAACCGAGCTGATCCTCCCCGAAGGACACAGGATCAGAGCCATCGACCAGGGGGCAATGCTTGCAACCGGGGTGACGGAGGTCAAGGTACAACGGCAGCCGCGGGCACATGTCATCCCTACCGGCAGTGAGCTGATCCAACCCAACCAGCAGCCAAAACCCGGACAAATCATTGAATTCAACTCCCGTATTCTGGCTGGATATCTTAACGAATGGGGGGCTGACGCCAGCCGCGGCCTGCCTGTTGTCGACAACCCTGAACTGTTAAAAAGGGCTCTCATTGCAGCCGCAGACGAAAACGATCTCGTTATTCTGAACGCCGGGGCCTCTGCCGGTACCAAGGATTACAGTGCCAAGGTGCTTGCTGAAATTGGAAAAATAATAGTTCATGGGGTTGCCATTAAACCCGGAAAACCGGTGATCCTCGCCATGATCGGTGATACACCGGTGATAGGCCTGCCTGGTTATCCGGTGTCGGCCCTTTTAACCATGCGTATTTTTGTCCGGGAAATGATCTCTGCTTTTCTTGGTCAGGGACAGCCGGAGTCCCATTATGTCGAGGCTACCCTCTCCAGACCATTACATTCGGCGATGGGCGTTGATCAATTCGTTCGAATTACTCTCGGACGGGTCGGCGACAACCTGATGGCTACCCCCTCCGGCAAAGGCGCGGGGGCGGTGATGTCTCTTGTTCGCGCCGATGGACTTCTCAACGTTCCCTCCGGAAAAGAAGGGATTGGTGCCGGCGAGAAGGTGCAAATTGAATTGCTGCGGCCACAGACTGAAGTTGATTCTACCCTCGTCTGCATAGGCAGTCATGATAACATCCTTGACTTACTTGCTAACCATCTGCATAAGCAACGGCCCATTGTACGAATTTCATCGGCTCATGTTGGCTCAATGGGCGGAATAATGGCAATAAAACGTGGCGAGGCCCACCTTGCCGGCAGCCATCTCCTTGATGAAGAGACCGGTGAGTATAATATAAGTTTCATATTGCGGTTCCTGAAAAACATTCCCCTGCAATTGATCAATCTCTGTTATCGGGAACAGGGGCTTATTGTGGCAAAAGGAAATCCTAAAAACGTCAAAGGATTCAGAGACATTGCCAGAGAAAAACATATTTTTATCAACAGGCAGAATGGTGCCGGGACCCGGCTTCTGACAGACAAGGTTTTACAGGACGAAGGAATTGATTCCTCCGAGATCGTCGGATATGACCATGAAGAGTATACCCACATGAGCGTCGCTGCGGCTGTTGCCAATGGCAGTGTTGATGCAGGACTTGGCATCAGGGCCGCTGCCAATGCCCTCATGCTTGATTTCGTCCCTGTCGCCGAGGAGCGTTACGACCTCATTGTACCCAGACAACATTTAGCGGACAGCAAAATTGCCTCCGTTCTTGAACTGATTCGAACCAACAACACCTTCCATGATGCAATCATTGCTCTTGGCGGTTACAACCTGAGGGATTGCGGCAAGGTTATGTATGAGCAATAACAGATGCCTGAACGTATAACCATTAACAATAACAAAGGAGATTACTATGGCTGACAAGATTTTTCGTGTAAACATGACAGATCTTACCACATCCATCGAAGATGTTCCTGCCGCCTGGGCTGGTCATGGTGGCCGTGGCCTTACATCGACTATTGTGGCAGCAGAAGTTACACCTACCTGCCATCCTCTGGGAGCTAACAATAAGCTGGTTTTAGCACCCGGTCTGCTTTCCGGAACAATCGCCGCTAACTCCGGCCGTCTTTCTATCGGCGCCAAAAGCCCGCTCACCGGGACCATAAAAGAGTCCAATGCCGGTGGTACGGCAGCCGCTCTTCTGGCGCGTGCCGGTTGCAAGGCGCTGATCATCGAAGGGCTTCCCAAAGAGGAAAAATGGTATAGCCTGGCCTTGACTCCGGACGGAGTAACGATCAACGAAGAAAGCGAGCTGATAGGTAAAGGAAATTTCGAAGTTATTGAAACTCTGTCTAAACGTCTTGATGGCAAACCAGGGATAATAACCATCGGTCAGGCGGGTGAGATGAAAATGACTGGCGCCAATATCTCTATCAAAGATCCGGACGGAGGCTTGCGCTCCAATGGTCGTGGTGGTCTCGGAGCAGTTATGGGATCGAAAAAAATTAAATTCATCTCCATTGATCCCAAAGACGGCAAGGTGGTTATCGCAAATCCGGATAAATTTAAAGAAGCGAACAGAGCCTTCGCCAAAGCACTCGTCGATCATCCGGTAAGCCAGGCTCTTGGCCAGTTCGGTACAAATGTTCTGGTAAACATTATTAATGAATCCGGTGGACTGCCAACCAGAAACTTTACCCAGGGACAGTTCGAAGGTCATGAGGCTATTTCCGGCGAGACCATGCACGACCTCATTGCCCAACGTGGCGGCAAGGTCAAACATAACTGCCATCCCGGCTGCGTTATCCAATGCTCCCAGGTCTACAATGACGAGAATGGCAAAAAGGTGACTTCCGGATTCGAGTATGAATCAATCTGGGCAATGGGTGCTGACTGCTGCGTCGACGATCTCGATCGGATTGCCGAAGCTGACAGGATTATGGACGATATCGGTATCGATTCCATTGAAACATCTGTTGCCATGGGAGTTGCCATGGAAGCGGGCGTTCTTCCCTTTGGCGATGGCGTAGGTATCTGCCGAATATTAAAGGAAGAGGTCACCAAAGGAACCGGCTTGGGTCGAATCATCGGTAATGGCGCAGGGTCGGTTGGCCGTGCTTATGGTGTTACGCGAGTTCCGGTTGTTAAAAATCAGGGTATTCCGGCCTACGATCCCCGGGCCATCAAAGGAATGGGTATCACCTATGCCACCTCGACCCAGGGTGCTGATCACACCATGGGCTATACCATCGCCACCAATATCCTCAATGTTGGAGGGAAGGTCGATCCGCTGACTAAAGATGGTCAGGTAGAGCTGTCCAGAAACCTGCAGATTGCTACAGCAGCAATCGACTCGACCGGCATGTGCCTGTTTATTGCGTTTGCAGCTCTTGACAACAAAGAATGTCTGCCTGCGCTCATAGACCTTATAAATGCCCGTTTCGACATTTCACTTACCGGAGACGACGTTGTCAATCTCGGCAAATATATCCTCAAGACAGAGAGGGCGTTTAACACTGCCGCAGGTTTTACCTCGGTTGACGACAGGTTGCCTGAGTTTTTCTACAACGAGAAACTGCCGCCGCACAATGTCGTTTTCGATTTTACCGGTGAGGAAATTGATACTTTTTGGAATTTTTAGTGACTTAGAAATATTTTTCTTGTTCTTTTTACAAGAAAAATATTTCGTGAAGGAACTTATCCCCGTGCTGTGCGGGGATTAGTGACTTATAAAAGAATTCACGTCACTCTATTCTATACTCACTGGAGTGTATGAAATTAAAAACTTAAAGTAACATCCAAGGCACTTATCCCCATGCTGTGCGGGGATTATTTAGTAAAGGCACCTATTCCCGTTACCGTGCGGGGATAAGTGCCTTGTAATATTTCATTCCATCTATATCTTTCTACCCTCACAGAAGCTTTATTCCCAAAAAAAAGCCATACCAGGACAAATACATAAATGAAGATAACAGTAAAACTCTTCGCCTACTTTCGAGACAACCGTTTCAAAATTGAACAAAGAGATATCGATGAAGGCACAACAGTTGGAGATATTGTCGACTCACTCGGAATCGACCGTGAGGACGTGGGAGTATTGATGATGAATTCCCGTCATACAGACTTCGATATTGAGCCCACCGAAAATGATGTACTCGCCATTTTTCCCGTT
Organism: uncultured delta proteobacterium; assembly: GCA_963709755.1. Lineage (GTDB taxonomy): Bacteria > Desulfobacterota > Desulfobulbia > Desulfobulbales > Desulfocapsaceae > Desulforhopalus_A. The sequence goes on from CAVPXO010000001.1 coordinate 38,604, forward strand.
ATCGGAGGAGGGTGATCCGCCGGCAGTACTGATTGTTAAACAATCTGCCCCACCTGCCCGTGGCGAAAGCAGTCAATCGTATGGTCGTTTACCATACCGATTGACTGCATGAGCGCGTAGCAGATAGTTGGTCCGACAAAATTAAATCCACGACGTTTCAAATCCTTGCTCATCAAATCAGATATTTTTGTCCGTGCCGGCAGCTCTGCTATCGATTTCCAGGCGTTCTGCCGGGGACTTCCATCGACATAGCGCCAAAGAAAAGAATCCAGCGTGCCGAACTCCTCAATAATGGTCAGAACGCCCCGCGCGTTTTTAATTGCGGACTCAAGCTTGAGACGATTGCGGACAATACCAGGATCAGCCAGCAACCGATCAAGATCCAGCTGGGAATAGTTTGCCACTTTCTCGGGATCAAAATTATCGAAAGCCTTCAGGTAGTTCTGTCTTTTCTTAAGGATGGTGAGCCAACTCAATCCCGCCTGTGCCCCCTCCAGAATGAGCATTTCAAAGAGCTTACGATCATCATGGACGGGAACACCCCAATCTTCATCATGGTAAGTTGTGTAGAGTGGATCCGAACCACACCATGCGCATCTTTTCTTTATCGAAATATCCATAATTCCTGAAGTAATATTGAAGTACTGTTTTTAGACAAGGGTGCACTCTGAACAGAAAAATCAGGGCAGCCCAACATAAACGGGGCTGCCCTGAAAATATCCATTATACTCTGCTGTTATATCTACATGAGGCTGCTGAAGAAATCATTTCCTTTGTCATCAACGAGGATGAAAGCCGGGAAGTCTACAACTTCAATCTGCCATACCGCTTCCATGCCAAGCTCAGGATAGTCAATACATTCCACTTTTTTGATGTTTTCCTCGGCAAGAATCGCGGCAGGTCCACCAATTGACCCGAGATAGAATCCGCCATGTTTCTTACAGGCATCAGTGACCTGCTTTGATCTGTTACCTTTGGCAATCATCACCATTGAACCACCATGTGACTGGAGTAAATCAACATAACTGTCCATACGACCTGCAGTGGTTGGGCCAAAAGATCCGGATGGTTTGCCTTGGGGAGTTTTAGCGGGACCGGCATAATAGATCGGATGCTTTTTCAAGTACTCTGGCAGAGAAGCTCCGCTATCGAGAATTTCCTTGAATTTAGCGTGAGCGATATCGCGGCCTACGACTATGGTGCCCGTCAGCTGCAGCGAAGTCCCAACCGGATGTTTGGTTAATTCCGCCAGCACCTCTTTCATCGGTCGGTTGAGATCAAGCTTCACTCCATGGTCATGCTTGGCCCGGTATTTTTCAGGAATCAAACGACCCGGATCCGCATCCAAGTTCTTCCAGCCAGAGACCTTCTTTATTTATTTTCGCCTTCATGTTTCGATCAGCCGAGCAGGAAACACCCATGCCCACAGGGCAGGAAGCACCATGCCGAGGCAAACGGATGATACGAATATCGTGGGTGAAATACTTGCCGCCAAACTGCGCGCCAATCCCGAGATTTTGCGCGGCCTTCTGCAGTTTCTCTTCTAATTCGACATCCCGAAACGCGCGGCCATGGTCGTTACCGGAAGTGGGCAGTTTATCATAATATTTGGCGGATGCCAGCTTAACGGTTTTCAGATTGGCTTCAGCACTTGTTCCACCTATGGCAAAGGCTAAATGGTAGGGAGGACAGGCTGCGGTGCCGAGAGTCTTCATTTTCTCGACTAAAAAAGCTTCGAGCGTTTTAGGATTGAGAAGTGCTTTAGTTTCCTGGAAGAGATAGGTTTTATTGGCACTCCCTCCCCCTTTGGCGATGAATAGAAATTTATATTCTGAACCGGGAGTGGCATACAGATCGATCTGTGCCGGCAGGTTTGTTCCGGTATTTTTTTCCTTGTACATATCGAGGGCAACCGTCTGGGAATAGCGCAGGTTTTCATCGGTATAGGTTTTGAAGACACCTTTGGAAAGCGCTTCGGCGTCATTGGCTCCGGTCCGGACATTCTCGCCTTTTTTGCCCATTATGATGGCAGTCCCGGTATCCTGACATAATGGCAATTCGAATTTAGAAGCGACCTCCGCATTTTTCAAAAAGGCCAGTGCTACGCCTTTTTCATTTGCTGAAGATTCGGGATCATCAAGAATTTTGGCGACTTGATCGTTATGCGCTGACCGCAACATGAAAGAGACATTTTTCATTGCGGCCTGGGCAAGCTTTGTCAGCCCTTCCGGGTCAACTTTCAGGATTTCCTGGTCGTCGAATAAATCAGTACTCACAAAGGTCTCAGAACCTTCAATTTTCCGGTATTTTGTTTCATCCTTTTCCTGCGGAAAAGGTTCCTGGTAGGTAAAATCAGCCATGTAAACAACTCCTTACTTCATCTTTAAAGGTTGAAAATGATCATTAAGAAACGGTCATTCCGGTCAATATCAACGTAGACATCGTGCACCACAAACCACCTGATCCACAACCGGGGAAGCCTTGGAACACAGAGGTACATTATGACAAATGGTAAACCCGCGCCTTCATCTATAGTGAGACAAGGCAGCCTCAATCATACTGGGGTATCATCAAAAACCGGGGACAGTTTACCGTATCCTGCTCTAAAGGCAATGGATTTCCCATGTGGCGACGAAGATGATCCTCCTGCTGCCTCACAAATAATTTCCTGATCGATATTTGCATTGTAACATGTCACAACAATGCGTTATCCTGCGACCTGTTATACTTTATAAATAAACTTTCAATGTAATTTTAGCGAGGGGATATGGATCAGGATCTTAAGACCACAATTCTCAGTTATATCCTGGAAACAAACAGCTATGAATCATTTACGAAAAAGGTGAATGAACTACGTTTTTCGAAAGGACCCGCTGTATATGCTGCTCTTTTTAAACTTCTCGCCGGGATCGATATCCCTCCGGAAAAAAGCGAAAAACACTGGAATAAAGCAATGGAGCATCGCCTTAAAATGATGCGACTGCTTGAAAGAAACATTGACATTACCACAGCCCTCAGTGACTATCTGCAAACATCCACCAAATTTCTTGACCACCCGCGCTTGATCGAATCCAGTTTTTATGAAAATGTCATTCGTGAAACCATTCACGATAAACTGACCGGACTTTTTAATCGCCCATATTTTGATCAAACATATCGTCAGCAAATTGCTCTGGCTAAAAGATACAAAGACGACTTTACCGTTCTTTTTATAGATATTGACAACTTCAAGGAGATTAATGACAGCTATGGTCATCTGGCGGGAGATGAAGCCTTAAGAAAGGTGGGAGAAATCATCAACCAGCAAAAACGTGACAGCGATGTGGCTGCTCGTTATGGCGGTGAGGAGTTCGTCCTGCTTCTGACGCACACAGACAATGTCAGCGGTTTTATTTTTGCAGAAAGACTTCGCCAGGCAATTGAAAAACTAAAAATCTCTTATCAGGATCAGTGCATTCAATTAACTATCAGTGGTGGCATTGCTTCATTTCCATTCAATTCGAAGGATCCGGAACAATTGCTGAAAATGGCAGACAGTGCAGTTTATTTGTCCAAAGGTGCCGGTAAAAATAGAATCTCCTATTTCAAGGAAGAAAAAAGACGCTACCTCAGAGTAAAAATTCATCAACCGATTCTGGCAAAAGAACTCGATTTCAAAAACTCCCAGGCCCTTGCCGGAACGAGCAAGGATATCTGCGTTGGCGGGATACTTTTTGAAAATGACACACCTTTATCTCTTGGTGCATTAATCATGGTAAAGGTTCCGGTAAGCGATGGGCTGCCGGTAATGCTTATAGGCACAGTTGTCAGGGTCGAAGCTCACGAAAACGGCTTGTATGATATAGGTATGACCACCTCCTTTAAAGAAATGGATAAAATAGCCAACAACGAAATCGGCAGTATCTTACGCGACAATAAAGTGCAGTAGTTTTCTTGATTCCATGGGAGTGATGCCATGAAAACGACTCATGTAATAGTGGAAGGACGGGTTCAAGGTGTCTGTTTCAGAGAGTATACACGCAGACAGGCGCATCAGCTGAACCTGGCCGGATGGGTACGCAACAATCGTGATGGAACGGTTGAAGCAATCTTCAGGGGAACAGAGAGTGACGTACAGGCTATGCTCGATTGGCTCCGGCAGGGATCGCCAGCTTCAAAGGTCCTCAATATCCGCACCAGTGAAGTACCATCAGAGGAACAATATACCAATTTTGAAATTCGTTATTAAATAACTATGTTCCTCGAAATAGACCGCCTCAGCCTCTGGTTCAACAGTTATGGTGAAGATAACCAGCTTGTCAGAAACCAGGTACTCTTTGATGTATCCCTGACACTTGCCAAAGGACAAACCGTTGCTCTCGTCGGGGAGTCAGGTTCCGGCAAATCGATCACTGCTCTTTCTATCCTCCGTCTCCTTGAAGACAGCTGCAATATCTCCCGGCAGGGCGAAATTCGATTTCAAGACCAGAATATCTTCACCCTCTCCCCCGAAGAACTCAGGAGAATACGAGGCAACAGGATCGCTATGATCTTCCAGGAGCCGATGACCTCACTCAACCCGGTCTACACCATCGGTAACCAGCTGCTGGAACCCCTCAAGCTGCATAGACAAATGGGGAAAAATGAAGCGGAACAAGAGGCCATCCGGCTCCTGACCCGGACCGGAATCGACGATCCTGCCCGTCGACTGAGCTCATACCCCCACCAGCTTTCAGGTGGCCAGCGACAGAGAGTAATGATAGCCATGGCGCTTGCCTGTAATCCATCGCTGTTGATTGCCGATGAACCGACCACCGCACTTGATGTAACCATCCAGGCCCAGATACTCAAACTCATTAAAGATATCCAGAAAGAATACGGGATGGGGATACTGCTTATCACCCACGATCTGGACATGGTGCGGAGTAATGCGGACAGGATTTACATTATGCAAAAAGGCAGGATTGTTGAAAATGGTACAACAGAAGAAATATTCAACAATCCATCCAACGAATATACCAGATGCCTGATGTCAGCTATTCCCAAAACAATTAAAGAGAGTGCGCCGCCAGGTCCCATACTCCTCAAAACAGAGAATCTCAACTGTACGTTTGAATCGTATGGTGGCTGGATACACCCCTTTAAACGAAAAAAAAAGATTTTCCAGGCAGTCGACAATGTCAGTTTAAACCTGCACAAAGGGACAACATGCGGAATTGTCGGAGAATCCGGTTCAGGAAAAACCACACTCGGCATGGCCATCTTAAAATTAGTGCACAGCAGCGGTAATATATTTTTTGAAGGACAAAATATCCAGCACTGGACAAATCGTCGGCTGCGACCTTTACGAAGTGATATGCAGGTGATTTTTCAGGATCCGTTTTCATCTCTCTCACCCAGATTCACCGTCCATGAAATCATTGAAGAGGGATTGAAAATACATACCCCGAGAGCAACCGCAGAGCAGCGGTATGAGCGGGTGCTGGATACTCTTTGTGAGGTGGGGCTTGAAGAGGAAATGGCCTTTCGGTTTCCCCATGAATTCTCGGGGGGGCAGCGCCAGCGAATCGCCATTGCCAGGGCCATTGTGTTAAAACCAAAATTTCTTATTCTCGATGAACCGACTTCCGCCCTCGATGTAACCATCCAGGGTCAGATCATCGAATTGCTGCTGGATTTACAGAGAAAATACCAGATGACCTACATGTTCATATCCCATGATCTGAGGGTTATCCGCGCCCTCGCCGATTACGTTGCAGTCATGCAGCATGGCCGAATAGTCGAGGCAGGACCTGCACAGGAAATTTTTACCTCTCCTGTGCAGGAATATACTAAAAGACTGTTTTCAGCCGCACTGGGATATTAGTACCTTAGAAAATCTTTCGAAATCTGCGCTTATATCTTGTTTTTTAGAAAAGATTTTCGTGAAGGTTCTTATCCCGCAATGCTGTTGGGCGGGGGTCAGCCCTTCATTCAACCGGCACCGGCTGCTTAGGATGACGGCATTTATCGCCGGCAATATCATCCTTGAACAGTGAATGCCCGCGCTCCATTGCGCAAAAATCACCGCACATGGTGCAGGTGGCTTCATTATCAGGTTTTCTGCTGTTGCGCACTTCTCGCATCTTCTCCGGAAACATGGACAGCTTGAAATATTCTTCAAAATCACTGTCCCGTCTGGCAAGGGCCACCCGTTTTTCCAGATCGCGTCTTTCCGGATATTTGGCTATATCACCGATCCGTGCTGCAAGCCTCGTTGCCCTGACTCCCTCCCGCACATCATCTTCATTAGGAAGTGCCAAATGCTCCGCCGGGGTGATGTAACAGATGAGATCCGCCCCATGCCAGGCTGACTGGGCCGCTCCGATTGCTGCCGTGATATGATCATAGCCTGCTCCGGAATCGGCAGGAAGCGGGCCCAACACATAGTACGGAGCCTCGCCACTCATTCGCTTTTCAAGCATAATGTTGCCGGCGATTTCATCAAGGGGAACATGGCCGGGTCCTTCAACCATCATCTGGCAACCCATCTCACGACCGAGTTCAGCCAACTCACAGTTAATGATCATCTCGGCCATCTGCGCCCTGTCATGGCTGTCATGGATCGCCCCGGCCCGAATACCATTGCCAAGAGACAGTACCGCATCATACTTTTTCATCAGGGCACAGACCCGGTCAAACTGCTCATACAGAGGATTTTCACGCTTATGATATTCCATCCACGAAACCATAAAAGTCCCACCTTTTGACACCAGCCCACCATAACGAAAGCCCTGCTTGCGTAATCTCTCCACAGAAAATTGGTTGATGCCACAGTGGATGGCCATAAAAGACAAACCATCGGCAAGCTGCCGCTCAATGAGTTCGAACAGGTATTCCGGATCAAGTTTATTTGGATTATGGTATTTCCTGCTGGCCTCGGCAAAAGCCTGATACAGCGGGACGTTACCAACCGGCAAATTACAGCCATCAAGCACTGCCCGACGAATAGCATCAAGATCACCGCCGGTCGACAGTTCCATCAAGGTATCGGCATGTTCCTGTTCGGCAATTTTTGCCTTGCGCAATTCCAGGGCCACATCTGAGATATCTGAGGATGTACCGATTGAGGCATTGACCTTGGTCCGCAGACCTTTACCGATACCGCATATCTTCTGATTTGGTCTGTTTGGATTGCAGGGGATAACGATATGACCTGCCGCCACACCTTTTCTGATCACCTCCACTGCAATTTTTTCTTCCTTTGCCACCTGCTCCATTTGGCTGGTAGTGACCCCTTCCCTTGCCAATTCAATCTGAGTTTTCATCGCGTTAATTCTCCATTTTTTTAATCCCTGTCGTGCGGGCAAAAAAAAAGCCCGTGCCACGGATTACACCGCTGCACGGACTTATTACGGACAAGAAAGTCTTTTTCTCCCAGGCAGGTCTTCTGACTTGCGGATCTTTCTCGGACTGCACCTTCCCGTCCTTCAAGCTGGACAGTGGTTAAAAGCAGTCGTCGTCCCCGCTTACAGCGCTGGCCCAACGTCACGGAATTTCACCGTATTCCCTTTTCACCCCAGATCAAAATCCGGCGGCACCTGGTAGATATTTTAAAACTGCGAAGACATACTACCGAAGAAAATAACAAAAGTAAATTGCAGAATTAATTTTGATATGTTTCGTCAAAACCGAAAATTTCAGACGACGCCATCAATTTTTATAATCGACTGATGACGACAGGTGTAAGATGATATATGTTGTTGACGATACACATTTTCCTTAATATTTAGTTCTGCTTGATTTTGCCCTATGTTTCCAGAAACATCTCTTTCTTCAGCACCCCATGCCCCCGGCGTCTACATGATGCTCGACGCCAAATCCTCTGTGGTATACGTTGGCAAAGCTAAGGATTTGTTTAAACGTCTTTCGTCCTATGCCCATTTTTCTGGAGCCGAGTATAATAAAACTGCCGTCATGCTGGAAAAGGTCCGAAAAGTAGATACCATCATTACCAATACCGAGAAAGAGGCTCTCATTCTTGAAGCCTCGCTGATCAAGAAACATAAACCCAAGTATAATATCATCCTCAGAGATGATAAAAATTACCCCTATATTAAAGTAACCGTTCAAGAAGATTGGCCACGGGTTTCTATGGTCAGAAGGAAAAGCCGTGACAAGGCTCGTTACTTCGGTCCGTACTCCTCCGCAGGTGCCATGTGGTCAACCCTGAGGCTTATTTCGTCCTTATTTCCTTTGCGTAACTGCAAGGGAAGTAAATTAAAAAAAAGAGACAGGCCCTGCCTCAACAGACAGATTGGGAGATGCCTCGCTCCATGCGCCGGGAATGCTGACCGGGAATTATACATGGAACACGTTGGTAAAATTATTATGCTGCTGGAAGGGCGCAATCGTGATCTTGTCGGCACTCTTAAAGATCAGATGCAGGTCGCTTCCGAGACACTCGATTTTGAAAAGGCTGCGGCAATAAGAGACCAGATTTCCGCTCTATCCAGAACCCTTGAGAAACAAGTCATCTCTGCAAGTCACTATAAAGATCAGGATGTATTCGGCTTTGCCAGAAAAGACACCGCTGTAACCGTTGCCATTCTGTTTATCAGAAACGGTTTGATCAATGGCAGTCGCACGTTTTTTCTTAGTGATCCTTACGGGGAAGACGGAACTATTCTCTCCCAGGTGCTGGTCCAGTTTTACGACGCTGAAAGCATTATTCCAAAGGAAATCCTGCTACCTATTGAACCAACCGACCTGGATCTGCACGAGGAGTATCTCAGCGACAGTGCCGGAATTCGGGTACATGTAAAGATACCCCGGCGAGGAGACAATCAGCAGCTCATTGCCATGGCAAACGCCAACGCTTTACAGTTATTTGAAGAAAAGGACAGAAAAAAACAATCGTGGCAAAATCTCAGCTCAGCTATGGAGAAAACTCTCAGGCTGAACCGTTGTCCAAACCGGATTGAATGTCTCGATATCTCAAATATAAGCGGCAAGCAGGCGGTTGGCTCTCTGGTTTGTTTTTATGAAGGCGAGCCGGACAAAAGTAATTATCGTCATTACAGGATTAAAACAATCGAAGGACCTAATGACTACGCAATGATGAAAGAAGTACTCGAAAGGAGGTTTCATCGCGGAACAGAGGAAAACAACCTTCCCGATCTCTTTATCGTTGACGGCGGTAAAGGACAACTGGGAATGGCCCTTGCTGTTGCCGGGGAACTTGGAATAACAGACCAGATTGACTGGATCGGTATAGCCAAAGAACGTCAGGATGAGGGAGAAAAGGTCTATAAACCATATAGAAAGAACCCGATTATCCTCCCCTCCCATAACCCAATTTTACTTTTTCTCATGAAAATCAGAGATGAATCTCATCGATTTGGAATTACTTTTCACCGTAAACTGAGAAATAAAGCAACCCTCGCCTCTGACCTCGATAACATTCCCGGCATAGGTGCTGAAAAAAAGAAACAGCTGCTGCGACATATGGGAAGCCTGAAACGCAGTCAAGACCGCATCTCTCTCGGAACTAATGGAAGTAAATGGTATTGGTGAAGAATTGGCTAAAGAGATTATCAGGTTCTTTCATCCTGCATAACCCTTCCTCCCTAACATACTAACGACTTAAAACATGCTCTTGACACTTGTCTAAGAGAGATATACGTCTATCTATATTCAATATGTATATCTCCGACGGGAAAGAAAAATGTTCTCGGGACTACAGAATATTACCTCAACTACCTCCGAGAATCGAAAGAAAGGCATAGAACTATTTTCAGGAAGAGAGCCGGGAAAAAGTATGTTTTTCACCGGTAAAATCTTAATATAACCTGCAATGTGTATTTGAGGTACTACAATGACCATCAAGGATTCTATTCTTGGAATCGACATTGGTTCGGTAGCTGCCGGAATTGTTCTCATGGACAGAGAACTGCGGATTCTCCATACTGGATATGCATTTCACCAGGGAGATATTCGCAAAACTCTCTGCAATCTACTGTCTGGATTAGATCTGAGCCAGATTCAACGTATAGCAGCTACTTCTTCAACACCAAATTTCATTAGAGCACAAAAACGGTTCAACAATGAGATATCTTTCATCACTGCCGCAAAACATTATCACCCGAAAATGGGGGGACTCCTTGTTGTTGGTGGGGAGAAATTTATACTTGCCACCTTCAATAAGCAAGGTCAGTATCTTGGGAGCACCACCAATACCTCGTGTGCTGCCGGAACCGGAAGTTTTCTGGATCAGCAGGTCGGCCGGTTAAACCTTCGTGGCATTGAACATCTGACAGAAATTGCCTGCAACTGCAAGGGTGCTTGTCCACAAATAGCCTCCCGATGCGCCGTATTTGCTAAAACCGACTTGATTCATGCACAACAGGAAGGATATGAGCTTGATGAAATCAGCAATGGCTTATGTCATGGACTGGCAAAAAATATTGTCGACACCCTTTTCTCCCCAGGCAATTCTCCAAAAGAAAGGATCGTTTTTTGTGGAGGAGTCGCAAAGAATAAAGCTGTCGCCAATCATATTCAAAAACTGACCGGTTTGCAGCTGACCATTCCCGCAAACGGTCACCTTTATGGTGCTATCGGGGCATGTTTCTGTCTTCTGCAAGAGCAGGAGGAAAAGCAGGATTTAATGACAATGATCGAATCAGCAGATTTACAGAAAGCTGATGACCTTTTCACAAACAGTACCGGGAAAGACAAACACTATTATTACCCACCGCTCCAGCTCACATTGTCAGACTACCCTGATTTCAGCTGCGAAGAACGGTTCAAAACCAGACAAACAAAAGACAAACCAGAGGTTGAAGTCGACCTTTATCGTGCCCTTGCATCTGGTCAACAGGCCGAGGTATATCTTGGTATCGATATCGGTTCAACCAGCACCAAAGCAGTACTGATGGATGATCAATGCCAGGTCATTTGTGGCTTTTACACCAGAACAGCCGGCAGACCACTCGTTGCCGTCCAGAATATTTTCTTTGCCATAGATGAAATTCAAAAAAAGAAAAATGTCTGTTTTTCCTTCATCCAGGCTGGTACCACTGGATCCGGCAGGAAATTCATCGGTAAGTTGATAGGTGCCGATAATATCATTGACGAAATCACCGCGCATGCCCGTGCCGCATACCAATTGAATCCGGCTGTGGACACCATCATTGAAATAGGCGGCCAGGATGCAAAATTCACTACACTAAAAGATGGTCTGGTTACATTTTCGACCATGAACAACGTCTGTGCCGCCGGTACAGGATCGTTCATTGAAGAACAGGCCGCCAAACTTGGCTGTCCGGTTGAAGAGTATTCGAGACGAGCAGAAAATATACGGGCTCCGATGACCAGTGACAGATGTACGGTTTTTATGGAGCGGGATATAAATCATTTACTGAATGAAGGATACCAGGTCAATGAAGTGCTGGCCTCGGCACTCCACTCGGTAAGGGACAACTATCTCCTGAAAGTGGCAACGGAGAAAAATATAGGAAAAACCATTTTTTTCCAGGGAGCAACCGCCAAAAATAAAGCCCTGGTGGCTACCTTCGAGCAGCATTTGCAAAAGCCTATCCTGGTCTCAAAATATTGTCATCTCACTGGCGCACTTGGAACCGCCCTGATTCTTCGTGATGAAAAACAAACGGATACATCTTTTGTTGGGATAAATATCTATAAAAAATCGATTCCTGTCACCAGCGAGGTATGTGAGTTCTGCACAAACCACTGTAAAATCAGTATCGCGGAGGTTAATCACCAGAAGGTCGCCTATGGTTTTCTCTGTGGCAGGGACTATGACACCCAGGCCTATGTACATCGGGATTCCGTTGGGATTGATCTGCTGAAAGAAAGAAAAAGATTAAGCCACTTTCAACGCGAGTCAAAAGAAAGCGATTTCATCATTGGACTGCCTGCTGCCGTCTATCTGGTCGATGACCTGCAGCTCTGGAAAAAATTCTTCGACCTCCTGGGAATAGTGACGCTTTCCAGCGAAAATTACCATCAGGCTATCAAGGAAGGTAAAAAAATCAGCCAGGCCGAATTTTGTGCGCCCATTTGTTCCATGCATGGTCATGCCGAATGGCTTCTGAAACGTGCCGATTACATCTTCATGCCATTCTATCTTGAGAGAAAGGCAAAAGCCGTACGACGGCAATATTGCTATTACACACAATTTCTGCCGGCACTTGCAACGAGTATGACTGAAGGGAAAAAAGATCGATTTCTGCGACCGGTTATAAAATATCTTTACACTTCCTTTCATACAGTAATGCAGTTGTACATGATGTTGCAGGGGATCGCCCCAGGAAAATGGAGTTTTTTTGATATCGCCTCAGCTTATGACCTTGCCGTCCTGTATGATCAGGAATACCGCAAGGAACTTAAGCGGTTCTATACAAAGCGTATAAAAGAGAAAACAGGGAAAGACATCAGTGTGGTCTTTGTCGGGCGGCCATACACCTTACTTTCTCCAAGTCTCAACGGCAACATACCTATGCTCTTTAAAAATCTTGGCATAGACAGCTATTATCAGGATATGTTGAGTTATGACGATAACGATGTAGAAGCCATTTCACCCCTGTTGGCGGAAATCCATTGGGAGTATGCTGCAAAAATCCTTGAGGCTACTGAAATAATAGCCAGAACCAAAAATGTATATCCGGTTTTCCTTAGCTCTTTTAAATGCTCTCCCGATTCCTTTGCAATTGACTATTTCAAATCGATTATGGAGCGTCACAACAAGCCTTATCTCATTCTCCAACTCGACGAACACGATTCGAGCGTTGGTTACGAAACAAGGATTGAAGCGGCGATCAGAGCTTTTAGAAACCATAAGGACCAGCACTCCCAGCTTCAGCCGGTCGATTATCACATGCTGAATCCCAGCCATGCCGAGACCCTTAAAGACAAATACATCCTTTTTCCTAACTGGGATAGAATTATCTGCAGCCTGCTCACCGCCACTCTGCAACGTGAAGGCTATAACGCCCACCTGCTGGAAGAGACGGACCAGACAATCCGTGAAAGCCTTAAACACAATTCAGGACAATGCATCCCACTTAATGCCATTGCTCAAAGCTTCATAAATCATATCAGGAATAATCATCTTAAACCTGCCGATTGTGTGCTCTGGCTCAGCAAGTCGTCAGTTGCCTGCAATATCCGGCTCTACCCTCATCATATCAGAAAAATCCTAATAGACCAGGGAGGAGGCCTGGAGAAGGCATCAATTTTTCAGGGTGAACCCTCCTTTTCTGAATTCTCTCTTCGGGCTGCCAAAAACTGCTATTTTGCATATCTTCTGGGTGGCTTATTGCGAAAGGTAGCCTGTAAAATTCGACCCTACGAGGTTGAACCAGGTGAAACCGATAGAGTCCTGAACAAGAGTATAAAAGTCCTCTTGGATGCATTTTTGGACAATCGACCAATAGAAAAGTGCCTGAATGAAATAGTCTCTCACTTTGAATGGATCGAAATTGATGGTTCAGTCAAGCCTAAGGTGGCAATTTTTGGCGACCTCTACGCCCGTGACAATAGGATAATGAACCAGAACCTTGTACGATTTATCGAGGCGAATGGAGGTGAAGTCATAACTACTCCATATATTGAATACGCCAAGATGATCGCCGGCAGTTATTTCCGCAAATGGTTCAAGGAAGGACATTATTTGGATCTTCTTACCTACAAGACTCTAAAGGTCACCATGGGAGCACTGGAAAGAAACTACACAAAAATCTTTAACAGAATACTCAATGAGCCGGAATATTCTTACCAGGACGACCCCGCAGAAATCCTTGCCAAATATAATATTGCCCCTGAGAATACGGGAGAGTCGATGGATAATATCATTAAGATCCACTACATAAAAAAACATTATCCGGATGTATCATTGCTGGTCCAGGCAAGTCCTGCACTCTGTTGCGCTTCCCTCATCACCGAAGCCATGAAGACAAAGATTGAGAAGCAGACGGGCATACCTGTCGTCTCCATTACCTATGATGGCACTGCAGGATTCAAAAACGATATCATAGTGCCCTATTTGAAATATCCTCAGAATAGAAAGATGCCAGGCATGAAAAGCCTGGATGAAAATTTTCCGGCTTTGAAAGTCCGTTAAATCAACCACCAGATCAGCAAAAGTTCATGGGCCGAGTATTTCACGGAGAGCAGAAATTCCTGCATGCAGGGCAACGACCGCCGTATCGACTTTGAGAATCCTCTCACCTATGGAACAACAACAAAAGCCATGCTCCTGAAACTTCTTCACTTCATGATCCACCCAACCCCCTTCCGGCCCAACAGCCAGAGCTATCCGGCCGTTGTTGCTGTCAATGACATCCCCCAGACGCCGACCGCCTGTTGGATGCGCAATAAGTAAAAGGTTATAATTTCCCGCAAGGGAGAGCATAAATTCTTCGATGAAGAGTTTGAACTGAGGATGAATTCGTATTGTCGGTAGACGGGTATCCACCGCCTGCTCCAAACCGTGAAGCAGATGGGCATGGTACTCTTCCGGTTGAAGAATTCCCGCTTCCCAGAAGCTTTTCTCAACACGCTCGGCATTAATGAGATGAATTGTTCCAACGCCAAGAGCGGTCACCTGGCTGAGAATACGCTTCAACATAATTGGTCGTGGCAGTGCCAGAATAAGATCAAGAACAGGTTCGGCCCTCGGCGGCTCGCTGAGAGCAAGGTTCATTTCAACGGAAAAAGGAAATTTTTTCTTTATTTCTGAAATTTTTCCCAATCCCATTTCTCCGTTAATCAGTCCGACCCGGATAATATCTCCAACTTCAGCACGAAGAACTTTGACAATGTGCTTTGCGCGATAATCTGTGAGAATCAGTCGACCGACGTCAACCTCCCCAGGTTCTGCCAGGATAATATTCATATTACAATCCGATTTTGTCTCTTATCAGTATATTTCTCGTTGCCGGAACTTGAATTTCTTGCTTTTACTTCAGAAAATCCTTTAAGGTAGGAAGCCATTCAATAATAAGGATTATACATCAATATGTTCGTACTCTATAATATTCTGCAGCTAGTCTTACTAGCTGTTTTTTTGCCGATCATCACCATCTTTATTCTTTTCAGTTCTAAATATCGCGGCCGGATCCCGTCTCGGCTGGGTTTTAATCTGGACCATCGATTTTCGATGCAGCGATCCCTAGCTAAGACCATCTGGATACATGCCCTTTCGGTTGGTGAAGTTACCTCGGCAGTACCGTTGATTAAAGGAATACGTAATAAATTTCCCGGCTATACAATTATTGTCTCGGTCACAACCCGCACCGGCAAAGGTGTAGCAGACAATGTGCTCAATTCAATAGCTGACCATATAATTGATGGCCCTTTTGATCTGTTGCCGGTTGTCTCACGCTTTGTGAAGTATATCAAGCCTGACCTCTTTATTCTGGTTGAAACCGACCTGTGGCCAAACACCCTTCTGTATCTGAAAAGTAATAATATACCGACAGTTCTTGTAAATGGACGGGTGTCACAAAAATCCATGGATCGCTACAGGAGGATGAGATTTTTCTTCAATCCGATGTTTCAAAGTTTTTCCTATCTCTGTATGCAAACGAAGCGAGATAGAGACAAAATGATAGAAATGGGTATTCCGTCTGAAAAACTCCGAACACTTGGTAATCTGAAGTTCGATACCGCACCAGGAAAAGTAAATCCTTTGCTTCTGTCCCCAGCAAGCCTGCTCCCTAAAAATCGTATTCTTTTTATCTGTGGTTCTACACATCCCGGAGAAGAAAAAATTCTTATCGACGGTTACAGTCAGATAAGAAAACAATATCCGGAACTTTTTCTTATTATCGCTCCCCGAGACATCAACCGTTCTGCGGAAATTCAATTACTGGCTGCAGGTCATAACCTGAGCGTCTCGTTACGATCAAACAACCGTTATTTGCCTGCGGATATCCTCATCCTCGACACAATCGGCGAGTTAGTTCATTTTTACGCACTGGCCGATATAAGTTTTGTTGGTGGAAGTCTTGTTGAGAAAGGTGGTCATAATCCCATTGAACCGGCAACCATGGGTATCCCTATTATTTTCGGCCCAAACATGCAGGACTTTTGCGAAATTGCAGATGCTCTCATCGAGGCTGGAGGAGCAACACAGATATCGGGGCACCAGCAGTTAACAGAGATTCTCTCCACATTGATTACTTCGCCGGAATTAAGAACCCGCCAGGGTCAGGCAGCGCTAAATTGTGTGGAAAGTCAGCGTGGCGTAATAAACAGGCATCTTGAGCTGATCGGCCGACTTCTGTGAAACATCCAGCATTATGTGTTTCCAGGCACCTCCTTCTCTCCATAACTATCGCCTTTATTGCAGGTATTGCACTCTCGCCCGTTATAACATTATCTGAAACGAACCTCCTGGCTTTCAGAAGTATTCTCTTTTTATCGCTGCCGCTTCTTGCTGTTCTTAATTTTCTTAAAAAATCGAAAACAGTCTATTACCTGCTCATGCCAATATTTGTTGGTATAGGCTGGCACCATGGATTTGTGCAACTGCAGTTGCCTGGTGGTGTAAATTATATCTACAACAGAATTACTGCAAAAACAGATGTGGTACTGATCGGAACAATGGCGACAATGGCCGGTTTTGATGGAAGGACCAGTCAGGTCACAATTGAAGCAAAGAGTATTCGGATGAAGGAAAGTGTCAAACTGCTTCCTGCAAAAGGGAAAATTCTTCTTCGTCTGCAGGGATCATGGCCGGATGAACTTTTGCCTGGAGACACCCTCGCTATTCGAACAGAGCTTATACGGCCCGACAGCTTCAGAACACCGGGTGTTTTTGATTACGCCCAATACCTGGCAAGAAAAGGCATATGGATTACCGGCTTTGTCCGTTCACCCATTTTTTTACATAAGCTTTCTGAAAAACAGTCTTTTCTCCATACCTTGCGATATCTTCCGGAAAGAGTCAGGACTACAATTGGGAGACGGATTGATGCTGCTGTACATGGTGAACAAAACGGCGTTTACAGGGCTATCCTGATTGGCGATAAATCCCATTTGGATGAAAATACGCAGGAAATATTCAAGGGCAGCGGCACAATGCATATTCTTGCCATTTCAGGTCTGCATATGGCCATTATTGGCACCTTGCTGTATTCTGGTATCTTTTGGATTCTCAGTCGATCAGAAAAACTTCTCCTGCGTTTCACCCTCAAGAAATGGGCGGCTTTTTTCAGCCTCCCGATACTGTGCAGTTATGGTCTGCTGGCCGGGATGAATACTCCTGTTTTTCGTGCAGTAATTATGAGTTCCATTGTTATCATTTCCATCTGCACCAATCGCCAAAAGTCTCCGGGAGCTCTTCTGGCATTTGCTGCGATGCTTATTCTCACAATCGATCCTTTACAGGTGTTTACTGCGTCTTTTCAACTCTCTTTTATGGCCATTATTGGCATTCTTTTTTTACTGCCCATTTTAAAGAGACTTCTGTCTGAGGCAAATGAACAATTCTCACCCTTGTCACCCAAACAGAAAATTCAGAATTACATAATAGCCGGCTTTTTAGTCTCCTTGGTCGCAAACGTAGTGACCGGTCCAATTGCACTGTACTTTTTCAACCGGTTTTCCCTCATCGGCCCCGCAGCTAACCTGATAATAGAGCCACTCATTTGTCTATTGAGTCTTACCGCAGGTTTTATCTCCATTCCATTTATTTTCATCAAGCCTGAGATTGCCTCCTTTTTTCTGCAGGTCGGCGCGACAGGTCTGGATGCAGCAATGCATGCCGCAGCCTTTTTTTCCTCTTTCTCTTTCTCCACCATCTGGCTGCCGACACCACCCATCTGGCTCTTATTCTTCTATTATTCCATCCTGGTAACGTTTGTTTCTTTCGGTAGAAAGAGGCGATGGGAAAGTATACTCTGTGGAGTCTTTCTGTCTCTGTGCATCTTGCTCTTTTTCTATCCACCTGAGCAGTATCTTACAAGAAATGAGGATAATTTTAAAATGTCTTATCTTGATGTTGGCCAGGGAACTGCCACGCTGGTAGAATATCCATCTGGATTTAAAATCCTAATTGACGGTGGAGGCTCCTCATTTTCGACAACTTCTGTCGGGGAAAGAATTATAGCACCTTTTTTATGGAAGAAGGGTATACGAAAAATTGACGCTGTAGCTATCACTCATCCAGACGCGGATCATTACAACGGGCTTGGATTCATTGTTGATCATTTTTCACCAAAAACATTATGGGTGCGGGATAAGAAAGGACATGATGAGAAATATAGAAACCTTATCAGACAGGCTGGTAAGAACAAGGTATCTGTCTCAATCCCTGCAATAAATCAAAATTTAATCGAGGGCTTGGAATCATTGAAATGCATTGCAAACATTTCTGATGAGGAGACCGGTTCTGAGAATACCGATTCCCGCAAAGATGAAAATACCGGCCTTGTCCTCAAAGCCTGCGCTCAAGAGGTGTGCGCACTCTTTCCCGGCGATATCGGCAGGAGCAGAGAAAAGTCCCTGGTTGTTGAAGGTTTTTATCTGAAAGCTGATGTCCTGCTTGCTGCGCATCATGGTTCGATCACTTCAAATTCGAGCGAGTTTCTGGCAGCTGTTTCTCCAAACCATCTCCTGGTATCCGCAGGCCGATCCTCAAAAGGGTATTTCCCCCACAGGGGTCTGGCCAAAGAATGCCAAGACAGGGAAATAGATCTTTTTACAACCTCTGACCAGGGTACTTTGCAGATAATTTCAAAAAAGGGTGGTTACCAACTATTGAGTTACAAGAGAATCGGTGAAAATCCTCTCTTTTCTTTTCACCCTGTTCTCCTTGAAGAAAAAATTATCACACCTCGGTAAAGTCCGAAGGTGCTTTCTTTAAGTACTTAAGAAATCTTGCCTTTTCCACTGAGTTGGAATAGGCATCATCAGCTCCTATCATTTTCTTATCCAGTAACAACATAATCGCATCATCAAGGGTCTGCATTCCGTATTTTTTCCCTGTCTGCATTGATGAGAGAATTTGGTACGTCTTTGCATCCCTGATAAGATTTCGTATGGCGGGGGTAGCTATGAGTATCTCCAGTGCAGCACAGCGTCCTTTAATATCTATACGCTTGAAGAGGGTTTGCGAGATGACAGCTTTCAAGGCATCGGCAAGAGTCGAACGAACCTGCCCCTGTTGATTGGCTGGAAATATTTCAATAATACGATCAACCGTTTTCATGGCATTGATGGTATGCAGTGTTCCGAACACTAAATGCCCTGTCATGGCAGCTTCCATTGCCAGGGAAATAGTTTCCAGATCACGCATCTCACCTACCATGATTATATCAGGATCTTCACGAAGCGCACCACGGAGGGCAGAAGCGAAGCTGTTGGTATGCGTTCCAACCTCTCGATGGTTGACAATGCATTTCTGGCTTTTATGTACAAATTCGATTGGATCTTCAATAGTGAGGATATGATCTTTTCGAGCCTTGTTACATTCATCCACCACTGCGGCAAGAGTCGTGGATTTTCCCGATCCGGTTGGTCCGGTCACCAGCACCAGTCCTTTCGGAAGATAGGCAAGACGGGAGATAACAGGCGGCAACCCAAGCTGTTCGACAGTCATTATCTCGCTGGGAATTTCACGAAAAACAGATCCAATTCCATATTTCTGCTGAAAATAGTTACAACGATACCGGGCAAGACCAGGAATTTCATAACCAAAATCGATGTCCCCAGTCTCTTCAAACACTTTAATTTTCTCTTCTGGACAGATTTCATACAGCATGGCTCTAAGTTCGTCATTTTCCAATTTCTTAAACTTTACCCGCTCCATATCACCACGAATACGAAGCAACGGTTGCTGTCCCGACACCATGTGCAGATCTGATGCACCCTCATCGTTCATTAATTTAAAAAAGCCATCAATTTGAGCCATATATTACCCCGATTTACTGTTAAAAAATAAAAAGGCAAATTTTCGTTTACCTGTTATGCCCGTATCGATTCTTTCAGGTAATTCACTACATCATCCGCATCATCAAGAACTCTGAACAATGAGAAATTTTCTGGACTGATGTTGCCACTTCCCAGAAGTTTATCTTTTATCCAGTCAACAAGTCCAGCCCAAAATTCACTACCTACCAGAACTATTGGAAAAGGTTTGATCCTTTCGGTCTGAATAAGAGTCAAGGATTCAAAAAGCTCATCAAGGGAACCAAAACCACCAGGCATGCAGACAAACCCACTTGAATACTTCATCAACATTACTTTTCTTACGAAGAAATATTTAAAATTCAGTGGAAAGTTTATATATGGATTAGGATCTTTTTCATGTGGCAGATCAATATTTAATCCGACCGACATCCCACCTGCCTCAGCAGCACCTTTATTTGCAGCTTCCATGACACCGGGGCCTCCGCCGGTTATAACGCAATATCCTTCCCTTGCCAGTCCGGCTGCTATTTTTTCTGAAAGCAGATAATATGTATGATCTACTTTAGTTCGAGCTGAGCCATAGATTGTCACGGCCGGCACATCAATTGCCGACATTACATCAAAACCGTCAACGAACTCGGACATTATCCTGAACATTCGCCAGGAATCACCTATAATACTGTTGTCGAGGACATATTTCGTCTCTCTTTTTATTCTTCCATCATTGATACTATTAACAAATTTCTTATTAATCATACTCTTCTTCTTAAGATTATTTCAAACCCATCTCGGCCTTATCCTTCAATCCCTGTCGGGAATTTTCCTGCTCCAGTACTTTTGTAAACCACTGCCTGGCACGAAGATGATGCCCTTCAGCCGCGAAACTCTCTCCAAGAAGAAGCTGTGCCTCTATTTTACAATCTCGATTTTTCAGGCAACGATAGAGGTTTTCCCGTGCTTCATGAAATGCTCCACACTGTAACAATACCTCGGCGAAATGTAATTTATAACGGAGATTTGAGGGCTCTAGTTCAACACTTTTTCGGCACAGCGACAGAGCAATTCCTGCCCCTTCTCCTTCTTCGAGATAAACACGTCCAAGCAAATTCATGGCTCTGTCGTCCATTTCATCAGATCGTAATGCCAGTTGTAGTTCTTCCATTGCCTTGCGATTGTTTTTTAAACCATAGTAGGCTTCGCCAAGATAATAATGAACCCGACCCGAATTTGGAGCCTTCTGGTTTTGTTTCTGCCATGGCACCAGATAAGACAGTGTTTCCTCGTAGTTGCCAAGTTGACAAGACAGTATACCAAGTTGCAGGGTAAGGTCGTTGACAAATTCAACCCCACTCTCGTCAACGGTGTAATGCTCCAAGGCTTTTTTCAGGTACATCAAAGCCTTGTCTTTCCGATTACGAGTCTGTTCACCCAGTCCAAGATTATATAACGCCATAAAGTTGGCATTATCCAGTGCCAGCCCGCTTTTAAAACTTTGCATGGCAGGTGAAAGTTTATTCATCATAGCCAGGGCAACGCCAAGACTGTTGTGGAGGTTGACGTTGCTATTATCACAATTCAATCCCCTTTTGTATTCGATTACTGCTTTTGCCAGATCACCGTCACCAAAATAAATATCACCACTGATGTTTAAACTGATGTCATCAAAGACTGCGACACTCGATTTGCCATAAAATGCAGCATGCAGAAGTGCTTTACGACAATTAAAAACCATCTCTGATTTTTTAAAGTCACAGTACGGATAACAGCTCAGCCCGGCAGATATGTGGATGTCCTGTTCATGGTCACCAGTTCTTTTAATTACATCCTTTGCAAACTCCAGAGCTTCTTTTGGTTTTGCACCATCCAGATACACAAAAGTATCATTGCCGGACGACACAACCACCCCTTGATCAATATTTATTGGAACCAATGAACCATTTGCATTGTCACTGCAGAATTGAATCAGGCAAAAGGTTTCCGATTTTGCCCACAGTCTGTTTAGTCTGCGTACAAGTTTTTGGTCCGGAAGGGCCAGTGGATGTTTTTCCGGATGGGCGAGCAGAGCAAAATCACAAAAGCTGAAAGGTCCACGCTTTGCGGCATGGCGAAGAGCAGTCCAGGCTTCATCGAGTAACGACTTGCCCTGGTCTCTTTGATTTTCGCTTTTGCAGGATGCTTGAGTGCAACTCGATCCAATCTGGACGCTGTGACAACCTTGTCTTTTTAAATACGTGACGAGAGCTCTCTCAATTTCAGGCCGCACTCCTTCATAGTTCTGCGGGAGTACAAGTGCAAAGATGGATTGTCCCAGATAGTGCAACATTGATTCTGCATGTACAAAATCGAGAAGCAGACTTGCACATTTGTGTGAATATCGTAAAAAATATTGAAAAGAAGTTCTCTTTGGAGTCAGTGCCAAAAGTATGAGATGCAAACCATTAGTTAAACCATAGGTGGCCAACAACGAATTCAGGTTGGATATATTCAGTAAACCTGTTTGACTGTCTACACGAGCCTGCTTTAAAAGGAGAAATTCATGTTCGACTGTTCCCTTCATCTCCAACAGCCAATCCTCACTCACTTTTTGCAAGAAAAGAGGATCAGACCCAGTAACAATGGCAACAACTCTTTCTCCATTTTTCACATCAAAAGAAAGCATTAAATGGTCCAAAAGAATGCCATAAGTAATATTGCCTTCTTTCACTTGCTTAAAAAGAATTAACAGCTGTGCAAGAGAATTATTTGCCCGAAAACAGCTCTCCATTTGTCCGGAAGTAAAAGCAAAAACAGCTTGATTGGCACTAAAGAGATGTTTCTTTAAAATATCTGCATAGCTGGTTGAAAATCTGGAAAAATCCTCAACGGTAAGTTTGTTGTTATCAGATAATACTGGAAATGATTCAAGCACACTTGCCACCTTCGTTGCAAGAACCAAAAAAATCATTCAATAAAGCCACCAAATCGGATATCTCGCGATCCTGAACTGTTCGAACATCAATGAGAAATCGATCATTTTCAATTCTTCCGATGAGCGGAATCGGTAGTTTTCTTAAACTTTGTTCAAAAATGTTAAGCTTCATTGTCAAAGGCTTAAGATAAATGGCCCAACTCTCTAATTCAAATTCCGGCAGTGCTCCTCCACCGACCTTTGAAACAGTAGGAACAATCATAATTTCACATTGCGCTGAGATTTTCTTCTTCAGCTGGCGGTAAATCTTTTGTGCACGACTCTTTAACTGCTCCGAAGTGATGGTCAGCATCGACAAAGTAGGAATGTTTTGTAACGCCTTCGTAGAGTCAAAATATTCCCGAAGCACACTTTCCAGGCACGCAAGAGTGAACTTATCAATTCGAAGTGCTCTGTTTAACGGATTTTTTTTAATTTCTGCTATAACATCTTTCTTTCCAAGAATAATTCCAGCTTGCGGTCCACCAAGCAATTTATCACCACTGAAAGTGACTACATCGACTCCGGCTTTGACTATTTGTTGGACAGTTGGTTCTGTAGGAAAACCAAATTGAGAAAGATCGATTAAACTGCCGCTGCCAAGATCCTCCATTGTTAGCAGATTATTTGCCTTTGCAAGCAAAACCATTTCTTCTGCAGACACTTCTGAAGTAAAACCTATGATACGAAAATTTGACGTATGCACACGCAACAGCAACGCTGTATTTTCGTTAATTGCTCGTTCGTAATCATATAAATGAGTTCTGTTTGTAGCCCCTACCTCTGTGAGAATGGCACCACTTTTTTCCATAACATCCGGTATACGAAATGACCCACCGATTTCTACGAGTTGCCCACGGGATACAATAACTTCCTTCTGGGGAGCAAGTGTATCCAGAGCAATAAAAACTGCTGCAGCGTTATTATTGACAACAAGGGCTGCTTCAGCTCCTGTTAACTCGCAAATAAGATCTTCAACTAAGCTGTAACGACTCCCTCGTTTTCCTGATTCAAGGTTAAACTCCAGGTTTGAATAATAGCCTCCTGCCTG
>CAVPXO010000001.1:67500-535000 GCA_963709755.1 uncultured delta proteobacterium
ACACGAGTAGCGAAAAACAAGGTGAGAAACCTTGTCGCCGAAAGCCTAAGGTTTCCTGTAGTCAAGCTAATCTGCTCAGGGTTAGTCGGCCCCTAAGGCGAGGCCGAGAGGCGTAGTCGATGGGAAACAGGTTAATATTCCTGTACCATTTTCATAATGTTTGATGGTAAGGGGGGACGGAGAAGGTAAGGCCATCCGGGCGTTGGTTGTCCCGGTTTAAGCGTGTAGGTGGAGGACTTAGGCAAATCCGGGTCCTTGTATAACACTGAGGCGTGATGACGATGTCTTTTAGACAACAAAGTGGCTGGTTCCATGCTTCCAGGAAAATCCTCGTATCTAGTTATGAATGTGACCGTACCGTAAACCGACACAGGTAGGCAGGTAGAAGATACCAAGGCGCTTGAGAGAACTCTGGTTAAGGAACTCGGCAAAATAGCACCGTAACTTCGGGAGAAGGTGTGCCTGCATGGTGATGTTATTTACTAACTGAGCCTAGTCAGGTTGCAGTGAAATGGGGGGAGCGACTGTTTACTAAAAACATAGGACTCTGCGAAGTCGAAAGACGAAGTATAGGGTCTGACGCCTGCCCGGTGCCGGAAGGTTAAGGGGACTTGTCAGCCGCAAGGTAAAGCAATGAACCGAAGCCCCGGTAAACGGCGGCCGTAACTATAACGGTCCTAAGGTAGCGAAATTCCTTGTCGGGTAAGTTCCGACCTGCACGAATGGCGTAACGATTTCCCCACTGTCTCAACCAGGGACTCAGCGAAACTGTAGTACCGGTGAAGATGCCGGTTACCCGCAACTAGACAGAAAGACCCCGTGAACCTTTACTATAGCTTGGCATTGGTTTTTGAGATAACATGTGTAGGATAGGTGGGAGACTTTGAAGTCGGCACGCCAGTGTCGATGGAGTCAACCTTGAAATACCACCCTTGTTATCTTAGAAATCTAACTGCGGTCCATTATCTGGATCCAGGACATTGTCTGGTGGGTAGTTTGACTGGGGCGGTCGCCTCCTAAAGAGTAACGGAGGCGCGCGATGGTTCCCTCAGGCTGATTGGAAACCAGCCGTAGAGTGTAAAGGCATAAGGGAGCTTGACTGCGAGAGAGACATCTCGAGCAGGTACGAAAGTAGGTCTTAGTGATCCGGCGATTCCGCATGGAAGGGTCGTCGCTCAACGGATAAAAGGTACTCCGGGGATAACAGGCTTATCTCCCCCAAGAGTCCATATCGACGGGGAGGTTTGGCACCTCGATGTCGGCTCATCACATCCTGGGGCTGAAGCAGGTCCCAAGGGTTTGGCTGTTCGCCAATTAAAGTGGTACGTGAGCTGGGTTTAAAACGTCGTGAGACAGTTTGGTCCTTATCTGTTGCGGGCGCAGGATATTTGAGGAGATCTTTCCCTAGTACGAGAGGACCGGGATGGACGAACCTATGGTGCACCAGTTGTTCCGCCAGGGGCATTGCTGGGTAGCTAAGTTCGGCAGGGATAACCGCTGAAAGCATCTAAGCGGGAAGCCCACTTCAAGATAAGATATCCCATGGCAATAGCCATCTGAAGGCTCGTTGTAGAACACAACGTTGATAGGTCGGGTGTGGAAGTGTGGCAACACATGGAGCTTACCGATACTAATAAGCCGTGAGGCTTATCCATATTTCCTGATCATTACTCTACTGACTACCCTACTATTCGATTGTCGATTTATTTTTGACATGAGCAGAAGTTGACTGTTTACCAGGCCGAAGGCCTTAGTATTCTGTCCTCTGGCTTCTGGCTTCTGTCTTCTGATATTTACGGCGGTCATAGCAAAGAGGATCCACCCGTTCCCATTCCGAACACGGAAGTTAAGCTCTTTTGCGCCGATGGTACTGCACGGGCGACTGTGTGGGAGAGTAGGTCACCGCCGTTTTTTATAATACAAAAGCCCCTTGCAGAATTCCTGCTCGGGGCTTTTGTCGTTTATACCAGCAACTGTACGCTGTTAATTTTTTCTCACAAAATCTGCTCGCTCAACTGTTTACCAAAAATGTAGCTAATACATCTTATTCTCCCCATCATCTTCTATCCTTCAGTTCCTGCTTCCTTGCAAAATTATTGAAAGTTTTAGGATATGCAAGATAAACGAATCTCTTTAATTCCCAATTGAATTTTGTTATCCAGCATATAGAATCTGATTATCTCACAGAGATGCACAAAGAGCTGAGATCAGTGCAACAAAATTTTCCGATTTCCTAGGCAATTCATTAATTTGATATTATAGTAGTTTCACTCTTGTAATGATCGAATACAATCAATAAACTGCTTCATTGGGCTTCTTGTTTGGTTTTTTTCATTTTTTCCATTCCTGTCACATTGGTGAAAATATGCCCCCTCTCCAGAAACAAAATGATATCCGCAGTCGTGTTGCCAGGGTCAGAACCAGTGAAATAGATAAGCTTGCCAATAAACTTCTTGATCTTGATCTTGAATTAAATTCCAATATCCCTACTACATTATGGATCAGTGATCTCCATGGGGAAGGCGATCGTTTTAAATCAATCCTTCGTGGACGCTTTGGAATGCTTTACCAAACGTGCAAGGAATCTTTACCCAATACTTTTAGTTCTGAGAAAGTTCAGTACCTGACTAAAATAATACGAAAGCAACAGTATTTCCATGATGATGAGATTCAAATGGATATGCAGGATGTTATTCTTTGTCTTGTCGAGATACTGAAATACAAGCTTACTAATATTCGTTCTCAGGAACGTGAAATATTTCGTCCTGAATTCAGGGATGTTATCAATCGTCTCCTGGCAGGGCTTCCAGTACCGGATCCAATCTTCGAAGAAAAGATTATATCAGATCGGTTGATCTCACACCTGTCCCATGCAATAAGGCAGGTCCTGCTGGATCGCATTCAAGTTTTGGGTGATGTCTTTGACAGGGGACCCCAGCCAGACAAAATTCTTAGAATTCTTTCCTCTCACTTCTATAGAAACGGTGTCGATTATGTGTACGGCAACCATGATATCCTTTGGATGGGAGCTGCATCCGGAAATCGTTCACTGATTGCTGAAGCGTTACGAATAACCTGCCGCTATGATCATTTTGAATTTCTCGATCGGCTGCGTTTTGATATGTCTAAACTTGCAGAATTTGCCGAAAGAACCTATCCGGTTGACAAAGTAACCGGGAACTTCAAGGCAAAAACCGACAAGGGACGTTCTATGGAGAAGGCTCTTGCTATTATTCAATTCAAATTGGAAGAACAAACAATACGTAATTTTCCTCAATATGAAATGAACTCCCGGCTTTGGCTCGACAGACTCGTTGAAATGTTACAATCCGGTCAAACAGATGGTCTAAACGACACTCATTTCCCAACCCTCGACAACAATGCTCCAGGCTTATTGACCGAAGAAGAAACAGTGTTAATGGATGATCTGTTCAAGCAGTTCACTACCAACAGGCACCTCAAACGACTCCTTCACTTTCTTTTTACCAAAGGAACTACGTATCATATTCAAAACAACTTTCTCAATATTCATGCCCTGGTGCCCTCTACAGCTGACGGTGAATTTGAAGAATTTCTTGCGCGCAAGGGGAAGAATCTTCTGAATTTTATTCAGGCTACAATTTATCGAGTCGGCGAAAATTATCTACAGGCAACAAAACAGAACGAAGAAGATCAAGCCCTCTTTTTCTATCTGTGGTGTGGACCCAAGTCACCTTTTTTCGGCAAACATGCCATGAAAACATTCGAGAGATACTTTTTAAAAGATAAATCCACACATGTTGAGAGAAGTCTTTATTGGAAGGATAACATGCAGACAAAGGCTTTTAAAACAAAAATGCAAGAGGAGTTCGGTGTTCAAAGAGTTATATACGGTCATACTCCGGTCAATTATAAAAAAGGTCTCCAAATGGCCAGTGAAGATGGGGTAGCAATTAACGTCGATGGTGGTTTTGCAGCTGCTTATTATAACAGGGGCCACTCCTTGGTCCACACTCCCCATCAATTGTATGGAATCATTTTGCCGACTCCCGATGAAATAAAAGAAGCAGAAAAAAAACTTGAGTCGGCTCCGCTCGATATCGAGCTCATTGATGAATTTCGACGCCCAATGAAAATAAAAGATACCATAGCCGGAAAAAAACTCATCGTTCTGCGCGAAGCAATCATGCAGCGTTTATTGGAATGTGGGGAACAGAACGGTTTTCACTCCTCTACCTTATAAAACTTTTCTGAAGAACTACTATGGATACTAATTACGGAATGGAAATAGTGCGGGCAACTGAAATTGCTGCATTAACGGCCGCACGTCTTCAGGGACTTGGAGATCATATTGATATACTCAATCAGACCCGTCGGGCTATCACCAAGACATTGAACCGACTGGCTATTGAAGGTGTTTTGATGAACGACAGGTTTCTCAAACGTCCTGAAACATATCAATTGCCTACCATTCTCGGCAAAGGCGGCGAAAAAACCGATCTCATGGCGATTGCCCTGGAAGCCTACCGTTCTGCTGCTGATGGAAAAAACAACTCTACCTCCTTCGCGGTAATCGCCAAAGCTGGATCAATACAATCGGTTCCCAATCTCAATATGTACAAAATCGCGGTAGGCCCTCAGGTTGGTGAAGTCATAGACATTAACCAACCGCCCATCTCCAATGTCAAACGAGTTGCCAGGGCTCTAAAAAAATATACCGAGAATGTCACGGTCTGTATCCTCAATCAAACCAGACATAAACAGCTTATTCATGAGGTTAGAAGCTGCGGTGCTCGTATTAAATTGATTGATGAAGGAGAGGTATCCGGCTGTCTTGCAGCAATAACCGGCGAGAAAGCAGATATCTATATTGGCTATGGCTATGCCCCTGAAGCCGTTCTGGTCGCTGCTGCCATCAGTTGCCTTGGCGGCTACTTTGAGGGTAAAATTTTCTATGAGAACGATAGAGACAAAAAGGAGGCAACAAAACACGGAATCACTGATTTCGAGAAGATATTTCGTGCTCAGGATCTTATTCGCAGCAAAGAGGTAGCCATCGCAGCAACAGGCATTACTGATGGTGAGTTTCTCGAGGGTGTTCGTTTTACTGCCAATGGTGCTATTACCAGCTCTTTTGTAGCCCGCGGAGAAACCCACACATACAGACGGATCGAAACCAGACATTTCTTCGATTTTAAGCCGGTTTTCTAACTTCCCCAATATCTTATTCTGTAAAAAAACAAGAGACGATGTGTTATATACGACTTCTCGTTCTGTTAACTGCATTTTTTAGTTCTTGTGCAGAAAATTCTCACAATTCCTGAGACCTGACAGTACTCCTCGTTTACAATCATTATTTTCTTCCCAGGAGAACTTCCATGCAAATTATTCAACCTCGGAATGCCATCTTGCAAAGGGATAAAAAAACCTACGCTATCGTTCCTCGTATCCCTGGTGGCCTGCTCGACAGTAAACACCTGCGTGCCATAACTGAAGCTGTGGAAAAGTATGACATCCCAATTGTCAAACTCACATCCGGTCAGCGTATAGCTCTGGTTGGATTAAAAGAAGAAGATCTTGAGAACATCTATCAGGATCTCGGTATGCATCCCGGTAAAGCGACAGAGCTCTGTCTGCATTATGTCCAGGCCTGTCCAGGAACCGAGGTATGTAAATTCGGAGTACGCGACTCTCTCGGATTCGGAATACGTATTGAAAATCTCTTAGCAGGTAAAGAATTACCCGCCAAACTCAAAATAGGTGTTTCAGGTTGTCAATTTTGCTGTGCCGAAAGTTTTGTTCGTGATATCGGAGTACTGGGCAAGAAAAACGGCTGGATTGTTTCGTTTGGCGGCCACTCTGGTAACCGCCCCAGAATTGGAGATATCCTTGCCGTTGATTTGTCAGATGAACAAGCGATTCAGTTGATAACCAATTGTATAGAATTTTACAAAAAACACGCTCGTATAAAAGAACGGACATCACGGTTCATGGAAAGAGTTGGATTGGAAGAGTTCAAAAATAATATCATCGAATAGATAATTTCTTTGACAAAATACCTCATAAAAAAGCCATTACTTAACCGGTTCCTAAAGATTCTACTTTAGTTGTTGCCGATTTTGACGATATGATAGGAAGAGCACTTCCAAAGACGCTGAACCGGGAGGTCGTCCAGGAATTGGTTTTTCCTCACAAGCCAAGACGCCTGGAAAAAATTATTACTGATTTTATCCAAAGCTACATTATTTATGACAAAAATATTCCTACATCCTGAGCAGAGAGTATCCTCCACCTCACAGAAAGGTTTTGTGGACATTACAAATTTCCCAGCTGGTGAGGCCAAAAACAGGTTTAGTTCACATTTCGTCAATATCGACAGACGTTCTCCGAGTAATACCGTTTTCCACATCGACGATAATACCTTTACACCTTCAATGCCGCGGGCCACACATTGGTCGATAGCCTGGTCCGATCTAATGATGACCATGTTTGTGCTTTTTCTGTCTATGTTTGCTTACCAGACTGCACACCAGGAATTTCTCCAGAAAAAATCTCCTGAAATTATCGGAGGCGATACAACCGAAGCCCTGCAAACCCTTGACTCAAGTGGGGCATCATTTCCCTTTGCGCCAATACATCCAGGGTTACCTCTAATTACCGGGGGGACAGTTAAAAAAGTTGAACAGGTAAAAATTGAGGCACTTAATCCTGACGCCGTTTATCCTGTTGTGGAATCCGGAAAATCAGAACTGTCAACGATTGAACAACAAAAAGAATTGCAACCATCTCTACCCGCCCCCAGGCTGCCTGAAGAAGGTAACCAGATCTCTGAAGCCGAAAATATTGCTAATCCATTAAACAACGTTGCTCCGGCTCCACCACACGCTGATAATCTTTTCGAATCCCACCCGCTTCAATTAGAAGAACAACTCAAGACAGAACAGGTTGACAAGGTTGACCATTTCCAGGAAATCTATACCATGAGCAAAGGAGCCCTTGAAAGTAATAACCTGGATAAATTTGCCGCCATTGATATCATTCCGGATAAAACAATGCGCATCATTCTTACGGGTGATTTGTTGTTTGCTGTTGGTGAAAGTGAGTTGTCCGGGGAGGCCAGGGCATCACTTCAAAAAGTTGTATCGTTCATGCAGCACACCCCCTATATGATAAATATAGTAGGTCACACAGACAACCTCCCGATGCGTTCCAATCATTTCAAGAGCAATTGGGAACTCTCGGTCACACGGGCCAGCACCGTTGCTCGCTTCCTCATCGATGAAATGGGCATGAATCCAAATCAGTTTGTAGTCAGTGGGTATTCTTCCAATCGTCCGATAGAGCCCAATACCACCGCTGAAAATCGGGCTAAAAACCGAAGAGTTGAGATTATTATCTCCAAGAGACTGCCGTCACCTGTACCGGCCACGGCACAAAATCTTCAGTAACAATTTTGCGACTTTTATGAAAAACAAGAATTTGATTGGACTTATCCTCAGTGGCGGGCTCTTCATGATCGGTTTTATTATACACGGCAATGTCAGCCTCTAT
Source organism: uncultured delta proteobacterium (assembly GCA_963709755.1). GTDB lineage: Bacteria > Desulfobacterota > Desulfobulbia > Desulfobulbales > Desulfocapsaceae > Desulforhopalus_A. Next base: position 75,031 of record CAVPXO010000001.1, read on the forward strand.
TTTAATATCTCCGGACTCTTGATTGTAATTGGCGGCACGTTTTCTGCCGTGCTTATCAGTTTCAAGTTGGAACAGCTGCAGATAGTTACCAAGGTTCTTCTCGCTTCGTATCGGAAACCGATCATGAAGGAGACGGAAATTATCAACATCCTTATCGATTTATCAATTCGTTCCCGAATGAAAGGAATACTCTCACTGCAGGACAAAGAAAACGAGACAACTATACTTTTCCTCAGAAGAGCTCTTGGATGTATGATCGATGGTTATAAGATTGATCAGATTCGTGATATTCTGAATACGGAAATGTACTTTTTTCGCTTGAGGAGAGAAGATTCAGAACGAGTATTACGAACGACAGCAGAATATCTTCCTGCTTTTGGAATCGTTGGATCCGTGGTCGGTCTGATAACTATGATAGGAGGCATCGGAGATACTTCAGTTATATTGAAAGCTATCCCTATTGCTCTCACGTCCACACTTTACGGACTCATTTTCTCAAACTTTTTTTTCCTGCCATTTGCATCCAACGTAAAAGAGAGGACAAATCAGGAACTGCTGCTGCAAAAAATAATAATGGAAGGGGTTATATCCATCAACTCCGAACTCAATCCGATTATTCTGAAAACGAAGTTGGAATCTTTTTTAACTCCCTCAGATCGAGAAGTTCAGCTTGTTTCATACGCAAAGATTAAAGAGCGATTTAATATTGAACAGGAACGACAGAGGGAAGAAAGAGATAAAGAATCGGAGGATAGCCCTGATTTATGATTTTCGCAATGGATCCGCAGGTGTCGAATTATCCAACCGGACAATCCCCTCCAGTAAAAGATGGTCGATGCGATCATTTATCAAAATTTCTTCCTTTGACGGGTACTGGTCCGGATAAAAAAAGAACATTCCTTTTTTCCAGGAAAGGGTTGTGAAAAAGGCTTCTCTCGCTTGTACTTTCAGCATTTCAGCCAAACTTTCAAAATCGAGAAAGCCTTTTTCGACAAGAATATCGCCAACCCTTCTCCTTCTCTGGAACCGGGCGTGGATATCCAAACATTGTGAAAGTTGCGCTGCAGTAACGAGATTGGACTCAATGAGCAACTCTCCTATTTTTTTCTGATTAAAGCTTAAGGCACCAAATATCAGCATTCCTTTTTGAAAAAAGAAACTGGCGTTGTTGTGCTCGCCGACAACTCGCATTTCTCCGGAAATAGAAGCATAATCCAAAAACTGAAAGATATAGCCTAACTCAATGACAGCAATATCTCCCTGTAGGGCCACACCAGTATTATTATTTAATTCGATTTTCATTAATGAGGCGTTTCCTGATTCAGAGAATTTTATGCATAAAAAGAAGGGAAAAGCATAAGAACATTTTGAGTTCCTAACTTTATAACAATAAAAGATTATTATTATTTACAACCAAATCCAGCAAAATGCTTTTCCAAACTTCGAGTCCCTGCACCAATTGTTTCGTTTCACTTCCAAGTATATGTTATAGCCTTGAACTATGGCAAATGCTTTTCAGCCTTCATTTAAAAATTTTTCATGAAGGACCCGGCAGCAACTTAAAGGGTGTCAAAAGACAGACAACACTTTAAGCTCCTTTTGCAAAAAGCTTTTTTCTGTGCTATTAGTTTGTCAATCAGCTGTACTTGATAATTTTTCTCAGACAAAATTTAGGGAGAGCTCAATTGAAACCTGAAATCTGCTGTTATGTATCATTTGTGCTTCTCATGTTTCTGTGTGCCTGTGCGCCTGTAACAATGAATCATTTGATTGCCGACGGAAAATCGCCACTTTCAGGAAAGCAGTTGCATGAATTGGTGACCAGCCGAAATCTTCATCTTGAAGCTATTGATTTCGATGCAAACATACAATATCTACCAGGTGGCACACTCCTCGCCACAGGTCTTAATGGGGAAAGTGATAAAGGAAAATGGAGCATCTCGGCCAACGATGAGCTCTGCATGAAATTCAATGTCTGGTATTATGGTGATCTTCGATGTTATAAGCTTTTCAGGGAAAACGAGAAATACATCTTTTTTACCTCAAATGGTGCAAGATATTACACCGGCACTTCGTCATCAGGAAATGGTAATGTGATTGCAAGCCAACCCGAAACCGATACCGAAAACAGCAAAGATAATGTTCCGGAGCAAAGCGAAGACTCTGTAACTGTTCTTTCCAATGCAGAAAAAAAACATATTCTAATAAGCCTGGCCAGGAACTGTCCTGACTGTAATCTTGCCGGTGTCGATCTGAGTGGAGCCCAGTTGATTGCTGCAAATCTTTCCGGAGCCAATCTTGCCGGAGCCGATCTTCGGGTTTCCAACCTTCGTCGGGCAAATCTCTCAGGCGCCAACCTTTCAGGCGCTCAACTCAATCAAACAAATCTGGCCGGTGCCGATCTTACAGACTGCGACCTCTCCAATGCTGACCTCACAGGCAGTAACCTCATTCGTGCTAATGTAACCGGGGCAAAGTTAACAGGTGCTATTTTTTCCGGTGCCCATCTAGAAAGTATACAAGGATTAAAAAAATAATTATGAGTGCAGGTTTTACCCATCTTCATGTTCATTCCCAATACAGTCTTTTAGACGGTGCCATCCGAATTGCCGATCTTTTGGATAAATGTAAAGAGTACGGCATGGACAGTGTCGCACTCACCGATCATGGAGCTATGTTTGGTGCTCTGGAGTTCTATTCCAAGGCGAAAAAAGCCGGCATAAAACCGATTATAGGATGCGAACTGTATATCGCACCGGGAGATATGCGGATAAAAAAAGCAGTAGATGGAAACATCGCTTTCCATATTATCCTCCTGGCCATGAATCACACCGGCTATCAAAATTTGATGAAAATGGCCAGCATTGCTCAATTTGAAGGATTTTATTATAAACCGAGAATTGACATGGATGTCCTGAAGGAAAACAATGAGGGGGTCATTTGCATGACCGCCTGCCTGCACGGTCAGGTCCCCTATCTCATCGGCAAGAACGACATGATCGGCGCCGAAAAGAAGGCCCGTGAATTGTATGATATTTTCGGTGATCGTCTCTATTTTGAAATACAGGAAAATGGTATCCCGGAACAACAAAATGTCAACGACGGCCTCAAAGTTTTAGGGGCGAAAATGGGCATTAAGCTGGTAGCCACCAATGACTGTCATTACCTCAATAGAGAAGAGGCGCATGCCCATGAACTTTTACTCTGCATCCAAACCGGAAAAACTATAAACGATCCCAAGAGGTTTAGATTCTCAACAGATGAATTTTACTTCAAATCTCCAGAGATTATGAAGAAAAGCTTCAAGCACTGCCCTGAATCGATCGCCAATACCCAGGAAATTGCCGATCGCTGTAACCTTGAAATCGAGTTTGGAGACTATTATTTTCCTAATTTCCCGGTACAAGAAGGAGAAAGTCTCGATTCGATGTTTAAAAAGGCCTGTTGGGATGGCCTCAAAGCCCGTTTTTCCGATATGCGAATTGCCGGAACTTTCAATGCGGAGGTTGAAAAGACTTACACGGATCGGCTGGCACATGAAATCGAAGTTATCACGACTATGGGTTTTCCTGCCTATTTTCTGATCGTTGCAGATTTTATCACCTGGGCAAAAAAGCATGATATTCCCGTTGGTCCCGGTCGTGGTTCCGGTGCCGGCAGTCTGGCCGCTTATTGTATGCTGATTACCAATATTGATCCAATCCCATATGGGCTAATCTTCGAGCGATTTCTCAATATCGAGCGCAAATCCATGCCTGACTTCGATATCGATTTTTGCCAGGAGAGGCGTGGGGAAGTTATAGAGTATGTCCGACAGAAATATGGGGGTGCGGCCCACGTTGCCCAGATTGTTACCTACGGATCGATGAAAGCCCGAGGTGTTATCCGAGATGTGGGACGAGCTCTTGACATTCCATTTGGCGAAGTCGACAAAGTGGCCAAGCTTATTCCGGATCAGTTGAAGATGACCATCAAAAAAGCGATGCTGGAAGAGCCAAAGCTTCAGGATGCAGCTGACCACGATCCGCGAATTGCCGAACTTCTTTCCGTTTCCAAAACACTCGAGGGGCTTGCTCGTCATACCTCCACCCATGCAGCAGGGGTCGTCGTTTCACCTGGACCCATGACCCAGTATCTTCCAACGTGCCGAGGAAGCAACGAGGAAACACTGACCCAGTACGACATGAAGCATACCGAGATGACCGGCCTGATAAAATTCGATTTTCTCGGGCTTAAAACTCTCACTGTAATTGATAAAGCGCTCAAACATATCAAAAAGGACATTGGCATCGATCTGAACATCGATACGATCCCAATGGACGATGCCAAGACTTTTAATCTCCTCTGTCGCGGAGATGCCCAGGGAGTCTTTCAGCTGGAAAGTTCCGGAATGCGAGAACTCCTTGTCAAACTTGCCCCGGAACAGTTTAGCGATCTCATTGCTTTGGTCGCACTCTATCGTCCCGGTCCGCTTGACTCCGGCATGGTGGATGACTTTGTCGAAACCAAACACAGGAGAAAAGTTCCAAACTATCCATTGCCGGATATAAAACATGTTCTTGAAGAAACCTACGGGGTCATCGTTTATCAGGAACAGGTAATGAAGATTGCCAATATTCTGGCGAGTTATTCTCTGGGTGATGCCGATATTCTTCGCAGGGCAATGGGCAAAAAAATTGCCGAGGTGATGAACACTGAAAAAGTAAAATTCATGGCTGGCGCACTTAAAAATGGCCATCCGCAGGATAAGGCGGAATATATTTTCGATCTCATGGCCAAATTCGCAGGCTACGGGTTCAACAAATCCCATTCTGCTGCATATGCACTGGTATCCTACCAGACGGCCTATTTAAAAGCACACTATATGGCTCAATTCATGGCCGCACTTCTCTCCTGCGATATGAACAACACCGATAAGGTTGTTCTATATATCAATGAATGCAAAGAACATAATATCGAGGTCTTACCACCTGATATAAACGAAAGCATTAAGGATTTCAGCGTAATCAACGATAGAATTCGGTTTGGTCTGGCAGCAGTCAAGAACGTCGGTGAAGCTGCACTCGATTCTGTCATTGAAGAACGAGGAAAAAACGGTAAATTTATCTCAATTGGTGATTTCTGTAATCGTGTCGATTCCCGACGTGTCAACAGCAGGGTTATTGAAAGCCTTATCAAATCAGGATCCTTTGACTCCCTTGGTTATAAAAGATCACAATATTATGCTGTACTCGATCAAGCGATGGAGCAGGCAAAGGCGGTTCAACGCGATTTACAAAGTGGACAAATGTCGCTTTTTTCTATTGCCCCTGAAACACAGAGTCAACCGCAAATCTCTACCATACCAATGCCGGATATCCCTGAATGGGAGGAGCGAAAAAGACTTGTCCACGAAAAAGAGACAGTAGGTTTCTACATTACCGGCCATCCGCTGGACGATGCCATCCATGAGATCAACACAGTTACCGACTGCGCCATACAGAACCTTGCCGAATGGGGCGACGATCAACCGGTGCGAGTCGGTGGACTCATCCGCTCATGCAAAAAGCTGAAAAGCAAAAAGGGTGATCCAATGGCCTTTCTGGCACTTGAAGATATCTATGAATCGGTAGAAGTTGTTGTCTTTCCAGACACCTACAGCCGTTGCGAAGAAATTCTTTCGTCAAATGATCCGATTATAGTACAGGGAACGGTGCAAAAGGATGAACGGGGTCCTAAGATCATTGCGGACTCCATCGACTCTCTTCCGGACGCAAGAGAGAAATATACCGATTCAGCAAAAATTTTATTTGAAACAGACAAACTTTCCAGGCAGCAGATGGAAAAGGTGAAAAAAATCTTGTATCAGTTCCATGGTTCCTGTCCAATCCTGCTTACTCTTCATTTTCAAGGACGTGGTGAAGTTGATATTGAGGTTCTTAAAGATCTCACCATCAGACCATGCCGGGAACTGACAGATCAGGTTGAAGATGTACTTAGTTACAAGGCAATCACTTTTTCCAAGAAACCAATAGCATTAACACCGAGGAAAAAGCGCTGGGAGAACCAGAAGACCGCTGCCGACTGATTCTCCAAAGATTTCCTCTATTCAAAGCAGAGACCACATTCCGGACAGGCACCAACCGTGGGAGAAAACCTGCATCCACAGGCCGGACAGATCGTCTCCCTGGCGAGGTGGTCAAATACAGCAGCAGCATTGCTCAGGTCATGGCTGTCCAATGCTGTGCTTTTAATAAATTCTCTGGTAAGAACTTCGGTAGCCAGGTCTATATCTGTTTTTTTGATCTGAAGATACAACTCCGGTCCACAACATCCCTTGGCGCAACTCCCTTTGTCTCCTGCCAAAATGGCCGGTATACGATCCTTGGCCAAAAGTTTCTGCAGATATTTCATATCCGTTAGAGGTCCTTTGCGGATACTGACAAGTTCATCCTCCAGCGAAATATCCATGGATCTTTCGCTGAGTGTTTCCTCCATCAGTCTAATCCTCTCCAGTTTTTCCTTACCGCTGATTAAGGCAATATTACAAATTACACAGTTGATGCTATCGGATCTATACTCGTCGCCACAAGAGGGGCAATACTTCATTTCACAATCAACGCTATGACTCCCCCTCTCAACAGTTGCAGAAGGCTCATCAATAGTTTTAATTTTCTTGCCGAAAAATTTTAAAAACATTCATTTTCTCCGACTCAACGATTTTGACTACAGGATATATCGACTGAGATCATGGTCTTTAACTATCTCTGCCAGCCGTTCCTTAACATAAGCAGCGGTAACAACAAAGGTTTCGTTTGCCCGGTCAGACGCCTCAAAAGAGAGCACATCAAGTACTCTCTCCATCACTGTATGCAGACGCCGTGCACCTATCTCTTCTGTTCTTTCATTCACTTCAACGGCGATTTCAGCAATTGCGTCAACGGCATCATCTTGAAATATCAGTTCAATTCCTTCTGTCTCCATAAGCGCCACATATTGCTTGATCAGGGCGTTCTCAGGCTCGGTAAGTATACGAATGAATTCTTCCTTTCCTAAAGAGTGCAACTCAACCCGAATAGGAAAACGGCCCTGCAGTTCAGGAATGAGGTCGGAAGGTTTGCTGGTGTGGAAGGCGCCGCTTGCAATGAACAGGACATGATCGGTTTTTACCATGCCATGTTTAGTACTGACGGTAGCACCTTCTACTATCGGCAGCAGATCTCTCTGGACTCCCTCCCTGGAAACATCAGGACCATGGCCTCCGGCACCACCCCTGGAAGCAACCTTGTCGATTTCATCAAGAAAAATAATCCCTGATTCCTCTGTGCGCCTGAGAGCCTCCTTGATGACATTGTCCATATCAATCAATTTGTCCATCTCTTCTAGCTTGGTGGCTTCCAGAGCTTCCGGCACTTTCATTTTCCGATTTTTTTTCTTTCTTGGAAAAATCTTACTGAAAGCATCCTGAAGATTAGACTGCATATCTTCCATACCGGAAGTTGTCATGATCTCGACCATGGGCATCGATTTGGATTCTTTCAAAGAAACTTCCAGATCCCGATCATCCAGTTTGCCGTCTCGCAGCATCTGCCGGAATTTTTCTCTGGTCGAATTAGCTTCAGGCCTTTCTGTCCGCATCGGCAAGTCAGGGTTCTGGATAGTAAAGGAGTGTTCATCTTCCGGTCCCATGGCTGTAGATGCGCCAGGCCCCGGAGGCAATAATATGTCAAGGATTCTGTCCTCTGCGTTCGCCGCAGCTACACCTTCCACGCGATTTTTTTCCTCTTCCTTTACCATATTTACAGCCAGATCAACAAGATCACGAACCATTGACTCTACATCCCGGCCAACATAACCAACCTCAGTATATTTCGAAGCTTCAACCTTGATAAAAGGTGACTGCGCCAAGGCTGCAAGACGACGGGCAATTTCAGTTTTTCCCACCCCGGTCGGACCTATCATGATAATGTTCTTTGGTGCAATTTCTTCACGTAACGGTGAAGGGACCTGTCTTCGTCTCCACCGGTTACGAAGGGCAATTGCTACAGAACGTTTGGCATCCGCTTGACCTACGATATATTTATCGAGTTCAATGAGAATTTCTTTTGGAGTAAGAGACTGAGAAGAGATCATATTGTTTCAACGATAATTGAATTGTTTGTAAAGACACAGATATTAGCTGCTATTTCCATTGCTTCTCGGCAGATCGATGTAGCATCAAGTTCACTATGATCCACGAGGGCAAGTGCCGCCGCCTGAGCAAATGGACCACCGGAACCTATTGCTAATATCCCCTTATCTGCTTCAATGACATCACCGTTACCAGAAAGCAACAGTGAATGTTCTTTATCAACCGCAATCAGCATCGCTTCCAGCTTCCTGAGAAATTTATCTGTCCGCCAGTCCTTGGCCAGTTCAACTGAGGCCCGCATGAGGTTGCCATTATATTGTTCAAGTTTCTGTTCCAGCTTATCGTAGAGTGTCAAGGCATCGGCAGTTGCTCCCGCAAACCCGGTAATAACCTTATCATGATAAAGTCGCCGTACCTTACGAGCCTGATGTTTCATTATAGTATTACCCAATGAGACCTGACCGTCTCCGGCTAAAGCAACATGTCCTTTGTGTCGTACTGCCAAAATTGTAGTCGATCGTATTTTCATTCGTGCTCTTTACTGTAAATTATTTTTATTTTCAGACAGATAAAATATTTACCGTCCGTTTACTTTATATCCTCAATGGATAAGGGATGGGACTTATCGTACACATCCGCCAGGTGATCCAGCGTCAGATGAGTATAGCGCTGGGTTGTTGACAAACTGGCGTGCCCCAAAAGCTCCTGGACTGATCGAAGATCTGCTCCCATCTCCAGAAGATGGGTTGCAAAGGAATGTCGCAAAGCGTGTGGAGTTACAATTTGAGTAATTTTAGCCCGTTCCCCGTAGGTTTTAACCTGTCTCTCGACGCTTCGCGTGGTTAAACGTCCCCCCCTTCCGTTCAGGAACAGGGCTTCATTTTCCACAGCCTTTCCCCTTTTGGCTCGCTGCTCAATTAACTTCAATCGCTGCGGCAGCCAACCTCGAACAGCTTCAATGGCAGGACGTCCGACAGGTACCAGCCTCTCTTTATTTCCTTTGCCCCGTACCGTAAGCACTTCCTCTGTTAAATCAAGATCTGTAATGTCCCTTGAGACCAGCTCGGAAACCCGCATTCCAGTGGAATAAAGGAGTTCCAGAATGGCTCGATCCCTGATTGCATAGGTATCTTTTTCTCCAGGAGCTTCCAGCAATGCAAAAGTTTCGTCCACAGTGAGAAAAACAGGAATAAATCTGCCAATCTTCGGTCCGGTGACGCCTGTGAGCGGATCATTTTCCAACAATTTGTGGCGTTGGGCATATCGAAAAAAAGATCTGAGCGCAGAAATTTTTCTTGCCACAGTGGCAGCGCTGTTACGCCCGTGCAGGCTTACTATAAATTTCCGTACATGTCCGGGGATAATTTGATCAGGTGAAATGCGTTTATCCTTTTTCTCTTTTTTTCCTTGTTCAACGATATAATTGTAAAATTCTCGCAAATCCCGCTGATAACCACTGAAGGTATGTTCTGAATATCCTTTTTCAGTTGCCAACCACCTTGTAAACATTTCAATAGATTTTATCATTTCATCCCGTAACGTAAGAATGTGGTCATAAAAGGAATCGGGCAGTACCGAAATAACGACGGAACAGCACATTAATTTTCCGCTCGACTTCCTGACTTACACGTAATATATACAATGCTTTTTTCTTCTTTTTATGCTTTGTTTGTAAAGTTACTGTGTGAATTGAATTGCCGTAGTTCTAGTCCGAAAGGTTGAACCAGGCAACCTTCTTTTATTTTGAAAATACGTAATAGATTATGGCCAAGAAATCTTTTGAAGCTGCCCTTGCCCGACTTGAACAGATCACCGAAGAACTTGAAGACGGTGAACTGAGTTTAGAAAACAGCTTAAAAAAATTTGACGAGGGAATAAAACTTGCCGGTTTTTGCTCGGAACAGCTCTCTGATGCCCGGGCTAAGGTCGAATTATTGCTCGAAAAAGACGGTAAAATTGAAACTCTCCCTTTTGACGGACAGGAATGTGGACATAAAGATTTATCTGAGTGAACAGCGACAAATTATCGAAAACGCTCTTGAGAAATTAATGCTGCAGGCTGTCGGTCCTTTTGAGAACCACATTCAGGCAATGCGCTACAGTCTTTTTGTCGGTGGGAAAAGAATCCGTCCGATTCTTTGTCTCGCGGCAGGCGAAGCTGTGAGTAAATCTCTTGAAACACAAGATAAATTATTACCTGTTGCATGTGCTTTAGAATGCATTCACACTTATTCCCTTATTCACGATGACTTACCTGCAATGGACGATGATGATCTCCGACGTGGAAAGCCAACGAATCATGTACTTTTTGGCGAAGCAGGAGCAATCCTCGCCGGGGACAGTTTACTTACCTGGGCCTTCGATTTGCTAAGCGATTCGAACCATGGTACTCTGACTCCTCTTCAACGGCTTAAAATTACCCACCTTATAGCCAGAGCAGCAGGTCCACTCGGAATGGTTGGTGGACAGGCACTCGACATAGCCAGTGAAAACAGTGATTTTCCTTTCGAAACGCTTCAGACCATACATAAGAACAAAACCGGAGTTTTAATCACCAGTTCTGTACATGCCGGAGCAATTGGAGCAGGAGCTTCCAGTGAACAAACAGAAAAACTCATTACCTTCGGAGCGAATCTCGGACTTGCATTTCAAATAGTCGATGATTTGCTCAATGTCACTTCAACAACAGAACAACTGGGAAAGGCTGCAGGCTCTGACGCCGATCGAAGAAAAGCAACGTATCCTGCATACTTTGGTATTGAAACGACACGAATAAAAGCAAAAGAAGCGGTTGAAAAAGCAATAGATGCCTTGAAGGGATTTAACCAAAATGCAGACCCACTCCGAGCTATCGCTGAGTACGTTTATACCAGGAGCAATTGATCAGTATTCCATCTTTTTTTTCGAATTGTCTCCTTCATTGTTGATGAAAGAGACAACATTGGATATTACCTACAACAGTTAATTCTGATCCATAGCCGGTTTGATGATTTTTGCTTCACTCTGAAATTATTGCCGGCAGCTGTGTTATATTAAAAGAGCTATGTCGATACCACAACCAACAATTCAAACTACACTATTGGAGCGAGTTCAAACGCCCGCCGATATCCGAAAACTATCCATCTCGGAACTTGAGGAGCTGGCTCAGGATATCCGTGATATAATAGTTCAGATAGTATCGCGAACAGGTGGCCACCTGGCTCCAAGCTTAGGGGTAGTTGAACTCACCATAGCACTCCATTATGTATTCGATACCCCTCATGATAAGCTTATCTGGGATGTGGGTCATCAATCGTACGCACATAAAATTCTGACCGGCCGACGGGAGCAGTTTGCCACGCTCCGCCAGTACAAAGGCATGAGCGGTTTTCCTAAATTCAAAGAAAGTATCTATGATGCTTTTGAAACCGGACACAGCTCAACCTCTATATCTGCAGCTTTAGGAATAACCCTGGCAAAAAATCTTAAAAACGATTCACACCGTGCCATCGCTGTCATAGGTGATGGTTCAATGACAGCAGGTTTGGCTTTTGAGGCACTCAACCATGCGGGACATCTTGATAAAGATCTCATTGTCATACTCAATGACAATGAGATGTCCATTTCACCAAATGTAGGCGCTCTTTCCAGCTTTTTGAGTCGTAAACTGACCGGCAAAACCATGAGTCGGGTAAAAGCTCACCTGGTTGAAAAACTGCAAATTTCGGATGTTGGGGAAAATATTTTAAACATCCTCCGCAAGAGTGAGGAAAGCTTCAAAAGCTTTTTTACCCCAGGCATGCTCTTTGAGGCTTTTAAATTTGATTATGTTGGTCCTATTGATGGTCATAACCTGGAGGATTTGCTGGAAACTCTGGAAACTGTACGTGACACCTCACACGGTCCGATGCTTATACATGTCCTTACCAAAAAAGGAAAAGGATATGAACCCGCCGAAAAAAACCCTGATATCTTTCACGGTATCGGCCCTTTCGATATTGTCAGCGGCAGACCTCATTCATCTAAAGGATCAGTAACATATACCAAAGTATTTGGTGATACTATCGCCGACCTTGCCGCAAAAGATAAAGAAATTGTTGCAATTTCTGCTGCCATGGTCTCCGGGACCGGTCTTAAAAGATTTGCTACGGAATACCCGGATCGTTTTTTTGATGTAGGTATTGCAGAGCAGCATGCAGTGACCTTTGCAGCCGGTTTGGCAGTCGAGGGATTTAGACCGGTCGTTGCGATATATTCCACATTTTTCCAGCGTGCACTGGACCAGATAATTCACGACATCTGCATCCCCAATTTACCCATTACCCTTGCCATTGACCGCGCAGGAGTGGTCGGTGACGATGGCCCCACCCATCATGGAGTATTTGATTTATCTTTCCTTCGGTTCATACCAAATTTAATCATCATGGCCCCCAAGGACGAAGCAGAGTTGCAGCACATGTTGTATACTTCCATCTACCACAACGGCCCTTCGGTTGTGCGATATCCTCGCGGAGCCGGTTATGATGTACCACTCTCCCCCAAAATGCATAGGCTGGATTTAGGTAAAGGCGAAGTACTCCAGGAAGGAGACGATATCCTCTTGCTCCCGGTAGGCAACAGAGTTTATCCGGCACTGGAAGCCGCTAGAGGCTTAGAAAAGGTCGGCATTAAAGCTGCCGTCATTAATCCACGTTTTATCAAACCGCTGGACGCCGAGCTTATCTGTCATTGGGCCGACCACACCAAACGGGTTGTAACGATTGAGGACAATGCTCGCCTGGGTGGTTTCGGCAGTTCAATACTCGAGCTCCTCAGCCGTCGCGGACTCTACACAGTACGAACCTGTCTCCTGGGTCATCCGGACCATTTTGTTGAACATGGTCCACAAAAGACACTGTGGAAAAATAGTTTTATAGACACCACCGCTATAATTCGCGCTGCAATTAAATTAATGGGAAGAGAGGAATAAATATTTTTTCCTCACAACAGATTGCCTTGTTCGCTATTTATTATTACCTGTTATTATTACCTGTAAAGGTAAGTGTGCACATCTCTTTTTTTGCAGCTTAGGCATGTGGCAAAGGCTGGCCTGGCTCTAAGCTTTCAATCTTATATCGGCTGACATGCCAGTGCCGGAGTTTCTTACTCATGCATGACATTGAATCTGAATCATCTCACTCTGTAATGGTAATGGAGGAATACAAAGCCAAACAGTGTCAAGAACCTCTATCGCTGATCAACCAAAAACTTCCTGCTTTATCTCGGTATTATTTTCTTTTCCTTTTCCTTTGTATATCGACATGTCTCGCTTTCCACCTCTCTGGATGCGTTACGGCAAACCCAAACATTGCGAGTGAGCCGATTGCCCTCCCGCAGGATAATTCTGATGAGGTACTTCAGAATACTCTCAAGATAAATGAACAATTAGAAAAAGAAAACAGAGCATTAGCTGAAAATGACAATCACAATAAAGAACTTATAGCAGATTTACAATTGAGCTTATTAGATAAACACAGGGAGGCAGACAATTACCTGCAGACTATCGAACATCTGCTGAACGAAGTACTGCGAAACAAGTCTGAAGTTATCGACACAGAACAAAAAATTTCGACAGCAAATCTTATAGTTGAGGTAATCGATATCATCATTGGCACTTTAAAAAGGTCTAATCTGGATAGCAGGCAAAAAGATTTGCTATATTGGGCAGAGCGATATCTTGCGGAAAGTGCAGTTGAGGTCCAAAGAAATAACTATGAGGGTGCTCTATATCTGTGTAGACAGGCGATGGATCAGTTACAGCAGACCTCATTATTTTTAAGTTCACAAAAGGTACAGGGAGACAATGAAGAAATAACTTTTTTGTCACCACTGCCCATGAAAATTTTGAAAAAAAGCAACTTCAGAAATGGGCCATCAATTAAGGCAAAGGTCAATCAAATTCTGGAAGCAGGCAGTTTGGTAACTGCCCTTGGCTATAAGGGGAAGTGGGTCAGAGTATGTTTTACGAAGCAGGGAAATGTTGGTTGGATTCATTTTTCCCTGCTTCATTGAGAAGATGGCACTGACAAACAATTTTTCTTCTGCATCTTGATTATCTCTAAGCAAAATACCCTTTATACCAGTCCACAAATTTACCGATACCATGCTCAAGGGTTGTTGCCGGTTTATAATTAAAATCCTTTACCAGATCATCAACGTTGGCAAAAGTGGCAGAAACATCTCCAGGTTGCATAGGGAGAAAATTTTTTTCAGCTTTTCGACCGAGGCATTCCTCGAGAACTTCTATATAACGTAACAGCTTTTCCTTGTTGTTATTGCCTATATTATACACCCGGTAAGGACAATAGGAGGTTGCAGGATCCGGTGCATCACCGTTCCAGGCAGGTGAACCTTCCGGTATCCGATAAATGACCCTGCAAACCCCTTCAACAATATCATCAACATAAGTGAAATCGCGTTCCATATTGCCATTATTGAAAACATCGATTGGCCGATTTTCCATTATCGCCCTGGTAAACAGGAACAGGGCCATATCAGGCCTCCCCCATGGACCATAAACCGTAAAAAATCTCAGTCCTGTCGTTGGCAGATTAAAAAGATGACTGTAAGTGTGCGCCATTAGTTCATTGGCTTTTTTCGAGGCCGCATAGAGAGATACCGGATGATCCACATTGTCATGCTCAGAAAATGGCATTTTAGTATTCGCACCATATACCGAACTTGAAGAGGCATAGACCAGATGCTTTACGCCGAAGTGCCTGCAGCCTTCAAGAACATTAACAAATCCAACAATATTAGTGTCGACATAGGAGTGGGGATTGATTAGAGAATACCGGACTCCGGCCTGGGCTGCCAGATTCACCACCACATCGAAGCTGTGTTTACGGAAAAGGTTTTCAACCGATGTTCTGTCTGACAGCTCAATATTTACATGGGTAAATTGAGGACCTTCGGCGAGAGCTGCCATACGATCTCTCTTTAATTGCGGATCGTAATAGTCACTCATATTATCCAGCCCAACAACTTCAGCCCCGCCGGCAATCAATTTGTGAGCCAGATGCGCTCCGATAAAACCGGCTGCACCAGTAATTAGTATTTTGTTCATTTTTTCCATTCTGATTTAGTCACAGGCAGAAGGCCTGATATCCATGTCCTTTTAATCATCAAAATCCCCTTCAGATCCTTTATCCACAGTCAGCAGCTTAGCCCGTTGAATTATATGTTCTTTCGTCCATTCTTCGGGATTTTCAAGCTGTTGTCCTTTCGGCCCCAAATCGAAGGAGCCTGCTTTCAAAATGAGCTCCTTGGCCAATGTAGCTGTACCTTCAGCGTTAAACACTTTGGTCAAGATATCGTAGACAAACTCTTCCACTCTTTTGCTCATTCGTTCGCGAACTGTTCTCTCCTGAGCAAGAAGCAAATTTTCGAAAGGCAAATTGAGCTTTTTGTAGTTGCCACCTTTCCAGCCTTTTTCAGCAGCGTAGGCCGTCATCCGCTGCCACATTTCCTCAGAAACACCCTCCCCTTTGATCTTTATAAAGTTTCCTTCACTGTCCTGGATGGCATTACCGTAATCGTTCACTTCAACCCCCCAAGAGATCATCTGCAGGGCTGTTGCCACGTTGGCTTTGGTGGTTTTGGTCCCAGCGGTGATCGCTCTCAGTTTGTCGGAGTTATTGCCGGAGGTGCCATGCTGGGCACCTGAGACTCCGTATCGCTCAATGGCCTTGTGAATTTCGGCAGTAAGCTCCACCTGAATACCCTGTCCACTTGCCTCAATACCATGAGAAGATCCATTATTTAAAGCTATCCAGTCTGGAAAGATGCCATGGGCATTCAGCCCCTTTATCAAAAACGATGCATCATCTACAGTAGAAAGCCCCTGGTCTCCTTTAATCTCTCCCACTTCTGTCTCAAGTCCAGCCCACCTGGGAATACAGGCGTTGAGTTCAATGTTGGCCAGCAGATTTTTATCATCCTGCATATGGGAAGCATCCACGGCAATGGAGGTTATCCCCGCATCAAACATGGACGGTATTTCCATTTTCGCAAAAGGTATATCGGCTTCACTTTTTATACCGTAATGGTCGGCATGAATGGCCACCGGTATAGTTATGCCAAGCTCATTACATATACAAT
This sequence comes from uncultured delta proteobacterium, assembly GCA_963709755.1. GTDB lineage: Bacteria > Desulfobacterota > Desulfobulbia > Desulfobulbales > Desulfocapsaceae > Desulforhopalus_A. The sequence continues at coordinate 91,259 of CAVPXO010000001.1, forward strand.
CAACATGCATGGCAATATTATAGAAATTAATGGGACAATAAGTCGATTCCGAACGGGCAATTTCGATCAGCACTGCCGCATCAGCACGCTGCGCTGCCATAAGCGCCCCTCGAATAACAAAACTATTGCGTCCATTCGCGGCAATGGTCATGGCGTTTCCTTTTGCCGCCAGTGCCTGATCTATCACTTTACCACTGACTATAAGGGCTTGGGAATTGGGAAATCGCGTGGCTATGTTGGGAGTTCTGCCTATCCTGATTAATTTCTGGAAATCTGCATTTATACCCATAAAACCCTCCACAAGTGTTTTTCATTGATATTTGCCTCAGCAAAACCTATCTCATAACTCCCATTATTTATAATGCAGGCAGAGTAAGAAATCCAGTTAGGAAACTTCTTTTATTCCAATAAGTTTTCTGGAGGCGGAGAAGGTTTTTTAAATCCTGAGAATCCTTTTTTACCAAAGGCCCAGACGGCCAGTACACTGATTTCATAGAGAATCATCAGAGGCACACCCATCATCATCTGGTTAACTACATCAGGTGTGGGCGTAAGTATTGCGGCAATAATGAAATTGATAAGAATTGCATATTTTCTATTGCGGTTTAAAAAACGCACATCCACCAGACCGACCTTGGCCAGAAACACCATGAATATTGGCATTTCAAAAATAAATCCAAATGCAAGAAGAAGTCTGATCGCAAGAGAAAAATATTCACTCACCGCAGGCATTGAAGTCAGAAATTCATTATTATATCCAACTAGAAAACGAAAAGCAGGCGGAAAGACGACAAAATAACCGAAAGCAGCACCGCCAATGAAACAAATTGTAGATAAGGACTGAGAAGGGCACAACCACTCGCTTTTCATGGCTGAACAAGCCAGGTGCCACAAATCGCCAGATCTGCGAAAAAATCACCGGGCAGGCGAGTAATAAACCGCAGACAAGCGCGAGTTTTAGATAAAAAAAAACCCTTCCTGGTATGATGTAAAGATAAGAGATGTGCCTTGGGGTAAAACCTCGGTCAGAGGTTTAAAAAACCAGGTACCAATGGGACGGATAACAGTGTAGGAAAGACAGAAGCCGATAAAGACGGCAACGAAGGAAATTATCAGACAGGAACGGAGTTCTCTGAGATGCTCGGTGAGAGCCTGCCTTTGAAAATTTTCATTATCATCTTGCGGAATCATGTGTTATTTATCCTGAAAATTTACTATTAAACGATGAGATAGTTTACAAACATCCTCATGATGAGCAACCCAAATCGACTTGAATACCATCTGCCAATCGATTTGACAAGATGGACAAAGAATATTGTCCTCTTTTTACAATCGCCATTATGTAAGTTTTACAGCAAAAACTCCAACAATTCTTATGAATGAAGAAGAACGAACAGCCAAGAATATACCTTCAGTTATCTGGCATGTCTATATCGTTTGCTGTAAAGATAACTCTCTGTATACCGGCATAACCACAGACCTGCTGCGGAGGATTGATGAACATAATTCTCGAAAAAATGGTGCTCGCTACACACGCACACGTCGTCCTGTTGAGCTGGTTTATGTTGAGAACGTATCATCCAGGGCAATAGCTGCCAGAAGAGAAAATCAGATTAAAAAAATGACACCTGTCGGCAAAAAACAGCTCATAAAATCATGTCGGCCTCTGAACGTACTCATGGCCATCAGGCCATCTGAATAATTTTACCGATCATCTGCGACTCAGGAGAACGTAACTCGAATTTTATCAGAAACGCCTTTTGTCAGAGCAAGCACCTGCCTGGCCTGATCGAGCGAAACAGCCCCTGTTCCACAACTCGGGGTTATCAGCGTCTGCTGGTAAATAGTTTTTTCATCGATACCTATCGCCTGTAACTGCAGGGACTGTTCGAACCATTTATCAACCAGTGAATCAACTGTTTCGATATCGATAAATTCCGGTGCTGTCGGAACGATGCCGGTAGCAAGAATCCCGCCACGAGAGAAAAACTTCACCAGATCATCGGTATACAGAATAAGTTTATCAAAATAGGAGTAAGCATCGTAGCTGACGATATCGACACCGGACTCAAAAAGAACCGGCCATTCGGTATTTGCACAAACATGTACTCCGGTGAGCCCGTTTTCCGCACGAACAGCCTCAAAAACCTCACCAAAACAGGTAATAATATCTTCATGGGTAATGGTGATAAATGCCGACGATCCAAGACCGGCCAGACCGGGCTCATCAAAAAACATTATGGGTCTGCCGCAAATTTCGCTCATTTTCCTGGTCTGCCACCTGGATTTCATGGCCAGGTGTTTCACCGCTACATCACGAAGCTGGTCATTATAGAAAATAGCTCTGCCTTCCTGATCAACCAGGCCGGTACAAAAGGTAATCGGCCCTGTAGTCTGCCCTTTAAGGCCAAGCAGATTCGCCCTCCGGTTTTCGGCCTCTGCCAGAAAAGTATAAAAACCATTGGCAACTTCCCTGGAAAGTATGAAGCGTGACTCGAAAAGTGAAGCACCACCTTCCGTGACCATGAAAAACTCTTCGTAAAAGGCAAGCAGTTCCGCTTCAAAAGATGGACTGTCGGTATCAATAAATATTTTGCCGTTTACTTCCGTCACACCAGGAAAACCTTCTATATATTGAAGGATCATGCCCTCTTCCTTAAATGCCGGCAGCTGCGGCCACAATGGAATTTGCGGGGTATAATCAAAAATCAGTTCAGTTGCTTCTTTATGATTCTTAAGGGGTAAACTGCCGATCAAGAGAGGGAGGCAATTGGGTATAAATTGAGACATTTGCTGGTACCTTTTAGAAATCTTTTAAAATCGAATTATTTCAAATATCAGTGAGAGAATAATCCTCAAAATGTAAATGTCATCCTTCTTTAGAATTCTGAGATCCTTCTTTTTCAGGCAACCGAGGGGATAATTCGAACTACCTGCTCATAAGATATTCAACGCTTTTCTCCAGCCCATCGAGGGACAGTTCAAACATCGGAAAAATAGACCGGATAACGTTAATGGTATGGGTGTACTGCCAATGACTGCTGGGAACAGGATTGAGCCAGATGGACCGACGAAAATATCCGGAGAGAAATTTAAGCTGTTCAATGGATGGTCTGCCGCTTCTCTCAAAAGCATATATTGAACCGTCGGTTGACATCAGTTCATATGGTGCCATACTGGCATCCCCAACTATGATTAACCTGGTTTCCGGATCAAGTTTATCGAAATCATTTATTTGAACAGCTCGCTTGAACCTTGCAGGATCCTCCCAGAGCAAATCGTATATGGTATTGTGAAAGAAATATGTTTTGAGATCCTTGAATTGAGACTTTGAATAACTGAATAAGGTCTGGACGAGATCTACATGGGGTTCCATAGACCATCCACCATTGTCTATAGCCAGAACAATCTTCAAACGATCGACTATACCCCTTTTAAAAACCAGCTCTATTTCACCTCCGTTCCTCATCGTCTGATAAATAGTGGCATCTATATTCAGCTGATCTTTTGCTCCTTGGGGAACAAGATTCCGCAACCTCTTTAATGCTTCCCCTATTGAATTTTTAGTTAAACTCCCGTGTACCGAATACTCTTTATAGCGCCTTTCATTGGCTACTTTGACTGCAGATCTATTTCTGGAGCCACCACCTACCCGTAATCCCCCGGGATGGACTCCCGAATGACCTACAGGGGATACTCCCCCGGTACCAATCCATTTGGAGCCCCCGTCATGCCTGCCATCCTGATCTTTCAGCCGCTGTTTAAAATACTCAAGCAACTCCTCCGGAGTCATTTCGTTCAGCTTTTTTGTATCAACCCCTAAAGCTTCAGCAAGAGATTTCGGATCCTTCAGCCATTCATGCAGCATACTTTCCGCAAGCAGATTCAAAACAGCCTCATCCACATCGGGCAGTTCAACCCCATTAAAGATATGAGCGAAGACTTGATCGTACAGATCGAAAAATTTTTCGCTCTTCACAAGGATGGTTCTGGCAGCGGTGTAAAGATCGTCAATTGAATTGACCAGGCCGTTTACAATGGCTTTATGTAAAGTAAGAAAAGAAGTTGGACTTACCGGTATCCCTGCTTCCTTTAATTTATAAAAAAAGTTTATAAACATCTGTAATCTGCAAATCAGAAAAAACGTTTCTTTAAAAGGCTAGAGGATGATCTCTGGTAATCGCCGCTTTTTTTGAAGAGAACCCCCAGGTAAGGAATCTCCTTTTTCAGCCGATCACCATCGCGAAAATCAGGATCTGCATCCAGCGCACGTATCCAGTTGATCAATTCTCGGGTTGCGGGTTTTTTCTCAACTCCTTCAATGTTTCTCAGATCATAAAAAGTATTTATGGCATTTTCGGAGAGTTTTGTGTCAATTTCAGGAAAGTGAACAGTAATTATGTTTCTCATCATTTTAGGATCCGGGAAAGCGATATGATGGAAATTACACCTGCCGAGAAAAGGATCGGACAGATCCTTTTTGGCGTTGGAGGTAATGATGATCACCGGCCTTTGTTGCGCCTTCACTGTTTCATCAGTTTCAATTATATCGAACTGCATCTGGTCGAGCACATCAAGCATATCATCCTGAAACTCAGTTTCGGCTTTATCAATCTCATCAATCAACAAGACACAACGTTTTTCTGAAGTAAATGCCTGACCTATCTTACCCATTTTAATATATTCTTTGATGTTACTTACATTTCTGTTAGAATCACCAAATCTGCTATCGTTGAGACGCGTGAGGGTGTCATACTGGTACAATGCCTCAATAAGCTTCATGCTGGATTTCACGTTGAGGATGATAAGCTGCATCCTGAGGGTCTCTGCGATAGCATGGGCCAGCATAGTTTTTCCTGTGCCGGGTTCTCCCTTTAACAACAATGGCATTTCCAGTACCATTGAAATATTTACAATTTTAGCAAGTTCCTGATCCAGAACATACTTTGCCGATCCAGAGAAGGGATTAAAGTTCATGTGTATCCTCATAACTTATTAAGTTAATACCTTATCAATTCCAATATTGCTTTCCAATTTCATTAACCACTGCCAACCTTCCTGGAAGTTCTAACAATAACGACAAGATATTCAGAAAGAAAGACGCCTGGCATTATTTATTTACAGGTACCACCTATTGGAGAAAATTTCGACCACCTTTCCCTCTTCAAATTATTTAAACATTCCTTAAACTATTATTGATAAAGGGAAAATGACCACTACTATCAGTTATCCAAAAATCATCGATAACCTCTGCATCGCCTACAAAACAAAGGTTTCAGAATAATTTACCGGATTTTTTTTCAGCCATTCAGAAATACAACCAACTTTTGTAGGTTTTAACCCTGGTCCATAAGGATTGACATTTAATTTTCCTATTTGTACCTTGAGCCAGTTAAAGCTTGCAAGTGGGGATTAAACGGCAAGCGACGGTTTAAAACTGGACTGTTCGCTGGTTATCGCATTTCACTTGACTGATCGGAGAGCATAAGAAAGATGCAACATCTTGCTTCACCTCATAGTGCCTTGTTTTCTGAAGGTACACGTATACGTACTTTATTGGCAGATAGCCCGATCTTTTGTTGCCGGATAATTTCTGTGAGCTTTTTCTCCAGCATCTCTTTTCTTCCCTGCATAACCTGCCTTTTCAAAAATATAAAAGCATTTTGCCTGAATTGTTTACCTCTGCTTACTGTAGATTTACGTGATTTTTCATTGTACAGATCTCCCAGGGCTTCTGTAAGCCTCGTTCATAAATATAGTTTTACCCTTCCTCCTGACACTGCTGTTCATCTGACAGGGTAGGCATAATGTTTCCAGGCATCTCCAGAGAGATCAAAGCTTATCGAAAAGCTCAAGTAAGTTTGGAATTTTTCATAAAAACGACAATAACAACATAGTTCTGCCAGACAACAAACGCCAAATAAAGGGGGTCCTCAAAAATCAAACTGGCAAACATTCATTCTCAAATCACAGTCGAATAGTGTTGGCGAGGCGTTTTGCTGCATCACCGACAATGTGTAATTGGATAGGAAAAAAGGAATAACTCAATGTCAGAAAGCACCATCAAAATCAAAGGAAAAAAGCAAAGCTCCTTCCTTGACAAGGTTAAGGAGATCATCCCGGACGGTGGAAACCTAAACCTCTGTCTCACCTGTGGAGCCTGTGCTTCAGGCTGTCCTGCAACAGGACTGGCAGATATGGATCCACGAAAATTCCTGCGCATGTGCGCCATGGGAATGGACAAGGAAGTGACCTCACATCCATGGGTATGGATGTGTACAATGTGTCAGCGCTGCATCTATGTCTGCCCTATGAAAATTGATATTCCTCAGCTCGTTTTCAATGCCAGGGCGGAATGGCCCCGTGAAGAACGGCCGTCGGGTATCATGAAATCCTGCGACATGGCTCTTCGAAATGACTCCAACAGCGCCATGGGTACTGCTCCTGATGATTTTATTTTTGTCGTCGAAGACGTACTTGCCGAATACAAGGAATCCCAACCGGAATTCAAGGATATGGAAGCGCCTATCGATAAACCAGGTGCCTTTTTCTTTCTTAATCAAAACTCGCGTGAGCCAGTGACAGAACCTGACGAAATGGTTCCGCTCTGGAAAATCCTCCACCTCGCCGGTGTTGACTGGACTTATGGCAGTAAAGGCTGGGCTGCAGAAAACTATTGCCTGTTTCTCGCAGACAATGAATGCTGGGAACGTGTTACGAGGGTGTCGGCTAAACAAGCCGATGAGCTTGGCTGCAAGGTCTTTCTCAATACGGAGTGAGGACACATTACATTCTCAGTCCGGGCCGGACTGAAAAAATTCAATATTGATCATAAATTCGAAGTCGCTTCGATCTATACTTATTACGCAAAGTGGATCAGGGAAGGACGATTGAAAGTCAATTCCGACTGGAACAAGGATTTGAAAGTAAAGTTCACCATTCAGGATCCCTGTCAGATTATCCGCAAAGGAGAAGGCGACATAGTCGCCGATGACCTGAGATACGTCATCAAATCCGTGGTCGGAGAAGAAAATGTCATTGAGATGACCCCGAATAAGTCAAACAATTATTGCTGTGGTGGTGGAGGTGGGTTCCTCCAATCAGGATTCACTGAAGAACGCCGAACTTACGGTAAAGTCAAATTTGACCAAATTATGGCTACAGGTGCCGATTATTGCATTACCGGTTGCCACAACTGCCATGCCCAGGTACATGATATCGGCCATCATTTTGGCGCGAGCTACGGTACTGTGCACATCTGGACACTTATCTGTCTGTCTCTTGGAATACTCGGCCCCAATGAACGAGCATATCTTGGAGACGACCTGAAAGATGTAAACGTTTTTCACCCGGAAAGTTCCCTGTATTAGGGACGTGAAAATATCCAGAAACAAAAATAAAATGGTTTGCTCTGATTAGGAGGGAAAATAAGCCTATGAGTTTTCAAAAACGACTAGCGGCGAAAGAATTTGCAGTATTGGCCGAAATGCACACCCCGAAAGGAATTAATATCTCCAGGTTAGTTAACGATGCTCGCCGTCTAAAAGGAAGGGTTGATGCAGTAGTAGTGCCCGATATGGACAATGGTATCATGCGTATGAGCGCTCTTGCCGGCGGTGTTTTACTGCAGCAGCAAGGTGTTGAAACAATAATGCACATGTATTGCCGGGATCGTAACAGGATGGCATTGCAGGGTGATGCACTGGCAGCTCACGTTCTCGGAATCCAGAATATCATTGTAGCTGACAGCACGGATATGAGTGAAAGCGACCACAGTGATGCCACACCAGTAAATGATATTGATGAAATCCAGCTGATTGAGACCCTCATGACCATGCAAACAGGGAAAGACATGAGCGGTTTTGATTTGGATGGCTCCCCTGATTTTTCAATCGGTTGTACCTTAACACCTTTTACCGATGACAAGGGTAGAGATGATGCTCTGCTCGCTGCACAGAAAAGAGTGAGTGCCGGGGCGAGTTATATCATCGTTCCTCCAATCTTTGATGTAGCAGCCAGCGCCGATCTCATTTCCAGGGTAAATGAGCTTGGGGTACCTGTTATTGCTACCGTTTTTCTCCTGAAGTCACTCGCAATAGCTCAGTATATTACCAATAGTGACCCTGGAGCAGGGATAAGCGGCGACCTGATACGACGTATCCGGAAATCCTCTAACAGGGAACTGGAAGGTATTAAAATTGCTGGAGAGACTATTCTGGCCTTAAAAGAAAATACCCAAGGCGTTCTTATACAAACACTGGGGTGGGAACATAAATTACCCGAAATCCTAGACGTTGCCAAAATTTAATTTTTGAAACACATAGCAATTTATCCAAGGATTGACCGAATAATTCGTTTAACCCTGCTAAACCTGTGACAAGAAAAGGTAACAATGCAGAATTCAAATACAATCGAAACCCAAAATAACAAAGTATTGGTTGTTGGTGGAGGTCTCGGTGGGATACGAACGGCTCTGGATTTAGCTGAAGCAGAAAAAGATGTCGTTCTTATCGATAAGGACTTCACAGTCGGTGGTCTTATGACCCAATTAGACAGGACTTTTCCTACTAATAACTGTGATCTCTGTACTCTTGCCCCCCATCTTTCAGAGAGTAACCGCCAGGAACATATCGAGCTCATGACTATGACGAGTGTCGAGACCGTGACCGGGGAGCAAGGAAATTTCTCAGTTGCTCTCATTACTAAACCAAGATTTATTAACCTTGAAAAATGTACCGGCTGTGGGGATTGTTTGACGCAATTTCCTGAATGCGTCCGGTTCAATCCAGGCCTTGACCACCGGGCTCCAACCTGTATGCGCTATCCACAGGCTACACCTCAGGCATTTTCTATCGATCTCGATAAATGCACAGATGTAAAAGCCTTGGTTAATGTCTGCCCTGCCGGTGCAATAAACCCGGATGATATGCCGATAAAGCGAGACATTAAATGCGCTTCTATCGTCCTTTCACCCGGTGCCTCTATTTTTGATCCAACTGAGCTTGATTATCTAGGTTATGCCAAGCTTCCGGATGTTGTTACCAGTCTGGAATACGAGCGAATCCTATCAGCTTCCGGGCCGACTTCAGGTAAATTACTTTGTCCCTCAACCGGGAAACAGCCCAAAAAAGTAGCCTGGATACAATGTATAGGATCCAGAGGTCTGCAGAAGGGAGCCGGTGCCTATTGCTCAAACGCATGTTGCATGTTTGCATTGAAAGAGGCGATAGTTACCAAGGAAAGATTTCAGGAAGACATTGAAACAACCATTTTCTATATGGATATGCGGACCTTTGGTAAAGATTACGAACTTTATCTTAATCGAGCCAAAGATGAATATGGCGTAAGGTTTCTTCGCAGTCGTCCTCACTCTATCCTCCAGGCGGAGGGGGCCGAGGACCTCACCCTTACCTATACCAAGGATGACAGCACCAAGCAGTTCGAAGAAAAATTCGATATGGTTGTCCTGTCAACCGGTTTCAAAACTTCAGATGATACCAGAGCCCTCGCGACCAAAATGGGCATTGAGCTCAACAGTGACTTCTTCCCTGTGACCGATGGTTTTAACCCCGTCGCCACAACCAAACCTGGTGTTTATGTAGCGGGTACTTTTCAAAGCCCGAAAGACATCCCTGAAACGATGGTTCAGGCAAGTGCCGCAGCGTGCATGGCTGGAGCCGACCTCCCTAAAGTAGCGAAGAAGTCGACGGAACTTCCTGAAGGCGTAAAAGAAAGAGATATTTCACAGGAAGAGCCCAAGGTCGGTGTTTTCATCTGTGACTGTGGCGAGAACATCGGTGGCGTCATTGATGTAGAGAGTCTCGTTCAGCATGCCGCCAGTCTGCCATATGTGGCAGTTGCCAAAGCTGAAGGACATGGCTGTAGTCGATTATCCATGGCAAACATCAGGCAGACAATAGAGGAAGAACAACTCAACCGCGTAGTTATTGGGGGCTGTTCTCCCCGTACTCATCTGGCAAAATTCCAGGATCTGCTCGGCAAAGCCGGTCTCAATAAATATCTGGTTGAAATCGCCAATATAAGGGATCAGGTGACCTGGGTGCATTCAGGAAAACCAGGCGAAGCAACTGAAAAAGCAAAAGATTTGATCAAAATGGCTGTGGGTGGTGCTGTCAAAGCGCAACCACTGACTGATCAGAGTCTGCCAATAAACAAAAATGTCCTGGTAGTGGGAGGTGGGGTTACCGGAATGACAGCAGCCCTGCGACTTGCCGACCAGGGCTTCCAAATTTATCTGACAGAAAAGAGTCAGAAACTTGGCGGTTTGGCAAAGGAACTGATAAAGACACTGGAAGGCGATGACGTGCAGACCTTTATTGGTGAGCTGATAGCCAAAGTGCAGAACCACCCCAAGATCCAGGTATTCACTCGGGCTTTGATAGTAGACCATAGCGGCATGCCCGGTATGTTCAAGACGGGAATGCAAAGCGGCCCACAAATGTTCTACAGACAAATTGAACATGGTGTCACCATTTTGGCGACTGGTGCGCTCTCTAACCGTCCCGCCCAATACCTGCTCGACCAATCACCTGCAGTCAGAACCCAACTGGAAACCCAAAAATTTATCTATTCTACGCCTGATGCAGTAAAAAATTGGGAAAACGTGGTGATGATACAATGCGTTGGTTCCCGAACGGCTGAGAATCCTAATTGTTCTCGGATCTGTTGTCAAAACGCTGTGAAAAACGCTTTGGCTATTCTTGAAATCAATCCTGAAACTCGCATCTTTGTCCTCTATCGTGATATGAGAACATACGGATTTCAAGAAGAATATTATCAAAAGGCAAGAAGCAAAGGAGTCATCTTTGTCCGTTACGATGTTGATGCTCCCCCGGAAGTCGTGGCATCAGGCGAACAGGTCGATGTTACTTTTTATGATGCAATTCTCGGTATGAAAATAACTGTTACCGCTGACAATTTAAGCCTCAGCACAGGCATGATAGCCGATAACGATTCTACTGAGGAACTTGCGATGATCTTCAAGTTGCCCCGCACCAGCGATGGGTACTTTCTTGAGGACCATGTCAAACTGCGACCGGTTGATATGCCTGTTCCCGGTTTTTTTGTTGCCGGCACAGCACATTCTCCTAAGTTGATAAGAGAAAGTATTACTCAGGCCAATGCGGTGGCCGCTCGCGCCCAGACTATGCTGGCCAGAGATGTGATTAACCTGGGAGCAGCTTCGGCGAGAGTTGACGGTAAGTTATGTGCCGCCTGTCTGATCTGCGTCAGGGCATGCCCATTTGACATTCCCTTCATCAATGCAGATGGCTATTCCGAAATCGATCCTGCCAAATGTCATGGTTGTGGTGTGTGTGTCTCGGAGTGTCCGGCCAAAGCCATCCAACTGATGCAATTTGAAGACGACAGAATTCTTGCAAAGGTGGAACAACTTTTTGAAAGGATAAATGCATAATGGAAAATTTTGAACCGGTAATTGTAGCTTTCTGCTGCCACTACTGTGCCTATACTGCTGCGGATATGGCGGGAAGTCAGAGATTGCCCTATCCCACAAATGTTAAGATAATTCAAGTGCCCTGTTCAGGGAAAGTAGACGCTTTGCATATTGTCACTGCTTTTGAGAAAGGCGCGGATGGAGTATATGTGGCAGGCTGCCTTGAAGGTGATTGTCACTTCAAAAAAGGCAACGAAAGGGCTGCACGACGAATAGAATACCTAAAAAAATATCTTGAAGAAATCGGCATCGAAAGCGAACGACTCGAAATGGTCAATATGTCTGCCGGAATGGGGCATCGTTTTGCACAGGTTGCTACAGAAATCACAGAAAAAGTGCGCAAGCTCGGTCCAAGCCCTGTAAGAACAGCCCTGGCCCAGTAATCGACATCGTGTTTAGTGTCTTACTGATGGTATAAAAAATAAGGAGAGTGAACCACCATGATCACTGCTGAACGAAAACCTTTAGAAGAACTTATTGAATACATTAAACCTTTCAAGCGCATTCTGCTGCTTGGCTGTAATGAGTGTGTAACCGTCTGCGCTGCCGGCGGTAGAAAAGAAGTCGGGCTCCTCGCATCCGGACTTCAAATGTCAATGTTGAAAAATGGCATTAACATTGAAATCCGTCAGCATACTCTCGAAAGACAATGTGATCCGGAGTATGTAGAAGAACTCGTGCCTATGATTGACAGTGCCGATGCTGTTATGTCCATGGCCTGCGGCTGTGGCGTCCAGCAGATTGCCATGCGTTTTAAAGACAAGCCTGTTTTCCCTGCGGTTAATACCAAATTCATGGGCGCTTCCGAACGTCAGGGTGTTTGGGCCGAGAGATGTCAGGGCTGTGGTAACTGTCTATTAGGTGTCACCGGAGGTATTTGTCCGATAGCCAGGTGCGCTAAACAACTGATGAATGGGCCCTGCGGTGGATCTACCGGCGGCAACTGTGAGATCAGTGAAGACGTTGACTGCGCATGGCAACTTATCTGGGACAGACTGAAAGCCCTTGGCCTGCAAGATAGATATCTGGATATCGTGCCGGCGAAAGATTGGAGAACCGGTGGCGGGAGTGGTCCGAGAAAGATTATTAGAGAGGATTTGGCAGAATGAAAACTGAAAGCAGATTAGAAAAAATTTTGGCAGCGGGTCATCTGGCAGTAACCGGTGAATGTGGTCCTCCACGTGGTTGCAAGCCGGAAGAGGTTATATCAAAATCAAAATTTCTTGAAGGTATTGTCGATGCGGTCAATGTGACTGACAATCAGACGGCTATGGTTCGTATGTCCAGCCTGGCTGCTTCCATTATAATCAAACAACAAGGCTTGAATCCCCTATTTCAGGTAACCTGCAGGGATCGTAACAGATTGGCCATGCAGGCAGACATTATCGGTGCATACTCATTTGGTATCGACACCATGCTCTGCCTCTCCGGCGACCATACCAAATTTGGCGATCACGCAATGGCTATGAACGTTCATGATATTGATTCCATCCAGATGATCCAGATGGTTAAGGATATGCGTGACAAAGGTATATTTCAGGGTGGCGCTGAAATTAAAGGAGCACCAAAAATGTTTATTGGGGCTGCCGCCAACCCTTTTGCCGATCCATTTGAACTGAGAGTTATGCGTTTGGCGAAAAAAATTGCTGCTGGTGCCGATTTTATCCAGACACAGTGTATCTTCAACATAGACAAGTTTGAAAAATGGATGGAAGGTGTACGCGCGATGGGCCTCCACAAAAAATGTTACATTCTTGCTGGTGTTACACCATGTAAATCGCTCGGAGCTGCCAAGTATATGGCAAACCGGGTGCCAGGAATGGACGTACCAAAGGAAATTGTTGATCGAATGGCTTCTGTACCAAAAGAGAAGCAATCTGAGGAGGGCGTTACCATCTGCGTCGAGACTATCGAAAGGCTCAAGAAAATTGAGGGAGTCTCAGGGATTCACATCATGGCAATCGAATGGGAAGAAAAAGTTGAAGAGATTTGTGAAAGAGCAGGACTTCTTCCCCGACCTCAGGTATAAATAACGAATGCAGTTTAAACTAATAAGCAGATGGAGGAGAATTAAACATGAGCGATAGTAAACTTATTCTTGTGGTAGATGACGATACCGATCTCGTGGAAATGGTCTCCATGAAGTTGGAAAGTGCAGGTTTTCGTGTTGCCAAAGCATATGATGGTCTCGAAGCCATGGATCGCATTAAGGAAGAACGACCTGATCTGATCATTCTCGATGTCATGATGCCACGAAAAGATGGGTATACTTTATGTGACGAAATTAAAACTTCTGATGATTATAAAGATATTATCGTTGTACTGCTTACAGCAGTTACAGAAGCGATAAAATCTACTAATTATACACATATGGGCGGAAAAACTACTCTCGCCGATGACTTTGTTCCTAAGCCTATTGATCTTGATAAGCTCTTGGAAATAGTTCAGGACAATCTTTAATTTTATACTGCCCTCCCCTGTTACACTTATCAAAGCAGGGGAGGAAAGTTCTTTTTTTCTCGGTTGGCCAATGGAAGATGGAGAAAAAGTTCGCATTGGTGGCATCAAATTCAGTGAAGAACTGGTTCAGGTGACGGTTGCTTGCACATCACCTGATGATTCTAGCATATATCAGTTGTTGAGTCTGATTGCCGAAAGAAATATAAATATTACTTTCCTATGTCACTCTTCCGCTACAAAAACACTTGAAAGTATCTTTTGTGTTGAAAGTTCGGATTTTGGCAAAATTCAACAAGTCCTGAAATTTTTGTCTTTTGAAAATGAACAAGTAACATTTATACCATCCGTAGGTACCCTCACCTTATTTCCACACAGAAATAATTTTACACTGCTTGGTCAGATCATCAATTTTTTCGGTAAATACAAGTTTCCAATTCACTCAATCAGCACTTCTATCTCTGCAATAGCAATCAACTCCGATTATTTCCTTCTGAATGAAATTGCTGAGAAATTACAAACTATTATTCAACTTCCTGATAATCACGCACCTTTTCGTCAAGTATTCAGGGTAACGCAGATACAGTTGTAATCTGTCCATTCTTGGAGAGTCGTAATTGGAAACTGTTGCAGTTTACAAAGAAGAACGTGTTAAAGTATACGGCATAACAGAAAAAGCCGACCTGACACTAGCTATTCTTCGTTTCCCCGCAGGGAGAACTGAATTTTGGGGGCTGCGAACTATCGACTTTGAAAACTATATAAAACGTTTCGAACTTGTCACCTATCATGCAACCAATAAAAATATAACTGAATTGCATTTTTTGCTTGACCTGAAGAATTCAAATGCATTTTACGATCGGTTAAGAAGATGGGTAAAATCTGAACAGAAAACTGAACTGATTATTAAACAACCGGTTGATTTATTGTATTTATTCGGTCCCCATTTTCAAGATAGATTTGGTATAATCGATATAGCCTTTAATGCTCTTTTAAAAAATAATATTGATATTCTTGTTTCCGGTTGTGCCGGTACCAGCATGTATTTTGTCACCTCGAAGCACCAAGGCCGGCGTTGTTTAAAAATTCTTACTGATACTTTTCTCATACCGACCGTAAGTTAACTGCAATGGCAGTAATGAGATCACGGGATGCATAGACTCTCACGTAGTAAAAAACAATGATAGATTCAGATGATTTTAATATGAATGAAGTTGACTGGCGACTTCGGATATTTGATGCACTCTCCTTTCCGACACTTATTTTAAAACCGGACTGTACGATACTTGCCGCCAATCGAAAGTTCTTTGAGGGAAACAAAACAGACAACTCTAAGATTATAGGCAAAACCTGTAAAGAAATTTTTGCTGAAGACAGTACTCTCAAGGGACTCGCCTGTTCCGAATTAAATTGCCCCCTGCAAAGGGTTCTGGATTCAAAAGAAAATCAGTCTGTAGTCCATAATAAAATTAATGAAAATGGTGTGATAATTTGGGAGGAAAGAGTATTTTCCCCGATTCTGGACAATGATGGACACGTTAAATATGTTATTGAAAGTTTTCGGGACATAACCAAAGTAAAGCACCTTGAAAAAAAATACAGCGACATCAGACAGCTAATCGACAAGGTCGTCCAAAGTTCGGTCAGCGCCATCCTGGCTGCTGATCGCAAAGGTGAAATCATTCTGATGAATCAAGCGGCAGAGGAGCTTTTTGGTTACTCGGTTCATGATGCTAACTTAATAAATATTGAAGATTTCTATCCACCCGGAGTTGCCCGCGAAATCATGAAAAAACTTCGCGACGAGAAAATCAGTGGAGTTGGAAAACTGCCCAGTACCCAGGTAAAAATAATAAATAGAAATGGTGTTCAAATTCCGGTTGAAATGACCGCAGCCATTATTTACGAAGATGGGAGGGAGGCTGCAACGGCAGCAATTTTTAACGATCTGAGGGATAAACAGGCTGTACAGAAAAAACTTGAGGAAGCGGAGAGTCAACTGTTTCAATCTGAAAAACTTGCCTCTCTTGGACGGTTAGCTGCAGGTGTTGCCCATGAGATTAATAATCCCCTGACAAGTATCCTGCTCTACGGCAATCTGATGAGAGAAAAGTTGGAGGAAAATCATTCCCTGGCAAACAACCTCAATTATATTCTTGAGGATGCCGAGCGATGTAGGGAGATTGTCAAAAACCTCCTGGCCTACAGTCGCCAGACTCGGCCTGCGAAAAATGTCTTTTTCCTCAACAACCTTGTCGGGGAAAGCCTGCGGCTGATCCGCGATCAAAAACTTTTCATGAATGTTAAGGTCATCAAAGATCTCGATAACTGCCAGATCCTTGTCAATGCCGACAAAAACCAACTCTGCCAGGTACTGATCAATCTGATAATCAATGCCTTTGATGCCATGGAAGGCAGTGGTACTCTCACTCTCAAGACGTATCGTGACCGAAAGGCTGAAAAGGCCTGTATTGAAGTCACCGATACGGGCAGCGGCATCCCAACAGAAAACCTTTCAAAAATATTTGACCCCTTCTTCACCACAAAGGAAGTTGGCAAAGGTACCGGTCTTGGGCTCAGCATGGCATATGGTATTTTAGAGGAGAATCATGGAAGGATCTCCATCAAACATACTGGTCCTGATGGCACGACGATTCTCCTTGAACTTCCTGAGGAACCGGTCTCAAATGAATTTCAATTCATGTCTATTGGCTGAGATTTTTATATAAATAAAAACATAACCTTGCAGTTGTTGATAATCATTTTTTCTCTATTAGCACAAATGACAGTATATTTTGACTGGTTTTATTTCTCACATTTTATTACCATTCGATAATCATCATCAGAACAATAACATTTTACAGCAGAATATCCTTTTGGGTATGAAGTGGTTGCTGCTGCTTGTTTGAGAAATGTTATTTAACAGTAAATACAGGGGAGGCAACAAGTATCATTAGTGGTTATCAAGGGATCAGTTTCAGATACAACCTCTAATCACGAATAGATAAATCAATAACTATTTCCAGTTATTGGAAAAATTTAAGGCATAAAGATTAAGCTATGACTTTTAATATACTACTGGGTTTATCTCTCATTGTCTGTGTAATTGGATTAATCCTTCGATTGTCGATCTGGTTTTCCCAAGGCATCCGTCCTTCCACCACAACACTGGGTGTAGTCAGCAGAATCGGCGCTGCTATAAAAGGTGTATTCGGTGTGATATTCAGTACCAGGATCCTTCTTTTCCTGAAATCGATATTTGTTGATTTACTTTTCCAAAAGCGTGTTTTTGATAAAAGTTTGCTCCGCTGGACAGCTCACACTCTCATCTTCGTTGGATTTATTCTGCTGTTTTTTATGCATGCACTTGGTCCAATAGTGTCTGAGTCTCTTTTTAACGATTATCAACCAACACTTAATCCCTTCTTTTTTTTACGAGATCTTTTTGGAGTAATGGTACTTACCGGAGTGGGTATTGCCGTCTTCAGAAGAATTTCACTCAGTCCTCAGAGGCTCAAGACCTATGCAAGTGACTGGGCCGCTCTTGTTTTTGTAGGAGTTATCATTCTCTCCGGCATGTTGCTGGCCGGTTCAAAGATGTCTTCCTACTCCACTTATCAAAACATGATTGATGAGTACGCTTCTTTAAGTGAACAGGAGGCGGCAGCACTTGAAGCATTCTGGGTCCAGGAAAACGGCTTAGTTTCACCCAATGCAGCAAAACCATTTGACGCCGAACTCGTTACACAGGGCCGTGAGGTAAACGAAGACAGTTGCATTACTTGTCACGCTTCAAACAGATCGGCTTTTGCAAGTTTTTCCATGGCAAAAATCAGCAGCATGTTCACTTCGCATATTGGTGACCCCGGAGCGGTACGTATGTTTTGGTACCTGCATATCCTTGCCTGTTTGTCCTTTTTAGCCTGGCTGCCGTTCAGTAAAATGTTTCACATCCTTGCCGCCCCCGTCAGCCTCATTATCAAAAGGGTGACAGGCGATGAACTGACAGAACCTGCAAACATTCTCAACAACCAGATGATTGGCTTGTCTGCATGCACCCATTGTGGTGCCTGTTCAATTGAATGCTCCGCGAGTATGTTCTATGAAACATTCCAAAACGATTTCATACTGCCTTCAGAAAAAGTTCAGTATCTTAAAAAATTCGCGGCTGACAAGGAACACGATCCCGAAATTATCAAACGCTTGCAACAGGGGCTGTATGTCTGTACCAGCTGTGATCGCTGCACCAATGTCTGTCCTTCCGGGATCAACCTGAAAGAGCTTTTTATCAGCTCGAGGTACAGCCTTCTCAATTCCGGCGTTCCTGAAACGACCATGCTTAGTCATTTTTCCTTTCCTCTGGCTCTGGCGCAGAACTTTGTCGACGACCACCTGAAGGCATTAAAAAAGGTCACCGATCTCTTTAAAGAGAAGTTCCAGCATTTGGCAGATATCTCTTCTCCTGTGACTCTGGGGAAAATTTATGGAGTAACCAACAATAGTTATAGAGGATGTTATTCTTGCCAACGCTGCACCAATATCTGCCCGGTGGTCCGGAGCTATGACAATCCAGTTGAAGCTTTGGGTATGCTGCCCCATCAGATCATATTCAGTTTAGGTATTGGTAACGTCGATCTGGCAATGGGCAGCCAAATGATTTGGAGTTGTTCCACCTGTTATCTCTGCCAGGAACACTGCCCTAATCAGGTAGAACTCTGCGATATTTTCTATAATCTTAAGAACGGTGCTATTAACAAGATCGAGGCAGGAGCGAACTTATGAAATATGCTTTTTTCCAGGGGTGCAACATCCCTATTCGTATCCAACAGTACGCTACTTCCACCCAGGCCGTATTTGGTAAATTTGGCATAGATCTTCAAGTTGTTCCCGATTTCAACTGTTGTGGCTATCCTGCGCGTAATGTTGATGAAAAGGCTTATCTGCTGCCATCGGTTCGAAATATGGCTATCGCCGAGAAAATGGGCCTTAATATTTGTGTTATATGTAACTGTTGTTTTGCCAGTCTGCAGAAAGCCAAAAACGTTATGACCAAAGACAGCCTGCTCAAAGATGAGCTGAACGGCTTTCTTGCCAAGGAAGGGTTGCAGTATAAAGGAAACGTGCAGATAAAACATTTCCTGACAGTACTTTATGAAGACGTGGGAATTGAAAAAATTAAAAGCCTGCTTGTCAACAGGTTTAAGGAACTTCATATCGCAATCATTCAAGGTTGCCATATTCTACGACCCAGGGAGATAACCAACTTCGATGATTCCTTTGTTCCAAGAATTACCGAGGAACTCCTCCAAACAACCGGCGCAACGTGCCTGGATTGGCGTGGAAAACTGGAATGTTGCGGGGCAGCGTTGGCTGGAATAAACGATAACCTCTCACGAAAACTGCTGCAGGAGAAAATATCCGGTGCTCAAACAGCCGGAGCTGATTATATCACCCCTATCTGCTCATATTGTCACCTCCAGCTGGATACAACGCAGCAGAACATGCATACCGAAAATCCTTCTGGCCAGCTTCTTCCGGTGCTTCTTTACCCGCAGCTTCTCGGCCTCTGCCTCGGTATGAGTGAGAAAACGCTTGGAATCATGCAAAACAGCACCATTAATGGTGATGATATAGATCGTCTGACATCACTTCTCGGTCCTCCCGTGGAAGAGAAGAAAAAGAAAAGATCAAAGGTTGCCGCTTAGCGACATTTTCTCCTTTTATACGAACCACCTCTCCAACCGCGTTGGCAGAGGTGGTTTTTTCTTTTATTTTCCCTAAAAATGTTTAATGTTCATCTGGAGTTAATGAGAATGCCAAGTTGAGGCTCAATACGAGTAATTATTTTTTATTTCTTAGTACCTATTATACGGAGATTTGTATGAGTAAAGTTATAGCGTTTGCCGGCAAAGGTGGCGTCGGCAAAACCACAGTGGCGTCACTGGTCGTGCGTTATCTCGGCGTTGCTGGAAAAACCCCCATTCTTGCTGTTGATGCGGACCCAAACAGTAATTTGGGTGAAACAATGGGACTGGATGTTACCTCTACAATAGGAGACATTCGTGAGACTTACATGAAAGATCCACAAAGCATCCCTTCCGGAATGGATAAGGTTAATTATCTGGAACTTCTTATAGAGCAGGCATTAATCGAAAAGCCTACCTTTGATCTTCTTGTTATGGGGAGACAGGAAGGACAGGGCTGTTATTGTATGGTGAATAATATCCTGAATAAATTCACCGACAGGTTAAGTGCCCACTATAAATATATGGTCGTCGATAACGAAGCCGGGATGGAACATTTGAGTCGAAGAACCAGCGGCCAGGTTGATATGCTCTATCTTGTTACCGACTACTCCTTGCGTGGCTTAAGAGCTGTTCGTAGAATCAACACCATGTTGGAAGGATTAAAGCTTGATATCGGAAATCTGGCTATTGTTGTCACAAGGGGCCCGGAAATATTGAGCAGTGCCTTTCTCGCAGAAGTTGATGAAATTGGTTTGCCTATTGCAGGTATTATTCCCAACGATCCCGCATTACTGGAATTCGACATGGAACGTCGATCCCTGCTCGAATTACCAGAGGATTCACTCTCGGTTACTGCAGTCCGAAAAATTATGCAGGAGCATTGTCCGGTTTTATAATTCCTTCTGCAATTCTGAACTCGGGGGAAATATGGCTTTTGCTGTATTTCCCTTTTTTTGTACACAAGTTTTTCATTACTTGACCTATATCAAAGACGTTCGCATTTTTCATTATATACTTAAAACATAAATATTTAGTGCCTTACGTATTCCTGTCGTTCTGTTACTCGATCAAAATTTCCAGGAGAGCTGTTATGAAATGTCCAGGTCAAGATATGAAATATTGGAAAGATGACGCAATCTTTGACGTAGACTGTCCCAAATGCGGTAATTCCATAGAATTTTATAAAGATGATACCACGAGGAAATGTAGTAATTGCGATCATCGTTTTGTAAACCCAAAAATGGATTTTGGCTGTGCCTCTTATTGCCAGTTTGCCGAACAATGCCTCGGAACTCTTCCCGAAGAATTTATGGGTTCCAGGGAGGACTTGTTAAAAGACAAGGTAGCCGTCGAAATGAAGCGCTATTTTCATTCAGATTTCAGAAGCATACGATTAGCGACCAATGCTGCCAGGCATGCAGAAAATATCGGAAAGGCTGAGGGAGGAAATCTAGCTGTCATTTTATGTGCTGCCTATCTTCATGGTACAGGAACCGAGGGTGCTCGAACTATCCTCGAAAAGGTTGGTGCCGGCGAACCCCTGATTCTCCAGATTTTAGAGCTCCTTGAGACTTCTGAAAATCTTCCGCAGGATCCACCTTTGCATGCAAAAATTTTTCACGACGCATTGGCTCTGAAACAATTTCAAAACGATCTCAAGGAGAGTCGAATCGAAGTTGGAGCAGCGCAGCAATTGATCCATAAAGATCTGCTCACTGAATCTGCAAAAATTATTGCTGCTGCTTTCATGCAATAAAATTCAAAAACTTGACACCATCTAAGTTTCAGCATCCTTGCTTGGAACTTTGATGAAGCGAAAAGCAGATACATAAACAATCATTTTCAGCATTACATCTACTTTCTATAGTCACATCTCTATCCCTGGCTTGTTTCTTATCAATTTTTAAGATAATATCAGATGAATATCTGCTTTTATTCATCAGACAGGACTTCCTCCAGCGGGAGACCTGACTATTTTATACCCCTATATTTTCTAAGGTGCCCATGGCCCTCGTATTAATCGTCGATGACGAACGCAGCATGCGGGATTTTCTTAAGATTCTTCTTGAAAAAGAAGGCCATGAGGTAACTACTGCAGACAGCGGTTCAAACGCTCTGAAATTTCTCGACAAACAATCAGTCGATGTCATTGTCAGTGATATCCGCATGCCGGGCATGACCGGCATTGAACTGCTGGAATCAGTCAAAGAAAGTTCTCCGGAACTCCCAGTAATAATGATTACTGCCTTTGCGTCTCCCGACGATGCTGTTCTCGCTATGAAAAACGGTGCTTTTGATTATATCAGTAAGCCTTTTAATGTTGATGAAATCAAGTCGGTCATCGAATCAGCGACTAACAGGAATTTAAATACGCAAAAACCGAAGGAAACCAGCAGCAGCTTTCCCGAGATCATCGGAAAAAGCCGGGAAATGTTGAAAATATTTGAAATGATCAGACGCGTTGCCCCCACTCCTGCAAATGTCCTTATCTATGGTGAATCCGGAACCGGCAAGGAACTTGTCGCCCATGCAATACATGATCACAGCAAAGTCGCATCTAATAATTTCGTACCCATTACCTGTAGTGCAATCCCTGAGGATTTAATGGAAAGCGAATTGTTTGGTCATGTTAAAGGCTCATTTACCGGTGCTATAAATGATAAACAGGGCCTTTTTAACGAAGCTGATAACGGCACAGCCTTTCTGGATGAAATCGGTGAACTGACCCCCATTATTCAAACCAAACTTCTTAGAGTACTGCAGGAAAGAGAGATTAAACCGGTCGGTGGTACCCGAACAAAAAAAATACATGTTCGAATAATTGCTGCTACTCATAAAATTCTCGAGGATGAAATCAGAGCGGGCAGGTTTAGAGAAGATCTCTTTTACAGACTTGCTGTTGTTCCACTTCGAGTTCCTGCACTCAGGGAAAGAAAAGACGATGTTCCGCTTCTGGTTGATCACTTTCTAAAGAAATATTCCCACCGGCTCGGTAAGGAAATACAGGAAATATCATCCTATGCCTTACAGGTGCTGATGAATTATAATTTTCCCGGCAATGTCCGTGAGCTGGAAAATATAATTGAACGTGGGGTGGCTTTGGAAAGCTCCAATATTATCCTGCCGGAAAGTCTTACCTTTGGGGGCTCTATGAAAGAATCTCTCCCGGAGACTGCCGTAACTTCCAGTAATCCTCTCATGCAGGCCGCCGAAAGCGAGGAAGAACTCTATGATCTTGGTATTGACAAGGTAATTGAGAATCTTGAGAAACGCCTCATTTCATACACTCTGACGAAAACCAACAATTCAAAGATGAAAGCTGCGGAACTCCTGCAGATCAGTTTTCGTTCTCTGCGCTATAAAGTAAAAAAGTATGGTTTGAGTTGACTGATATGGATTTTTCCACTCTTTTGGATCGTGCCCGAAATACAATCAGCACTGATCAACTTCTTAGAAACCAGCTGCTCTGGATGCTTTTCCTGAGGTGTATTCTTTATACTTCGCTGCTGGTAATTAGTTATTTTTTTAGCAACTCAAATTTTGATGTAATAGTCCTCCCTTCCAATTTACTTATCTTATTGCTTTTAGTTGTTTATCTGACAACAATTTTTTCTGCTTTCCTGCTTCTGATTTATCAAGGTAATCTTCGTAAGTTTGGATTTTTCCAGACTCTGATTGATACTTTTTTTGCCGCTTTACTTGTTTATTTTTCAGGCGTCTCCAGTTCTTCTTTTAGTTCTGTTTTCTTTTTTCCAATTATAGCCGGAGGTCTAATCCTCCCGAGGAAGGGTGGATTAGTTGCCGCTGCTGCCGCTACCCTTCAGTTCGGTTTAATCCTCTTTCTGGAAGCCCGTGGGCTATACCCCTCATTTATATCGGAACACTTGACACATACCTCTCCCATGGTGCTACTCAACCAGTTTTCCGTGCATGGACTTACATTTTTTCTTGCCGCCATTCTGAGCGCCCTTTTTGGCAAGCGCCTCTTGAGAACGGAAAATGCGCTCAACGATTCTCTTAAAAATTTTGATCGTCTCGCAATCCTTTACAAGCAAATATTTGACAATATTTCTACCGGCATAATAACTATAGACGAAAAAAATATCATAACCTCGGCCAACGCCGCTATAGAAAAAATAATCGGTTCCAATAAGGCTTTGACTCTGTTAGGAAATAAATTAGGCAGTATTTTTCCAAACATAGAGTTATCTGAGGCAAATCGAAGAATGACAATAGATTTTTTCAAAGAAAACGGCAATAAGGTTCGCATAGGCTATTCTCACATGATCATCCCGGAATCTGAAAATGATCAACAGACAATTCAACAACCTCACAAGATTATAACTCTTCGGGATATCAGCGAAATTGAAAAATTGGAGCAACAAGTCAGACAGACAGAAAAACTTGCTGCTATAGGCATGATGAGTGCAAGCATAGCTCATGATTTTCGCAATCCACTCACAGCCATCTCTGGTTCAGCGCAGGTTCTTGCCAAAGAATTTTCCCTCGAAGGAGCAAAGAGCTATGCAAATTTTGAATTAACCAACATAATCCAGCGCGAAGCCAACAGATTGATTGTGACAATTGCAGATTTTTTAAGATTCTCCAGACCTGAATATTGCCATTGCAATTGGGTTTCTTT
Source organism: uncultured delta proteobacterium (assembly GCA_963709755.1). Classification (GTDB taxonomy): domain Bacteria; phylum Desulfobacterota; class Desulfobulbia; order Desulfobulbales; family Desulfocapsaceae; genus Desulforhopalus_A. The sequence goes on from CAVPXO010000001.1 coordinate 115,581, forward strand.
GCGCAGTTGCCTTGACGAAGTCCTGCAGGTTCTGAGAGCTGATCCGGTCTGGCCAAGTACAGCCACGATCCTTCTCGATTTTAATAGAACTATTGATATATGGGCGGACGAAAAACAAATATTTACTGTTTTCAATCACTTAATACAAAATGGTTTGGCCTTTTGTCCGGTTGGAAAAGAATGTGTCACCATCAAAGCCTGTGAAGCTAAAACTCCTGATAACTTTGATGCAATAGAAATTTCGATTAGAGATAATGGACCGGGCATTGATGAGAGCAAGAGGGGACAAATTTTCGAGCCGTTTTTCACGACCCGTGCAGATGGGACAGGTTTGGGACTTGCTATTGTCAAACAGACAATAGAAGAGCATCATGGTACCATCATGGTGCGAAACGGCGCAGAGGGGGGAGCAATATTCAAGATAACTCTTCCACTGCCTCAATAAGTTGTTTTTATAAGTTTTATCGACACCTGATTGGAATTATTCTGGTTTCTGGACAATAGCAGATAAAGGAGCCTTGTCACCGATACTGAGTTGTTCTGTTTTCAGATAAATAGTACCTGTTCCTGCCGGGTCAACGGCCAGTATCTGCCCACCAATCCATATTTTTTTACCGTTTTCCATTTCTTCAAGCTGCGGATAAAGCAAGGGATCAATCTCACTCTCTATCACTACCCCAAAGCCATTTTCCGATACATCGAGCAATAGACGCTTTCGACCATTCTCTGCCGGCCGTAGAGTAAAAAAATACACCGGCCACAAAACCGATAGATTTGAGAATTTTTCGTTTACAACATCCTCATTCAGATTCTCCATCGAGGCAAGCTGTTCTAATAGTTCGTCGGGGGAAGGTGTTAGAAAATAGGTAACAGTTGGCGCGCTGGATTGGGTCCCCTCCTTTCCTTGATCTTTTTGAGGAGTTTTTAGTTCCACACTCATTTGACGAGCAACAATCGCAGGCTCTTTCTCCCGCTTATGATTCTTCTGCAGGTATAAACCACCTCCTATAAAAACGAGGAAGGCAAGTCCGACTCCGATAAGAGAGATTCTTTCCCTGTGCTTTTGTAATATTTTTATCACAGAAGTAAAGTTTACCTGCATATTTCAACTCAATTAAAGGAAAAAATTAATCAAAAACAGCTCAACTGTACTATTTTATTCCTGCTCTTTCCAGACTTTTGCCCCCAATCCAGTAAGTTTATCAACAAGATTTTCATAGCCACGTTCTAAATGATAAATACGGGAAATTTCCGTCCGTCCAGAAGCTGCAAGACCGGCAATAACCAGCGAAGAACTGGCACGAAGGTCAGTTGCCATAACCTGGGCACCTTCCAGACCCTTCATTCCTCGTCCGCTGACAACGGCAAAGTGACCGTCTACCTTGATTTTAGCTCCCATTCTGTGGAGTTCTGCAACATGCATGAAACGGTTTTCAAAGATTGTTTCATTAATCACACAGGTATCGGAACTGAGAGTCATAAGTGCCATAAATTGTGCTTGCAAATCAGTAGGATAACCTGGGTAAGGCATGGTTTTAATATCAACATTACCTATGATATGGCTATTTCCCTGTCTATCAGGCCAGCCGATGCTTATTGTCGACGCAGTCTCAGTAACCTTTAATCCAACGCCTCGAAGTTTTTCAAGAAGTGATGGCAGATGTGAGGGGTTGCAGTTCGTCACGGTACCAGTACCTCCCGATGCAGCTATGGCAATGAGATATGTCCCCGTTTCTATTCGGTCAGGAATTATTGTGCAATCAGCTGAATTCAGATGTTTTACACCATGAATTATTAATTTATCTGTGTCTCTTCCCTCAATACTTGCCCCCATTCCATTGAGCATGTCCACCAGGTTACCTACTTCAGGCTCCTTTGCAGAATTTTTCAAAACCGTGGTACCTTCCGCCAGGACAGCTGCCATAAGGAGATTTTCCGTACCGGTTACGGAAGGAATGTCAAAATATATAACATTACCCTGCATCGGTCCATCGATACCAGCATCAACATATCCACCTTCGAGTTTGCAGGTAACCCCCAAACGTTCCAGGCCCATAATATGGAAATCAATAGGTCTCGCGCCGATCGCGCAACCACCTGGTAGAGAAACTTTAGCTTTACCAAATCTTGCCAGAAGCGGTCCTAAAACAAGAACAGATGCCCGCATGGTTTTAACCAGTGCATACGAAGCTTCGGTATGATTCAGCTGTGTCGTATCCAGAATAAGTGTATTACCGGTACGTTCACTCTTTGCTCCAAGATTTTCCAAAAGACGAACAAAGGTGCGAGTGTCTCGCAAGTCGGGCATGTTTCTGAGAATGTGTTTACCAGGAGCAATCAACGTTGCTGCCATAAGAGGTAAAGCCGCATTTTTTGCTCCGCTGATTCTCACCTCACCGTAGAGAGGTCTACCACCTTCGATAATTAACTTTTCCATTGTCCGCAGTTTTCCCTTTTCAATTTACGAGTCTGGCATGTACAACTCGGTCACGTCCAGCATAATCAACCAGTATCTCAACCTGCTGAAAACCAGGCCGATCTGCTCTATTATTCAAAAACATATTTTTAACGGCTGGCCCCTGGTCAGCACCAATCTCAATAAAGCATTGGCCGCCCGGACACAGCACCATCGGCAATCGATCACGTATCTGTTTGATTCGCTCAATCCCATTTTCTCCACCATCAAGCGCCAGATGCGGTTCGTGCACAGCTACTTCCGGTAAAAGATTGTTGGCAACATCAAGACTGCTCACATAAGGCGGATTAGTGACTATTAAAGAAAATTTGCCTTCCTCTGAAAAAGGAGTAAGGAGATTTCCCTGCACAGGTACCACTCTCGATCCCAGTGAGTGTCGGTTTGCATTCTTTCTTGTCATTTGGAGGGCCAGGGATGAAATATCCGATGCGAAAATCATCTTACCGGTTTCTTTGGCAAGCACAGTTGCAATCACCCCGCTGCCGCAACACAAGTCAAGAATATATCCTCTATGAAAATTTTCATAATCAGTAAGTGCAAATACCCTGTCCAACAAAAATTCGGTTTCAGGTCTTGGAATAAGGACATCAGGAGTCACATAGAATGGTAAGGACCAGAATTCCCTTTCACCGAGAATGTATGCAATGGGTTCTCGTTTCTTTTTTCGCTTAAGTAGCAATATATAGCTATCTTGAGTATTTTTATTTACTTCGGTTTCACCATCCAGAAAAAGCTGCGTTCTACTTTTTCCAGTGCAATATTCCAGAAGAAGGCGGGCTTCGAGCTCGTATTCCGGCACTCCGGCTTCATGTAACTCAAGTTCTGCGTAACAGAGGAGGTCGATCAGTCGCATTTCAGTGGTATGCAATGAGGTAGCAGAATATTTACTGAAAACAAATATAAAAATATCTGCATGCCAATTTATTGGATCGCCTTGAGCTTTTCAGCCTGGTCATGGGCGATGAGAGGGTAGATAACGTCTTCGAGCTTTCCACTAATTATTGAGTCAAGCTTGTAGAGGGTAAGATTGATCCGATGATCAGTCATTCTGCCCTGGGGAAAATTATAAGTACGTATCCGTTCACTTCTATCTCCGCTGCCAATCTGATTTTTCCTGTTTTGAGAAATTTTATCATGACGTTCCTGTTCCAGTTTGTCAAGAAGGCGAGCCCGAAGGACAGTCAAAGCCTTGGCTTTATTTTTATGCTGTGATTTTTCATCCTGGCAAATAACCACCAGCCCTGTTGGCAAATGAGTTACCCGAACAGCCGAGTCTGTAGTATTTACCGATTGTCCCCCGGGACCTGAAGAACGAAAAACATCAAATTTCAACTCATGCATGTCGATCTGCAAATCGACCTCATCGGCCTCGGGTAAAATTGCAACAGTTACAGCTGATGTATGGATCCGCCCCTGGGTTTCGGTCTCAGGTACCCTTTGGACACGATGGACACCGCTCTCATATTTGAGTTTAGAAAACACTTGATCGCCGCTTATAAGCGCAATAATTTCCTTGAAACCTCCGTTCCCAAGCGGATTTGAACTCATAACTTCAACGCGCCAGCCCATATCCTCAGCAAAACGTGAGTACATTCGAAAGAGAACTCCGGCAAAAAGAGCAGCTTCATCCCCGCCAGTACCAGCACGAATTTCCAGGAAGGTGTTTCTATCATCATTTGGATCCTTCGGCAGAAGGATGATCTTCATAGCCTGATCAAGCTTTTTCTCTTTGGCATAAAGCTCTTCAAGTTCAGCTTTGACGAGATCTTTCATATCCTGATCCTCATCCTCATCATGAAGAATTATTTTACTTTCTTCTATTTCTTTCTGAACTTTTATATATTCTGAATACTTATTGTTAAGTTTTGTGAGAACAGAGTGCTCCCGGACGATTTTTTGATAGGCCTTCTGGTCACTTACCAGTTCGGGATCAGACAATCTTCCCTCCAGATGAGAGATTTTATCTTCAAGATCAGCAAATTTTTCAAACATGGCGGTCAACCGGAAGGAGTGGAAAGAAAAAAGTCCACAACCATGCCTAGCATCGTTGTGGACAGTTTAGAAAATCTCTGATGTCGGGATAGGCTCCGACGAAGGAAAGTGTTGTGCTTAAGCTTGGCCCTTATCGGCAAAATGCTTTGCATAACGCTGCTTATATTTCTCAATACGACCTGCTGAATCGATGAGTTTTTGCTTGCCGGTGAAGTACGGATGACAGGCTGAACAAATTTCCACCTTCATCTCCTTCATAACAGATCCCATCTCGACCTCATTGCCACAAGCACAAACTGCCGTAATTTTATGATATTCCGGGTGGATACCTTCTTTCATAGCTATTATTCCTCCAACTCGCCAGTATGGGCGATGATCAATTTATATATTTATTATGATATAATCAGGACACAAGATTGACATAATACCCAACCAGTGGTTTTTTTCAACAAAAAATGGCAAGGCAAGGATGATACCAGATCAAAATAATCATGTATTCATTGAGTCCAGAAAGTCGGCATTATTCTTCTGATGCTTAAGCTTATCAACCAGAAAATCCATACAGTCAGCGGGATTCATTGAGTTGAGAAGTTTTCTGAGTATCCATATACGATTGAGAGTCTCCGGCTTCATGAGCAGATCTTCTTTTCTGGTTCCTGAACGTTTGAGATCAATCGCAGGGAAGATGCGTTTGTCGGCCATCTTACGATCAAGAATAAGCTCCATATTACCTGTTCCCTTGAATTCCTCAAATATCACTTCATCCATACGGCTACCTGTTTCTATAAGCGCAGTTGCCAGGATAGTCAGACTTCCACCCTCCTCTATGTTTCTTGCCGCGCCAAAGAAGCGTTTTGGTCGATGCAATGCATTGGCTTCAACACCACCGGAAAGAATCTTGCCACTTGCAGGAGTTACTGTATTGTAAGCTCTGGCTAACCGAGTGATGCTGTCGAGCAGTATAACAACATCCTTTTTATGTTCAACGAGCCTTCTGGCCTTTTCAATTACCATCTCAGCAACTTGAATATGCCGCTGGGGCGGTTCATCAAAAGTCGAACTGACAACCTCAGCTGTCTTAACACTACGAGTCATCTCCGTAACTTCCTCAGGACGTTCATCTATCAGCAAAACAATCAGATAGACTTCCTTATGGTTTCTCACAATGGAATTGGCAATTTTCTGCATAAGCACTGTCTTACCGGTTCGCGGAGGAGCCACAATAAGTCCTCGCTGTCCTTTGCCGATAGGTGCAAACAAGTCCATGATCCTCATTGACATGTTATCAGGCTGCCATTCCAGAGTGAAAGGTTCATTTGGGTGAAGCGGTGTCAGATTACCAAACAGTGTCTTCACCTTGGCAGCATCAGGCGGATCGAAGTTTACACTGTCCACTTTCAGGAGAGCAAAATACCTCTCCCCTTCTTTTGGGGCTCTGACAAGACCCTCAATGGTATCGCCGGTTCGAAGATTAAGTCTGCGTATTTGTGATGGTGAAACATAAATATCATCGGGTCCCGGAAGATAGTTGTAATCCGGAGCTCGGAGAAAACCGAAACCATCTGGCAGGATTTCGAGGACGCCGCTTCCCCGCATTTTCCCGTCTTTGACCGATTGAGCTTTGAGTATAGCAAAGATCAATTCCTGTTTTCTCAATGAACTGTACCCCTCGATTTTTAACGTACGAGCGAGCGTGACCAATTCACCGATTTTCATCAGTTTGAGTTCCGCCAGATTCATTAATCTACTTCTCCTTTGTGGGATTATTGGCAGGATATTAGGGAAATACCGCTTGTAATTCTGACCCTACGGAAGAGTCGTATACTATTGCCGATGTAATTTATATTCAGACAGTTATGCCTACGCATTAGGAAATATAACAGAGCACAGTTGACAGCATTTGAGATCATAGCTGATTATAAACAGACTCTTTTGGGCTTTTTCGTCGCTTAGATTTAAAAAAACAGAGTAGTAAAATGACCAGATTTGTGGAGAATCATATTATTGAATTCTGCAAATCTTCAGGATTTTATCAGCGGAACAAATTTGTCCCAAATCGTCCTTAGCAGGATCCAAAGAAACGATTAAGCAATGATAGGAATTGAAATTTCAAGATCATCGTTTCTCTTATACGTTTTCATATCTGTACTGTCAAGCTTTTTAGATCGATAATTATTGTATTGCTACTCTTTTCGCTTCCTGCTCAGCTTTCTGGACAACCATGACACCTGATGTACCGTACTAACAAATGTACCGGAGTTATCAATAATGAAATCAGCAGAATCAACTTTTTTCTTAATGGGTATTTGAGCATTCAAAATCTGTTTTATTTCCTCAACTGAGGTCCCATTCCGCGCCATCACCCTTTGCACACATATTTTTTCAGGAATATAAACAACAATGCAGGCATCAAAATCATCCTGCCAACCCACTTCATAGAGTAAGGGTACTTCTATGACCAGAAATTGCTCTGTTGCACACGCCCTGCTCATAGCGGCTATTTCACGCTGAACGATCGGATGAAGAATATTTTCCAGTTTGGTCCTGAGCCCTGGATCAGCAAAAACCTTATGCCGTAAAAGTATTCTATCAATAGTGCCATCTTTCAGGAGGAACTCTTCGCCAAAAAAGCAAAAAAATTTCTCAAATCCCTCAGAACCAGGTTGCATTTGCTGACGGCACAGCAAGTCGGTGTCGATGAGTTCGCTTGCGAGTGTATTAGCCAGAATTTTACAAACAGTCGATTTCCCGGTACCTAAACCACCAGTAACCGCAATATTCACCGTCTTTCCTCCATCGCCCCTAACCAACCCAATCCAACTAAAACCTCATTGAAATCCGGCCAGATAGATGCACTTTTGTCTAATAGATCGCCTGTAACCGGATGACAGAAAACCAACCTTGAGGCATGGAGAAGTTGTCTGGAGAAATTGCTGTTGTCCTTACCGGCGCCATAGACACTATCACCTGCGACCGGGCAACCGAGATGTGCCATGTGTACCCTTATCTGATGTGTCCTACCTGTCTCAATCGAGATTCTAACCAAGCTGTACCTGTTATCAAACTCCTGCACCACTTCCCAGCAACTGGCGGCATGTTTCCCTCCAGTCTGCCTGATTGCCATTTTCTGACGTTGCACGGGATGACGTCCAATTGGTGCGACAATTCTGCCACTTTTCTGTTTAAGTACACCATGCAGCAATGCCAAGTATTCTTTTTTTAATCGATGAGTTTTGAAATTGTCAACCAGTAACTGATGGACACGTTCAGTTTTGGCAACAACCATTATGCCTGAAGTATCTTTATCGAGTCTATGAACAATACCAGGCCGCATTACATCGCCAACATCGGCAATCGACCTGCAATAATGCACCAGACCGTTAACAAGGGTTCCATTATGGTTACCACTTCCAGGGTGCACTACCAGCCCTGGCGGTTTGGACAGGAGCAACAGTGAGTCATCCTCATAAATAACGGGAAAAGCTATCTCCTCCGGAAGAACATCAATCTCTTGTTTGCTCTCAACAACACCCTGCAAAGTCTCATCTTTTTTTAGACGATAACCGCTCTTTTGATGCACTCCATCTACTAAAATCAATCCTTTCCGAATTGAAGAAATGATCATTGATCTTGATACTGAAGGGAGATGGTGGGAAAGAAATTGATCAAGACGCATTCCAGTCAATCCTGCATCAACCGTAACCTTAAAATGTAGGCCCGACCGATTGGATCTGCCCGGAACTGCTTCTTTGCATTGCATACAATTGCTTCTTCTACAACTATGGTGGTGGCAAAATGTTATGAATACCCTAAAAATACTTTATCAGGGACTATTTCTTTTATGTCAGGTGAAATTTCGGAGAGTACTTCTATGCCTTTAGGGAGCACAAATCAGAGCACTCATAAAAGGAGTACTCAACGGAAGTCCGCCTCAAGCAGTAATAGAAATCATCCAGCCAGTCGAAGTTAGGAAAAAATAGCCTCAATGGTCTCTGTGACATTTGCTTCTTCAATGTCCTGGGCAAGAGAAAGCTCTTTTACAATAAGATTTTTTGCTGTATCAAGCATCTTTCTCTCACCATAACTGAGATCCTTATCAACGCTCAGCAGGAACAGATCACGAAGAACTATGGCAACCTCATGAACAGAACCGGTCTTAATTTTTTCCATATAATCACGATAACGACGATTCCATGTCTGTGCACCCAATTCCACAGATCGGTCCGCAAGAATGGCAAGAACATTATGCACTTCGCCTTTGCCTACAATTGCACGCAGACCAACATTCTTACTGCTTGCTGTAGGAATCATAATCCTCATACTATTATCCAGAATCTCCAAGACATAGAATGATTGATCAATTCCTCCGATCGTTTTATTTTCAACAGCTTTGATAACCCCAACACCGTGGGCCGGATAAACAGCCATATCGCCTTCACTAAACACAGATATATCTCCTTTTAACACAACGACTTGCACAAGGCTTAAAAAAATGAATAAGAAAAGTACAAAGACACAACGCAGTAATTTGCCATACCAGGGGGGAAAGTGTCGGATTGCAAAGGTATCTTCCTTTTATCCGGTATTTTTGATATTTTGCTGCAGCGGGTGTTACTTAATTAGCCAAATTTGGACTTCAATGGATAGACTATAACACGTTTCCAACTAAATTGCCGTACTTTTTCATGTTGGCAAGATAATCGATAGAGCAGAGCGTGTAAGTATTTCAGAAGCTAACGTTTTATTTCAAACCATTAAGGAGATTCATAGCTTTTGCAGGGTTACCTTGCAGGAAAAGACAAATTCCATCCTCTAAACTATTATACTTAGATTGCAGATCAGTCAAATCTTCCTTCGAGAAATTGCTTAAAACATATTTGTCCACTGGAAAACCGGGATGTACCTCTCCATTTCCAGGACGTCCGATTCCTATCTTCAGACGGTAAAAATCTTTAGTACCAAGAGTATCCACTAATGATTTTATACCATTATGTCCTCCTGTCCCTCCTCCCTTGATAAGCTTTATCCTTCCCGGCGCCATATCGAGATCATCATGTACAACCAGCAATTGGTCAGGATTGACTTTATAAAATCGTGAAAAATTAGCAACAGCAATCCCACTTCTATTCATATATGTTACCGGTTTTACGAGATGTACTTTCTCCTCTCCTACCGACAGAGAAATATATTTTGCCTGCCATTTTTCCATTGAAATTTGCGAATTCCATCTTCTCGCCAGTTCGTCTACTATCAAAAATCCGACATTATGTCGAGTACCACAATATTGCTCACCCGGATTGCCTAATCCAGCAATAATATATTCTTTTTTTTGCATGATTAAGGTAACACTACCCTAAAATTATGGTATTTAAGTGAAAGCTAAATTTCTCTTCGTGTGGGGCGTTCAGCTATTTCACACGCTAAAAAAAACAAGGTCCGGAAAATTTTACTTTTCCGGACCTCTCGAAATTCTTCGCTGTCGTACGTCACCTGAACGTTCAGTCAGGCTATGTTATGTAAATCAGGTCCTGGCCTATTTCTTTCCTTTTTTACCGACATTCCCTTCTGATTCTTCAGTTTTCTCTATGCCCGGTTTAATAATAGATACAATCAAATTCTCTGGATCGGTAATCATTTTAACATTTCCAGGAAGACTCAAGGTCCCACATTTAATTTCAGCCCCTATTGCCATAGATGTTACATCAACAATGATTTCATCCGGAATATCAAGAGGCTTTCCTTTAAGAACGACCTTAGTGCAGCTGACAACCATGTTTCCACCAAGATCAACACCTTTAGCTTTACCCTTTAAAACAATGGGAACGGTAAACGTACGATCTTCCTGAAGGTCAATTTCACAAAAATCCACATGAATAAGAGTGTCACGAACAGGATCAGTCTGCACTTCACCAACCATAACAGTCTTTTCAGATGAACCATCAACTTTTAGAGTAACGACAGTATTTTTACGGTAAAATTCGAGCAATTGCGCCATGAGTGTCTTCGTGTCAAGCTGGAGTTTTTGCGCCTCAGCGCCCCCACCGTATACCACCCCAGGAGTCATTCCTTTCATGCGCAACTGCCGCATAGCTCCCTTGCCGGAAGTATTTCTTACAGAAGCTGATATTTCAACCTGAAACATTATTCCTCCTTTGCCAAACAATCGCTCACAAACATTCTATTATAACGACTGAGTAGGATATGAAAAATTTTAAACTTATTTTAAGTTATGTAACGTACTATCGTCAGCTAAATAAAAAGTGAGCTGACGGAATCTTCGTTATGTATTCTGCTAATTGCGTCGGCAAGCAAACTTGAAACTGAAAGAACTATGATTTTGTCACACTTTTCAGCTTCACCTCGCAGCGGGATAGAGTCGGTAACTACGAGAGATTTCAGTTCTGACTTTTTGAGCCGCTCAATTGCCGGGCCGGAAAGAACAGGATGCGAACAACATGCGTGCACTTCTTTGGCACCATTTTCCAGTAAAGTTTTGGCACCTGCACACAGCGTACCAGCTGTATCGACCATGTCATCCATCAGAATAGCAGTTTTGCCCTTAACATCTCCAATGACATGCATCGCTTCGCATTCATTCGGTTTATCCCTGCGTTTATCTATTATTGCCAAGCCAGAATTCAATCTTTTTGCGAACGCTCTGGTTCGTTCGACACCACCTGCGTCAGGAGAAACCATGATGACATTGTCACCAAATGATTTCTGAATATAGTTCAGGATTACAGGAGCAGCATAGAGATGATCAACAGGAATGTTGAAAAAACCACCAATTTGTCCGGCATGTAGATCCATGCAAAGAACCCTCCTCACACCGACCACCATTAACATTTCTGCTACAACCTTTGCTGTAATCGGAACCCTGGGGGCATTTTTTCTATCCTGTCGGGCATAACCATAATAAGGCAGAACAGCTGTGATCCTTCTGGCTGACGCTCTTCTGAGAGCATCCACCATGATTACCAGTTCCATCAAGTGGTCATTGACTGGCGTACATGTCGGCTGAACGACGAAAACATCCGTTCCGCGAACATTTTCCTTTATTTCAACAAATATCTCGCCATCACTAAACTTTCTTACTTCTGCTTGACTCAGGGGGATTCCCAAATGACCTGCAATCTCTGTGGCCATCTTTTTATGAGCATTGCCTGTAAAAACCTTTAAATCTCTCATTATATTCTTGATGTACTAAAAACAGCCTGAAGATACATTAGTGATGGCTGGGGCGGCAGGATTCGAACCTACGAATGCCGGGATCAAAACCCGGTGCCTTACCGCTTGGCGACGCCCCAGTACACGCTCTTAATAAAAAAACCTTTTCCCCGTATTCCAGACGAAGCCCACTTACAATACGGTTTAAACCAGAATTCTTCTTTCCCTCACTGTCTGGAAAAACACCAAAAACAGTCGGCCCGCTACCGGACATCAAAACACGCAATGCCCCGACAGCCAACAGTGATTTCTTTATTTGTTCTATTTCCGGATGCTTAACACAAGTAACCTGTTCCAGGTCATTATGCATATCCTGCAGAGACAAAGAAACTCCCTTGTGCTTTTGAAAGCAAGACAATTTAGAGTTTTTCGACATGCTTGTCAATGCTAAATTTTGAAAGACCCATGCAGTGGATACAAAAAGACCGGGATTCACTAACACAAAAGAGCAATTGCATAATGATTCAACCGGATGCATTTTATCGCCGATACCGGTAGCCAAGACGGCATCGTGCTCAACAACAAAAAATGGCACATCGGCTCCCAGGTGACGAGCCAGATCGACAAGCTGTGTTTCAGAAAACTCTTGGTTAAAAAACACGTTAAGTCCACGCAGAACCGTTCCTGCGTCACTGCTTCCTCCACCCAGACCCGCTGCTACTGGTATTTTTTTTTGAAGAGTTATCCTTACTCCATATCCCTTACCCTTCTTGCTTACCTGAAAAAAGGCCTTTGCCGCCCTAACAACCAGGTTTGTATCATCAGAGGGTATTGATACATCGTCACAAAAAAATTTTATTCCTTTACCTCGATACAATTCAAGGTCAATCGTGTCATATAGATCAAGCTTCTGCATCCAGGTTTCAAGATCATGATAGCCGTCTGAACGTCGAGCTAAAACACGAAGAAAAAGATTTATTTTTGCCGGTGCCTGAAGTGAAATTTTGTTAATATCGCAAACCATTTCAGGTATGGTCTACTTTTTTACTGCTTTGACAAAACGGATTTTGATGTCATACAGAATGTTTTTTAACAATTCCTCCTCATCTTTTTCCAAATTCCCTTTCGTCTTATTCTGAATCATAGCCAGGGTGTCAATAGCATGTTTGGCAAGATCAAGATCAAACAGTTTTTTTCCTGTTGACGGATCAGCTATTTCACCAAGATGAAAGAGCGCAGAGGTACTTAAAGACATAATAAATGCAGAGAAAGTCACTTCCGGCATAACACATCTCCCCTGCTTGTCCGGCACCTTTCCTTCACTGCAACCACACCCGCCTTCCTTTTTGTTCCCAATTTCAACCATCTTAATGCTCCTCTACAAACTCATTCATAAATTACACGGAAGTCAGGTCCAGCACCTGCGCTTTGGTAATGTCTTTCAAATCCTCCACCTTTGCAAGCAGTTCTTTAGAAACAAGCTCGTCTGTACTGAGGAGAATGATATTTTGATTACTTTCCTCCTCGCGACCTACTGTCATCCGTGAGATATTAACTCCAGACAGGCCGAGGGTCGTGCCCAATGCTCCAATTACCCCGGGGACATCGTTGTTAAATACCAGCAACATGGGACCGGATGGCAACGCCTCCAGCCTAAAAGAGTTCAGGCGGACCAGGCGAGGTTCGTTACGGCCGAAAACAGTACCAACCAGCGTATTTTCAGCTTCGTTGGTGAATACTTTTATTGACAGTGTATTAACAAAATCATCAGCTCTTTCACTTCTTGACTCAACAATACGAATGCCCCTTTCTTTTGCAATAATCGGCGCATTGACATAATTCACGGCATCTTTCAAAATAGGGGTAAAAAGTCCTTTAAGAAATGCGACCGTTATTGGGCTGGTGTTCAATTCAGCCAATTCACCACTGTATTCGATATTGACTTCCGCCACTCCTCCCTTTGCTATCTGCATATGCAGACATCCCAGCATCTCACCGAGTTTCAGATATGGCCCCACCTGTGCCAAAACGTCATCACTGACAGAGGGAACATTGACAGCATTCGTCACTGAACCTTTCAGGAGGTAATCTGCTACCTGCTCAGCAATTATGAGTGCCACACTCTCCTGAGCTTCATTGGTCGATGCTCCGAGATGCGGTGTACAGACAAAATTATCCAGCCTCAAAAGGGGGCAATTATCGAGACTGGTAGGCTCTTTACTAAAAACGTCAAGAGCGGCACCTGCAATTTTCTTGTTTACCAACGCCTCGTACAGGGCTTCTTCATCACAGACTCCACCCCTGGCACAATCGATAAACATGGCATCATTTTTCATATTATCAAAAAACTCTGTTGATACGATATGTTTCGTGTCCTGAGTAAGCGGTACATGCACGGAAATATAATCGGATCTTCGAGCTAAATCTTCCAGGCTTACCAGTTCTACACCAATTTTTTCTGCCATTTCCTTTGGCATATGCGGATCGTAGGCAATGGTCTTCATTTTCAGTCCCTGGGCTCTGTTGGCAGCAATCCCCCCAATGCGGCCAATACCGATAACGCCGAAAGTTTTTCCGGTTACCTCTCTGCCCATAAATTTCTTTTTCTCCCATTTCCCTTCCTTCATCGAAATACATGCCTGGGGTATGTTTCGGGAGAGAGCCATCATCATGGAAATCGCATGTTCTGCAGCGGTTGTTGCATTGCCGTCTGGGGCGTTCATAACCACAATACCTTTCTGGCTTGCAGCAGGAATATCGACATTATCAAGACCAATACCTGCGCGACCAACAACTTTAAGTTTATTGGCCATTTCCAAAATTTCTACGGTAACTTTTGTGGCACTTCGAATAATCAAGCCATCATAATCGCCAATTATTTTCTTGAGCTCTTCGGGTGTCAGTCCCGTATTGACATCAACTTCCAGACCAGCCTTTCTGAGGACATCGACTCCAACCTGGGACAAATTGTCACTGATCAATACTTTCATTATGTTTTTCCTTTATATAATCATGTCTTGTCCTCCCCACTCAATATGATGGGGGGAAACTTTGATTTACCACAACAGCAATAAATAATATAAAAGGTACTTTCGGGACTTCCTTCCCTGAAGAATACTCGGTTTTGGATACCCTGATGGGGATATGTGCTTTGGAAGGGATATAACATTCTGATTGCTAAGTTACTTAAGTATTTCTTGTTTCTTATGACAAGAATTCCGGAGTAAGGTACTGACACCCCATCAAGGACAAGAGAGTATAAATACCTTTATGAAATTCTTCTTAAAAGCCGGAAAAGGATTTTTACAGTGCTAAAAAAATTTACGAGGAACATCTTTTCAATATTGAACGAAAAAACTATACAAAGTTCCCTTACCGAGAACAACAAAAAAACCGGGGGGACCGCTTGGATGAAATTGATCAGTAATTACTGTTATATTATTGGAGTTCAAATCATGTATCCGTTATAGGTTGAACATTCAGCGGGAAAAAGATATATAGCAACAAGATACCTTTTTTCGATGAGAACCATTCGTCATCAGAATTAACAATGGGACTCAGGAAGTTATCAACCCATCGGAACAATTTACAGACAATGCTATTTTACCAGCATAACGAGCTGGTTCAAGGAATTCTTTTATGACTGAAACACGATTACGTTTTCCGCCGAGCCCCACCGGCTATCTTCACATAGGGGGTGCAAGAACAGCACTTTATAATTGGTTATATGCCAGACAAACCGGAGGAAAATTTATTCTTCGGATCGAGGATACCGACGTCGACAGGTCAACCAAAGAATCATTTCAGGGGATTATCGACGGTCTTTTATGGCTGGGGATTGATTTTGACGAAGGACCTTATTTTCAGACTGATTTTGCTGCAGACCACGCTGCTGCAGCACAGAAACTGCTGGAAAATGGATCGGCCTATAAATGTTTCTGCACGAAGGAAGTGCTCGATGCAAAACGAGAAGCAGCTCTTGCTGCAAAAAAGCCACTGGGCTATGACCGTACCTGCCGGTACCTCTCTGAAAGTGAAATAAAGGAAAAAGAAACAGCAGGAATTCCTTCCGTGATTCGCTTTAAGGTGCCCGAACGGTCAGGGAATCTTGGCTATGACGATAAAATTCTCGGCCGTATCGAATCTAACTATTCAGAGATTGATGACTTTGTCATCGTCCGATCCAATGGAAAACCTCTCTACCTGCTCTGCAATGTGGTAGATGACATTCGAGACCGGATTACGCATATTATTCGCGGACAGGATCATATGACCAACACCCTCAAACAGGTGCTCCTCTATGAGGCACTGGATGCTCCACTGCCCATTTTTGGTCATATGCCCCTTACCCTTGACATCAAAAAGGCCAAAATATCAAAACGCAGCCATGGTGAGATAGTCGCAGTTCAATTCTACCGCGACATGGGGTTTATCCCCTGGGCCTTTAATAATTATCTTGCCCTGCTCGGCTGGTCCGCAGGTAATGACAAGGAGTTTTTCACAAAAGAAGAACTTATCAGGGAATTTTCACTTGAGCGCATCAATAAATCGAGTGCGATTTTTAACTACCAGAAAGATGACCCTAAATTCTTTACTGATCCAAAGGCTATTTTTATAAATGAACATTACCTCCGATCCATGGCAATCGAAGAGATAGGAGAAATGGTCAAAGCAGAACTTAAAAAGGATAGACTATGGGATGAAGCATATGACACATCCCAAAGAGACTGGTATCTCCGAACTCTTGATCTTATTCGGGACAGGTTTCATACCCTCAAGGATTTCACCACGATTGGCAGGGCATATTTTGCAGATGATTTCACCATTGAAGAAAAACCGCTTGCCAAAAATGTCCTTAAACATGAAGGGTTGAAAAAATGGCTTCCCGAACTTGCAGACAGATACGAAAATCTTACCGATTTTAATCTGGAAGAAACTGAAAGAGTTGCAAGAGAGCTGGCAGACGAGCTAAAAGTTAAACCGGGCATCATCATTAACGCAATGCGCACCGTGGTCACCGGACAACTTGCGGGTCCTTCGATGTTTGACATCCTGCTCACCATAGGACGGGAAAGAGTCGTCCGAAGACTTCGGGATGCTGTTAAACTTTTTGTGTAACACTGAACACTTACCCTCTTACACGAGTCGCTAATTATGGAAATAATAGAAAATTCAGAAACCAGGCCGCTAGATTTTATTCGTCAGATTGTAGCTGATGACCTTCAATCCGGCAAACACCAGGAGACTGTTACCAGGTTTCCTCCCGAGCCTAACGGTTTTCTCCATATCGGCCACGCAAAATCGATCTGCCTCAACTTCGGTATTGCCGAGGAAAACCAAGGCATCTGCAATCTTCGATTCGATGACACTAATCCGAGTAAAGAGGATGTCGCTTACGTTGAGTCCATAAAGACTGATGTCAAATGGCTTGGCTTTAACTGGGGAGAGAAGGTTCTCTACGCTTCAGATTATTTTCCCCGACTCTATCAGTATGCGGTAGAACTTATCAAAATGGGCAAGGCCTATGTCTGCCAACTTTCAGCAGATGAAATCAGAGAATACCGTGGCACTCTGACCACCCCCGGAAAAGATAGTCCTTATCGAGATAGATCCATTGAAGAAAACCTTGATCTCTTTGAGCAGATGAAAAGCGGATCGTTTGCAGAGGGAACGCATGTGCTGCGCGCAAAAATTGACATGGCTTCACCTAATCTGAATATGCGGGATCCGGTTATTTACAGGGTCCTTAAAGCGCATCATCACCGTACCGGAGATACCTGGAAGATTTATCCAATGTACGACTATACCCATTGCCTTTCGGATATGCTCGAAGGTATTACCCACTCCCTTTGTACTTTAGAGTTCCAGGACCACCGTCCGTTATACGATTGGGTTCTTGATACACTTCATACGCCATGTCATCCGCGGCAGATTGAGTTTGCCCGACTCAATCTGACATACACTGTGATGAGCAAGCGTAAGCTCCTTAAAATGGTGGAAGGTAAATACGTCGACGGTTGGGACGATCCCCGCATGCTGACAATTTCCGGGTTGCGCCGACGTGGCTATACTCCGGCTTCGATTCGAAACTTCTGCAGGACTATTGGAATAGGCAAGAGTGAAAGCCGAATCGACATGGGGGTGTTGGAGAACGAAATCCGGAGTGATCTCAACGTCCGGGCAATTCGGTTGATGTGCGTCATTGACCCTGTGAAAGTCATCATCGACAATTACCCTGAAGATCTTGTTGAAGAAGTGGTCGGAAAGAACCATCCACAAAATCCTGATATGGGTGAACGAGCCATCCCTTTCACCAGGGAACTCTATATTGAAAGAGATGACTTCATGGAGAATCCCTCCAAAAAATACCATCGACTTGGGCCAGACAGGGAGGTCCGTCTGCGATACGGCTATTTGGTTCGGTATGTCTCCCATAACAAAAATGAATCCGGTAAAATAACTGAAATTCATTGCACCTACGACCCGGAGACCAAAGGTGGATCTGCACCGGACGGCAGGAAGGTGAAGGGAACTATCCACTGGGTTTCAGCAGAAAAAGGAATCCCTGTAAATGTTCGATTGTTCGACAGGCTCTTCAATGTGGAAGATCCCGAAGCAGATAAAGATGTCGATTTTCTTGATCAGCTCAATCCACAATCTAAAGTAGTTGTTTCCGGCGCAATTGCTGAACCGAGTGTTGCCGGTCTCCAACCCGGAGAGACTGTGCAATTCGAACGACAAGGTTATTTTTGTGCGGATCCGATTGAATCAAAAAGAGGAGCTCCGGTGCTGAACCGAACTGTAACCTTAAGAGACTCCTGGGAATCTACAAAATAATCATTACTCTTATGAACATGGATCGGATAGCTACAGAATGTATTGTTCACAAAAGCTATCTTTCAGAAGGATTAATTTACCTGTTGCCTCTCAGGCAACAGTGTTGACAACAAATTTATTACAAGCTGGAAATCTGCTTTCTAAAATATTTTTGTGGTCGTTACAGAGGGAGCGGAACATGGCACTCGTCAATTTGCGTCTCATGGCGAAACAGCAGTCAGGAATTATCAGATCTGTCAAAGTCGGTGGCGAACTGGGCAGAAGAATACGGGAAATGGGCCTGGTGCCCGGGACGGAAATTACCATTCAGGGAAGAGCCCCGCTCAATGATCCTGTAGCTCTGAGAGTCATGGGCGGCACTTTGACCCTGCGAAATAATGAAGCCGATTATATTATAGTGGAAACAGAAACCTCTGACCCGCCACCGTGAAAAGCTACTGAAAATCAATATGCATTCTCCTATGCGCGAAAATCTATTAGCCAACCCTAAATATATTGTATGTCCTTGAAATATATGTTGACTACAGTTATTGTTTGGTGTACCTAAAGGTCATATCAAATGGAGAGTATGATGGGTCATAAACGAGGGGAACATAACGGCTGCTGTTTCGTCGATAAAGTCAGGAACTGCTTTGGTCGAAAGCGGTGTAACAGTCTCATTACACCCCTCTCCAAAAGAGCAAGTATCGGCCGAGTCAAGGTTTGCAAAATTATCGGGAATCGAAAAATCTGTGCCCGTATGGCTTCCATGGGGCTCTATCCAGGAGTCGAAGCCGATGTCATATGTTCAGAAACAGGCAGCCAGTGCCTGCTTAAAGTAAATGGCGGCACCATTAGCCTTGACTCTGAAGTGTCTGATAACATTTTAGTTTCAAGTTTATAAAATACACAACGCGTCCGGGTTTCTCGGACTTATTTTTTGCCCTGCGAGTTAGGGCTGTCTAACAAGAGATGTAATGTATCATGATTGAAAAGATATTTGTCTGGACAATTATTGTCATCTGTGCATTTTTTACAGGTCGGAGATTTTATCGCCAATGGAAAGCCGCTACCTGCAAGGACTCCAGTATTTCCTGTGATAATGGTTGCACTTGCTGTTCAGATTCATCCTGCAACAGCAGAAAATCCGAATAGGAGTAGATATCGGATTTGCAACTTGTTCCTTGAGGGAACAAACACCTTCACGATATTTTCTTTATACTACCTCATTAACATTATCAAAAACTGACCAATGCAGCTATTAATGGCCCTTGCGGGCAATCCTAACGCCGGGAAGACTACCCTTTTTAATCAGTTAACTGGAGCCAGACAACATGTCGGCAACTATCCCGGTATCACTGTGGATTATAAAGAAGGTACTTTGTACCATAAGGACCGAAAAATCACTTTAACGGATCTACCAGGTACCTACTCAATGACCGCCTATTCTGCAGAAGAACTGGTCACCAGGGATTATCTGGTAAATGAACGCCCGCAGGTAGTGATAAATATTGTTGATGCATCCAATCTTGAAAGAAATCTCTACCTTAGCTGTCAACTTCTTGAACTTGGTGTGCCTTTGGTTATTGCCTTGAACATGATGGATGTAGCCAAAGACAGGGGGATCGAGATAAAAGCCGAAATACTGGAAGAACTCCTTCAGGTGCCGGTGGTACCTATCATAGCTCGCTCAGGATTTGGTAAGGAGAAACTACTTGATGCCTGCCTGCAGGTAACATCCGAAAAAACTCGATGGCATCCCCGTGATATCTCTTACGGGGAAGATCTCGATATCACCTTGACTGAACTGGTCACTAAGATAGAGAAAGCCTCTCTTTTAAAGGACAGCTATCCAGCCAGATATACAGCTATAAAATATCTGGAAAATGATGACCAGATTTTAGAAAAGGGACAAAAGAGTGATCCGGTCACAGCTGGCGTTCTTGAAGAAATTGTTATGAAAGCCTCCGACCACACCCAGAGAACCCTTGATGTGTTTCCCGAGGCAATTATCGCCGATCATCGCTATGGGTACATAAAATCAATACTCAGACAAGGGGTTGTTACCCATAAATTTGATACCGATCGACTCTATACCTCTGATAAAATAGACAAAGTTCTCACAAACCGATTGGTTGGGCCCGCCGTTATGCTGCTGATCCTCTTTGGGGTTTATCAGTTTACATTCAGCTGGAGTGACATTCCCGTTACCTGGCTTGGAGATGCCTTCAGCTGGTTTGGCAATGTCATCGACAACACTCTTCCGGACGGACTTTTCAAATCGATGATTATCTCCGGTGTAATCGACGGAGTAGGCGGCGTTCTTGGATTTGTGCCACTTATCATGTTCATGTTTTTCAGCATCGCCATTCTTGAAGATTCAGGTTATCTGGCTCGTGTTGCCTTTATGATGGATAGAATTTTCAGAATTTTCGGCCTTCACGGAAGCTCGGTCATGCCGTTTATCGTCTCCGGTGGAATTGCGGGCGGCTGTGCTGTCCCCGGTGTAATGGCCACGCGTACTCTCCGCTCTCCCAAGGAGCGTATGGCAACGCTTCTCACCGTACCATTTATGAACTGTGGGGCCAAACTGCCGGTACTGGCCCTGTTGATCGGAGCATTTTTCAGCGAAAACAAGGCGATGTATATGTTTTTATTCACTATGCTTGCCTGGATTGTCGCACTGCTTGCTGCTAA
The DNA here is from genome assembly GCA_963709755.1 of uncultured delta proteobacterium. GTDB lineage: Bacteria > Desulfobacterota > Desulfobulbia > Desulfobulbales > Desulfocapsaceae > Desulforhopalus_A. The sequence continues at coordinate 136,729 of CAVPXO010000001.1, forward strand.
GTTTTTGCGTTCTACCGTATTGAGAGGCATCCCCACTCCTTTTGTCATGGAGCTTCCTCCCTACCGTTTTCCAACTCTGCGTGGACTTTTGATTCACACCTGGGAAAGAACCTACCAGTATATTAAAAAGGCCGGAACAGTTATTCTGGGCATATCTATCCTGCTTTGGGCATTGATGACTTTTCCTGGATTGCCAGCAGAAAAAGCAGCACTGTTTGAACAGCAACGTCAAGCAGTCAAAACCGCAGCCGGCAACGAAATCGCCTCTACGAACGAGGCTGGCTTTGCAGGGCTCTCAGGACAGGCCACTTCGATTGAAAAAAGAATCAAGCTGATCAACAACAAGGAAACCGAAGCGGCTTTACAAAACTCTTTCGCGGGAAAAATTGGTATTTCCCTGGAGCCGTTAACCAGACTCGCCGGCTTTGACTGGCGGACAAACATCGCCCTGATTGGTGGCTTTGCGGCAAAAGAGGTTATTGTTTCAACTCTCGGTACTGCCTACTCAATGGGTGAAATTGATACTGAAAAATCTGAATCACTGGGGGATCGACTCAAAAAGGATGACAACTGGAACAGGGTGGTTGCCATCGCAGCACTGGTATTCATCATGTTTTATGCCCCCTGCTTTGTCACCGTGGTCTGTATCGCCAAGGAGTCATCCTGGAAGTGGGCAGCATTCTCAATGACTTTCAACACCATTTTTGCCTTTGCTATGGCAGTTGCCGTATATCAGGTTGGAATGTTCCTGGATCTTGGTTAAAACTTTTCATGAATAGTATAATTACTGCCTGTTGTCAGTATGATAGACAGTAACCACGGAGCCCCCCCGACGGGGATCGCCAGCGCCGTCAATTCCTGGAATGACAGCATGGACTCCACCAAAATACACATCTTTTTCAGACCAGATATTAACAGGCAGCACCTTTTTTACCGATGTCACTGCAGTTTCGGTAAAACCAGGTTCCAGCTGCAGACAATCTTTATCAAGATAGAGTCGTGGTGCATCCACCGCCTGTTGTATTGGTCGGTTAAAATCGATTATCTGACTTAAAACACCACTTATCGCTGTACGGATCCTTTTAGATCCCCCGCTACCAAGAACGAGTTGCACTCGCCCATCTTTTAACAAAATAGAAGGAGCCATCATCGAGAAGACTCTTTCTCCCGGCGGACTGGAATGAAAACCATTTGGATGAAGATCATCCTCGCCCATCATGTTATTAAGCATCACTCCACAGCCTGGAACAAAGTATCCAGATCCCTCACCATTGGAACAGGTCATACTGGCGCAATTACCTCTACTGTCGGCAACCGACACATGGGTTGTCCCGTTGCTGAACAACCTGATATTCTCTGTCGATTCATTTATAACCTGCCGATTTTTTGTGAATTGATGCAAAGCGGCAGGGGAAGTAACGCCTAACTCCCTCAACCGTTCGACTTCCTTCATTAATCCGACAGTATCAAGCAAATGATCACCGGAACCCCAGTCATAGTCTTTTTGTTCTTGCTCAGCCATAAGCATAAGAGATAAACCAATGAGGGTTCCTCCCATCGATGGCTCAGGTACAGTCAAAAATAAACGATCACGATACGGGATTGCCAGGGGAGGTTTCTCTTTTACCTTATATGCAGCAAGGTCCTGGGCGGTAAGTAATCCCCCGCAGAACTTCATTTCTCTGGCTATTTGCTGAGCTGTCTCCCCAAAATAAAAACTCTCTGCACCTTCCATACTTATCTGGTCAAGAAAATCGACCAGATAAGTATTTTTCAAGCTGTCTCCAGCCTCAAGAAATTTCCCCTGGGGTTGATATATCCGTCGCCCTCTTTCATTAAGTGTCATTATTGGGGTAAGCAGCTTCAGGAAACGAGCCATATGCTCATTAATCCTGTGATTCAATGCAATTTCTTTTGCCGGACTAATGACTTCGGAGAGTTTCATGCTGCCAAGTTTTTTGTGGATGTGCAACAGGCCTTTGAGTGTTCCGGGAACAGCGACTGAACCAAGCCCTACATTAAAATCCTGTGATGAACCACCAAAATCAACGGTTATCTTGAAAAAATCTGGATCAAATATCTCTCCTTCCCGCCCTCTTCCTGGAGTATCGACAAAAAAATCAAAAAACAGATCCTGCCCGGTCTTCTCACTATGACCAACCATGAAGCCGCCTCCCCCCAGGCTGGTCAACGCGGGCTCAACCACAGCAGACACGAAACCGGCGGCGACGACTGCATCAAAAGCATTGCCTCCGCCAGCAAGTATTTCTCCTGCAGCCTCACTTACCAGTTGGTGTCCTGAAGCGACTATAGATCTATCATAGCGGCTCACTGCCAAAACTCCCTCTGCAAAAATTGCACTATTTCCTGAAAACCCTTATCTGCAATTCCTTCTTAAAGCCCAAGTATTTCTGATAGTCAACAATCCGGAATATCCTTTTTTTGACTTTCATCTTTACTCCCCATTTTCCTCAAGCCATTGCAAAGCAACGCAGGCTAACCAGGCAGCCCCAACCGCTAAAACATTTTCGTCGAAATCAAAACTGCCGCTGTGGGCCGGCCCATTCCCAGGAAGCCTGTTTGCCCCGAAACGAACCAGGCAACCATCAACAACCTGCTGATAAAAGGCAAAATCTTCTCCACCAAGACTCGGTCGGCCCTGAGAAAGGACATGTTCTGCTCCGATTACCAGTTGGGCGGCACGCCGGGCAATCTTTGTGGCCTGTGATGAATTGACGACAACCGGCAGACAATCATGAAAGTGAACTTTTATTTGGACTCCATACTGTAAGGCAATGCCGTCGCAAATACGTTGCAAGCCTTCAAGAATCCGACAGCGAACATCCTTGTTATTTGAGCGTATCGTGCCCTCAAGGCGGGCTTCTTCCGCAATTACGTTATTTGCGTCTCCAGCCTGAAATTGACCAACAGTTAATACTGCCGACTGGTTCGGATCAGTTTCCCTTGAAATCAAAGTCTGCAGGGCGGTGATAAGATACGATCCGGCGACTATGGCATCTTTTGCTTCATGTGGACGGGCGGCATGAGCGCTTCGCCCGACAATATGCAGAGAAAAAGGGTCAGCTGAGCTACAGATAATTCCATCGTCAACAGTCATTGTTCCCGTAGGAAAGTGAGTATCTATATGCCCCGCAAAAACAGCACCAATGCCATTTTTAAGTGCACCTTCCTGAATTATTTTTTCAGCCCCGTTACCATGCTCTTCTGCAGGCTGAAAAATAAAGGAAACACTACCGGCAAACTGTCTTTTTCCTAAAAGAGCTGCCGCACCAAGTAACATCGCCACATGGCCGTCGTGACCACAGGCATGCATCACTCCTGGAATCTTTGAGGCGTACGCTACCGTTTTCTTGTCCTGTATAGGCAAAGCATCCATATCGGCCCGCAATGCAACATGACCCGAGCAATTGGAATTATTGCCGATTGTTGCTATCACTCCGGTTCCGCCCCAGCCATTGCGAAAACCAATACTCAGTCCAGCGAGTTTTTCCTGAATAAACGTGGAGGTACGATGTTCCTGGTAACTGAGTTCTGGATGTTGATGAAGGGTTCTGCGAATTGTCCTTATCCACTCGAATAACTCCTGATCGACAACCGGCACCATGTCGGGTTTCATAATCTTTCCTACTCGATTCGGATCATGCCGACATCCACGGATTGGGTTGAGGGCTTGGCTTTATCTCCTTGCTCTTTTTCTTCTACGTCCTCAAACTCATCGTCCAGCAAGATTGCTTCGGCCAGGTCCTCGTCTAATTCTTCCTGGTCGATTTTCTTATTAACTTTCCTTCCCAAAAGTCCGTTTTTCTTTTCTGGTTCTTTCGGTGATCGACCTGTCCTTTCCGGTGAAACGGATGGAGAGGGGAAGGACCGGGTTTCCATGTCAAGAGGCTGTTTAAAGACAGCAATCAATCCATCCATCGTTTCAAGCAGGGAAACCAGCTCCCATCCGGCCTTGCCATACTGATTCAACGACAGTTCTACTTCTGGTTCATCAAGGAAAGCGTTTCCCAGAATCCCTTCTTTTTTCAGCTCATAATGAATGGTTTTATAGCTCCAGCGCATTTATCTATACCTATTAATTTTAAACCTCAACCGCCATGAAATTCAGCGGGCTTTATACTTCTTCTCTATCAGGTCTGTGACTTGAAAGGACTTTGACATTCTTTTCTATCTATTATTTTGTCCATATGCCTGTCTGACAACCTCTGCAATAATAGCAATTCCCCGGCATACTTCATCATCATCTTGAGAATATGTCACCCGGAGACATTCGTCCTTGTGTTGCCAATCTTCACTCAATCCCGGGAAAAAATAATGCCCTGAAACAACAAGAACTCCATGGTTTTTCAGCCGATTATAGAGTTCCAGGCTGGTTATTGGCAAATTCTCAAACCATAACCAAAGAAACATAGCCCCCTCAGGTATATGGATTCGACACGGTGTATCAACAAAATTTTCCTTAACCGCCGCTACGGCTTTTTCCATTTTTTTCCGGTAGAAAGGCTGCATAAGTTCTTTACTTATAGCAGTAATCTGACAACTGGTAATAAGACGCTGCGTAAGAACAGCACCAAAATTGTTTGGTGAAAGCGACATAATCGCATTCATGCTGGTCAGAGCGCGGATAATTCCTTTTTCTGCCACAACTATCCCCGTCCTGACAGCAGGCAAACCCAACTTCGAAAGAGAGAGACAAACCACCAGATTCTCATTCCAGATTGGTTTTGCCTCTGCGAATACCATCCCCGGAAACGGCAGTCCATAGGCACTATCTATGATTAACGGAATATTGTGCAGGTCGGCCAGAGCTGCAAGTTTTGCAAGTTCCTCATCGGTCACGACATTGCCTGTCGGATTAGTCGGCCTGGAAATACAGATAGCTCCTATGCTGTCATCTATTTTCAACTTTTCAAAATCAATATGATATTTAAAAAAACCATCTTCAAGGAGTTCTATTTTAGGTTTGGTGGAGACAAAAAGTCCATCAGTCAAGCCCAGGTCTGCGTACCCTATATACTCTGGAGCAATGGGCAGACATATTTTTTTTTCTTCACCGCTTGGCAGGACGCCTCCAAATAGATTAAGAAGCATGAAAAATGCGGTCTGGCTGCCATTTGTCAAACAGATATTTTCCGGACTGATATCCCACCCCTGTTCTTTTTTGAGCAGGACAGCCAACCCTTCACAAAATTTATGTTCTCCCTGAGGAGGTGCATAGCTGCCGACCAGTTGCTGGAAGCTGTTGCTGTCATTGCATATTTCCAGAAGGTGTTGGCGCATTATCTCCTGAAACTCAGGTACCAGGCCCGGGTTCCCACCGCCCATCATAATCATATTGTCTCCACCGGCGATTTTAGCTTTACCCAGATCGTCCATCAGGGAAAGTATCCCAGCATTGCAGGTCATCTTTTTGCCAAATTTTGTGAATTCCATACGTTGCGAGTAATTGAGTTAAAGTTTCATTAAGAATGAGTGGTTGATCACTTAAGTTCTCGCTTGTCTGCAAGAGCTTGCAGAAATTTTACCAGTAAATAAGTAACTATCAGTGAAAAGGCAATCCTTCCCCATAATATCCCACCAAACTGTGCACCAATAGCAGCCATCAGCAAAGTATCCTCAACCAGGCCATGACAAAGTCCCATCAGGGCCATGGAATTAAAAACCTCCGACCTTGCCATCTTTCCGGTGGCTGTTTCTCTTATTATCATCGCCCCGCCATAACCGATCCCCATGATCATACCGACAACCGTGATAGGTGCTGCCTGTCGCCCCATTCCAAAAAATGGCAGCACAGGTGACAGAATTTTCTCCAGCAAAGAGAGGAGGCCAACATACCTGAAGCCCCGCATAAAGAGTACTATACAAAAAATTATAAGAATAATCAGTCCCTGATTCCTCAGGAGTCCCACTCCCCACTCTACAACGCCCCCTGATTCGGAAGCAGCTTTGAAGAGTAACCTGGCTTCATTTTGCCAAAGATCAAAACCCAGGCATATCTGATTGAGAAGAAAGGCATAACCAACAGCACCAATCAGGCGAAGAAGGCCAATCGGAATGATATTCGCCCCGGCCCGCTTACTCACGCTCAGTTCAACAGGGAGTGAATGGGCGATAAGCATAGCCGAACAGAGCACTGTTATCTGGCCGCTGGTGAGCAGAAGCCCCGGAGCCAAGGCGGCAAAAACCGCAATACCTGCATACAGATTAGTGAACATTGCGGTGGCCCAGACCAACCCGAGCGAGCCAGGCAGACCGATAAGACCCATCACTGGTTCCAGAACTGTACTGAGATGGGCAATTAATCCAAATTCTTCAAGGATTTTGGTGAGTATGGCTATAGGAATGGTAATTCGAATCAATTCCCAACTGGTCAGCCACGTTTCATGAATCAGCGAAACCAATAATTCTTTCAGCCTGTTTTTCTGTCTGTGACTATTGTTTATCATTAAAAACGGAAGGTGTATTTCCCAGGGTTCGTCAGATTGATTTTTTTGATCGCGAGTCGTTGCCTTCCCTATTCCTGGGGGAATAGAGCTGACAAATAATGCCTGAACTCTCATAGACCATTCGGGCGGGGTTTATTCGGCTTTTAAATGCCATAGCCCGACAGCCGTAGGGACTCCCGGGATCATGGGTAATAAAATAATGTTTACACTGTAAACACTTAGGCATTACGACGGCCATCGCACTTTCCTGTTAAACAGATCAATAACCATGGTATCAATCCCTTACTCCGGGATTCCAGTCATTCTTCACAATGCGGGAATTTTCCTGCTGACTTCGGTATAATTCATTTATAAACGCCGGGATTTGTCAGGTTTTTAGGAAAGTCAAAAAAAAGTAACCTTCCCGCACCAGCCCTGGATGTAAATCCTTCCTGTTTAGAATACTCCACTGCAACGATCCCGCATGTCGGCACATTGCCAAGATTTTTGCCGGTCAGATATTCGCCCAGCTCTGTCAAAATATGATTATGTCCTACCAGAAACAATACATCAACATTACAGAACAGTTCACCGATCAACTGAAGATGATACGCAAGTGTACCAAGGTACAGATCATGGTCGTAGCGAACCTTCTCTATATCATAGCCTGTACCAATTGCCATGCACATTGCTGTCTTTTTCGCTCTTTTGGCTGGACTGGCAACAATCAGTTCTGCTTGGATACCAGCCTTGGCGAGGCGAGATGCCATTTCAGGACAGTCCTCTTTCCCACGTTTGTTGAGAGGTCTGACGAAATCGTCAAGATCCGGACTTGACCAGCTGGATTTGGCATGGCGAATAAGATAAAGCTGCTTCACGATCCATTTCCTCTTTATAATTTTTATTATTTCTGGATGGAACAGAATTGGTGATTACGCGTCAGGACCGATAATCAGCATTAATTTTCACATAATCAATGGAAAAATCACAGGTAAAAACTTCTTCACAACTTAAACCGTCCTTCAGATCGACACAAACAGTAAAATTTTTCTCCTTCAGAACCTGAGTAGCAGCAGTCTCTGCCTCAACGCCTAAAGAGAGGCCATTTTGGACAATCATTACGTTACCAAAAGAAATATCCACATGGTCGGGGGAAAAACGCACACCTGATCGCCCCATGGCCGCAAAAATTCTTCCCCAGTTGGCATCTTCTCCGAAAAAAGCCGTCTTTACCAAACTGGAGGTGGCGATGGTTCTGGCAATTTTCTCAGCATCTTGATTCTCTTTTGCCCCGCAGACTCTAATGGTAATAGTTTTTGTGGCACCTTCCCCATCGCTGACAATCTGCAGGGCAAGATCCTTCAAAACGACCTCAAGACCGTTCTGAAAAATCTGCTGATCCTCTGGCGAGTCACCGTCGATCCATGGATTTTCAGCCGTCCCGTTAGCCATGACCAGGACCATGTCATTGGTGCTGGTATCGCCATCAATCGTTATACGATTAAAGGTCCGTTCAACCCCATTAACAAGAGATTTGTGGAGCTCCGGAAAATTGATACGGGCATCGGTCAAAATAAAAGCGAGCATAGTGGCCATGTTGGGCATAATCATTCCCGCTCCTTTGGCCATACCCATGATTTTGACTTCCTTACCACTGACATTAACTGTGGTTTGTGCTATTTTCTGCACGGTATCTGTGGTCATTATTGCCTGGGCAACCTGCTCAAAATTGTCTGCAGACAACTCTTTGACAAGTGTCGGAATACTACGTTCAAAAGGCTCCAGATTCAACTGCTCTCCTATCACTCCTGTGGAAGAGATTTGCACCAGATCATCAGAAATCCCCAACGCCATGGAAACCAGAGCGCTCGTTGCCCTCGCCACCTTCATACCCTTCTCGCCGGTACAGGCATTTGCGCAACCGCTATTAACAAGTATAGCCTGGGCATACGCACCCTTGAGTCGTTCTTTGTCGATAATTACGGGTGCGGCTTTAACTTGATTAGTAGTAAACAATCCAGCTGTCACACAAGGCAGATCGCTGTAAATAAGCGCAAGATCCAACCTGTTGGAATATCGTATCCCCGCCTCAACCGCAGAAAATGAAAAACCTTTGATTTTCATGAAATCCCAGCCTTTTAATAACTTTTTTCATATATTGGTTCCTTCAGGAATTGCCCCAAATCGGCTAGAATTCCCAAAATTGCAGATGTCCCTCCCAGTAATCCTTTAGAAGAGTAAAATACATCTACCACTTATCCAGTTGATTATGCTACTTTAAAATAGCGAGGACAAAAAGGAAATTAGTCCGAATTTTTTCCAATGGTATATTCAGATATGTTATGTGTAAAAAAATATGCAATTAGCCGGAAATAAAACATATATATCTGACCTAATAGCTTTGAGCGGTCTTGTATCATGAATATTCAGGAGTTCAACTGGAGTTACACGCTTTTTTCAACACTCCTTCTGCTTGCAGATTTTTTTATCCGACTCGGGCTCTCCGTCCGAGTCATTATGCGGAAACGTCCTTATGGCGTTTCATTGGCCTGGCTTGTTGTAGTCCTGGTTATTCCTTTTATGGGAGGCTTCTTCTACCTGCTTTTTGGTGAGAACAGACTTCCGGAAAAACGAAAGGAAAGAGCCAAGATTGCATATAACACCTATCTACGCTGGTTAAAGACCTTGCGCAACAGGAATCCAGTTCTATGGCACGAGATCAATCCGGAATGTTTTCCTCTCCATCGCCAGGCTGAGACTCTTGTGGGCATACCTACCATGTCCGGAAATAAGCTTACCCTTATCACCGCTCCTGAAGAAATACTCGGCATCATAATCAAAGCTATAGATGAGGCTTCCTCTAGCTGTCACCTGCAGTTCTATATCTGGCAGGAGGGCGGACGAGTGGATCAAGTTATAGCCACCTTGATGCAAGCCGCTGCCAGAGGGGTAACCTGTAGAATTTTATTGGATTCTATCGGTAGCCGAGATTTCCTGAAAAGCGCAACCGCCGCCAAAATGAAAAAATCCGGAATAAGTATCCAGGAGTCATTGCCTGCCGGGATTATAAATGCTTTGTTTTCAAGAATGGATATCCGCAATCACAGAAAGCTGGTCGTAATAGATGGACAAATTGCCTTTACCGGTAGTCAGAATATGGTTGATCCAGACGTTTTTAAAATAGATGCCGGGGTTGGCAACTGGATAGATATAATGGTCAAGATCGAAGGTCCGGTTGTTGAATGCATTGCCGGTACATTTATCAGTGACTGGTTTCTTGACACAGACGCAGAACAGTTCCATTCGGAATCCCTGCTTGAAGACATCGACCGTATTCAAAAAGCCGGCGAAACAAACTCCCATCCGATTGCCGGGAAATCTGCAATTCAACTGGTGCCTTCGGGACCGGGCCTTGTACCGGATGCTATTCATAATCTTCTTCTTACTACCATTTACGCAGCCAGACATGAATTGATACTGACCACTCCGTACTTCATACCAGACGAACCGCTGTTGGTAGCACTTAAAGCCGCTGCACAACGAGGGGTAAACGTTAAAATCATCATTCCACGAGACAATGACTCCCTCCTGGTTAAATATGCCAGTCGCGCCCGATACCAGGAACTGGTAGATTCAGGTGTTCAAATTTTTCTTTTCCATGGCGGTCTTCTGCATTCCAAGACTATTACCGTTGACCGTAACTTTGCGCTCTTTGGCTCAATCAATTTGGATATGCGAAGTTTCTGGTTAAATTTTGAAGCCACTCTGTTCATTTATTGTAAGTCCTTCACTGAGGATCTTTGTGTAATTCAACAGGAATATCTTAACCAATCGATGGAACTTGACATAAAGACTTTCTCTCAAAGAGGATCATGGGAAATATTTAAAGAAAATACTGTGCTACTCGTATCACCACTCCTCTAATGTCCATACGAATATTACTTATATCAGATATCCACGGCAACTATCCTGCCCTGAAAGCTATCGAGAAGCAACTGGATGCGACAGACTTTGATTACATTGTCAATTCAGGAGACTCCCTGGTCTATGCCCCCTTTCCAAACGAAACACTTACCTGGCTGGCAGACCACCAGGTAATTTCGATTCTCGGCAATACCGATAAAAAGGTAATTAAACTACTCTCGGGAAAATCCTTTAAAAAACCAGGGACACCCGAAAAACGTATCATGTACACCTCAACGGCAGAAGAGTTAACTAAAAGCAACAGTCGTTATCTTCTTTCTTTACATAAAACCAGTATTTTACAACTCTACCCAAATGGACAAACAGCCCAACGACAACAACAAAAAAAAATAATGGGAATATTTCACGGCAGCCCAGCCGATCCTGATGAGTTTCTTTTTGCCGATACCCCGGATGCCAGGTTTCACGAATTGGCTGATCAGACCAATTATCATATTGTGGTAACAGGTCACTCCCACTCTCCATATCATAAGATGCTCTCTAACGTACACTTCATTAATCCTGGTTCTGTTGGCAGGATGTTCGACGGTGACCCACGTGCGTGCTGTGCCGTGCTGGAAATCACAGCTGAAACCATAAAGGTACAACACTTCAGGGTAACGTATGAAATTGGTGAAGTCGTCAGAAAAATCAGGGAGTGCAATCTTCCCGAAATATATGCGAAGATGTTTCAGGATGGCAGTAAACTAAATTGAACTTTGCATCAAGTTTTTGTTATTCTATTGACAAGCTGATTTTGATCTTTCCAGGGAACTCTCAACATATCTCTCACCCTTTGACTTGAGGCACTTAGTATGGCGAAAAAGAGAACAACAAAACAGGAAATGAAAAAACTAGAGGAAACCAGATTATTAGAAGAAACTGCCTACAAAAATATCGAGACAAAAGAGGGTGACGAAAAAACCGCCATCTGGATTAAAAACTCACATCTTTTGTACGAAATAGAATTAAAAAAACTGCAGATTGAGCTAATGAAACTGCAAAGCTCAATGAAAGTGAACGGACAGCGGGTTTTGGCTATTTTCGAAGGTCGGGATGCGGCCGGCAAAGGAGGTACCATTAAGAGGACTATAGCTCATCTTAATCCCCGCTACGCCAGAGTTGTCGCCTTGGTAAAACCCAATGAAACAGAATTGACCCAATGGTATTTTCAACGCTATATCAGCCATCTCCCATCAGCTGGTGAAATAGTCATTTTTGACCGCAGTTGGTACAATCGAGCTATGGTTGAACCGGTCATGGGCTTTTGCACCGATGAACAAAATAAACGTTTCCTAAAAGATGTACCGATGTTTGAGGAGATGTTGGTTAAAGACGGTATTAAGCTGTTCAAATTTTATTTTTCCGTCTCAAAAAAAATTCAGAAAGAGCGTTTTGATTCTCGTAAAATCGATCCCCTGAAACAATATAAACTCTCACCTGTAGACAATTTAGCCCAACAATACTGGGACCAATACTCAGTCCGTAAATTTCAGATGTTGTCCGAGACCAATCGGACAATTTCCCCCTGGACAATTATTCGTTCCGATGATAAGAAAAAAGCCAGACTAAACTGCATCAAACACATGCTGAGTATGATGGATTATGGCAATAAGCTCCCGGTGGACGAACTTGTTCCGGATCCCCAGATTGTCATCTCCGGCATAGATGAGCTGAAACATATGGAAGACAATCTGATGCAACCGGATCGACTTCACGGCTAATAAACAAAAGGGCCAGCGGAAAACATCCTGCTGGCCCTTTTGTTATTATCTGTGATCATCGGACACTGCTGCTGAGTTCTCTTCTAATAAATCTACGCCTCTGTACCACAGCATTTTTTGTATTTTTTACCTGAACCGCAGGGACAGAGAGCATTTCTGCCGACTTTATCCCCATCACGTCGAACTGGCTGCGCAGGCTGGCTGTTCTCCCCCGCAGCTATTCTCTTTTGACGCAACTGCTCCTGCTCATGACGCCTGCGTCTCTCTTCCTCTAACCGTTCCACCTCGTCTTCATTGACAACCCGGACCCGCATGAGGCTGGAAACAACTTGAGATTTTACTGTCTCAACCATCAGGCCAAACATTTCAAATCCTTCACGTTTGTATTCGTTGAGAGGATTTTTCTGACCGTAACCGCGTAAGCCGATTCCTTCTTTCAAGTAGTCCATGGACAAGAGATGGTCTTTCCAATGACTGTCGACAATTTGCAGGAGAATCAATTTTTCAAGCTGGCGCTGGGTTGCGGGACCATTAATTTCATCTTGGGATTGGTATGCTTTTTTGACAAATTCAAGTGTTTTTTCTTTAAATGATTCCAACTTCAAGCCATCCAATTGTTCCGCAGACCAATCCGGCACATGGTGAAACAATTCGCCCATGCGAGTTTTGAATTCCTGCCAGTTCCATTCTGCAGAATCAAGTTTATCCTGACAATATTCCTCGGTGATATCATCCACAAGGTCTTCAATCATATCCTGGACGACCTGGCTCACTTCTGCTTTTTCCAGGACATCACGTCGCTGCTGATAGATAACTTCCCTCTGCTTGTTCATGACATCATCATACTCAAGCAAATGTTTCCGGATGTCGAAGTTATGTCCCTCAACCTTCTTCTGAGCATTTTCAATAGCCCGCGATATCATGTTATGCTCGATTGGTTCATCTTCCTCCATGCCAAGCTTGTCCATGATGCCGGTAATGCGTCCTGAACCGAAAATGCGTAATAAATCATCTTCAAGAGATAGAAAAAAGCGTGAAGAACCTGGATCACCCTGACGGCCGGCACGGCCACGTAACTGGTTATCGATACGGCGGGATTCATGACGCGAGGTTCCGAGAATATGCAGGCCGCCTACCTCAACAACCCCCTTCCCCAGCTTGATATCTGTTCCTCGCCCTGCCATATTAGTAGCGATTGTTACCTTGCCGAGTTGTCCGGCACCGGCAATAATCTCCGCTTCACGTTCGTGATGCTTGGCATTGAGTACCTCATGCTCTACTTTAATTTTCTTCAGCATGTCGGAAATCTTTTCCGATACATCAATGGAAATAGTGCCAACCAGAACCGGGCGCCCTATCTTGTGCAGCTCGTTGATTTCTCTGATTACCGCTCTATATTTTGCGGCTTCGTTTTTATAGATAACATCGGCGTAATCATCTCGAATCATGGGCTGGTTGGTTGGCATGACCACGACATCAAGGTTATATATCTTTTTGAACTCGGCGGATTCCGTATCGGCAGTTCCGGTCATTCCCGCAAGTTTGTCATACATCCTGAAGTAGTTCTGAAAAGTGATCGAGGCAAGTGTCTGATTTTCCTGCTCGATTTTGACTTTCTCTTTGGCCTCCAAAGCCTGATGCAGTCCGTCACTGTAGCGCCTGCCTTCCATAGTTCTACCGGTAAATTCATCGACTATAATAACTTGATTATCCCGAACTATGTAGTCGACATCCTTCTTGAAGAGTACGTGAGCTTTTAATGCCTGGTTGAGGTGATGCAGTTTTTCGATACTTGTCGGATCGTAAAGATTTTCCACCTCAAGAAGTTTTTCTCCAAGGGCGACACCTTCCTCTGTCAGAGAAACCTGCCTTGCCTTCTCATCTACAGTGTAATGCTCATCTCTTTGAAATTTAGGCATAATCCGGTTGACATTCTTATAGAGATCTGTGGAAATGTCAGCCGGTCCCGAAATAATGAGAGGAGTCCGGGCTTCATCGATGAGAATTGAATCTACCTCGTCTACAATAGCGTAATTGAATCCTCGTTGACAAAAATCAACAAGGTCGAACTTCATATTATCACGCAGATAATCAAAGCCGAATTCGTTATTGGTACCATAGGTAATATCGGCAGCGTAGGCAGCTCGACGCTGCCTGTCATCTAAGCCATGAATAATTTTGCCAAAGCTCATTCCGAGAAATGTATAGACCTTCCCCATCCATTCACTGTCACGGGCCGCAAGATAATCATTGACTGTAACAACATGCACCCCTTTACCGGTCAACCCATTGAGATATACGGGCAGAGTTGAGGTTAAGGTTTTACCCTCACCAGTCTTCATCTCGGCGATTTTTCCCTGGTGCAGAACTATTCCACCCACCAGCTGAACATCGTAATGACGCTCTCCCAGAACCCTCTTGCCGGCCTCGCGAACAACCGCAAAGGCCTCCGGCAACAAATCGTCAAGAGGTTCTCCCTTTTCAAGCCGCTGTTTGAAATCAGCGGTCTTCGCTGCTAATGCCGCATCATCAAGAGGCTCGATATCCTTTTCCAGCTGATTAATCCGAGCAATAAGAGGATTGAGCTGTTTTAGATACCTGTCATTACTGCTTCCAAAAACCTTGGTGAGTAGTTTTCCTATCATTATATTTGCCGTTTATATAGGTCCGTAAACCGTCTTCGGATTTATTGTGAGGCCGGGAACTTAGCCGTTGGCCGTAAATTTTCCAACATCGACGCATAAGAGGTCAATCTGATTTCCCTCTTTTGTCTATTGAATTTATTCTGTTTTTTTAACACTCTTTTTATCAGCACGAATAATAAGTGGGCCAATTTTTTTTACAGGCTCCTTCGCAACAACATCTTTTTTAATATTTGAAGGGAGCAGGAGCGATTGGCCGGCCCATACTCCAAGTAAAAACATCCACAGAAAAAGACAAAAAGCAACCACACCAATGCCGGCGATCGCGCTTTTGGTCAATTCAAATTTTAGCTTTTTTGCCTGGACTTTTCGCCTTGCTGCCATCAGGTGTGTTCGCCTTACATTTTTTTCGGTGCTGAGAGGCCCACTATATCAAGCCCGTTTTTCAACACCACCTGAAGAGCTTTAATCATGCAAAGCCTGGCTCGACTAAGGGGTAGATCGTCAGTTATCACTTTGTGTTTGTTATAATAGCTATGCAATTGTCCGGCAAGATCCATCAGGTAAAAAATAATCTTATGAGGAGCCAGTTCCAGAGCGCTGCCTTCGATGGTGGTTGGAAATGTCGACATGGCTTTTAATAATTTGAGTTCTTCCGGCTCCTTGAGCAGCATGGATTCAGCTTCATTGAATACCGGTTCGGCGAATCCCTTTTCTGCTGCCTGACGCAGAATTGCACAAAGCCTGGCGTGGCCATACTGTACATAGTAAACGGGATTTTCCTGACTCTGCTTTTTTGCAAGATCCAGGTCAAACTCGAGCTGACTGTCCGCCTTACGCATCATAAAAAAGAATCGGACCGGATCAACACCAACCTCATCAAGCAATTCATCCACTGTAACGAAAGTTGCCTTTCTGGTAGACATTTTTACCTGTTTGCCGTCTCGAGTGAGAGTAACAAACTGATGCAGGACTACGGTAATTTTATCTGGATCATAGCCTAACGCTTTCACACCTGCAAGAACATCCGGTACCGTTGCAATGTGGTCAGAGCCAAGGACATTTACCAGCCAATCGAATTCTCTACGAAATTTTTCCCGGTGATAAGCCATGTCCGGGAGACGATAGGTCGGCTCTCCAGTGCTCTTGATAATGACCCGGTCCTGTTCTTGACCAAAGGCCGTGGTTTTAAACCACACAGCATTATCTTGTTCATAGACATAGCCTTTTGCTCTCAGCTCTGCCACCACATCGTCAACGTGGCCGTTTTCATAAAGGGATTGTTCATTATAATAATTATCAAAAACAATCCCCATCCGCTCCAGGGTGGAGGAAATATCCTTAAAAATAAGCTTTTCGGCCTGTTCTTTGAAGGGAGTAACATCTGCATGATTTTTGAGAGAATCTCCTTTTTCCTCCAACAGGGACCGACTGATGTCGATAATGTAATCCCCCTGATAACCATCCTCCGGAAAGGAAAATTCTTCTCCGAGCAGTTCAAGATATCTGGCGCGGGTTGACTCACCTAGAACCCGCATCTGCCTGCCGGCGTCGTTATAGTAATATTCCCGATACACATCGTGCCCGGTAGCCTCCAACAATCTGGCGATAGAATCTCCCAGAATCGCCTGACGTCCATGGCCTATGCTGAGAGGGCCGGTAGGGTTGGCGCTGACAAACTCCACCATCACCTTTCGTCCGTTTCCAACCGTACTCTTGCCGAAGGCGCCTCCCTGTTCAATGATCTCTGGGATCAGTCGACGCCAGACGTCGTGATTGATAAAGATATTGACAAACCCTGGCCCGGCAATCTCCACTCGACCTATGAGGTCCTTATGGTTCAATAATTTTTCGACAATAGTCTTGGCAAGTTCTCTCGGATTTTTCTTTTCAATTCCGGCCAGAACTAAAGAAAAATTGGTGGAAAAGTCACCCTGTCCTTCATGTTTGGGCAATTCGACTGTGAATTTACCGGCAGCCTGAGTTGTCCATAATCCCTCTGCAACCCCTTGATCAAAACAGTCGTCGAGTACTTTTTTTAGTTGTGAACGGATCATTCGTATCTACTCAATATATTTTCTTTGATTATTATTTCCTAGCAGGCAGAGAACCTCATAACTGATACTGCCCATTTTTTCCGCAATATCATCGGCAGTGATATTGCCACGGTCCTGCCGTCCAAGCAGAACAACTTCATCTCCTGCCATAACTTCCTTAAGATCGGTTACATCAACCATACTCATATTCATGCAAATTCTACCGCGAACAGGCACGCGATGACCACGGATTAAGACCTGCCCCTTATTTGACAGTGATCTCGAATAGCCGTCTTCATAGCCAACCGGCAATACGGCAAGCCTGGTTGGATGTCTGGTTTGGAAAGTATGACCGTAGCTGACCCCAATACCTGCAGGAAGATTTTTCAGTTGCAGGATTCTTGAGGAAAATGACATTGCCGGAGTCAGCTTCCCTGCATTCTCATCATCGATATCGACCCGACCTGCCGGATGATACCCATACAAGGCAATTCCAGCCCTGACCATATCACAATATGTGTCGGGGAAGTTAAGCACTGCTCCGGAATTGGCAATATGACAAATACCGGCAAATCTGTTCTTCATCTCACGACAGGCGCCTGCAAAGGATTCAAAACTTTTTCCTGTGCTGGGCGAGTTCGGGTTATCCGACTCAGCAAAATGACTCATTATGCCTGTAATTGCAATACCCTTCAGGTTACTGACAGAATCCATAAATGTTGCCAGGTCACCAGGAAATATCCCCAATCTACTCATTCCCGAGTCAACCTTTATATGGACCCCGATTTCAAGCCCCAAGGCAACAGCAGTCGTTGAAAGAGCCAGGGCAGCTTCATAACTGTAAATGACCGGTGTCAGATCAAGCTGAAAAAATAGTCCTGCGTCTTCACCCGCAAAACCAATTGTTACATAAATGTCACCACGTATACCTGCCTGCCTGAGGATTACCGCCTCTCGTAATTCTGCGACCCCAAATGATGTACATCCGGCACGCGAAAACGCTTTTGCCGACATCACCATACCATGTCCGTAACCATCCGCCTTAACCATAGCCATGATCGGAACTCCAGAGCCGGCTTTTTCTTTTAGAATGGTATAGTTATTCTGTAAGGCTGTGCAGTTTATCTTTATGCAATTAAATGAGTTGTCATTCATGCCGGTAACAATTGTAAAAAGGTTATTCTCTACCTAACCATGCTCTCCAGGCCAGCCGGCTGGACATCAGCAGCGCCCAACCAATAGTAAAGTAGAGGAAACAGAGTAAGTTAAGAGGAATCGAAGAGTTTCGCAAGATAACACCCATCCCCATCATGCACAATACCATTATCCACGTTTTATAAGAGTATACTGCCCCAAGACAGGTTCCATCCTTGAACGTGAGAATACGATTGATACTACGAAGAGCTGATTTATCAAGAATGAAATACGACTTAAGACTGCCGGCAATAATCCCGAGTACCACAATAATGGGCTGCCGGTCTGGGAGTTGACTGTAACGATAGGTCCCTTTAGCAAATAACATTATGCCAATTGCAGTCCAGAGAACAGCAGACATAAAGAGATGGGTACGTTTATTTCCCCCTGGTTTGAAGCGAGATAAGCTTTTAAACATTTGCAACTCACCTTTTTGTACATCCTGCTGAAAGAGCAGGCTGCTTTGCAATGCCCTTTTGAAAGGCACTAAATAGAACAAGCCCATCTCCTTATCAGGAAATGGGCTTGTTCTATAAAAATAGAGGAGCGGGTATTACGATTCGTTTACAGTGATAGCGCCCTCAGGACATACTTCGACACAGGTCTCGCAGCCAAGACATTCATCTGCCTCTACCGGCTCTGCTTTACCATCTATCATTTCGAAAACCTGAGCTGGACATGCTGCTACACATTCTTCGTCACCGATGCACTTGTCTTTGTCAACTATTACTTCAAACATGAATTACCTCCATAAAATTTGAGTGAAAATTGAGTATTCATTATACTCAATTGGCTATCCGAACAATCTCTCGATCATGTTGTTACGTGTACTACTCCATTAATTCACGGCCAGATTTTTGTCAAGCAAAAACGGCGTCCCGGTTCTCACCAGTAAAGTCACACAACTTTCTACAAATATGGCAATATTCCAAAGCATTACACTATATGCACGACATATTCTCAAGCGATAATAGACGTAATAACTATTGACCTGAACAGGTATTTTTATATATAGTACGACTTATTTTTTCATCCCTCCTTTAGGAGGACTTCGGGAGGGTTCCGATTTAAAAAGACGGAATGGCCCTAAAAGACAACATTCATTCATTTCTCATGAAAGATAAAAAACCCAAAAAACAACTTCAGGCAGAAAAACGCGAACAGGCAATGATAGAAGGAATTCTTGAGGGTAGCCCGGACGGCATTGGTGTGGTTGTGGTTCGCCTTGAATGTGGCTGCAGAAAGATGGCAGCAGTATCAAAAGATGGGGATCCAGCCTCAGAGATCATTATGTACCGGGACCAGGCACAAAGAATCTGCGATAAATGCAAAGATGATAATGGGAGCTTTATGCGCACGAAAGAATCGTTCATTCACTGGGTTGAACCAGCCCCAAGTGATGAGAAACAAAAAGAAATAAGCTTGAAAGTACTGGGCTCCACGACTTCCCATTGATTGCAGTCTCACCTAGATCCGGGTTATACATTCACACCCTTTGCCGCTC
Source organism: uncultured delta proteobacterium (assembly GCA_963709755.1). Taxonomy (GTDB): domain Bacteria; phylum Desulfobacterota; class Desulfobulbia; order Desulfobulbales; family Desulfocapsaceae; genus Desulforhopalus_A. The sequence goes on from CAVPXO010000001.1 coordinate 156,238, forward strand.
GACATCGCTGAACAAAATTACCAGCCCATTGGGGAGTACCATCGGCGTGAACGTGGGTGTATAAAGCCAAGACGTTGTTATAACTCAAACCGTCCCTGCCGTTTATAAATCCATGTCCGCGAACCATTTTCAGAACAAGCTGCTCAGCCGATCCCCGCCAGTCTAGGATTTTTGAATAGCGAAACTCGTGGCCTTTTATCTCTTCTCCAGGATTGTAAAAAGCATTTTCTTTTTCAACATGAAAAATTGAATAACCATGGGCCTGAGGTTTTGCAGACATGCCAAAACGTACGGGAAAAACTCCGGCCAACGAAAATTCTTCTCCATCCAGCACAATCGAACCGCCGAGGTAAATCAGACCGCCACACTCAGCATATATGGGAAGTCCATTGTCTGCCGCATTTTTAACCGATTGACGAAAAGTCGTGTTTGCCGCCAGTTCCCGGGCACTCGTTTCCGGGAAACCTCCTCCGATATACAAACCATCGAGCTCCGGCAGCATACTGTCACGCATTGCATTTACATAGACCAGTTGCCCACCTGCCTTTTCCAGCGCCTCGAGATTTTCTGAATAATAAAATTGAAAAGCCGCGTCCTGCAGAACACCAATTTTCATCTTCGACTGCATGGAAACAGTCGTATCTCCCTGTTTTACGGTGGGAGTTATCGGAGGCTCCACAACTGCCCCCATAATTGTCTCGACTCGGTCGAGATCTACATTCTCTTCAATTAAATCAGCAAGGAAATTGAGAGCTCCGAAACTATCGGTATATTCCTGATGCGGGATCATACCCAGATGCCTCATAGGAAAGATATCTCTTTTTAACCGAGGCAGAGCCCCAAGAACCGGAACGCCGGTATAATTCTCAACCGATTCAGTGACCAGACGACGCTGACGATCCGTTGCTATCTGATTAAGAACAACGCCTTTGATATTGAGCCGTTTATCGAATAGTTGACATCCCAGAACCATCGCAGCCACTGTTCGAGTAGTCTTGGTACAATTGACCACCAGAATCACCGGTAAATCTAAGGTAACAGCCAGTTCCGCAGTTGAATACCCTCCTTTGGCGTCAACGCCATCGTAGAGTCCTCTGTTACCTTCCACAATGACAAGTTCTGCATCAATTGAATGCATAGCGAAAGATCGAAGAATTGCTTCCTGCGACATAAGAAATGGATCAAGATTATAGCATCTCCTCCCGGCGGCAAGTTGCATCCACCCAGCATCTATATAGTCCGGACCTTTCTTGAATGGCACGACCATACGCCCTTGCCTGGCAAATGCAGCGGTAAAACCTACAGACACAACACTTTTACCCGACCCTCCGGCAAGGCCGGCAATCACCAGTCCTTTTTTATCCATGCTCTCAATCCTCTCTGTCTTCTCTCTCGGCCAAGCTTCTAGTGCACAACCTTTCCATATCGTCCCCAGGCCGTATTATAAAGCTCATTCAGCCTTTCTTCCAAATGTAACCGGTAATCTTCGAGTTCTTCCGTTTTTAATTTTTCCGGAACGAAAAGCGGCTCTCCATAATAAAAATTTATACGGGAGAAAGGTTTGGGAACAATGGTCCTGTCCCAGGAATTGATGGTGAAATAACTGGATGCTGCCCATATCATGGGAATGACCGGTGCACCAGTTCTTGAAGCCAGCAGTATGGCGCCGGGTTGCACAATTCTGGGTGGCCCCTGCGAGCCATCTGCCACGATCGCCGCGTTGCTGCCATTTCGGATCGCCCGCAACATGCCTTTAAGACCCTCGACACCTTTCTTATTCCTTGAACCCCGAACCGTATCAAAGCCAAACCTTTGGGCTAACCTTGCGATGTACTCTCCATCCCTGCTTGCACTGACCATTGCAGTTCCAGAATATTTTCTCATGTGATAGAGGGTATAAATTATGGAATAATGCCAAAATGAAGCAATACCTGTCTTACCTTCCTCTTCTGCTGCAAAACAATTTTCCTGATTATATATGGTTACCCTGCAGCTGCCAAACCAAAATCGCATTAACCACGCTAAAATCAATGGTACGACACGAAGCAACAGATTATTTAATCTTCCTTCAGTCATCCGATTTCGATCTCCAAAAGACGTATTTTCTTGATCCGATCCCGTAGTTCAGCTGCCTTTTCGAAGGCCAGCTCTTTGGCAGCCAGATACATTTCCTTCTCGAGTTTTTTGACTTCTTTCTCCAAATCTTTGATTGAAGAAAAATTCGGCAGCTCCTCAGCCATCCCAAGCAATGTCTCACCAAAATCCTCCAAGGTATATCCGGAATCTTGCAGATGCTGCTGCATGGAATCTTTTACTGCGGAAATAATAGTTCTAGGTGTAATTCCATATTGTCGGTTGTATTCTTTTTGTATTTTCCTTCTGCGTTCGGTTTCTTCAATGGTATAACGCATCGAACCGGTAATGTTATCGGCGTACATGATCACCAGGCCGTTTGCGTTCCTTGCAGCACGTCCACACGTCTGAATAAGCGATCTTTCTGATCTGAGAAATCCTTCTTTATCGGCATCAAGAATTGCCACCAGAGAAACTTCTGGAATATCCAATCCCTCCCGTAAGAGGTTTATGCCGACCAGCACATCAAATTCTCCTTTCCGGAGATCCCTTATAATTTCGATACGTTCGAGGGTTTTTATATCAGAGTGAAGATAACGGACCCGTATACCGAGATTTTCGTAATACTCAGTAAGGTCCTCAGCCATTCTCTTGGTGAGTGTTGTCACCAGAACGGCTTCTCCCTTATCTGCACGCAATCGTATTTCTTCAAGTAAATCATCCACCTGACTGGTGGCTGGCCGTACTTCTATTCTCGGATCCAAAAGGCCTGTCGGTCGGATTACCTGCTCCACTACTCTCCCCCCGGCCTGCTCCAGTTCATAAGGCCCAGGTGTGGCCGAAACATAGACAACCTGATTAACGCGACCGGTAAATTCATCAAATCTCAAAGGACGGTTATCAAGTGCAGAGGGGAGTCGAAAACCATAATTAACCAGGGTTGACTTTCTCGACCGATCACCGTTGTACATGCCATTAAGCTGGCCGATCGCAATATGGCTCTCATCGATAAAGAGAAGATAATCCTCAGGAAAATAATCCAGCAGGTTGGGGGGTGGAACGCCTGGTTTTTTCCCTGTCAGGTGCCGGCTATAATTCTCAATCCCGCTGCAGTACCCTAATTCCTGAATCATTTCAAGATCAAACATTGTTCGCTGGTCAAGGCGCTGGGCTTCAACTAATCTATTTTCCTGGTAAAAGGTTTCCAGGCGTTCGACGAGTTCTTCTTTGATCGTCTCGCAGGCATGCTGCAATCGATCCTTCGAGGTAACAAAGTGACTCCCTGGAAAAACTGTGTACTCTTCGAGGCGCTCCAGCACCACTCCCCTCAAAGGATCGATGACAACAATTGCCTCGACGGTATCACCGAAAAATTCTACTCGTATTGACCGATCTTCTTCGTGAACAGGAAAAATATCCAGGACGTCGCCCCGCACCCGAAAAGTGCCCCGGTGAAAAGATACATCGTTTCGTTCATACTGCATATACACCAGGCGCCGCTGGATATCCTCTACCGGATATTCATCTCCTGAACGAAGGAACAGATGCATATTTTTATATTCATCAGGAGAGCCAAGTCCGTAAATGCAGGAAACCGATGCTACAATGAGCACATCTCTTCTGGTCAGGAGAGAACGGGTTGCCGAATGTCGCATTTTATCTATAGCATCGTTTATAGATGAATCCTTCTCAATGTAACTATCCGACGCAGGGACATAGGCTTCCGGCTGATAATAATCATAATAGGAAACAAAATACTCAACGGCATTATATGGAAACAGTTCTTTGAACTCACTGAAAAGCTGCGCCGCGAGCGTTTTATTGGGTGCAATAACAAGACACGGCCTCTGTACCTCATTGATAACATTGGCCATTGTAAATGTTTTGCCTGATCCGGTCACGCCAAGTAATACCTGACCTTTTATGCCGGCCCTTATTCCATCTGTGAGTAATTTGATCGCATCCGGCTGATCTCCGGATGGCTGAAACTTCGATATAAGCTGAAATGGTATATCCATATATTAACAAGACCTGATTAAATCATAAGAACGAACCCCATATTACCATAATGGGTGGATTTTATCCGCAGTCATCCGTTTCCCAGTCAATACAATCTTCTGGACAATTTTTTATCGCCTCATCCACCAGATCGACAGGGTAATCAGCATGTTCAATTACTTCCATGAAACCTGTTGCAGGGTTATATCTGAAAACCTTGGGAGCAATTTCAATGCATCCTTTACAGTAGCTGCAAAGGCCGAGGTCTATTGTTGGAAATCTGTTCATAAAAAGAATCCTTTAATTCTAGGCCCAATATAGAAGTTAGTTCTCGTCTCATTATCGTATTAGAACTCAACTCAATTTCATTCTCAGTTTATAGTAGCAGTTATATAGCCTATAGCTTATAATAATCATTATCATTAAATTCGACTATCGGAAAGCTAATTCTCACAATACATACGATCCTTTTATTGTAATAATTATGCCTGTCATTTATCATGGATATCTGAAAATATTGTAAATCGGTTCGTTTCAGTAAATCATCGTAAATAATTGAACTATTACTTAAAATGGAGCACATCCATCAATTTATTCAACATATAAGCGGAGCAGAAATGAGTAACACTGAACTTGCAAAAGGTATTTACTGGGTAGGGGCTATCGACTGGGATGTACGTGATTTCCATGGATATTCGACCTACAGGGGAACAACCTACAATGCTTTTCTCATTGTAGATAAAAAAGTTACCCTTTTTGACACTGTCAAACGTTCCCATATGAGCGAACTGCTACAGAATATTCGTGCTATTATTGATCCCGCAAAAATCGATTATCTTGTTGTAAATCATGTTGAAATGGATCATTCTGGAAGCCTGCCTGACTTGATGGATATTATTAAGCCGGAAAAACTTTTCTGTTCACCTATGGGTCAAAAAGCAATCCTCGAGCATTTTCACAGGGAAGACTGGCCCTATGAAGTTGTGAAATCAGGAAGCGAAGTCAGTTTGGGTAAAAGAACCATTCAGTTTCTCGAGACCAGGATGCTGCATTGGCCGGATTCCATGTTCAGCTTTATAAAAGAGGATGGAATTCTTTTTTCAAGCGATGCTTTCGGACAACATTATGCAACTTCCGAGAGATACGATGATGAAGTTGATCTGTCTGAAGTTATGCAGGAAAGCGCCAAATATTACGCAAATATCCTTTATCTTTTTTCCCCGCTTATCAGAAAGCTTTTGGCGGCTGTCAAAGAAATGGGGCTCGATATAAAAATGATTGCGCCTGACCATGGTGTTATCTGGCGAACTCATCAGAATAAAATACTCGAGGCATATGACAAATGGAGTCGTAATGAATCGGAAAAGAAAGCCCTTGTGATCTACGATTCCATGTGGCATTCCACCGAAACCATGGCTCATGCTATCGGAGCTGGGTTAAAGGAAACTGGTGTCAGCACCAGCATGATTAACCTCAAGGTACACCATCGAAGCGATGTAATGACTCAGGTTCTGGGTGCCAAAGCTGTCATCATCGGTTGTCCAACTCTCAACAACGGACTACTGCCGCGTATGGCTGGATTCCTCATGTACATGCGAGGCCTGAAACCTGCCAATAAGTTCGGGGCCGCTTTTGGTTCCTTCGGCTGGAGTGGTGAAGCAGTAGGTTTGATAAATAAGGCACTTGAAGATATGAAAATTGAAGTTATCGAAGATGGAATTCGCCTGAAATATGTACCTGATGACCGCAAGCTGGAAGAATGCGCTGAAATGGGCAGAAGAATTGGCAAACGTGTTAACGAAAGCTTTGCTCCTTGATTTAACTATTATAATGAACCATGAATCACATTTCTCAACATAAATTGCTTTTGACCGGCGATTCATTCGACCATTGCAGCGCTCAGGTACATAAATTTTTTGACCTTACCTCTCTGGTTATCTATGACTGCATCGAAGCTGTCGAAACCAAATCTTTTTCAGGTTTCGATGCAGTTTTTATCGACGAAGTTATCAAGGCTGAGAACCATAATCACCAGACTGTACAAGTCCTGATTAATGAACTTGTCAAAGCCGACATTCAAAAAACCGTTGATTTTATAAATATTGAACAGGGATACCTCAGTAAAACTCTTCACCTGCTCACCCATTTCCTCGACGGTTTTATAAGTATAGATTCCTATTTTTATAATCTTCTTGACGACAGCCATTGGCTTCCTCCGAAAACCGCTCAGGCCATTCATGACAATCCGGAAAGTTTCTGGCTGCTGCACACTGATTGTTTTGCAACAACAGCTGAGGAAGCTGGTATATTACGGTTTTAGCACCTAACAGATTTCTTTCTCTAAAATTCCGGGTTATAGCAAAGCGAAGGAGATTCAATGAGTATTTTCAAATACACAGCGGCAGAACTTTTCAATTCACTGACACGACGGGAAGAAATAGTACTTCTTGATGTCAGAAATAAGGTCGACTTCAGCAGGTTTAAAGTTGAATCGCCTTATCCTTTCGTTATGCAGAATATTTCCTATTATGATTTCATGGAAATTGAAGATGAATGTGTGGCAAAAATTTGTAAAAACAAACCTGTTCGCATCGTCTGCGCCCAAGAAGGTTCAGCCAAATTTGTCGCTGAAATTCTAGAAAAACATGGCATGAAGGATGTCGGATACCTTGAAGGAGGCATAAAATCATGGGGAAACCTCCTTGTTCCTGTACTGCTCAATCCAGGCGAGACATATCAACTCTACCAGTTCATACGGCCCGGCAAAGCATCCTGCAGCTATGGCCTGATAAATGACAAGGAGTTGATGCTCTTTGATCCGTCTCGAAATATCAAATTTTACCTTGACTTTGCAGGAAGTAAGAAATGTAAAGTGACAAAAACTTTTGAAACTCACCTCCAGGCTGATTATATCGCCGGCAGCAGGACACTTTCAGAAAAGGCCGGAGCAGAATTTATGGCTAACGAGAATGATTTCTCCGGTGCAAAAATTGATTATACGAGATTGCATGACAGGGAGATTTATACATTCTCACAAACCGGCCCGGCTGTACAATGTTTTTTCACTCCAGGGCATACACCAGGATCCACAAGTTTTATCATCGATGGTCGGTATATTATCACAGGGGACACTATTTTCATCCGGTCAATCGGTCGTCCAGACCTAGGTGGGCAGGTTGTAGATTGGTCCGGTAAGCTTTTCGAAACTCTTCAGAACATGAAAGAAATGAAAGGTGAAATGATCGTTCTCCCCGGACACTATATGAGTTGGGAAGAAGCAAATGACCAACTTGCCTTTGTCTCAACCTTAGCAGACACAATGGCTGTTAATAAAGCTATTTACGCTATCCAAAACCAAGAGCAATTTCTTGATTTCATTAAAAGCAACATGAGAAAACAACCCGATGAGTATGCGGCCATTCGTCTCATAAACGCCAACCTTGAACAGGTTGATGATGACAAAGCGGAAGAGCTTGATCTTGGCAAGAATGAGTGCGCTGCCACTACCTATGCAGCTAAACAAAAAAACGTGGGGGCATAAAGCGCTCTTCACCTTAACGCTTCTAAGCCCATTTGTCTGTCCCTCATAAAAAAAGCCCCTGGAGTGTCAAAAGACAACTCCAGGGGCTTTTTTTGTAATCTATATGATCATTCGGCAGGATTGATCATATTTTTTCTATCTACATTGTAGGTGTGAATTCAACCCTTCTATTTTTCGCACGGCCTTCTTTGGTCGTATTCGAAGCAGCAGGATTGGATTCCCCGTACCCTACGGCGTTAAGTCTGTTTGAATCGATACCAACCGAATTAACCAGGTAATCCTTTACTGCATTTGCACGTCTTTCAGAGAGTTTCTGATTATATGCATCTGTACCTGTACTGTCGGTATAACCATCTATCTGTACCTTCATGTCCGGGTACTTGTCGAATATTGTTTTGGTATCATCCAATACAGGATAAAATTCTTTCTTGATAACCGATTTGTCTACATCAAACAAAAGATTATTTGTCATTGCCCAGCAACCTCTTTCATCTACTGCAACACCCATTGGAGTACCGGGGCAGGCGTCCTTCTCATCGATAACACCGTCGCCATCACTATCCATCGGAGTGGCTTCAGCAACAGGGACTGGAACTGGAGCCGCTACCATTGGGAGGGAGTAGGCACTTAAAATGGTTAACAGTTCATCTTTGCCATATGCGGTGGAGGTGTTCCCAAAAACAATTTTATCATTTTGCACTTTTGCATATGAAGAGAGTCCATGCCCTTCAAGTTTTTCTTTCACTGCTTCCGGAGTGAGCTCGAGGCCGTAAGCTGTAAATATTGAGTGATACTGGGCGGGAGTATAAGCAATAGGTGTATCATTGAAAATAATTTTATCACCAGAAACTTTTGCATAAGATGAAGGAACGCCGGATACGTCAGCTATATTCATCTTCAAGCCGTATGCTGCCATCAGGTTGTCAAATTTGTTTGAAGAATAAGCAGTTGATGAATTCTCAAAGGTTGGAGTGGCACCTGCAGGTAACTCAATAGATTGTGCAGGTATACTTATAGCAAGCATAGCAAGCATGGCAAACAATGTTTTTTTAAGCATAATCATTTCCTCATTAAATTTTAATAAACACTAATAAACACAAACCTAACGTCAGCTCTAACTCAGATGTTGAGTCTAACATCAAACTTTTTTATCCATATCCATGTCAAAGCAATTTACAAGGATAACAAGTATGCAACAGGAAACGTTGTAAACACACATGATTATCCCTTCCTCAATTTAGTATATCTTTCTTCTCCCAAATAAAGCTCATTGAACTGCAGATACGCGACATCGAATATTTAAAGCTGTAGCTTCGTGCAGTCAAAGTCTCTTCTTTCTCCACCTCCTTATTTTTATATAGAGCTTGCATGGATATAAAGCCAGTCTGTCCATCATGCATAATAGAATAAGCAGTGTTTATTCAAAATCCAGCTATGTTTATAACATATAAACAAAAATATTTCGATCATCATTTTTGGGAATGCCTGGCCCTGAAAATGATAACTTGCAACACCAATACATGTATTGATGATACACAAATAAAACTACCGGAACTGGATTTATTCAGTGCCTTGCTCCAGAAATCCTGTCATTTTTTTATTATATCCCTTAAGTGGTGCTTTCTTAGTACTTGAGGGTATAAAAAAATCTCTAAAGTGTATTGAAATAATAAACTTGAAAATCACCCACGGTACTTATCCCCCTCAAAGGAGATTATACATAGTACCAGTCAAGCGAGTATCATATTCAATACTCTCTCGTGGGATGTTAAAAAAGGATGCTTGAAATTTGCGTTTTGAGTTCCATATAATAACCAGGAATTTTCAGGTGTCAACAAGATCACCTCAAAAATTCAAAGGTTATTTGAAGGGATTTACTGCAGGTGCAGGTCAGAAAAGTAGTTCCTGGCGGAATTTTCAGCAATGAGCAGCTGATCTTATTTCCAATGATCTTCCAGCCATTTTGTTGGTTTCACAGTTTTATAGAATTTCTTATACCAGGGCACAGGAGATCCCCAAACTCCATTGATGGCGTCAATGGGGTTTGGATTTCCATGGAATACTATAATTTTTACATTCTTCGGAATTTTGGTAGGAGTGACCAGGCTGTTCAAAATTCCACCGGGCAAGCAGTGAAATTTAAAACTCTTGCACCAGTCATCAGGAAAATAGTCGAAGTTATCTTTTCCGAGCTCCCTTGTGATATACACCTGTTCTGTTCTGTTTTCTTTTACCACCACTTCCTGCTGCGCCTGATACTTTCTGAGCAACCGGGTATAGTGCCCAACCTCGAAGCAAAAAGCGGAGGCCTGCCCAATCAAGCGATTAGGTTGAGACCAATTTTCAATAATGGCCAGTTTATCCGAATAATCAAAAAAACAATCGATGTTATCGACAATCACCACATCAAGATCCAGAAAAAGGATTTTTCCTTTGATATCATAAAGCGGATCTTCAAAGAGAGAAAGTTTCCTCCAGGCCTGACAATATCGATAATACTCAGGAGCCGGGTCATCAAAGGCAGGGATTGGTAATACATCGATTCCTTTTTCTATCCCTTCAGGATGTTCTGTCAAACAGATAAATCGAAAGGGCAATGTCATGTTTCTTTTGACCATATGGTAAAGAATATTGACATAATCAGGACTGTATTTCTTACCCCATTTCATACATACAATATTGTTTGTCCTCATGATTTTTTCCAAAAAAAGCATAGTTTTTTATTGGTAAGCTTACAGATTATTGTCTAGTTTTTATGATCGAAAATAATCTGTAAGGCACTAATAGTTGATATTTAATTCAAACTCCCTCAGTCGTTTATAGATGGAGCGAAGTTCGGTGACAGTTGTCCAGTTGGCGATAAAAATCGAAAAAGATTCCCGTACCTTACTGAATGCATTGGAAACCTGTACAAGCACCCCCAGGGTAATAACTCCGGTAAACAAGCCCGGCCCCATAATCAAATAGGGTACGATGACCATCAGCTGTTCAAAGAAATTCACCCAGACATCGAAATAGCCATAATGCAGAAAGAGCCGGTTGTAGTTGAATTTTAAACCTATGAAAAGTTCCGTGACAGTTTCTGTTTTGCCATAATTAATCTTGTCGTCCTCGGCATAGACTAACTCTTTTCGAAATGCCGCTTCCACCTTCTGATTATTATATTCCAAGCCAGGCAGCTTTATCCCCACAAACCAGGAGATAAGCAGGCCTCCCACCGAAACAATCAATGCCACCCATACCAGGCTGCCAGGGATATCCTTGATATATTTGATATCTACACCTTGACTTAGACCCCAGAGAATCGGCAGGAAAGCCATCAAGGTCATAAGCGCACGTACCACCTGTAATCCGAGACTTTCAAAAATACGCGCAAATCGATATATATCCTCCTGGATACGCTGACTGGAACCCTCCACTTCCTCTTCCACTGTCTGCCATTTTGCGATATAGGAAAAAGTCATAGCTTCCCGCCACTTAAAGGCATAGACACGGGTAAAGTAGGCGGTCATCGTGGCCACCAGCACATAGGGAAAGGCTATTTTAGCAAATATCTGCATCTGTTCCCAAAATTCACTCACTTCATGTTCTGTGGCATTTTGCAAAATATTATAAAAGCTACCGTACCATTGATTTAACTTGACAGTCAGTTCCACTTGTACAAACAGGGCCAAGAGTAAAATCAGCCCCCCACCGTATGCCCAGAGGGACCACCTTTTACTCTTGAAAAACGATCGAAACATCCTTTTTTCCTTTTAAAATAAATCTTTGAACTCCTTGCTGTTTCAAAATCATGCAGGCTATAGACCCACATGAGCCAGGAATATTAATCCGGTTATCACTTTTGAGACATCTTTTTTTCTTCAGCTTTCTTCATTTCTTTTACAAGACTACGGGCCATAAAAGCTAAGCCCCCTACACCAAACAGTAAAACGGTCCAGAGGAACCACTTTCCCCACGGTGGCGGTTTAACCGGACTTTGCAGGGCCATCTCTCCTCCTAGACGTATTCTTTTATCAAGCTTTGCCGAACCAATTACCGGCGGTGGTGTTTCCTGTTGCATAGCCAACACAAGCATTTCTGCACTGGGATCCTTGTCCTCTTGCGCAATTTTTCCGCTACCAAAAGCTAACAAAAATGGTGGCGCTCCTCTGCTGATAAAAATCAACTCGCTTGGCTGCCAGCCAAGCTGTAAAGTCACCCTCCTCTTTCCCGATCGCAGACCTGCACCATCCTGCTTGACCACTATCCGCCATAAAGTATCAGCTGTCGATGGAAAATAGCAGGGCTTATTTCTTAAAGCCTCGCCCTCAAAACTCAGATCGTAAAACACTTGCTCACACCGGGTGGTCCAGCCTGCATCGGCAGCATCTCTCGATTGTATCGAAAATCCGGCTATGGAATTGGTTTCAGGAAAACGTACTTGAACACTGCTGGTCGGCAATCTATAATTGGTTTCGAAATCAAGCAATAACCGGTCGTTTTTCTCCAGGATATCTTCATTGGAAAGTGAAACCCACCGGTATTTTCTGCGCGCTTCGATAACCTTGGAATAGCTTGTTATTTCAGTTAATTTGAGTGGCCAACGAGATTTCTGCCAGGACAGTTTCAGGTATTCCAGAGGTTGTCTCGGCAGGCTGATGGTTCGTCGTTCCACCTGCTGGCCCCCAAACTGCAAATCTGCAAGAGTAGCACTGTACACTAAAGGCGTCCAGCGCACAAGATCGCTGCTTTGCTCAATGCTTACTACAAAGACAGAGGAATCGATGTCTTTCTGCCAATAAAATTCAAGCTCAGATGCTGCCTGTTTCAAGCCACTGAGATCCAGCAGATAGCCCGTAATCTCCTGAGGGTTCTTATCTGAAACCGGATCCGATTTAATATTGACGATAGCCCCGGTTGTATCGCGTGATACCTGAAGTGAAAACTCAGCCAGGTCATTGAGTGCATTCGACTGAAAGAGAGGGAAAAAAGGGATATTGTTCTTATCGCGAAGAGTTGTCGCGGGAGTTTCAATGGTTCGAAATTCATGCGGCACAACTTCGCCTGCACCATTAAAGACTCGTACATCTCGAAGATCAGCACTCTTGACCGTATGATAGACATCTTCCGGCAACTCTAACGAGTAGACTGCACTCTTTTTGTCTACCTTAAGATAATATCCTGTGGCAAAATCATTGGATGTTATATCCGCGGCCATCAGTTGTCCGGTTGAAAAAATCAGAATTACTGCAGCAAAAAAATATCTCATAAAAATTTTTCCTCTTTTTTGGGAGGTAAGGGAGAAAAATAGCCGATAATCAGCATCAATATTCCGACTACCAAAAAGGAAACAATACGGGCGATGGTTCCGGTGCCGGAGAGATCGACGACAAAAAGTTTCAATACTACCATACCAAGCAGCATGGCACCTGCTCCCCACAGCGACCTGCTCCCTCTCCGAGCAGCCCAGACGGTAATAGTCAGGGCACCCAATCCCCAGAGTGCGGCAATAGAGGCCTGAAAAACAACCGAACGGTAGAGCGAATCGGGATAATATGGAATACCGGCATAGAAATGCACTGAACGGGCAACAACGCTGTTCACCCAAAAAAAGAAAAGGATGGCAAGACCCCAGAACGACTGTTTCTCCGGCAGATATTTAAGAGAATAGCCGTTGTTTTGCCGATTGAACAGCCACAGTACAAGGGTAACAATCACACCCAGCCCGGAGAGTTCCACAGGGTTTACAATGGGTATATAAGCCAGAGGTGCAGGGTCACCGGCAAAACCATAGGAGAAAATCATCCAAAGCAAAAGACAAAAGGCAGGCAGAATACAACCTGGTCCCAGATAGATAGATGCGAATTTGCCGACAGGCCAGGAAGTTCCTCTTTCCAGATGCAACAAGATCAGAATCGCGCCGCAGGGGATAACTGACCAGCAGATCATAGTCCATACCTCACCCAGTCCCGGCGATTGACTAACCACCCAGGCTACTTCGTGACAAAGAGCAAAGAGCAGTAGCCACAAGGTTCCAAGATGCCATGTCACCATGTTTCGTTTAGGCCAATCCCCGGCATACAGATACAGAATCCGGTATTGGATAAAAAAAGCCACGGTCCATGCTACTGCGCCCCAACCTTTGAATAGGTGGGAATAAGAATGAAATCCAAAAAATCTGGTTGCAAACAGAAGAACCATTACCGGCAATTGTATATACAATGCCGCAACCAGGCGCGGCCAGTGAAGTTTTTTCAGAGTTATGCCAATGAGAATAGACGTAGCACAACAAAACAATAGAAAACCGCTTTCCACCTCTTTGTATGGCATATGTTTGTCCACTTCACGCAGGCCGCCAATAAACCACCAGGCAAGGCCTAAAATCATCAGTGGCAAGGCAAAGTATCGCTCCCAGCTTTTCAATTCACTGCTGGATCTGTCCAATAAATAACTTGAAAGAAAAGCGGCAAGGGAAAGAAACAAGCAGCCGAGAAAATATCGATTGGCAAAGGGTAAAGCGGCAAAAGGATACCACACCGAATCAAGAAAAATATAAGCTGCTGCCAGTTGCAGCAGCAACCCGAAATGGCGGGCAAGCAGTCTTTTTTGCCTTAGCCCGACCCAGACCATCCCTGCACCTTCCAGGGCCCAGATCGATGAGGACCAATGTCCATCAAGGGCGAGCGGAATTGCGAGACTGCCGAACACCACTCCCATGGCAAGAAATGCCTCGCACAACAGGTGCATGGAAAAAACAAGCCTGCGCCAGAGAAGAGTTGCCAGCGTCAGATAGAAAAGACCGAGGATCAGCGCAGAAAAAGCCATTCCATATTGATAATCCTTAACGAGATAATACTGCAGTCCGGATACTATCAGAGGCAATCCAAAAACTAGAGGTCCGTCAACACTCCCTCTGAGATTGACAGGTTGACGGTGGGCAAAGAGAATCGAAATAACGACATAAAAAACAAAAAAGAGTATCAGAAAAGGTTCTGTTGAACGGAAATATTCCGGTTGATACCCTGTGCTGCCCCAGAGCGTACCAATGGCAAAGGTAAATACAAATCCTATCAGATTCAGTTCCCGCCAGGATTTAAACCAGGCAATGCCCAAAATACCCGCATTGAGCAGAGCATAATATGAAAAAAGCATAACATGGCTGCCGCTTTCTGTAGACATAAGCACCGGAGCGAGAAAACCACCAATAATGCCAAAAACAGCGAGGGATTTAGACTCCTGCAGAACTGCCAGCAGACAAGACAGGGCGACCATACCAATCATTATGGCAAGTGATAAAGTCATTGGCAGAAAGTTGTAGAGTTTCGCAGCCGCAAAAACCACAAGATAAAGAACACCAACCCCGCCCCCCTGCATAACAAGACCATAGCCGGATTTGGTCCGCCTCAGCCACCAGCCGACTCCGAGTAATATCATACCACTGAAAGCCACTCCAACGAGACGGAGTTCAATGGAAATCATATTTCGCTGTGCTGCATATTTCATGAGGAATGCCATCCCGAAAAAAAGTATGATGATACCGATTTTCAAGACTATGTTACCTGTGGTAAAAAAGTTGCTGGTCTTTTTTGCGAGGCTTGCAGCATTAACACCAACCCCCGCGAAAAATCGATCGAGCAGTGAATCGTCACTCGCCGACTCCACCAGCTTTGCTTTTATCGTCTGGAGAATCCTGTCTGATTTGGCAGGAAATTTGCGAGATGTCCGATCAAAAGGTGCCGATTCCTCGACTGGTGGCCTGAAGACAACTTCCCGCTCTGTCGCAACAATTTTCTCCGGAACTTCTTCTGTCACCTTTGCCTTTTCGAGCAAGGCTATCCTTTTACGGAGAGACAGAATTTCTGCCCCTAAAACGCCTATCAGAGCACCTAAAGTCGCTCCCAGCACAACTCTGCTCATTCCGGATTGCAATGCTCCTAGAAAACCAATCACCAGCCCTAGAACCAGATGCATTTTCTCTCCATTTTCTTAAGATTCTTCTGTTATCGGATAAGTGCGGCCGTTTCTCGATCACCAGGGAGATTTCTTTGCTGCAGATAGGTGCGGATCTTGTTTTTTTCTTCTTCCGATTTTTTCTGCGCCAGATTGGCTTTCGCGGTAATGGATTCAATTCGCACAGCCACCACTGCGCATAAGTTGACAGCAGGGGTATCTGAATGAATATCAGAAAATCCAGGAACTTTTTCATGACTTGCCATCAGAGCATTGAGCGCATCAATCTTTTCAGCCAACTGTTGAATGACTTCCGCCTGGCCACGAATGATCACGCACTGGTAAAATTGGCCTACATCACAAACGGGCATTGATTTATCAAAACCTGTATCAAGATAACCAAGGGGAATGTCGACCTCAAAACAGACCTTTCCATGACGCTTGATGTTGTCGAGCTTTTCACCTTTTAAAGCACAGTGAAAATAAATAGCATCCCGCCAATAGACATAGTTGACCGGAGTTATGTAGGGATAGCCGTCTTCGCCGACTGTCGCCAATCTGCCGACTGTCGCCTTTGCCAAAATATCTTCAATTTCCCCTTTTACTGTTATCTCATTAAATTTTCTTCTCATTTGAATATCCCTTTAATTTTATATATCGAGACCTGGTTCCGATGCCGGCAAAATACCAATAACTTCTTTTATTGACTCCTTCCAGCGAACCTGTGGAATACTTTGTAATTCCTGGTATAATTGCAGGATCCGTTCGTCACTCTGCCCCCTTTGCAGATGATCTACTGCAATTTGCATCTCGGCTGACTCACAGACAACCCGCCGCTTAATCTGGTTCATCTTTCCCAGCCAGATCGAATGAGTGAGAAATGGCAGCAGTTCGTTGACCATTGCTGCTACATCTGCCGTGTCAAGCATGGGTTCCACACTCACCGACGTGGCAAAACCATTTCTAAAGGCATATTCAAGACAACTCTTTCGTTCTTCATAGGAAGGGGCATGAGGCTCCCAAAAATCGAGCAGTTTGTTGTCTCTGGCAGTAATGGTGAATCGAAACAGCAGTTGCTCCGAAACATCAGAAAATTCAGAGCACAAACGTTCTATACATTCAAAATGTGGTTTGGAGACTATCAGGATCCTGTTACCTGCATCAACGAGATTTCTTAATACATTGACACTGGCATCGAGGTTCAGAGGCACGATATCATGGGCGGATGGAAACATAACCTGACCCGGAAAGAGAGGCTGTTTTCTCGTCACCTCATCCTCATTCACCCGACAACTTGTCCATTGTTCGTTAGTCATGGCTGCCTTTCGCACCACCAGATCATACCGGGCATAGCAATATCGACACCCATGGGGACAACCCATGCTGCAGTTAATCTCAGCTACTGCCCACTCACGGGTTCCCCGGATGCTTTTTTTCACAGCTTTATCTGCCATCGACGCATCCCCGTCAATTTTCCTCGCGCCAGAGCAGGAAGAGTTCTTCAATTCCTTTCCTGGCGTATCTTGCCATAGCCAGATACGATTCATCATCAAACGGCCGACCTTCTGCCGTTGCCTGGATCTCGATCCACTGTCCATTGCCTGCCATGACAAAGTTCGCATCAGTTTCAGCGGATGAATCCTCAGTATAGTCAAGATCAAGGATTGCTTCACCATTCAGGATCCCAGCAGAAATAGCTGCGACAGGCATAATATCCGGGAGTTTCGCAAGCCTGCCTTCGACAACCAGCTTTTTAAATGTATCTCTTAATGCCAGAGCCCCACCGGTAATTGAAGCCGTACGTGTTCCTCCATCAGCATTGAGAACATCACAATCCACTCGAATGGTTCGTTCACCGATTGTTGACAGATCAACCATCATCCTGAGACTCCTGCCTATCAATCGCTGAATCTCCATGGTTCTGCCTGACTGCCCGTTGGTTTCCCGTCGGTATCGGCTGTTTGTGGCACAGGGAAGCATGCCATATTCGGCGGTTATCCAACCCTGCCCGCTGTCTTTTAAAAATGGAGGGACCTTTTCTTCAACGGAAACTCCACAGATCACATGGGTATTGCCCATGCGGATGAGCACCGAACCATCCGCCTGACGCTGCAGTCCTCTCTCAATAGTTACAGGTCTGATGCTGTCAGATTTTCTATTATTAATTCGCATACTTCTCCTCTGTACATTATAGAATTGTGTTGATATTAAATTATGACAAATAGTTGTTCTCTTTCCATCGGAGAAACAAAAATCAGGCCCGGCTTGCCACCAGGGCACACCAGGCCTGAGAAAATTGAAAAATTTGGCGGCTTGCATACATTTTAAATAAGTAAATGACCAGTTGGACCAGCACGCCCATTCTCATCAAAATATTTCAAAAGAACAATGAAAATCTTTGTGTAAAAGAAACTTAAGAAACACTTACATAATCTTGAACCTGACCTGCTGTCCATTCCATGTTTTTTTCGGCCAGATCAATTCAGGTTGTGCTGAAATACAAGAGGAATTTCGCAGCAGAAAACTTATGAAAAGCGGCATGATCCTGCAACACAATTCAACGAAACATAATCCTATAACTGCTTAAAGATACAATAGATAAAAATATTTGCAGTCAAAGCATGCATTAATCTACTTTTACCTTTGACCTAATTTAATTAATCTATACAGATAAAACTATTTATATTATTCTTCCGTCTGATAAAAATGACGCATTTGATTCAATAAAATGGTTTACTAACAATGATTGTTCATGTTATTTAAAAAAGCATTCATACAGGATTGATCATTTCGCAGGTTATTTGACGAAACGTTTTTTAGCAGTTTTGAGTTTATTAACAATAAAGGAGGTTCCACAATGAAGAAGTTGTTTATCGTTTTACTGCTCGCAATTTGCTTGCCGGTCATAACATCAGCCGCTGAACAAAAAACAAACCCACTTGAAGCCTGGCAACCCAAATTTGATCCGAGTGGAGCCGAATACACCTATATCCTGTCAAACGTTTCTCATCCGGTTATCGAAGGTGTTGGCGTCGGATATCGTATTCGCGATAAAGTTTGGGAAAGATCAGGCGGTCGACTTTTTGTGGACTTTCGCCCGCTCAGCCAGCTCGGCGGAGAAAAAGATGTCATCAGCAAACTCAAGTTAGGCGCCATTCAGGGGATGATGAGTTCATCCGTTGCTGCCGCCAATGTCTCCGACCTTCTTGGCATCGTCAATCTTCCCTACATTATTGATACTTTTGACAAACTTGATAAATTTAGAAATACTCCCGAACTCTGGCAACCCTTTGCCGATGGGGCGTTAAAGCAGGGTCTCCTCGTAGCGGATGTGACCGGTTACGGCCCATATGGCTGGGCAACCACCACTCCGGTCAGAACCATAAATGATGCAAAGGGGACCAATTTCCGCATTGCTGAAGCTCCTGTTAATACTGACACCTATAAAGCCTGGGGCTTAAAGTTTACCGTAATGCCCTGGCCTGACGTCCCCCAGGCCCTGCAAACCGGTGTTATTACCGGCCTTGACCATACCGCTATCGTCTGCAATATCACCAAGAAATTCACCATCGCCAAGTCCTTTACCGAACTCAATTATGCCCAGGGTCTTTTTGTTCATTTAATCAACAAACGATGGCTGAACACATTGCCAAAGGATTTGCAGGAAATTCTGCTATCCGTCATCACTGAAGAAAGCGAGATCAGTCGCGCCCTCACCCGTCAGCAACACGACATACAGGTGACTAAAGCCAAAGAGGCCGGAGTTGAATTCATCAAGCTTTCAGGCGACGATATAAATCAGCTGAAGAAAATGGCAGAACCGGTACTGCAGGATTGGGACAGGAAAATTGGTCCTGAATACCTTGCCAAGGTTCGAAAAGAGTTAGGAAGCTGATCCGGGCAAACACTTTCTTTTTCGTAAAGAAAGTAAGGCTATAAAGTTTCAATACCGGTTTTATGGTATTGAAACTTTTACCGGCAGGCTTTTTGCCCAAAATTGAGATTTCCTATTTTTCAGATATTGCCGAGGTCAGCGTGAAGTAAGCTTAATTTCAATGCGTCGGTTCTTGCGATATGCTTCCTCGGTATCAGCCGGATCGATCGGATGGAATTTACTGAATCCGGCAGCTGCCATCCGCTGCTCCGGAATCCCTTGTTCTGCGAGATAGCGGACAACTGAGACAGCCCGGGCCATGGACAGTTCCCAGTTTGAAGCAAACTTTGCCGAGTGGATTGGCAATCGATCCGTATGGCCGTCCACCCGCAAAATCCACTGCAGGTCATCGGGAATACTGGGAATGATTTCAAGCAATACCTTAGCAACCTGCTGCAGCTGTTTTTTCCCCTGTTCCCCAAGTTCGGCTGTTCCTGAGTCAAAAAGCAATTCCGACTGCAATAGAAACCGATCACCTTCAATACGGATCAGCGGATTATCGCCAATAATCTTCCTCAGGCGGCCGAAGAACTCTGAGCGGTAGCGTTCCAGTTCGTTTACCTGCCTGGCGAGCTCAATATTAAGGCGATCACCCAGATCGCGGATTTCTTCCTGTTGTTCGACCCGCTTTGATTCGGAAAGACTCAGGGCTTTACTGATTTCACTGAGTTGACCGCGAAGCTGTACCAGTTGTTCCCTGAGCAAAGCCACTTCTCCCCTTGCATCCGCTGTAAGGCGCTGCTCTTTTTTTAGACTCTCCCGTTGTTCTCCGATCAGCGCAGACAAGGCCTGAATCCTGATATTACTCTTATCCAGGTTCTCTTGAGTGAGCAGGGTTTTTTCCTGTTCGTCGGCCAGGCGCGCCTGCAGTGCCTTGTTTCTGTCTCGAAGTGACAAAGTCAGCTGCTGTTCCTGTGTCAGTCCGGCCGCCGCTTTGGCTATCTTGTCCTCGAGCTCGAGGCGCAGGGCCTGCAAGGCATTGATATCTTGTTGCAGGCTGGCAATGTTGAGCAACTGCCGCTGTTGCTGCTGCAGCATATTCTCGTTTTCTGAAATCACATCAGAAAGTTGTGTTCGTAATTCAGTACGGTCAATAGTCAACTGATCAACCAACGTTGAAAGGGAGGCTATCTGACCTCCAAGCTCCTTGTTCCTGTTCTTCTCAAGTCCCAGTAACTTTGAGATTTCAGCAATGCGCGCATGCAGGGATTCAAGTTCAGTATTCTGATTGGAGAGCATATAACTCAAGATGAATTGAGAGAAGGTGAATATCAGCAGGACAAAGATCACCACCATCAGTAAAGCCGATAACGCATCGACATAGCCGGGCCAAATACTGGGTGACTGTGGGGAATCTCTATATCTTGTCGCCATAGCCGCTCCTACCTATCTTTATTCCTCTCGGGGTCAACAAAGGATGACCTGGGGAGCTCCTCTTTGAATTTCGCCTCCAGATGATCGTTCGTCCGACGCAGCTCCTGGACTAACGCCTCAAACTGTGCCAGGGATGGTTGATCTGGATGAAGCAGACCTTTACCTTCAAGCTGGACATTCTTTGTCCGATCGACCAGCTGGGTCACGCCGGAGAGCCACTCTTCAAGCTCATTGAAAAAGCGGTTCTGAGCGTGGTTGGCCTGGATATCAAGAAAACCCAGAACCAATGACCCTCCCAAACCGAAAAGAGAAGAACTAAAAGCCGTTCCCATACCCTGCAGTGGTTCCTGCAGACCAGCTTTCATAGCTTGAAACATTAGGTTGAAATCGCGATTCCCGACCTCCAGACCGCCGATGACTGAACTGACTGCACCAATAGTGCCAAGAAGTCCCCAGAAAGTACCCAGCAGTCCAAGAAAAACCAGCAGACTGATCACATACCGCGATATCTCGCGTGATTCATCCATCCTTCCCCGGATTCCATCAAGAACAGTTTGCAGAGACAGCGCCGACAGGCTGAAACGATCCCTGTGCATCCCCTCCAGATGCTTGGCCAGGGGCCGCAGCAAGTGTGGACTTTCGGCAACTGACAGCCCCGAAGTACCGGTTCGAAAAATCTCAATCCACTGTACTTCAGGGCGCAGTACAACAACTCGACGGAAGTTAAGGAAGATACCTATGGTAAGCGCTCCGAGAATGACCATGTTAAATCCCCAGTTGGCAAGAAAGGCCCGCCTGAGGGGAACATAGAGAAGAGCGCACACTCCAGCTACGAGAGCAAGATAAGAAATCATCATCAATATATAATAGCGCAGTTTGCTCATGAGCTGTTTCCTCTTAATCGATTGATATTGCTACTGCCGCAGATTCCAGACAGTTTCCAGACAAAAAAAATTGTACGCACGACATTTTCAAACATCAAGCCCGGATTCAAAGGAGTTTTATCCAGATCCGGATTTTTTATGCGCTTTTCTTTCAAAACTCCCAGCTAACAAGAAAATTGTAAGAACACATACGGGCAAACCATAGTCGAAAACGATTTTAACGAATACGCTGCCATGGTCTTCACCTACCCGCAAAAGTTCAGAAAAATCATGAACCAATACCCGAGGGTACGTGGCAAGTTTCTTGTCTTTCTGAAGTTTTATCATAATATTGATCCGATATTTACGGAGGAGTATCTGCTTGGAAGGAGATAGGAGCGAACAACATCCGAAGTAGGCCATTTTAACAAGTGGTGTTTTTTTTTGTTTTGCATATACTGAAACCATAATAGATTGAAATCTGGACATAAGCGTTTCGTTCTCAAGGTGACATTTGAAGAGGAAGCTTTTGTCAAAAACAATTAAAAGGAAATTTTATGACTGAATCAAAGGAATTAGTGCCGGCAAAAAAACGATGGCGATTGAAAATACCACCACTGCCAAAACTTCCATTCCTGCAATTACTTACAGTGGGAGCGATAGTCGCGACGTTCTTCTTCATCTGGTTTTTTTGCCGGATCGAACCCGAAGCGGGTGAGATTGCGGTCCTTATTCGAAAAACAGGCCAAGACCTTAAGTCAGGACAGGTAATAGCGCTCGAGGAAGACCAGAAAGGCATCCAGCTGGATGTTCTTTCGGAAGGTCGCTATTTTAAAAACCCCTATACATGGAGTTGGAAAATCGGGCGAATTCTCGATGTTCCGGCCGGCAAACTCGGCGTGATGACTCGTCTATACGGCGAGGAGCTGCCTCCTGGGAAAATTATCGCGGATGATAATCAGCGCGGTATCATGCAGGAAATTCTCCGCCCCGGTAAATACCGCATCAATCCTTATGCCTACCAAATCGCCCTGTTCGATGCGATCAACATAAATCCAGGTAATGTTGGAGTGGTAACAGCAATGACCGGAAAGGATGTTCTTAATAATGAGCTTTCGCCGGATGAGCGAAACATTTTCATGGTGGCAAAAGGCCTTAAAGGAGTATCGGGCCAGCTACTCGACCCGGGGACGCACTATCTCAACCCCTACATGTTTAACATTGTGGAAGTCAATACCCAGAGCCAGCGTTTCGAAATGTCGGGCTCGGACGTCATCAATTTCCTGACCATGGATGGTTTCTCCGTTACTGTAGAAGGAACCATCGAATTTGGCATTGAGCGTGACGAGGCCGCTTTTCTGACCCATCGTGTCGGTGATATGGATGACATCATAAAAAAACTGATCCTGCCCCGTGCCCGTGGATTCAGCCGAATTGAAGGCAGCAAGCATCCTGCGGTCAACTTTATTGTTGGAGAGACTCGTCAAAAATTCCAGAGTGATCTGGAAAATCACTTACGTGCCAAATCAAAGGGATGGGGCGTTGACATTAAATCAGTGCTTGTCCGTAAAATAATTGTTCCAGACGAGATTGCCAGCATCAACCGCGACAGGGAACTGGCAGTTCAGGACGCCGCCAAATATGAGCAGCAGATTATTCAGGCGAAATCAAAAGCAGAACTGACCAAGCAGGAAATGCTGGCAATCCAGAGTAAGGAGAAGGTCGAAGCCGATACCAAGCGTATCCGTGCCGTGATCGATGCCCAGCAGGACCAGAGCGTCAGGTTGATTGCGGCCAAAAAGGAATTGGAAGTCGCCAGGTTGGAATACGACGCCGCGCAGTTCCAGTCCGAAGCAATAATCTTCACTGCCGATGGAGAAAAAGATGCTATAAAAGCCAGGAACGAAGCCGAGGCGTTCGTCCTTAAAAATCGCGTATCGTCTTTAGGCGGTGGGGATAACTTTGCGCGCTACACCCTCTATGAAAAGGTTGGGCCACAGGTGCTTTCCGTTCTCAGCAGTGATTCCGCCGAAGGACTGGGCAAAATTTTCGATACCTTCTCTCCCACAAAAGGAGGTGCGAAATGAGTAAAGTCATCAAGATAGTACTTGGCAGTTTTCTGGTTTTGCTCATTGCTGAATTTTTCTGGCTGTGGGGCTTCTGCCGTTTTTATGTTGGTCCAAACGAGATGGCTATCATTACCTCCAAATCCGGCGATCCACTTGATCCCGGACAGATTCTGGCCCGGAATGGCCAGAAAGGAATTCAAGAGGAAACTCTCGGCGAAGGGCGTCATTTCCTCAATCCGGTTTTTAATGAATGGGAAATTGTTAATGTGACCCTGGTCCAACCGGGCAAGGTCGCGATTGTGACCTCCAAGGTTGGTGAAAAGCTGCCGGAAGGCGAATTTATTGCCGACCGTGGTCAGAAAGGCATTTGGCGCAGTGTGCTAGGCCCCGGCAAATACCGCATGAACCCCTACGGCTACAATATCGAAATCGTCGATGCAATCAGCATCCCTATAGGTTATGCAGGGGTCATTACCTCGCTTTCCGGTGAGCAGGCACCAGGTGGTCAATTCGCAGCCGGGAAGCAAAAGGGTGTCCGCAAAGATGTTCTCCAGCCCGGTCTTTACTATGTGAATCCAAAGGAATATAAGGTAGATGTGCTTGAAATCGGCATTAATCAGGTATCTCTTTTGGGGCGTGGTGGCGGCAAGGTCGTGACCAAGGCGAGGCAGCTCGGTCAGAATGAGGCGCTGAATGTTCTGCAGTCCGCTGTCCTTGAAAAACAGGAAGCTAAACGACAGGATTATTTCAGTAAGCGATCTTCTTCTGCGCAGGAACAGAAATTTAAGCAAGGCGAGCAGGTTGACTTTGCTGCCGGCCGTCCACTGGCAGATATGGCACCAGCCTCCCTGGAAGAAGGCGAAATGAACCTGACTGAACTGGTCAGTTTTCCCTCCCGCGATGGTTTTCAGATCAGCCTTGACATGACCTTGGAATTTGAGCTGTCGCCCGACAAAATTGCAGGTATCTTTCGACATTACGGTGACCTACCCGCAGTGGTCGATAAAATCATCATGCCACAGATTACCTCTATCTCACGTAACAAGGGTTCTGAATATCGAGCCAAGGATTTCATCGTCGGCGAAGGGCGTGAGAAGTTCCAGAATGACCTCACCGTCTCTCTTGAGCAAACACTCGGCGCCAAGGAAATCAAAGTGTACAACGCACTGATCCGTCACGTAGAAGTACCTGACGAAATCCGGGAGCCGATCCAGCAGGCCAGTATCGCCATTGAGCAGGATCTGACCAACAAAGAACGGCAGAATACCGCCCGTAAACAGGCCGAGCTGAATACTGAGCTTTCACTTATCCAGCAGCGAGGTGAACAGGTTATCCAGGAGACAGAGAAGATTAAGGCTGAAATCGCCGCAGATCTTAGTAAACAGGTCGCCCAGATTCAGGCTGAAACACTGAAAAAAACTGCAGAGATAAATAAATTGACTGCCCAGATTGCGGCAGATAAAGTTCGCGTACTTGGCCGGGCGACAGCATCGGCCCTGCAAAAGATTGACGGCGAGAAGGCTAACGGTCTTAAGCTGAAAACGGCCGTTTTCAACGACCCCCTCTCCTATGCAAAGTGGCGTTTCGCGGATACTCTCAACCCGGAGATGAAGTTGAATATCATCCACGCCGGCGATGGCACCCTTTGGACTGATCTTGAAAATACCGGTTTTGCCCAGCTTGGAGGTGCCAAACAGTTGCAGCTCAAAAAGAACAAAAAAAAGGATTGATAAATGGGCATTTCAGTGGGTTCTTCAATAGTTTCCATGCCTGACATGGTTAAACCGTATCCGACGTTACTGGCATTTCTCGTCGGGCGGTTTCCAAAGGTTCCGGTACAAAAATGGATTGAACGTATTAACGCTGACAAGGTACTCACGGAGGAAGGTCATCCCGTGACCCTGGACACTGCGTACATGCCGAACAAGCGATTATTTTACTATAGGGAGACGGAAACAGAACCTGTAATCCCCTTCCGGGAGCAGATCCTGTTTAGAAACGATCACCTGCTGGTGGCCTGCAAACCTCATTTTCTCCCGGTCATTCCTGGTGGCCCCTATGTACGGGAAACGCTGATAAACAGGCTGAAAGAAAAGACAGGAAACCCTTTTCTTTCTCCAATTAACCGGATCGACAAGGGAACGGCCGGACTCGTGCTGTTCTCGGTTAATAAAAAAACCAGGGGCATGTACCAGCAGATGTTTATGGATGGGCAGGTTCGTAAAACATATGAAGCTCTCGCCCATTTTCCTTATGATTCAGGGCAGAGTGAATGGCTGGTGGAAAACCGTCTTGAGCAAGGGGAGCCTTGGTTTCGGATGAAAACCGGCGCAGGGGAAGTTAATGCCCGTTCACGGATCAGACTGACTGAAGTCATGGGATCAGTCGCCCACTTTCAGCTGATTCCGATAACCGGCAAAAAACACCAGCTGCGAATTCATTTATCCGGGCTTGGTTTCCCCATTATTAATGATCGATATTACCCGGTACTTAAACCGGAAATGACTGACGACTTCAGCCGCCCCCTGGAACTTTTGTCCCGTAAGATAGAATTCAGGGATCCCATCACAGGACAGGAAATGTCCTTTGAATCGCCAAGAGATTTAAGCCTGAAACTCCCTTGAACTAACAGCCACAGCCACAGGAACCACCGCAACCACTGCTTGCTTTAGCTAATGACTGCACTACCTCTCGGTTTTCGGCGTCGCTCACTGCTGTTACATCGACTTTCAAATGGATCGTTGCCGGCATAATATGTAAATCAAGCGCTTGACGCAGAGGCAACAGGAGATGACCAAAATATTGCTGAGCTTCGGAGGTTGCTATTTGGAGAGTCAAGCTGTCGCCTGGAGCTTTATCATGCAACGCACCTTCAAATGGACAAAACCCGCCACTCGCCACCCCATGGATAAATTGAAAAATAACGGGTGAACCAGACAGGATATTTGGGTCACTTCCTGCAATAAGTGATAGGGTTACTTTTTTCAAGGGTTGAATACTTGCTGTCACCGGCCTCTCCTCTGTTTTTGTAAATAATACGACTACAATCAAAAATTACATGCTCTTCATAAATAGAGTTCTGGTTCTTTACGCTCAGCACAATGTTCATACAACCATTGTCTTTTTTCCTTGATAGGCTTGGCATCAATTTCCATTGCACCCTGAAGGCAGTTTTTCACGCAGGCACAGCAGAATATACAAAGCTTGGGGTCAATTTCTATTTCGGATGCCAGTGAAATCGCACCAGCTGGGCAGCTGGTAATACATTCTGCACACAGGGTACATTGAGAGTGATTTACCATGGGCGTAAATGGCAGTGATCCCATTCCTGCCTTATAAGGTATATTCCCCGGCACTTCCAGTCGGTATTCAGTTGCCGGATTTTCAACAACCGCAGCAATCTTTGCCATGATCTTCTCCCCAAAGGCTTCAGCAGCAGCAAGATCAACTGAATCAGGCCTGCCTGCACCAATGGGTGTTTCAATTCCCGAGAAGGAGTGCTCTCCAATAAAACTGCAGGCTGCCAGGGGATTAAGGCCAGCTTCCATGGCAATATCCCTTAGCTCAATCAGTGCATCTTCAAATTCTCTGTTACCATAGGTTACGACAATAACCGCCGGGGTGTTGTTTCCCGTTATTGTCTCAAGTCTCTTGACCGCAAGGGGTGCAACCCGACCGGCATAAACAGGAACACCAATAATGACCAGCTCGTCTGCTGCAAAATGTATTTTCTTTGAAAAATTATCAGGATAGGTCAGATCGATAGTTTCAAATGGAATGTCCCGAATGCCGGAGGCTATTGCATCGATTACTTTTTTAGAGGTTCTGGTCGGAGAAAAGGAGACGAGCCATATCTTAGTAATTTTCATAAAATTTCCGTTTATCTTTTTATGGTTAAGCCTCAACATGAGCAAAAGGAAACTATATCCTCCATATCTCAATCTTCCCGTTAATTCAGGAAAAGAACGCTTGTGAGATATAAGGATAATAATTATACTAACCGACGCCTGTAAAGAGATAAGCGAAGACTTCGATATTTTTTCTAAACAAAGAGGAGACGATATGCCAGTCGAAGATACCCAGCAGCCCCTGAAACAAGAAAAAAACGAAGCAGAACAGCCCGCCTGGTACGATTTCCTGATTAATATTTTCAAAAGCTTACTGGAATTCAACTATTCCAGCTACGGAACGAAAAAGAAATTCTGATACCAAATTACCAAGCACAACCTGGTCATTGACGGAAAAGGAAAATATCCCCAATCCGTCAACCACCTGAAATGGCAGGAAAGACATCGATTTCATCTCCGTCTCCCACCAGATCACTTTTTTTCAGTACTGTTCCCTGACGAATAGCGATAATACCGCCAAGCTCAAAACCAGCTTGTGCCGCGCATTTCTGTAATACTGTCGCCAGGTTTTCACTTTTTTCAATACGTACATCCATTCTGCCGATTTCGGAGAGTTTGAAATTAACAGTTACCATTTTCTGGCCAGCGCCGACTCTTCATCTGTAATGTCCATTTTCTCTCCGGTCTCCGGCTGTGCTTCTTCATAAAATGTTTCAGTAAACCGGTAATCCAGTGCCGTTATACCCGCATCGGTATTAAACTGATGTTCAATTCGGAGTGTTTCCTTAACGATGTCGTCGAACTCCTCTTCATTGATATCCACCCCATACCGAAATCGAACGAGATCCAACAAAGGCAGCATATTATTTTGCACCGAATAACGTACAAAATTACACATCCCCATCGCATCCATGCGGGATCCTATTACCTGAAATTTTTTAGATAGAGCAACTTTGCCTTCCTTGCTGGTCGGCACTTCTTCATCCCGCAGGGTAAAACCAAAGGTATGATCAGCCCCCATTGGGTTTGACAGATAGGTCATAGCCATCCCTTTGCTGCCACGGGGTTCGTAAGCCGGAATTGCCTGGCCGAGTACATGAGGAGCATGACGGACGCCAAGCACCTTGGCCGCTATCTTACAGCCGGAAGCGAGTATACGGCCAAGAGGTGTCAGCGCCCTCACTTCCTCCATCAGACCGATAGCCGCCTCGGTGTCTCCAAATTCAGCAAGGCCCGCCTCCATGGCCACTCCGATAGCTGCGCCGACATCAAGGGTATCCACTCCGGCATCATTGGCAATGCGGTTCATGGCAGCTATGGCGTCGAGATCCTTGAGACAGAGATTGGAACCCATCAGGGCCATGGTTTCGTATTCTACCGGCGAACAGAGCAATTTGCCGTCTTTATCCGAATAGACATTGGAGCACTGGATTGCGCAGGGATGCATACAGGCGTGCTGAGTCTGCCCCGCTCCGCCGCGCTCCTTGATAGTATCGTACATGGTCTGGGCGTTTATTTTCTCTGCCCCTTCCATCACCCCGTGCCTGAAATTTCTGGTCGGCAACACCTTTAAAGCCTGGCAGATATCAACCATCGCCGCGGTGCCGTATTTGGTGAAAAGAGAGGATACCGGGTTTTCTTTCAATAACTGAATAATCTTTTTTGTGCCTACCTTAAAAGCTTCAGAATCTTTAAATTCCGGTTGTACATCGCCATCGTCCAAGATCACCAAAGCAATGATTTTTTTTGATGCCATCACTGCCCCAAGTCCGCCTCGCCCCGCGTATCGAGAGCAAACTCCATGGGGATCGGAACAGGCGATACCAGTGGCGTAAAGAAGTTTTTCCGCGGTCGGTCCAATGGTAATGCAACCGGCCTTCTTCCCAAACCTGTCGTTTAACAGCTTAGATTTTTCGTAAACGCCTTTCCCACGCAGGAACTCTCCGTCTACAAATTCCGTTTGATCCTTGCCGATTACTACAATTTTCCATTTTGCTTCGGCGTTGGGTGCATCTTCGAGGGCAATACAACGCAAACCATGTTGTGCCATCCGTACCCCGACAATTCCCCCGGCATTACTCTCTTTAATGCCTCCGGTAAGGGGACTTTTCCCACCAATGCTCAAACGATCAGAGCTGGAAACGATAGTGCCGCTGAGTACACCATTGCAGAAAAACAGTTTATTCCTTTTGCCTAAAGGGTCACAGGTTGCAGGAATCTCCCTGCTGACAAGACGGGAAGAAAGCGTCCTGCCTCCCAGAAGAAATTCTTGCGAGTCAAAAGCTTCGGTTCTTGTCTCACAGGTCGCGGTATTGATACGTAAAATTGAAAACATACTTTTCTCCGTTTTGGATCCGTCAGGAAAACTCTGCCAAGTATATCGCAGTCAAAGTCATTTACATAATTGTATACAATAATTGGCCACAATACAAGAATCTTTCCTCAGGCGTTTCAAATTATTCCCGATGAGGATAAGGTTATCCATGAAAACTGATGCACAATATTGGCTAGACTTTAGGGTGGTACCACCTGAGCCGTAAAGCATTGGTGACTACCGAGACGGAACTGAGTGCCATAGCAGCCCCACCAATCATCGGATTGAGAGTCGGACCACCGAAGATTGCCAGAAGTCCTGCGGCTACTGGAATTCCGACCACATTGTAAGCAAAAGCCCAGAAAAGATTCTGGTGGATATTCCGCATTGTCGCCCGACTCAGGCCTATCGCCCGACCGACTCCGGCTAGATGACCGGTCATCAAAACTATATCGGCAGACTCCATGGCAATATCTATTCCAGTGCCCATGGCAATGCCAACATCTGCCCTGGCAAGAGCGGGTGCATCGTTAATTCCATCTCCAATCATGGCAACAATCTCACCCTCCCGCTGTAATCTAATTACTTCCTCTTCTTTCTTATCCGGCAGGACACCGGCCACAACCCGTTTTATGCCGGCCTGACGAGCAACAGCCTGGGCTGTTTTCTCATTGTCCCCGGTAAGCATCACGACCTTAATCCCCATCTCCTCGAGATGTCTGATTGTATCCCCTGCCTCCTCTTTTAACGGATCGGCTACGGCCAACAGACCGACCAGAATCTTATCCGCAGCAAGATACAAAACAGTTTTGCCTTGATCGGACAACCCGGTCGTCTCGCTCTGAACCTTTTCAGTCAAGCCCTCTATATTATTTTCACGCATAAATTCGAAGTTACCAAGGAGCACATCATACCTGTTATCCTCAATCAGAAGCGACGATGCAATACCCCGGCCAAGGGTTGCCGAAAAAGAGAGCGGTTCGGGTACAACACAACCTCTTTTTTTGGCAGCAGTAATAATAGCCTCGGCAAGGGGATGCTCCGAGTGGCTCTCCGCTCCGGCTGAAAAACTTAACAACATTGCATCATCGTACCCTGCCAGAGGAAGGATGTCGGTCACCGTAGGTCTACCGAGCGTGAGCGTGCCGGTTTTGTCAAAAACAACACAGCTCACCTTCTGGGCAAGCTCCAGAACCTCTCCACTTTTGATCAACACTCCCAACTGAGCTCCGCGACCGGTACCAACCATTATGGAGGTTGGCGTTGCCAGCCCCATGGCGCAGGGACAGGCAATAACCAACACGGCAATAAAAATGCGCAGAGAAAAGCTGAACTCGGCGTGGCCGATAAAAAACCAGCTCAAGCCGGCCAGTGATGCAATGACGATGACAACAGGCACAAAATAGAGACTGATACGATCAGCCAGGTTGGCTATCGGAGCTTTCGTTCCCTGAGCATCCTGTACCAGTTTGACAATCCGGGCAAGCATGGTATCCTGCCCGACTTTTTGCGCTTCCATGGTTAATGCGCCATTTTTGTTCAGCGTTCCTCCAAACAGGTCATCACCCTTTCGTTTCATGACCGGCATGCTCTCACCGGTGAGCATGGATTCGTCAACTGCCGATTCTCCGTCCGTAATTGTCCCATCCACTGGGATTCTTTCTCCCGGCCTGATGAGGATGCGATCATTTACCTGTATTTCCGCCACCGGCACTTGCCGCTGTCCATTTTGGTCGAGAAGAGTGGCAGTCTCAGGCGTTAACTGCATCAATTGTTTGATGGCATCTGTTGTTCGGGCTTTCGACCGGGCCTCCAGATATTTCCCTAAGGATACCAGCGCGATCAGCATGGCTGCCGATTCAAAATAAAGATCATGCGCGCGGGCAACAGGATTGATCCCCAATCCTATTTCCACCAGGTTCCAGGTGGAATAGATGAAAGCAGCCCCGGTTCCAATGGCAATTAAAGAATCCATATTGGGTCCCCCGCGCAAAAGCGCCGGAATGCCGTTCAGATAGAAATTTCTACCGAGGTACAAAACAGGCAGAAGCAGCAGAAACTGGAGTAATGCATAGCTGAAGGGAGAATGATCCGGATGTAATGCATCCGGCAAGGTGACACCGACCATCCCCGCCATCGACAGGCTCATAATGAGCAGAGCCAGGATGAATGCCGGGCGAAGGCTGTTTTTCATGGCCTGCAGTCGTTCGGCTGCTTCACGCGCGTCACCGGAATCATCTGAGTCCGCCGTTACGACCTCGGCGGAAAAGCCAAGCCCCGCGACTGCCTCTTCTATTGCGGTGACACTCGATGTAAGTGGATCATAGGTAATCTTAGCCTTTTCAGTTGCCAGATTCACAGAGCAATGGGAAACACCTTCCATATTTCCGACCACCCTTTCAATGCGCGATGAGCATGCCGCACAATGCATGCCTTTAATTTTTGCTTCAAAGTTTTCTATTGCCATAACAAAGAGAGAATTCCTTCGAGGAAACTAAATTGTTTTCCTCAACATATTCTTACCAACCGCTACCCCTGATACACATGAACAGCAAAATAATCACATCCTCCCGGCAAATCAATAAGTTGCAGGTAGAGCAACATGTTGATCGGGCTAACGCAGCTGCAATATTTTAAAAGAAAATCAGTTGAAGTAAAAATGGAAAGTATCTTTCGTTTTGAAACTTAAGGCAAGCATTAATTATGGGGGGGTAACCAGAAAGAAAGCACTGGCAGAAAAAATTTTTCCTGTAAGTGATCAGGCTGAACGAACTCTCTCGTTTCATAGAGCCCTGTTTAAAAGCCGGCACTCTATCAAAAGTGCCGGCTCTTGAAATACCCGTCGGTGAATCAGAATTTATAGCTCACAATAAAATAACCGACTTGAGCCTCATAATCATGATCGGTATATGCGCCGCTTAAGTAAGTTGACGAGGGATTATATATATAGCCCTCATACTGCAGATCCTCGTATGTCAATTTCTCATAAAGGTACCCCACTGTCAGACCAATCGCATCTGTCAGGGCGTACACCGCTTTAGCATCCAAAGTATTTATGTAATAATCCTCGAAGCTATTGATCGGCAACAATGCTGTAAGGCCTTCAGTAGTGAAATCACTGTCGCCATCTGATCTTTGATATTGCCAGGATAGATTGAGCACCAAGCGATCCCCCATAAGCGGCATCTTGCCCGCAAGCCCAACGGTCCAGAAATCGGTGTCCATTGATTGAAACCACCTGTAAGAGGCAGGAATCAGGTCGTCGACAGTAGGATCGGCAAATTGTCCGGGAGAAAAATTGTAATGATTGGAATCAGCTTGATAGTTTTCGTAGCCGGCAAAGCCGCTTAAATTGAAGATTCTTGCTGCCCGCCACATAAAATCAAAATATACTTCATGACCCGTATCCGATGTCCGCCCAAGAGTCACATCGTCATAATCATTATCAACATAGGTATACGACACGCCAAAATCCAACTTATCAAGCGGGGAAACCTCCAATGCAAACTTCAGGGCATTTTTGGACTTTGAAACAACATCAAAGCGTTGGACGAACTGTTCGATATATTCTGCATCGGTGATCACAAGACCGGTCAGGTCATGATTTTCATCCGTATCCCGATTTAAATAAGTATACTCAATTTTTGCAGTCACATAATCAAGGCTGTTATTTTTCAACTTGAGGTATACCTGGTTATCATCGGTGCTGTCACCATCCGGCCTGTTATTGCGGTCAACATTTTCATAAAAATACCCGCCATTAATCCTGGTATGAGCAGGCAACTTGTAATTGACATCAAAACCTGCCTTGTTCTTTGTGTAATCAAAAAGATGGCTGGCATTACCACCATCATCATATTCAATCACCGAAGAATCGTTATTCCTGTCGAAGTATTCATAAAACAATCGAGTATCGAGCTTTTCAACAGGATGTGAAGAAAATGAAGCAGAGAGTCTGGTTGTGGAAATATCACCATCAAAATTGGTCTGATTCAAACCGGCCGGTATCGCAGCACCTATCTCATCTACTGAAAAATCACTTGATAGGTTGGCATAACTGCCATTAATGTAAAAAGTCGACATCAAAGGTAATTGGCGCCAGATCAGGTTAGCCGCGATTTTAGCATAATCGTTATCAGCTGGGAGGGAATTGGTTTCTGTTGCCGCCGTAAACGGGTTTTCCCAATCAAGAAAATTATTGTCATTCTTGAAAGTGCTGTACAGGCCGGAAAGCTTAAAAGTAAAATTTTCCGAACGATAACCACCATTAACGGTGTAGTTGTCGGTTGTATAATCGACAGGTTCCGGCATTTCAACCGCTCCATTAAAGCTACCGGATCCTAAAGGTTTCAGACCGTCTTTTTCCTCCCTGTTCACTCCAAAACCAAAGAAGAAAGGGGCGGCCAGGCTAAACTGAACATCCCCACCATATTTTTTAGTGTCTATCTTGTAATCAAAGGCCGTCCATGTTGCCAAATTTGCGGGACTTGACACATCAACGGTCAAATTGTCACTGCCGATTCCGGAATAAAATGAACGTGCGCCAAAAGATAGATTATGAGGGATTTCGTTATAAAAAAATAAATATTTGAACTTTTCATAACTGCCGCCTGTAAGCTGATAATATTGATCATCCAGAGCAACATTTTTGCCTTCAGCACCAAAAAAATAGGCATCTTTGAAATATTCAACATTAAAATTACCGAATATCCCATCATCCAAATCACGATATTCCTGAAATTTGGCACTCTTGTCTTCGTTATCGACAATCCGGGCTCCAAGGTCTACAGAGCCTCTTATCGCTGTATCATCGGCTGCAATACTTCGACTCCCACAAAAAAGGAGGAGCATTGCTGCAAATAGCAATAATGATATATTCTTCATTTTTGTTCCTCCTATCGAGTTAATGCATGGTTTTCAAAGGTATTACTTCCATGAATCGCGCCATGACAATTCAAGCAGGATCGGGCAAAAAACCTGTTGCTCGGACTTGAACCGGTAAAACCTGTTTTAGCATCATAAGGGGTGCCGGGATGACGCTGCCAATCATGGCAATCCTGGCAAAGATTTGGCACTTTTTCTGTCAACAGCTTCGCATGTATACTGCCGTGGGGTGTATGGCAGGTCAAGCAATCTTCCGCAACCGGAGGATGTTCATAGACATAGGGGCCCCGTTTGTCCGCGTGACATGTGAAACAGAGTTGCTGAGTATCATCTGCTTTGACCATGTGCCTGGAAAGACCGCCATGGGGTGAATGGCATGAAGAACAACTCACTTTGTCCTCAATAATCGGATGATGAGAACGCTTACTCACTGCAACTCTAATATCGGTATGACAGCCAAAACAAACTTCCGGTTCATCAGGTTTCTGCCTTCCACTCGCAGTATGGAGATCATGGCAGGAATCGCAGGATACATCGTTTCTACTATGGGCGCTTAACTCCCAATAATCCATACCAAGTGTTTTTCCATGGCAGGCGAGGCATTTTGCAGACTTTTCCTCTGGAGCAACGCTTTTATCAAAGGTGAAAATATCTACACCACGTCCACCGCCCTTTTCAACATGCTTTGCTCCTGGACCATGACAGGTTTCGCAGGCATCTTGTGATTGAGGTCCTTTTATCTCTTTTCTGGAATGTAACGATTTCGAATAGCTTTCATATTGAGCCTCGTGGCACTCTTGACAAGTTTCCGCACCAATAAAACCACTTGCTTCTAACTGCTGATTGCTCTCTGTGGCGCTCATTGCCCTGGAGAAAGGGAGCAAAAGCAAGCCAAGTGGGATCAATAACAATATTATGTTCTGTCTCTTCATTTTTGCCTCCTGGAATTTCTTGGTAAGTTAACTGAAAAACTCCTTTTATCGAGGTCAATATCTCTCCTCATTGCACAGCTTTCAGTAGCCTGAAACCAAGAGAATGATGACCAAAGTCAGGTGACAGTCCGACTCGATGTGAAAGTCTTATCCCAAGGGGACCATTGCTCCATCCTCCACCGCGCATAACTCGGTACTCTCCTGATCCCTCATAAAGCGGATTGTCTTTCGGGAGCTTGGTATATGCCTCACTGTTATAGATATCCTCGCACCACTCCCAGGCATTTCCCAGTACATCATAAAACCCATAACCGTTGGCTTTAAAACTACCCACCGGTGAGGATACAGCATAGCCGTCGTCACAGTTGAAGGCTGTCCACGTTTCTCGATATTTTTTAGCCGTCATGTCCGCGACGTTTGCATACTCACATGCCTCGTTAGGATTATTCCCCCAAAAATAACTTTGATTTGATCCTGAACGGGCTGCATACTCCCACTCGGCTTCAGTCGGTAGTCGATAGGCCTGTCCGGTTTCCTGCGACAACCATTTGCTGAATGCAACGGCATCCTCCCAGGAAACATTGACAACAGGAAGATTATCATCGTCCAGACTCATCTCCTGTGAAGATCCGCTGTTATGGTCTTTCCTGAATTTCTTGAATTGTGCATTGGTTACCTCCTGTTTTCCCAAATAAAAGGAAGAAACACAGACTTCATGCACAGGCCTTTCGTTAGGATCTCCCCCTCCGACCGAATCACCCATTTGATAACAACCACCATTAACAAATACCAACTCCATCCCTGTTAGTGTGTCTGTATAGGGTGGGGCTGCAAAAGCCGATGAAATCCAAGCGAGAAGTAAAAGAAATAGTAACGTACCTGACATTTTGAAAGTCATGCTGTACCTCCTCCATACCTTTGTTTTATCTGGTCAATTGGCCTCTAAACATGAGACTGGTTTGAGGAATCGCCTTAGCCATCATCAATTATCATTTCTCTCACTTTCAAGACATCAGAAGGACACCCATAAGCCTTCTGCGAGACAGGATAAGTATCTTACGACAATCAATTTTCTTTCTTGAAAAAGATAAATAAAACTGTAATGAACTAAAATTTCACTAATCAAGTAGTCAGGAACACTGCGAAAACACTTTCTTTCGGATGGTAATCAAGCCACATTCCAGTCAAACTTCAGGAATGCGTTTCATTATTGGGAAACTGAAAAAATAGAAATTAATTCCAGCAAAAATCATATATAAATTATAATCCTTAACAAATAATACTAGATGAAAACTGGCGAGTCAAGATTTTTGGTATTAATTATTATACTGCTCCACGACGAGCAGAATGAAAACTGAGGCGGGATGAACCTGGCTGACAGGTAAAATTGTCAAGTATTTCGAATAACAACCATACCTGTCCACCATTAGTATTAATTTAACCTGCTGTTACATCATTTTGTGCTGATACCAGAATTTGGCAGTATGTTTACCTTCCAAGTCTTTAAAAAGACAAATGACTCCCCACTTGCCTTGTTCATCAATGGTAAAGTTTGAGGCAAAAATGCCGTTACCGAAATTCTTCAAGTCAGAAACCTGTTCCTTTCCTGACGGCGCAATAAGTTTGATTTTCCCAACAACATTGGTCATTTTTTCACCATTTTTCATAAACGAGACCATAACATGATGAGTACGCCCTTCGGGGTCAGTCATATTCA
The DNA here is from genome assembly GCA_963709755.1 of uncultured delta proteobacterium. Classification (GTDB taxonomy): domain Bacteria; phylum Desulfobacterota; class Desulfobulbia; order Desulfobulbales; family Desulfocapsaceae; genus Desulforhopalus_A. The sequence continues at coordinate 193,717 of CAVPXO010000001.1, forward strand.
TAGCGGCAAGCCCCATAACCTGAAATTCGGCATGGATACCGTCGACCATAACAGCCTTTTTAAAGATTCCACCTTCCTGACTTGCGCTATGGTCCATCTTGCTATGATCCATAGAATCCATCTTAGGTTGATCCATTGCTGCTTTATCCATGTTTGCCTGGTTGTCATGTTTTGCCTGATCATGACTCATACTATCCATATCCATAGCCATAGCACTCCCCATCAGAAAAAAACTGCAGATGGCTATTATTGTTATTAATTTATTCATTATTTTCTCCTATTTTTTGTTTTTGATTTTTTAATTGAAGAGATGACTCTCCTCCTACACCAACTCTTTTACTACACTCTTTTCACTCTTGATGTTCTTCTGAATCCGGTGGATTCAACGGCAACCCGATTCCCTTCCATATTCCGTAAACGGCGGGAACAACCACAAGAGTCAGCACTGTTGCACTGAGCATTCCGCCAACCATGGGAGTTGCGATTCGCTTCATTACCTCGGATCCTGTGCCGCTACTCCACATAATGGGAGCCAGGCCGGCAATGATCGCCACAACGGTCATCATCTTCGGTCGGACTCTCAGTGCTGCTCCGTGCTCGATGGCCATATTCAGATGCTTCCTGCAAAACGAAGCACCGTATTTTTTTCGGTAATCCTTATAGGAAATATCGAGATATATAAGCATCACCACTCCGGTCTCGGCTGCTACTCCGGCAAGCGCTATAAAGCCAACTGCCACTGCAACGCTCATGTTGTAGCCCATGTAATCCATTAACCACAGACCTCCTGTCAGGGCAAAAGGAACCGACAACATGACAATAAGACTTTCGGTAACATTCTTAAAATTTAGAAATAATAACAGGAAGATAATTATCAGGGTGGCCGGAACCACGACCTTCAACTTCTGCTGCGCCCGTACCATATATTCATACTGCCCGGACCACACTATACTATACCCCGGTGGTAAATTTACCTTGGCAGCGACAGCCTCCTGAGCCCGCTTGACATACCCGCCGACATCTCCACCGGTTATATCCACATAGACCCATGCATTCTTCCTGGCATTCTCGCTTTTTATTGAGGGAGGACCCTTATGAATGGAAATTTCAGCCACCTGGGTAATCGGGATCTGAGCCCCGCTAGGGGTGGGTATTAGAATGCGCCGCAGTTTTTCAGGAGTATCTCTTAATTCTGAAGCGTAACGCAGGTTCACCGGATACCGCGCAAGCCCCTCTACCGTCGAGGTAATATTTAACCCACCGATCGCGGTCATAATGACATCCTGCACATCACCAACTGTCAAACCGAATCTGGCAGCTTCTTTCCTCTTAATTTTATAATCAAAATAATTACCGCCGGTGACTCGCTCGGCATAAACGCTTGCCGTTCCCGGAACCTCACCTACGACCGCCTCTATCTGCTCACCGATCTCCGAAAGGGTTTGCAGATCATCCCCCATCAGTTTCAGACCAACCGGTGTTTTTATACCCGTGGAGAGCATGTCAATCCTGGTCTTGATGGGCATGGTCCAGGCATTGGTCAGCCCTGGAAATTGAATGGCTTTGTCCATTTCATCAATCAACGCTTGTATAGTCAATCCCTCTCGCCATTCCGATTTGGGTTTCAGGGTAATGAGTGTTTCCAGCATTGAGAGAGGAGCGGGATCAGTTGCCGTCTCCGCGCGTCCGGCTTTGCCGATCACATTCTCTACCTCCGGAAAGGATTTGATAATCCTGTCCGTCTGCTGTAGCAGCTCACGCGCCTTGGTAATGGAAATACCAGGCAGGGTTGTCGGCATATAGAGCAGATCCCCTTCGTTGAGCGGTGGCATGAACTCCGAACCCATCCTTTGATAGGGAATCCAGGCCACTCCCAGCGCCACGATTGCCAGCAGCACTACCAGATACTTTACCCTCAGAACTATCTTGATAATAGGATGATAGACCCAGATGAGAAAGCGGTTGATCGGGTTCCTGTGTTCGGGCAAAATATTACCTCGGATCATATATCCCATCAAAACAGGAACGACAGTAATTGCCAGGAACGCTGCTCCCATCATGGCATAGGTCTTGGTATATGCCAGCGGACGAAACATCCTTCCCTCCTGGGCCTCCAGGGTAAAAACCGGCAAAAATGATACGGCGATAATCAGCAGCGAGAAAAAAAGTGAAGGCCCAACTTCCACTGAAGCATCCCGAATGATATCCCAATGGTCCTTTTTACCCTTATCCCGCTCAAGATGTTTATGGACGTTTTCAACCATAACGATAGCCGCATCGACCATAGCACCAACGGCAATAGCGATACCGCCAAGACTCATAATATTGGCATTTATCCCTTGTCGTTCCATGATCAGAAAGGACACCAGCACCCCGATTGGCAGGGTGATAATTCCCACCAGTGCGCTTCGCATATGAAAAAGAAAGACAATACACACCAGAGCGACAATTACACTCTCTTCTAAAAGAGTACGCTTCAGGTTATCAATGGCTCTCAGAATAAGGCCTGATCTGTCATATACCGGCCTTATGGAAACACCTTCCGGTAACCCGGATTTTATTTCTGAAAGCCGCTTTTTGACTCTCTCAATCACTGCCAGGGCATTCTCTCCATAGCGCATGACGATGATTCCACCAACTGCTTCTCCGGTGCCGTTAAAGTCAAGCACTCCTCGTCGCAGTTCGGGGCCGATAATAACCCTCGCCACATCTTTCAACAGGACAGGCGTGCCTTTGTTGGAGAGAAGAGGGATATTTTGCAAATCTTCAATTGATTCTATATATCCCAATCCCCTGACCATGAATTCTGTTTCACCCATCTCCACCAACCGTCCACCTACGTCGTTATTGGAACGCTTAATGGCTGAGCGCAGCTTCTGCAGAGGAATGTTAAAAGCTAAAAGTTTGTTGGGGTCGACGATCACCTGGTATTGTTTCACAAAGCCACCTATAGAGGCGACTTCAGAAACACCGGGAACACTGGTCAGTTCATAACGCAAAAACCAATCCTGGATAGAACGCAGTTGCTGAAGATCGTATCTATCGCTTTCCACCAGGTATTGAAAAACCCAGCCGACCCCCGTAGCATCCGGTCCAAGACTCGAAGAAACACCTTCCGGAAGTTTTCCTGCGATAGAACTCAGAGCCTCCAACACCCGGCTTCTGGCCCAATACATATCGGTGCCATCTTCGAAAATGATATATGTAAAACTCATACCGAAAAAGGAATAACCACGTACAACCTTGGCAAAGGGCACTGCCAGCATTGCGGTAGTCAGCGGATAGGTAACCTGATCTTCAACCACCTGCGGTGCCTGTCCCGGATATTCTGTAAAGACAATTACCTGAACATCGGACAGATCAGGGATGGCGTCCAGGGGGGTTTTCATCATGGCCCGAAATCCGACCGCTATGACGAAAAATGTCATCATCAATATCAGGAATTTATTGCGGATGGAATACTCAATTATTGCCTTAATCATGAAGGTTCTCTCCTGGGGACTACTCAGTTATCCATCTTCAAATCACTCACATCGAGATCACTATTGTCCATCTTCATATCCCCCATATCAAGATCATCGCCCGAGAGTTTTGCAGGCTCACTCCTCTTGACTTCAAGCATCTTCTGGATAGCTTCACGCAACCGGGATTCCGAATCAAACATAAACTGGGCCGAGGTGACAATGGTATCGCCCTCTTCCAAACCTTCCAACACCTGGAAAGTATTGTTTTCACCTTCCACCCCAAGCTTTACCGGCCGTGGTTCAAACTTCCCGCCTCCAAGTGCAAGAAACACTACCTTACGGAGGCCTGAATCGATCACCGCCTCCTGCGGAATCATCAGGGCATCGGGATCAATTATGGATTCGAGATAAACATTGCCGTACATTTGTGGTTTCAGCAGTCCTTCTTTATTATCAAATGACAGCCGGAGCTTCACAGTACGCGTCTCCGGATTCAAAAAAGGATAGATAAAGAGGACGGTTCCTTCGAAACGTTTACCCGGCAAGTAAGATAATTCCATACTGGCAGGCATTCCTTTTGTTATAAACGGCAATTCATACTCATATACTTCTACGTCTACCCATACCCTGGAAAGATCGGCTATCTCATACTGGTGCATTCCTGCTTTAACGTAATGACCGGCGAGAGCATCTTTTTGAATAACCACCCCACTAGCCGGAGAATAAACAGTAATGTTTTTCTTTACCTGTTCCCTCTTTTCGAGCTGCTCGATCTGCCTGTCTTCAAGATCCCAATATTTCAGGCGCTGCCGGGCAGCCTTGAGCAGCATGGCAGCATTCTTCCGTACACTGGGATAGGTACTTGCTGCCAGACTCCTGGCTTGGGAGAGAGCCAGCAGATACTCTTCCTGGGCGGTAAACAGTTCCGGACTGTAAATTTCAAAAAGAGGTTGCCCAATGGTTACGCTCTCACCGACAAAATTAACGTAGAGTTTATCGATCCAGCCATCAAACTTAAGATTTACTGCATACATCCTCTTCTCGTCGTAGGTAACTGTTCCCAGAGCCCGGATAGATTTTTTCAGTTCCGTTCGTTCAACAGTTGCTGTCCGTACCCCCATATTCTGTTCGGTAACGGGATCAATTTTAATGGTCGATTCGGAAAGTTTTTCCCCGCCCTCTTCCTGGTAAACCGGAATCAGATCCATGCCCATTGGGGATTTTCCGGGTTCATTTCGAATATAGGTAGGATCCATTGGAGCAGCCCAATACTTGATAACCTTACCATTCTTTGGATCGACATCACCTGCCTTCAGTCCTTCCGCGGTCTTCGACATCGTTGCGGAAAAGAAAAAACAGGCTGCAATCAATGCCACAACTATCTGTTTCATTTCAAACCCTCCAGGGAAGACAATCCTGTGCCGATCAGTTCTTCCAGTTCTGCCAGTTTTTTATATATTTCGTATTTATAACTTTCTGCCTTCAGTTGAATCCGTAAAAGACGAATCCGAGCAGAGAGCATAGTATTGAATTCTATTTTCCCGACTGAATAAGCAGCTAAAGCAGCATCGGCCAGATTGGTAGCCTGCACGGACAATGCTCCATGGTAAAGGAGGTAATTTTCTCTTGCAGCCTCTATCTGAGCCAGCAATTTGTCTATATTTTGAGGCAGTGTCCGTATCATGCCGAGCAAGGAACGTTCAGCACTGCTGAGTCGTTTCTGAGCGGCGGCGAGCTTGCTGTCCTGACTGGTGGATTGCCAAAGCGGCACCGTCATGGCCACCGTTGCAGAAAGGAAATCAGGGCGGTCTTCCCGCTGTCCATAAGCAAGCCGCAGGTCAAAATCAGGCAGATAAGCCTTCTCCGCCAGTTGTATTTCCACTTTGGCTCGGTCAATTGCCGTCTTTTTTTGCAGTACCTGTGGATTTTGCTGAAGCGCAACCCGGTTGAGCACAGCCCGATCCGGAATTGTGCCGGGATCGCCTATTGCCGGAGGCACACTCTCTTCAAAAATATCTGTTCTGTTCAAAAGACTGCCAATTTCAGCTCTGATAACGCGTTCACGGCTTTTCAGGTTTACACCTTCGTCAATGAGTTCAGATTGTTGCACCTGCCCGGCCAGGATATCCTGTTGCAGACCTTCACCTGTTGCATATCTGCTTTCGGCGACTCTAAGCACCTGGGTAACTATGGTGGTAAGGTTATCGTTAACCTCAAGGCCTTTGCCGATAAAGCCAAGATCATACCAGGCACTTGCCAGATTTTTAGCTATCGAAAGTTGCTTGGCTCGAACCTGGAACAGAGCCTCCTGAGCCTTTAATTCACTCACCTGCTGACGAAGATCAAGGGTGCCGAACCAGGGAAACTTCTGGGACGCGAACAACTGTTTCTGAGTCATAGGCTCCTGATCAAATGCGAAACTATCCACTGGAAGATTTAACAAACCTATTCCGATCACGGGATCCTGCAGTGATCCGGCAAAAGGTGCTTCAGCCAGAAGTGCCTCGGCATTCTCCCTCATGCTGAGAAGTTCCTGATTGTTATGGAAGGCTTCTTCTATCAGTGAACTGAGATCTGGCGACTGTGAGGCAGCGCGAGCCACAGACACTGATAAAACAACGAGAGAAAAAGAGCACAGCAACCATCTGTTAACAGCAACCATAAATTCACCTCGCTCTACACGACCAATCTGAGTCCCTTGTCGGGAATAAACCTGCCTTTTCGAATAGTATATTCATTTTCACTTTAAAAACTCAGCTTAGACAAGATGTAGGATAAAAAACAACACTAATGTGTTATATCATTAGATTACGCCGGCAAATAACGGTCTGTATCGAAGGTATGAATTGACCCTGCTGTACAGCGATACATCTCTCTTTGCCGCAATATTTATTGGTCAATCAGTTCCGTACAGGGACTGTGTCTCAGACCATAAATATTGGTGACGAATCAAATAAGAAAGACACAATTTTCAATGTAGGCAGGCGTGGAAGGCAATAGCAGCGGTGGTAGAGTGGTACGACAAGAACCAGAAAATGCCAACGGCATGGGCTGAAAAAAAGATGGTTCTTGAACCATCCCGGAAAATACTATGGAAGAACCGCAGGAGACGGGGACAACATCTTGCGGGATGGACAAAAGCCTACATGTTTCAGATGCACAGCAATCTTCTCCGACAAGCCTGTCGCTGCCGAAATTGTAATTCCAGGATGGTGTCGCTTCCGGGCAGTTACATTTCACCATGCTCACTGCTTCCCTGGCTTTAGTTTCCTCATGACAAGCGTGATCTAGGGTCTGTGCGGAACTCATTCCAACAGCCAGGATATTGAATAAAAGGGCAATGAAAAAATAGAAATATATTCGCATAGTCTCACCTTGTTCTGGTATAATATAACAAATACCACATTGTAGCAATAGCACTATTTATATTTTCCAGGAGAAAATCACATGATACAAAAAAATATTTGCATATCCGCGACCGGGAGCTGACAACCCCAGGAAAATCCTGGTGGTCATCAGGTGCTAAAGCAAAATAAATTCTCCAACATGCAGCCGATAAATCAATTGCAGAAACATGCCTTCTCTGCAGACGAAAAAGAACACATTCGTAGTGCAATCAGAAAGAAGTATTCTGCCGTGTCAACTTCAGCTGAAGGATATTTTAAATACCCGGTAGGTAAGGCAGGAGCGGTACTGTTAGGCTACGACAAAGAGATGCTGGCTGGACTTTCCAATGAAATACTTAACTCTTTTTGCGGAGTTGGCAATCCGTTTACTATTGATCGGATCGAGAATGGCACTACTGTTCTGGACATCGGATGTGGATCCGGATTTGATCTTTATGTTGCTTCCCGCCTGGTAGGTGAGAAGGGCAAGGTATCTGGAGTGGATCTGACAAACGAAATGGTCGACAGAGCACGGGCAAATCTTGCCACCATGCAGGTAACAAATGCAGAAATTAATCTTGTGTCATCTGAATTGCTTCCTTTTGCCGACAACACCTTTGATAGAGTTATTTCCAATGGGGTCATCAATCTTTCCCCCGATAAAGCAAGTCTCTTTTCAGAAATCCACCGGGTTTTGAGGCCACGTGGAAAACTACAGTTTGCGGATATCATTTTAGATAAGCCTCTGCCGCCCCATCTTACCACAAACGTCGAATCCTGGTCACAATGAATAGGCGGTACGATCCCCGGGAGGGATCAACTCATCTTGATGAAAAAAGCCGGGTTCATTGAAATTTCGCAACTTGGCACAACTCCGATAAAAACCTCAGAATATACCGTTGGAGCAATGTTTAAGGGCATTAAGCCATAGCAATTATGGAAGAAATGGTTATTATCCCTGTAACTATACACCATAAACTGAGGTATTTATCTCGGAGGAAAGAATGGATAAAATCAAAATTAAAGGAATGAGCTGCCGACATTGTGTTGGCTCTGTGCAGAAGGCCCTTGAAAATATACCAGGTCTATCACAGGTTACAGTCAATCTGGACCAGGGAGAGGCTACTTTTGAAAATGATAGTGTTGCCCGTGAGAAGATCAGGAGTGCTATCAGTAAAATTGGCTTTGAACCTGAAGAAGAGTAAGGGCTTTTCTTGACACAGTGACCATTGAGAAAGATACGCATCCCAACATCAGATTCCCAAATAATGTGTCACTGAGCAAGCAGTTGGGAAACCACAGCTTTTACTTCCGTATCTTCGTCGTTCAGCGCCTGCTCCAGATATGATCGAGCAGCGCTGTCGTTTTGCCTTTGACCTAATGCACGTATTGCTATCATTCTAATTTCAGGATCAGGTTCATTTCGGATAACCTGCCCAAGAACTTGAGTAGATTCTTCATTCTGGATTGAACTGATCCCCTGAACCAGCATTCGGCGGACATCTTTATTCTCCTCGGTACCGAGATATTCAGCCATGGTCATGACAGAAGCAGAATCCCCTTTTGCTGTGAGGGTATCGATTGTTTGGCGCTGACTGGAATTTTCTGCGCTTAAAGTGCTGTCTACCTGATCGGACGGGACAGAATCCGGCACTTCATTTCCTGGTTCTTCCTGAGATTGTTGCCTGTTTATGTCCATATCCTCCGAGACATTATCCAACGGTGGTATCGGCGCGGCAGGGGCAATATTCAGACTTTTAGAAGCTGTACTACGACTGAGAACCCATATTTCTGCGATCTGTCTAGTTTGATCCTGCCCTGACAATTTGGTAGTCGGCAGAAAAGCGACTGATAAGGAGTGATTGTCGGTCAGTTGTCGAAGAAATTTATCCAACGGCACATCAGTTACGGATAAAGTAATTTTTTCAGTGAGGTCGCCGTAAAAATGGGCTTTAAATCCCAACTCCTGTTTGATTCGCTGCAGGACATCAATAAGCGGAGCATCGACAAGTTCAGCAGAAATTAAATTATTCTGAAAGGAGATATCCATGACCGGCGGCGATCCAGGTTTATCTTCTGCCGAAGCAGTCCCTGTAAAAGTGACCACCATCAACCAAGACATGGCGATCAATAACAATCTATGAGAATAGATTGATGAAACATTCAGAAAAGTTGTTGTCATGATTTCCTGCCTGTTATTTTGTTGATTGTTAGCCAATCTTCTTACTACAATAAGATTATTTACCGGAAAAAATCAAGATACCTGCTTCGATAGTTGCAGAATAACTCTTCCTGAAAAAGACATAAAGGTTTCGTGAGTGTTGGAACAGTAGCCACTTTGTCAATATTTATTACCCATGATTGGCGGGAATTACTATCAAAAACTGCAGTTAATCGTGAAGGTATTCTGCAGGATAATAGGCTATGATCGCAATAACGGGCAAATTAATTTCATTTAAAAATCGTTTGGAGAATCATGGAAGAAAAAGGATTGATCCACGCTCTTCTGCTTGATGGCAAAGGTGGTGGCCGAAATCTTGGCTGGCAGGAAATTGACAACTGGTCCGCAGAGCAAGGTGTCCTTTGGGTTCATTTGTCATGCACAGCCCCTGAGTCGATCACCTGGCTGGAAGAAAAAAGCGGGCTGGAGCCGTTGATTGTTGAAGCTCTCTTAAGCGAAGGTACCAGGCCGCGCTCAACTGTTATAGGCGAGGGAATGCTCCTTACCTTACGTGGTGTCAATCTCAACCCTGGAGCAGACCATGAGGATATGGTGTCAATTCGTATCTGGGCAGAGAAAAACAGAGTCATCACAACCAGGCGGCGGCGCTTGCTGTCAATTATCGATCTGGCAGACAGTTTTTCAGCCGGACAAGGTCCAAGGACAAGCAGCGAATTTATAAATACACTCGCCGAATTGCTGACATCATACATTGAAGAAACAATAGAAGACGTTGAAGACAAGACTTCGGCCCTGGAAGAACAGGTGATGAGTTCCCACGACAGGAAATTACGTTCCCAGATTTCGGGTCTTCGCAGACAGGCTATCATGCTCCGCCGCTACCTGGCCCCTCAAAGGGAAGCCTTTACTCGTCTCCAGGTTGAAAAAATTCATTGGTTCACTGAAAAAGACAGAAGGCATTTGTATGAAACTGCAAACACCCTCATCCGGATAGTTGAAGACCTTGATTCTCTTCGGGAGCGGGCAAACGTAGCGCAGGAAGAGTTGGTAAATCTTCTTTCGGAGCAGATAAACTCCAGGATGTATACCCTGTCCCTTGTCACAACTATCTTTTTACCACTGAGTTTTTTTACTGGACTGCTTGGAATCAATGTTGGGGGTATCCCCGGAGCAACAAACCAATGGGCATTTCTGATCGTTGTGGCTATGCTTCTTGTCGTCTGCTTCGGTCAGTATCTCTATTTTCGAAAAAAACACTGGATTTGATCAAGGTGGTCTCAACATCCGAATTGTAATATTCCTTGAACTGGCATCGTTTGATGTTTATTGCAGGTGGAAATCACCTGCAATAAACAATACAAGAGAGATTAATCCTTAAAAAGCGTATCTCCATAATAGTCGTCCGGATCGTATTCGGCTTCAAGCATGGTTAACTTCACCGGTTCCTTCGAGCTGAGCACATATTCGGTCCCGCATTCATAGCAGACGATTGCATCTCCCTGACTGAAATAGTATTCAATAGGTATATATTCCATGCAGACAGAGCATTTCCCAAATTTTTCTCTATCACCCTGATGTTTATTGAACTTTCCCATGGCATCCTCCTCTCTGTATATAAGTCATGGATGGTTTAAAAGTTCACATAACAAGAAGCATGCCATTATTCACATTCAGCTATCAACATGTATTTATGTGATTAATCCCTATTGGGCGATATTAATATGCAACGACCATTCAACATCAAAAATTCCGATTAATGTTGGCAAATCTCGATTGACACCATGTATGCACATGCAATTACAAATCATCATCATTATTTCCGAAATACATCGATTATTCCGATTTTCTAAAATCTTCTTTTTTTAAACCATATATTTTCATTTTGTTATACAGAGCACGCGGGGTCAATCCAGCTAATTGTGCCGATTCACCGATGCGTCCATCAGTATAATCAAGCAGCTCAACCAGATATTTTCGTTCTGCAGCCTGTGAAAGAAAGGTTTTGTATGATTTCAGTGTAGTGCCGGGCCGAAAGGCATGCTCGTTCGTTTCCGTTCCTAAGAGATGCGAATCGGCAACGGGCAGACTTGGGATATGAATAAGATCGGCACCGATAATTTCGCTGTCGGCCAGCATGACAGCTCTTTCTATGACATTCTGCAGTTCTCTTATATTGCCATACCAGGGAACCGAGAGAAGGATTTTCTTTGCTTGTCTGTCAAGTCCTTTAATGTAATCCCGTCCATCCTTTTTTTTCTTATTGATAATATGCTGGGTCAGAAGGGGAATGTCCTCAATTCTGTCGCGAAGTGGTGGAACATGTATTTGAAATACCGACAGGCGATAATAGAGGTCAGATCGTAACTTTCCTGAAGTCAGGAGTTCAAAAGGATCCGTGTTCGTTGCACCTATTACACGGAAGTCGGTACTCACTTCTGTATTTCCTCCCAGGCGCTGCAAACTTTTTTCCTGCAGAACGCGCAGGAGACGGACCTGCATTGCAGGTGACATTGAGTCAATTTCATCAAGAAAAAGTGTGCCACCGGCAGCATGTTCAATCTTGCCGATGCGACGACTGGTGGCACCGGTAAAAGATCCTTTTTCGTATCCAAAGAGTTCGGATTCCAATAAACTGTCCGGCAAGGCACCGCAATTCACAGCCATAAACGGACCTGATCTCCGGCGGGATTCATTATGAAAAATATTGGCGATGAGTTCCTTTCCGGTTCCTGTTTCTCCCTGCAGAAAAACAGGAGAATCAGTTGGTGCGATATCCTTTATCAGGTCAAGTAATTGCTCCATGAGAGGGCTTTTTGTCACAATTGCCTCTCTCCCTGGATGAACCTGAATATAGCCCGCCAGATATCTTTCCCTGTTTTGTTCGCGTATATCCCGCATCAGGTTCGAAAAAAGTTCGGCGCACTGCCTGACATCATTTTTTGGCAACAGAATAACTTTGCTTGATTGACTGACAGTCGATCCCATAATAGAAATATCTTGCTCACCATACAAAAAGACATGAGGAGTATTGTGGGTAGTTATCAACTCGGAGAGAGCTAACTCAGCAAAGTCCGGGTGGGAGGTTTCTATTATCCACACATCGAAAATACGAGAAAACGCAGTTGCGTAAAATTCAGATGAAGAATTGACACGCAGAAATCTGCAGGGCATCGAGGAAAAATCCGCAATAAGCTCTTCACGTTCCTCTTTAAAGCCAAAAATAAGAATGTTGTACATTAAATTAGTTTTGCTGAAAGGATTTGATAAATTTTCGATCGATATAATCCTTTATTTGAAAAGCAAGCTTTCCTGAAAAAGTGATAAACCACTTCGAAAGAATTCCCTCTCCATCCCCGAGATTATAAATAAGAAGATACTTTCCGCCTGGGGAAAATTTTTCCGGCTCTTTCCCATCGAGACAGGCCATCAGGTTCCTGTATAACACTGAATTCTGCCGAACGGCGTATACGCCTACCTTATCAAGAGGTTGAGGGCCAAAATAGATACAGTCTCCTCCACCGAAAATATTTTTATAACGATTTGACCGCAGGCATCCATCCACCAGTAACCCACCATCTGAACCTATCGGTAAACCAGATCTGGCGAAGAGTTGCGACGGTTTGACACCAACGGCCGGAAAAATTATATCAGCTTGATAACTTTGCCCGTTTTCCAGCAAGAGTCTGCCATTCTCTACCTCCTGAACGTATCCGGCCTCAATTATTTCAATCCCTTTCCTCTCCAGGATTGTCCTGGCGAGGCGACGAACCTTCGGCGGCCGTCCGGACATAAAATTCCGTCCACCAAACAACTGAATGGCAGGCATCTCCCCTTCCTGTTCCCGGCACAACTGGTGAATATTCCCGGCAATTTCAATAGAAGAGGGACCACTGCCGATAACGGCAACGGTGATCTTTCCTGCGGCTGTCAGTTCCATAATTCTCTTCCTGGCAACCAGTAACTCCTCAATAGGTTTGGCAGTAAAAATATTATGGGAGTCCCCCTTGATCATCTCCCGGGGGACATAAGAACCGGCATTGCAGGATAATACATCATACGGAATTTCTTCCTCTGTCCCTTCTAACAGGACCCGTTGCTTATGGGGATCTATCCTGAAAGCCTTGCCGAAAACGAACGTCCCTCCCTTGTTTTCTACAAGTTTACGGGTCTCAAAACGGATTTCCTCGGGGCGATAGGTCCCACCCAGCATTCCCGGCCCCATGCCACTGTAATAATGATATTCCGAGGGTTGTATAACAGTAACCCCATAGCCTTTTTCAACAAAAGTATGCAGCTTGGCGAGCGTTATCATGTGGGCATGACCACCGCCGATCAGGACGAGTTGTTTGGTCATGATAGGTCCTGCTGTTGATCGATATAGTTACTTAAACGAGCAATGTGATTGCGCTCTTCTTCACCAATCTGGAGCAGGACCTGTCTCGTTTCACTTGTGTTACTTCGCTCAGCCGCCCGAAGATAGAGATCAAGAGCCTGGGCTTCAATGGCCAGCGCCAAGCCGAGCACCTCGACTTCCGACTCAAAGTCAATTGTATAGAGCTGCAAATATTCTTCAGTGGTCAGTCCACCTTCCATGGCCGGTTCGACAATTTTATCGGCAAATTCCTGCATCGTAAGGGTTGTACCAGATCTCTGCCGATACAGTTCCACCAACCGCTCCTGATGAAGGATTTCAATATCGGCCAGTTTGCCGAAGAGACCTTTTGTCGATTCCCGCGAGACCTTCGATTGCATTGAAAGGTAAAAATCCCGCAGTCCCATTTCCAGGCCAAAACCGACGATGATTGCCTCTTCAGCACTCTCTTCTCTGGTAAAAAGATGCAGTCCCAAATCCTCGGCTCCAACCGCGACCTCTTTTTCCCAGGCCTTGATGCCGCCCGTCAAATTATATAAGTTGCTGAACCCTTTTCCGGCCAAACTTTGTGCAGCTACCCGGCTGCGAACTCCACTCGCTCAATAGATGACAATGGGTTTATCTTTTGGAAGCTCGTCCAGCCGATTTTCCAAATCGCCGAGTGGCATGAGTTTAGCCCCCGGCAGATGTCCCCGGGCATATTCCTTTGGCTGACGAACATCAAGAAAGATAAGCTGCCCGCCAGGATTTTGTTCAATGAGCCGATGTGCCTCTTCCCAGTTTATTGAAGATACAGGGGTAAAAAACTGCATCCATTTCATAGTGTCCTCCAAAGTTTAAATTTCTAGTCTCTAAACAAATAATACTCGGGTCGCTGCTTGATAAGAATTTTTTGCTGCTCATCAAAATTTTCCACATTATCTTTCACCCTTAGGTATACTCTTACCAAAAGAAAGATGAACTCTATTTGTGCATATGTTATGTTTATTTACTTTTCTTACAAGGATTGACCTTCACAGATTTACTTATACATTTAAAAATATATAAGCGAACACCAACAAAATGGAACCAGCAGACTCTGGAATAAAACATCCAAGCCACCGTTTTTGTCTCATGTGCGGACAGGCTAATCCTTTATCTTTTGGCTTGCAATTCCAAAAAAACGATGACGGCACCGTTTCGACTTCTTTTACAGGAAACAAAAATTTGCAGGGCTATACCGGCATCATGCATGGTGGTGTTCTCTCCGCCCTTCTTGATACCGCCATGGCTCAATGTCTCCTGCATCAGGATATAGAAGCGGTTACAGGGGAACTGAACGTTCGATATCTTGAGCAGGTCGATTGTGACGGTACTCTGGATATAAAGGCCTGGATAGAATCATCCCTGCCACCTCTCTATCACCTCAAATCCCAGATTCGCATCGGAAATAAAATAGTCTGCAAAGGCAAAGCCAGATTCATGCAGCGTGATTACTTCGGAAAATAGACGATGTCAGCTTGAGGATCCGGCTTTACCAACAAAGCATAAATGGAGAGGAGAATGTCAACAAAGTTAACGCGAAATGAATATCTGGATCAAAACCAGGACCAATTCATAGCTCAATTGTTAGAATGGCTGATCATACCCAGCATCAGCACCCTCTCTCAGCACAGGAAGGATGTCCAAAAGGCTGCCGACTGGGTCCGGGAAAGGCTCAGGGTTATTGGTTTCTCCGAACCAAAAACCATAGTAACCGAGCGACATCCCCTCGTCTATGCAGAGTGGCTGGCCCACAAAGACCAGCCAACCTTGCTTATTTATGGACATTTTGATGTTCAACCGGTTGATCCGATCGATGAATGGAAAACTCCTCCTTTTAAGCCAACCATTCGCGGTAACAACATTTACTGTCGTGGTGCAAGTGATGACAAGGCACAAATCATGCTTATCCTTGCAGCTCTCGAAGCATGGGTAAGAGTAGATGGTGCGCCTCCAATAAACATCAAAATACTTCTGGAAGGGGAAGAGGAAGCCGGCGGTGCCTCAATTGCAAGGTACGTCGAAGAGAATCCGGATCGGCTCCGGGCCGATGCTGTATTAATCTGCGATACCCATATGGTCCATCCGAAACAACCGTCACTTGTAATCGGCCTGCGGGGTGTGCTCTATACGGAAATCGAAGTTTTCGGAGCCAGGACCGATCTTCATTCAGGCAGTTATGGAGGCGTGGCACCTAATCCCATCCATGCACTCTGCGTACTGATAAGCCGGCTGAAGGGCGAGGATGGCGTTATTCAAATTCCGGAACTTATCACCGCCATTCCAACACCTTCGGCTGCAGAAAGGCTCTTTTGGCAGGAGGATCCATTACATGTTAAAGAGGCTCTGTGTGAAGAAATGGGAGTCGAGGAATTATCGGGAGAAAAACTTTATCCACCCCTGGAAAGAATAGGCTTACGACCGACCCTGGAAATCCATGGCATTCGCGGGGGTTTTACAGCAGAAGGCGCAAAAACAGTTATACCGGCAACTGCATTGGCCAAACTCAGTTTACGCCTCCCGGCAAATATGGACCCAAAGGAGGTATTTTGCTGGCTGGAAAAAGCAGTCCGCAAAAACATTCCGGCAGGACATAGGGTACACCTGACTAATCTGCATGCCGGAAAAGGTTTTTACATAAACCCCGACAACCAGTACATCCGAGCCGCGGCCCAGGCTCTCGAATCGGTGTATGGCGTAACGCCGGTATTTATGCGTGAAGGTGGGTCAATCCCAATTGCCTCCCTTTTTAACGTAATACTGAAAGCTCCTGTGGTTTTAATGGGCTTCGGGTTACCTGACGATACGATTCATGCTCCCAACGAGAAATTCAGTCTTGATCAATTCAGGAAAGGTATGAAAACTGTTGCCGATTTTCTGGGACGATTGACGATCTGACAGAACACTTGGATCGCATATATGTCATTTATGACTTTTTAAAGGTTCAAACAGATACTCCAGGCCATTGACTTTGATCTCATAGATAATTGCCATCATTCTCCCAAGTTTTCCTTCGGGAAAACCCTTTTGGGCATACCAAACCACATAGGGCTCCGGTAAATCGATCAACAATCGTCCGGCGTATTTGCCATAGGGCATTTTCATTTCTGCCAACTCGATAAATTGTTGGTGGCTAGATGAATCCATGGGCTATCGAATCCGAGTAAGTATAATCACAGCCGCAATAACTATGGTAGCCCCAAGTGACTGAATCGGCCCAAGAGTCTCATTAAGAAAAAAATAGGCAAGCAACAAGGTTACAACCGGTTCAAGGGTAGAAAGAGTTGCAGCATCGTTCGCTCCAATCCGTCGCATCCCTGCAAAGAAAAATGTTATTGGCATCAGCGTAGAAAATATGGCAATCGCACCAACAGCCAGCCAACCTGTTGTTTCTTTAGGAAAACATTGGCCCTCAATCATCATAGCCGTACCAAAGACCGCAGCAGCAGAGAGCATAATAACGCAACTGGCACTTATGGCACCAGTGCGCGATGTAACTCTTTCACCTACCAGAATATAGACGGTATACACCAGCGCCGCCCCGATCCCAAAAGCAATCCCTTTGGGAGTTCCCGCAAGACCATTCGAAACGGTAAGTAGAATACCCAAGAGCGAACCGAACGCGAGCAGCACCTTCGTTAACGTCAACTTCCGACGACCAATCAATGCAGAACCGATAATAACCATGGAAGGATGGAGGTAGAGCAACAGCCCGGTCAGGCCGGCGGTGGCATGGTGGAGTGCGGAAAAGAAACAAAATGACTGCCCCGCATAGCCAAGAGCTCCCATGGCGATCAAAATTATTAAATCCCTTCCTCGAGGCCATGGCAATCGAAGGACAGACATCAGCGCTACCATCAAAATACCAGCGCTCAGAAAACGCAGAAAAAGCACACTTTCAGTTGATGCTCCTGATACAAAAGCCACCTTGACGAAAATAGCCATCGCCCCAAAGCCGGTTGCAGAAAAGAGGACAAAAAGAACACCGCTAACACGTGCTGAAGTCATACACCTTATCCTCGTCTGCACTGATCTTCCTTTAATTCCTTCCTTGATGAAAACCGCAATTGTAACAAAACATTAACTCAACCAACATTCTTTTTGATAATAATTATTCTTCACATAATGTTGTTTTTTTAAAAAAAGGACATAAGATCTATAATAGTTATACTGATAAATTTCAACAGGATTAGAAAGCTACCTAAAGTGGAAACTATACTTGCCAGACAACCTATCTTCGATGTTAACAGGCATCTCTTCGCCTACGAGCTGCTATACAGAGGTGTGGAATTGTCGAGCCTCGCGAATGTCGGAGGCAACCATGCCACAAGTACCCTTCTTACCAGTTCTTTTTTTACAGAAGGACTGGAAAAAATCAGCGGTAATAAACCATGTTTTGTAAACTTCACTGAAGATTTGTTACTGGAAAATATTATCGAAAGGCTTCCTGTCGATACCATTGTCGTTGAGGTTCTTGAGGACGTTCAACCCACCAGTGAAATCATTGCAGCCTGCCGAAAACTAAAAAATTTTGGATACACCATTGCCCTTGATGATTTCGTTTATCACCCAAAATATATTCCTCTGATCGAATTGGCAGATATTATTAAAATCGATTTTTTTCTTACTCCTGTCGACGAAATACACAATACACTCGACTATCTTTCTCCATACGATATAGACTTTCTTGCTGAAAAAGTAGAAACGGTTGAAGAATTTATAAAGGCAAGAGATCTCGGGTTCAAGTATTTCCAGGGGTACTTCTTTGCCCGACCCGAAG
Organism: uncultured delta proteobacterium; assembly: GCA_963709755.1. Taxonomy (GTDB): domain Bacteria; phylum Desulfobacterota; class Desulfobulbia; order Desulfobulbales; family Desulfocapsaceae; genus Desulforhopalus_A. Next base: position 211,922 of record CAVPXO010000001.1, read on the forward strand.
TAATGCGGATAAAGGAACTGACGACGTCAAAAATAATCCTTTTCAAACTTCTCTGTGAGATAAATAAAAAAGATGTCTCAGGCTCAGAAATCTCTCCGTGTTGCTGAAATAAGATTATACCCTGCAGATATATTTGTGAGCCTGTAGCCTTGGCGGCATTATTCACTTTTCCAGTTTTTCAGAAGGTGAAGCCGATCAATACCTTTACTGAATTCAGCGGTTCATTGGGTCGTCGGGTGCCGGCATTGGAAACATGGTGATGCCGCAACTCAAAGAGCAGTTGGTGTGTTGTGTCCCAATCGAACTTTATACCAACGCCGAACTGATAATTTCCATTCATTTTTGCACCCATCCCAGAAATATCGGCAAAACTGTACACCGGACCACCTCCAAGAAACAGATAGGGCTGCCACTCTCTACCAGATGTAAAGGTGTAAGAAGCCAGAAAATTCATTCCGACCATTGATGAAACCTCAGGGCTGACAATCAAAGAGACAGGAAGCTCAACCATGATAGAATGAAATCCGTGATACCAGCCTGAGCCCAGGTTATCAAAGATATGATGATTATAGCGTGGTATGAGCTCAATGGTTTCGACTCGCTGGGTAGTCTGTCCCCAATCGGGAATGCTCTGACCATAGCCGCTGATAATAGCCCAGTTGTCTTTTGACGTATCGAAATTGCCGGCTTCAGCTGAAGCAACCATTAGAGGGGCGCAAAGAAACAGAATAAGCAGCACAATTGCTCTGACACACCGACAATGTCTTACGTTTTGGCTTAATTTTACTGTACATTTTGCGTAGCATTCAGCCATGACTATTCCTGAATATAAGGATTATATTAAGTGAATTGAAGACACTTTTGGATAAAATATACTGAGACGGGAAAAGATTTGCAATACGCTTCATTATCAGTCAGGAATTCAATCACTCGCACTTAACATAACCGGCTGCTCGATTACCTCTTCCAGACAAACAGGATTATAGTTTTTTGTCAGGGCAGTAAAAAGGATATCGAGCTCCTTTTGCCATTGTTGCAATCGATTTTTCTGGTGTGGCAGGAGATCGTGAAGCATGACTATGTCTCCTGGGTGCAGCTTTTTAAGAATTTTTGCGGCAAGATTGTGGATGTTCCGGTTCCCTCGATCAAAGGCACGGCAACTATATGTAACCGCTGTGAGTTTTTCCTGTGCCAATATTTTGGCTAGGCGAGGACCGATTATACCTGCAGGTGGACGAAAAAGAAGGGGTTGTATACCGGACTGCATGAGCATTTGCTGAGTATTATGGATATCCTCCCCCAAAGTTTTGAGGCTTCTGAGCATAAGAAAATAATCATGATTCCAGGAGTGATTGCCTATGCCGTGCCCTTCCTCAATAATATTTCTAATCAATTCCGGATATCTGGCTGCATTCTCACCCACCACGAAAAATGTAGCCTGCAGCTTGTGACGGGCCAAAAGGTCAAGCACGATGGGAGTGGAGAATGGTGATGGACCATCGTCAAAGGTAATGGCAATTCCGGTCGTTCCTGGTCGACCGCGACTGATAACGGGTAAAAAAAAACCAGATGCAGGGAAAAAGGGCGTTATAAGACAAAGGAGGATAAAACAGGAGAGGAAAACGATTGCAAGAAAAGGTTCAAAGAAAGAGAGGAAAAAGGCCGACACCAGCACAACAATGCCGGTTTTCTCTGCTAAAGTAAGGGATGTTTTCACCCAGTCATCCTGCATTCTTAACCTCTTCCTCTATCTGTCCAACCATCCAGACCAACTCAGTATTTGTTGCCGATAGCTCGTTTATGGTAACTACAAACCCAGCATTCTGCATTAATTCTGCCATCTTTTCTATAGAACGATACCAGGGACGCCCACCTGAAAATTTTATCCGGCGATCCTCAAGCAGCCAGGACCATGATGCTCGGGCAGCCGGACGGATCACGAACCTGGTAATCAACATCCCTTTTGCTCCGAGAACATGAAAGCTCTTGGTAAGTATTGCTGCCATCGTCTCGTCATCAAGATAGTGCAGCATGTCGAGAAGCAAGACGATATCCGCTGCTCTTGGAAGAGGCGGCAATGTGGGCGCCCAGCCTGTGGTTATCACTCCCCGGTTGCCGACTGCCAAGGCCGCCACTCTTACCCTCTCGGGATCAGGATCAATCCCGAAAACTTCTGCCCCATCAAATCTCTCCAAACACCAGCAGGCAGGAACCCCGTAACCGCAGCCAATGTCCACTATGGTTTGGACATTCTCTTTTGGCAGGAGGATTCTGGACAGATCGCTGAAAAGAGGATCACATTGTAACTTAAAGCGGGCAAACATTCTTGGATACGTCTCCAACAATCGAAAACGATTTCGGGTACGTTCATGAATAGGAGTGTTTTCCGGGACGAGCATTTTGATTTTCCTGGCTAAATGAGAATCAAGTAAAGGAGGGAGCAACAAAAAGGTACCGATCAGGGAATAGCCAATCCCCAGAAGTGAAGTTATCCCTATACTTCTCAGCAGGGAATGTTCGGCAATGCACAACACACCAAAACCGATCAGTGTAGAACTGCCGGCCATAAAAACAGCAACCCGAACCAGGGCGTAGGAAGGGTGAGTGATATCCCGATAGCGCTGGTGAGCCCGCACACAGAAAATTGAATAGTCAACGCCCATGCCAAAGATAACCACCGAGAGCATGAGCGATGGAATATCGAGGGGATGACCTAATAATTTCAATGTACCCAAGGTACAGATCAAGGCAAAGAATGGAGGCAACAAAGTCAACAAAGTCAGCTGCAGGTCCAGATAGAAAAGAAACAACAGCAGGGTCACGCTGATCGCAATAATCACCAGCATGGTGCTAAATGTTGAAAAAAGGATGGCAGCGAGACGCTCTGTGAAAAAGGTGGCGTCAAATATTTTGTTGCTGTCCCCATACCGAGTCAGAAAATCCGCCCCGTCATAATTTGTCCCTGGTAAAACTGTGACAAATTGAATCAATTCGCCGCCTTCTGAGTTTGCTGAAAGACCCAGGAGAGAATAGTACCTGGTGGGAATTATTTGAGGCTTCCCTGTATAAGCAGGATCAAGCAAGGAGAAAAATTCAGCAAATGCATCTGAGCTGAAACCCAGCCGAGAGCCTGCCTCCAACAACTGCTCTTTAATATTTTCAACTTTATGTTTGTCCCAGAACTCATGCCAGGCCGCTAAATTTCCCTCATATCTGACGATCCCCGGAAAAATCATGGACGGAACAAAGGCATCGGTCAGATTGTCCTTGTGGATGTCCTGTTCAATTTTTTCGAGCAGACGGTCATTTTCCAGCTGGATTTTGGCTATTGAAGGTGCTGAATGCATCAACAAAATCCGTGTACCGATATTTCCCCAAACCCTGGTAAATAAAGCATCGGCAGCAAGAGTTGATTCGCTTACCGTATTCATGCTGCTTAAACTTACATGAAACTCTGGTTTGGCAAAAAACAGCAATCCACAAGCCAGCAGTGTCGCCAGTATTGCACCTGGCTTACCGGTGTTATAGAGGGAATTGACAAAGGAGCGAAAAGGTAAGGAGCGGCTGCCGGCCGGCGGCATGGTCAGAAAAATTTTCGGGAAGACCCAGTGCACAAAAAGAAAGGAAAAGAGGATGCCGAGAGCAGTAAACTGGCCCAACTCAGCAAAAATGGGAAAACCGCTGTAGCTGAGAATCAAAAAGGCACCGATAGTGGTAATTACTGCCATAATGCCGATGGAAACCACCTCGTGTGATGCCTCCTTGCCCGTGATCTTATGTGGACGATCGAGAAAAAGCAGGTAGACAATACCATGGTCCACGGTGATGGATATAATCGCCCCTCCGAACCCCAGTACCATGATCGAAATCGATGGGTGAAACAGGGAGTAAACGAAAAGGGCAGTGGCCGTACCGGCCAGAGCAGGTACCAGGGATAACAGACCTAACAGAGGTCTGGAAAAGGAGAAAATCAGCAGCAGGCCAATAGCCACGGTGGCGAGTATCAGAGCAAGCTGGACATCATGCCGGATGATACGTTCATTGTCCAATGCAGCTCTATAGGCACCTACAGGTGTGAGTGTTACCTGGTGTCCTGAAGAGGCATAGTGTTCTGTGATTTCGCTGGAACTCTCAACAAGCAATTCAGAAATTTTCCGGGCAGAGGAGGTGTCGGTACCTGTTGCCAAAGGTCTCGCAGTAACCAGCGCATGACGTCCATCGGCAGAGAGCAACTTTCCCCGGTAAAATCTGGTATTGAGTGAAGGAGCCAACGGAACCATTTTACCAAGCACCAGATCCTTGAAACCAAGCGGATCCAGAGCAATGAATCCTGCCTGGCCGATTCCTTCCAGGTTACCCAGTTCCTGATACAGTTTCAGAACACGTTCGTGCACCTGATCTTTTTGGAGCAGGGGTGCAATGTTTTTATCCAGCTCTTCCCTGGAAAACAGCAACGGCAGGTTTTTCGCAGCATAAAAGGCCAGATCCGGAATAAGTTCAGTGATCGCATCGGTGCCTACCTGGGCAAACAATCCACTATCCGCCATCTTTTTCTGGAGAAAATCGCTTATCTCAACCAGAACGTCCGGGTCATCCCTTTCAAGCATGATATCCACGGCAATTTGATCGTGAATAGGGTGGTGTTCAAATATATCCAGCGCATCGGCTATAACCTTTTCTCCGGCAGGCAGCGAGCGCACTACATCCGTATCAACGTCAAGCCGCAGCAGTCCGAGGACGGCAAAAGCAATAACAACAAGTGAAACAATAGAGAAGAGCCGGTAATTGATCATTTTTCTTTTACCACAACCTGAAAGCCACAATAGCAACTGCCAAAAAAACAGCCAACGGCGCAAGAAGGAGCAGCAGTTTATGATTCTGATACAGTTCATTCGCCATCTGGATAAATGGCAACCCACCGCAATATCTTCGTATTCGATCAATTACCACAGTCTGATTATCAGTACCTGCTAATCCCTGGTAAGCACACATGGGATAAAGTGCATAAAAATCAGCAGCATGCCTTCTCAACAACTCATCAAAAGGAATGCCACTCCATGGTTCCTGAACCAGGCGTCTGGCAAAGGGATGATTCAGCGCATACGCATGAGCCAGACAACGATATGTTATTTTAACCAAATTTTTGTTTTTCGTCTTACTGCTGCCTGCAGTGATGCAACCCAGGAAAAAAGCATTCCAGTGAGTGGTTGCGTCTAAACAGGTGCAAACTTCGCCCAGGACGCGGGTATCAAAATCTTTAAAAAAGACATCGTCTTCAAAGATCAAGATGCGTCGAGCATTGGCTTTAAGCCCCTTATCCAGGCAGATCATATGGGATCGAAAAATACCTTCTTCCTGATCAGCAGGGTGCTTGGCAACAATGACGAATTCAACCAATTCAAGCAAACCGACGTCTGCAAACTGCCTTTTAACCTGTTCACGCCTGTCGTTGCGCCGATCAAGTGAAATACAATAGATCCTGTCAAAAAAACGCCAATTATCTTCAAATTGATTCATGATGCCGGGTGAGTTACCTGTTGATTGTGATGCCTGTAGTAGTGTATCTTTTCATTTGTTGGCAATCCCACCATCTGTTTTGATATTTGGTAATTTTCAATGTCTTTTTTCTGTACCTTATTTATATTACCTATATGACCCGAATAATAAGGCAGAGTATAGTCAAAATCAGTTCGACAGATTATGTCCGTTCCGCTATTGAGGAAAAGGCGGATCTGACGGCATTTAAAAAAAAACCCACTCCTGGGGTTCTGGCAGGTATCTTCGCCATAGTCCTTAGCTTTGTCATGGGCTGGCCTGCTGTTGCCGCCCTTGGTGTCCTGTCGGTCAAGCTGCATAATCCATGGATCTTTGCTGCAGGCGGCCCTTTAACCTATGGTCTGTCACATGTCGTTTTTCTATTGGGCATGTATCTTTCAGGTGCCGTCTATTCACTGATCTTTTTTCGCTGGCTGACCCGGGTTTCCATGGAGAAGCTCCTTGCCTGGACAACCTTTAAAGATGAATAAAGCTTTTAATTATTCAATGCGCCGTTGACATTTCGCATCCGCAGACCGGTTACGGTTTCATAGACCTGACCATCGTTGTCAAAAATACCTAAATTAAATACCAGTTCGTCATTAGTCCGGGAGACCGGTATTACTCTCGTTATATAGTAATCTCCTGGTCTAGTAGGGCGACTAATTATTCTTCTGTCAAATCCTACGGGAAATGGCACAAAGTCAACAATCTGCTGCCCCAAGACACAGGCAGCATGAAGAGCGCCGTCCAGGGGAAAAGGCGAGCCTATAATCTTCTCTACCGGATCACCAGCAGGAAGCATCGGAGCCTGCAGTTTCCCCCAGGCTCCTGTTGCAGAGAGGTAAAGCGTATCCTGAAGTGTATGATAATTCGGGCCAAAGGGAACAAGTTCACGGTATAAATGTTCCGCGCTGACTTCCGTCACTTTACCGATTAGAGGAGCAGCATCAATGATTTTTCGAGACAATCGGTCGTTTTCTTTGGTCGGCGAAAAGATAATTTCACCATGCTCTTTTATTCGGCTCAGTGCCTTGAATTGTATTTTGCTGAGCAGTTTCACCAGCACCCGGCCATCAGGTCCCGCTGAACATTCAATCATCGCTGAAACTGTGGATGATCCTCCAGGAAGCTCTAGAAACTTGGCAAAGCGAACATTTTCCATGACCCTGATATCGACTCCGGGATGAGTAGCAAGAGCCCTTGATGCGAGCAGAAGCATGGTTTCAACTGCCGGAAAAACGATCTTGCCACCAAAAAAATGGTCTTTGAACCAGGGTTGTACGGTAATCGTGACAGGAATACGTTCTACACTCATGAACGTGGAAACTCATTCCAGAGCTTGATGGTTTTTTCATCAATCTCAACCGGAATGCTCTTGCCGTTCACCGCACAGTGCCTGGTAAAACCGGTACAACAGATTTCGCCGTTGTCAGCCCTGGTAATCAGGTAGTCAAACTGGAGTTTAACCATTTCTAACTTGGCGGGCCGGGTATAAATATACATCAGGTCGTCATAAAAAAGAGGCGAGTAATAATTGAGTTCCGTTTTTATGATCGGATAGATATAACCGCTTTCCTCTATTTTCTTATAGGGATAATCTGCTTCCCGCATGAGGGATGCCCGGCCAAATTCAAAATATCTCAGATAGTTAGCATGATAAACCACTTGAGAACGATCGGTGTCTACATACAGGGTACGCATTTCGCAGCGATGCCAGATCAGGTTGCTTTTGGTATCTCGGACATAGCAGGGATTGTCCAGGAATTCCGGAATGAAAGGTCTGGGTCGCATTATATTCCTCGCAGCACAATACAGCAATTGGTCCCACCAAAACCAAATGAATTGGAGAGCACGAATTCATGAGCATGATTTCGGGCGGCATTAGCGACCACATCCAAATCGCTGAATGCAGGGTCGGGGATATGGTTGACCGTCGGCAGGATGATGCCCTGGCGCATGCCTTCAATAGCCAGAGCCGCTTCCACGGCAGCAGAAGCGCCCAGCGAGTGACCTACCTGGGATTTATTTGCAGAGACTGGAATTTTTGCAAGATCTTTACCGAAAACGACACGCAGGCAATCAACCTCTGTGCTATCCCCGGTTGGAGTTGAAGTGCCGTGCGCATTAACAGCACCTATATCGACAGGCGAAATTTCCGCATCGGCTATGGCATCGTGCATCGCCCTGATAATGGTCGTGGCATTGGGCCTTGTAAAATGCAGGGCATCGGAGTTCCAGCCGATACCCGCAATTTCAGCTTTTGGGGTTAGCCCAAGAGACTGCGCAGCATCTTCAGCGGCGAGAACCAGGACACCGGCGCCTTCAGAAAGAACAAAACCTTTACGGTCCAGACTAAACGGTCGTGAGGCCTGGCTCGGATCCTCGGCTGCCCGATCTTTAGGGCCGACTTTGATGGTTGCCAGCATGTTGGAAAAACCCTGAATTATTTCCGGCACCAGGCAGGTTTCCACTCCCCCGGCAAGAACAAAATCGCAATCGCCATCTCGTATCATCCTGGCGCCGATAGCAATAGCATGATTTCCGGAGGCACAGGCACCCTGTGGAGAAAAAATTGGCCCGGTAAAACCCAAAAGCATTCCGGCCTTTCCGGCCGGCAAATTTGCACATACATTCGGAAGAAGATACGGGCTGACCTTTAAAGGGCCTCTATTGACATAATTGTCCATGGCAATCCGAAATGAATCAGTGCCATTCAGAGCCGAACCGATCAGACAGCCTGTTCTTGGACCGGTCTCTTCATTCATTTCCAGACCGGCATGTAGAAGTGCTCTCCTGCAAACCTCCATGGTCAGAAATACGTAGGCTGCATTCCAGAGAGAGGCTTCTTTGCGGTTGACGTAAGGAAACATATTCGGATCCCAGTCGGGAATCTCACCCACGATATTGCTGCGGCTTGTGGATTCGCAACGGGTCAATCTGCGAAAACCGGCCTGGCCGGCGACTGCCCCCTGCCAGGTTGTGGCAAAGGTATTCCCCAGGGCTGTAGCAGCGTCATAGCCGACGACAAAGACCCTTCTGTTTTGTGGTGCCTTCATGATATAATGTAAATAAAATTAATCAGAACTTTTAAAAATTGCGCAGGCATTACAACCACCAAAACCAAAGGAATTTTTCAAAATAAATTCCTGTTCCAGAGAACGTTTTCCCTCGGCGACACAGTCGATATCGATTTCCGGATCTGCTTTATAGTTGATGGTTGGCGGCAGAATGTTTTCCTGCATCCCCTGCAATGCAAAGATAGTTTCAATAACACTTGAAGCTCCCATAGCGTGACCTATCATAGATTTATTAGCACTAACAGGAGGAAGATTATCGCCAAAAATCGCTCGCAAGGCGTCATACTCGACTTTATCACCAACTCTGGTTGAGGCGGCATGGGCATTTATAGCCGCAATATCGCCAGGAACAAGTCCGGCATCGGTAAGTGCATCCTGCATGCACTGTTTGATGGTGTCAAAATAGGGAGCGACGAAATGATGAGCATCCGAGGTCATGCCCCATCCGGCAAGCTCGTGATTGTAGCTCAGGCTGTGGGCGTCGGCAAATTCTCTTGTCGTTAAGATTACAGCACCTGCACCTTCGGAAATGACAAATCCGCGTCGATCTCTGGAAAAAGGTCTGCTGGCACTTTCCGGTGCATCGTTTTCCCGACCTTCTTTAGGGTGATATACTCCATTCATTGTATAAAATCCTGCTACAATCGGTTCAACCAGGGCAAAATCCACTGCGCCGCAGATAGCTATATCCGCTCTGTTCTGAGCAAGGAACATAGCACCGATAATGATCGATGTCAGGCCGGTAGCACAGGCTGTGATGGTCGAGGTAATCGGCCCGCGGGCTCCGGTCTGAATAGCTATCTTCCCCCCGACCATGTTAATGCAGGCGTTGGGATTTGCATAAGGTGCAGGAAGCTTGTTTTCGGATTGCAGGCGTCTGTCGGCATGGAGAACAGCATCCAATCCACCAATGGCAGAACTGTAGGTTACGGCAGTTCGCCCGGCAATATCCGGAGAAAGCTCAAGCCTGCTGCGCTCCAGAGCTCGTGCAACCGAAAGCATGGAATATTTAAAAACTGGGGAACTCCAGGCTGCCTGATGTCTGGCGGAGAGAAAGGGATAGTCTTCATCTTCAATTTGCGGAACCTGTCCGGCAATATGGACCGGGAAATTGTCGGGTAAAGTGAAACGAGTCAATGGGCCGACACCGCTTGTTCCCTGAAGGGCTTTCTGCCACTGTTTTTCCAGATCAATTCCGAGTGGAGAGATGGCATCATAGCCGACAATGACCGCGTCTTTTCCGCCCATATCTCTCTTACCAGGGAATAAACTGATACAGCTTGGCAAACATTTCGTATACCTCGATCCAGTTCTGCAGATCTTTCGTCGTTTTTATATGAGCACGTTTGTTGACCATGACCCAGCTCATATGGGCAGCGCCATCCTTACAGGTTGAACAGTCGCGGGTTTCAGAGGTACAACAGCGATGCATTTTCTGCAGATCGGATGACCAGCGGATGAAATTGGTCAATCGCTTTGGACGAGGCTCCCTTTTATCTATCGGTTCGGTAACAGAGGGGCATTCCATCCAGCCAAAGGTGCGGTCCAGCATTTTACCGGTGGTGATGATCTCATGGTAATACTTGGAAGAAATAACCGTCTCCGGATATGTATCCAGCATGTCGTCCATTTCCTCACGAACGGCTACCAGTTCGGCAGGTTGCCAGGAAAAACCGTCGACCGCCTCATCGTTAGACAGCAGTTGCACGTGCACCTTCAAACCGACATCTTTTATCTTTCGGATGATCTTTTCTGTCTTGCCGAGTTGTTTTGGGGTAATGGTATAAAGATAATAGGCATGGGGATCACCTGCATAATTGCCACTGGAGATCTTAAAGGTATCTTTGCCTCGCAGGATGGTTTCATCTTCAGCGTCACCCCACAGCGAGATGCCGACCATCATGTCCGGGAAGCGATCCCTGGGGACTTTGATCAGTCCATTGGTGGCACAGAAGGTGGGTACTCTTTTATAAAATGCTTCAACCCGATCCAGGCAGAGCGTTGGTTCGCCGCCAATGAGAATGGCAAGATTAACTCCTCGATCCATTTCTTTTTCAACAAAACCATGCCATTTATCAACATCCTTTTCCTCCACTGCCACTTGATGTTCGCCGGAAGAAAAAAAGAAGCACCCCTTGCAACGCAGGTTACAGCGATTCGTTACATCATAGATGGAGCTGCGGATATTGAGCCTGGAAATCTTTTTATAACGCTCGTACCATTTATCATCAAGGAGGGAACTGACAGTTTTCATAACGATTACTAATTATTTGGTGGCGGATTGATAAAGGTATCGCAGAGGTTCGGACCCTTATCATATCCTCTAACCCAGACGGCAAGATAGGTGTCTACATAGTCGAGCCAGGCGGAAAATGTCACAGGATCTGTGGCGTGTCGGTACATTCTAGCGGTTACCACGGCGCTGCCTGCAGCATAATGGCGACAGTCATCACAATCGGTATCCGGCACACAGCAGGCGGCATCACGATCCCACTGCAGGTCGGTACGATACTGCCTGAATGACCTGCCGAGTCCGATATCCGTGGATGGATTCATTCGGGGGTAAGAACAGGAAAAAAGTTCATGTAATCCCTGTTTGCCGGTGTGGGCAACAATATTGTAAGGCGAAAAAAGCACTGTCTCAGGATAGTCCGTCAGCAGTTCCCTCATTACCTTCCGGGTGTTAATCAAAGTCTGGTCAGTATGGCGAAGATGTCCTTTGTAACCGACCGGCGCGGAAAACATATTAAAGGTAATTCTCTGATTATTTTCAGCCAGAAGCCCGGTCACTTCCCGTGCCTCATCAATATTTACCGGAGTGAAGGTGTAGACAAAGACAGCCCTGGGATCTTCTTTATAATTGCTCATCTGCCGGGCAAGCATGTCAGGAGCCTTTCTGATAACCAGACTGGTCTTGTCATTGCCCCAGACTGAGATATGTATCTGGTAATCTATTTTTCGAGGGATCGGTTTGAGGCCATTGCTGGCAATGGTGCCCAGCGGAATCACCTGAGAGCAGATCTCGCAAAGATTCGGCACCAGCGAGGGTTCGGCCCCGGCAAGGACGGCAAAGGTTACCCCACGCTCTTTCTCCGATAGAAAAAGCTGCCGCCAGGCTTGCTCGTCGTTATTTTCTCTGGCAAACTGCTTTTCACCGGCAAAATAATAACAGCCTTCACAACGGATATTGCACCGGTTGCTCATGTCATAGGTTGATTCACGCAGAAAGAAATAGCGGCGAACCTTTTCCCAGCGCTCCCTGATAGCAGGATCAGCAATGATCTCAGAAAATTTGTATTGCGGATGCGGGGCTGACATCTACTCGTTGCTGTTAAGTTTGTCGGTAATATACTGGGCGATGATGCGCACGGTAGTCAGCTTGGGATAGTCGTCCTCGTCAATCCGTATGCCATATTCATCCCGCAGTACCAGAGCAACAGTTGCCAGGTCCATGGAGTCGACTCCAACCTCGTCAACCAGATCAAGGTCTGCATCAAAGCTCTCGGGGGTGACGTCTTCAAGCTTCAGTTCATCAATGATGATTGTCGCGATTCGGTTAATTGTCTGGCTAATATCGTTATTCATGAATTTGTAATAATGTGCTGATAATTTCGAATAATTTCGTTTTTGGTGAAAATCATCCGGCCGGAACAGACATCTTCGTCCCCGCTTGTGATCCTGAATATATATTGATTTTGTGTATTGCTGTTAGTGACGTGAACATCAAGTGCTTCGCCTGGTCTCACAATTTTCCTGAATTTAACCCGGCTCAAACCTGTTAAAGAGAGTTTATCTGCAAATTCTTTAGCCAGAATATCAACGACTATCTTCAACTGAGCAATTCCAGGGAGAATAGGGTTATCTGGAAAATGGCCGGAAAACCAGGGTGAATTACTTTCGGTTGTAATCGATGAGGTTATATTTGTCTCTGTCATTCTCTTGTCAACAACTGAAATACCACAGGTTCTTGCCTCAGATCAATGAAAATATTACCGTAATCATACTGCATTTTGACAATGTCAAAAAAGGTATATTTATACCACTTGAGGTTACAATACACAACAGGCAAGCCGCTATAAAGCTTTACAATCCGACTTCATCAAAATTTTTCTCAACTGGAATTTCGCCAGCAGGTTGGATCAGAGGCAAGATAATCTCCGGTGAGCTGGTATGCTGCTCCCCGACAACCATAGCATTCAGCTGCTTTTTCACAATCGTGACATTCTCCCTTTATCATCTTGCGGTAATTCTTAAGATTATTAACCACTTCACTGTTCTTCAGGATATCTGCAAGCTTGCTGGATCTGATATTATCAAGGGGAATAGTAACTCCGACACAGGGCATGACGTCACCGGTTGCTGTTACCACGCAGGAGACCTGATGGCGCATACACTTGTTCCCGACCAGCGGTGGCTGAGGTTCCCAGCTTCGACCAAACTTTTCCTGATCGATTGCAGAAAGTCTGGTGAACAGCTGTTTTAATTCTTTTGGACCAACATCCAGCCAGTTGTTTTTCAGAACATTCGCCTGGGGAGTGATCACCTCAAAATACGGTTCAATATGTTCCTCTCGCAACCACTCCCACATCGACGGAAGTTCCTGAATATTTTGCCTGCAGATCACGGTACTGATCGCCAAAAACAGCTCTTTGGAAGGATAGCCTGCCTCCTTCAAATGAGCCATTGCTTTGTTTATCAGAAAGAAGGCACCATCCTTTCCTGCCAGCTGGTCCTGGATAAGTTCATCCCGGGAATTTAATTTCAAGGCTACCCGAACCTTTTTCACGGCCAGAACGCCTGCCAGCTCCCTGGTAATTCCGGAACCATTGGTAAACATCTCGATTTCAAGACCTTCATTATCCAAAAAGCAGAGCATCTCTATAAGATGTGGATAAATAGACGGTTCTCCACCAAGAATGATTATCTTCCTTGCCCCCAACTCTTTAGCCTGAAGAATGGCATCTTTTATTTCCGCTCTGGTGAGCTCAATTCCATATTCTATCTTCTCTTCAACATAGCAGTAGGAACACCGAAAATTACAGATCCGGCTGAATTCGATCTCCATGGAAAGCAGTCTGTCCGTAGCCACAGCCTCGCGGATTTCCTGTTCCGTAAACTCAAGATTATATATCTGCATCGATCTTAATACTCCTCAAGATCCTGAAACGTATTCATAGTATCCCAACGTGCTACTTCTCTCTGGTAACGCCCCTGCCAGCCATATTTTTTCATGACACTCCTATAGCGAAGTTTTAAAAAAGGCTTGAACAGGAAACGCCATATGGATATCCATGCCCAACCCTTCCTCCTGACCTCGGCAGGTGGATTCCACCAGCCCAGCACCACTTGGCGCTGATACCAGAATTGATACTGGAGCTGCTCCGAATCCAGATACTCAGTCCGTACATTCGCCCATAAGCCATTATATTTTTTAAAATCAGTCTGATTCGTTATCAAATTCCGTTCAAGAAGGTTCCGACGCATCCCTGTTTTGGGATAGGGGGTCAGTATCTGACAGTAAGCGGAATCCGCCTGGATGGACTTGAAAAATTCATAATTCTCTTTTATTGCCTCTTCGTCATCATCAGGAAAACCGAAGATTAAGCCGCCGATAACCATCATTTTGTTTTTATGGCAGTTATCAATGGCTTGTTTGGCATGAGCTACAATATCACCTTTACCTGCGGCGCTCAGATTTTTTTTTGAGCCGTTCTCAATACCAAGAAAAACCGAGCAAAAGCCCGCCGCCGCCATCCTGGCCACCATTTCCTCATTTTTTGCCATGGACAGACAATCAGCCTGAACGATGATTTTAAGACCTTTATAGTTCCTGGCGATAATGGCATCACACAATTCTATCACCCGTGCCGGATTCAGGACCATATTATCATCGGTAATAAAGATCCATCTGGTTTTCCGCCGGTAATAGATGTCGTCGATATCAGCCAACACCCGGCTGATGGGATAGGTTCTGAAGCTGCGCCCATACATGTGATTAATTGAACAGAAATTACAGGAGCGGGTGCAGCCCCGGGAAGTTTCTATCAGTTCAATGCTGGAGTTTAAAACATGATACCCCCAGGTCAGCCGTCTCTTGTCACGGATCGGCAGCTTCAGCGTCTGCAGATCAAGGTTTTCTCCACGAGGATTGTGGATAAAAATGCCATCCTTTTTATATGACAAACCAGGGATGTCAGCCAGGTTGTCGCGACCATCCAGCCCATTGACCAGTCGCCGGAATACCTCTTCCCCTTCGCCCCGAATCATGAAATCGACCCACTGAAACTCATCGGATGCAGCTATATCTTCATATAACAGGGTGGCATGATAACCACCAATGGCAACTCGGGCATCGGGACGAAGTTCTTTAATCAGGTGTGCAATTTTAATGCAGGTATCATACTGCCAGGTCATTGAGGAAAGACCAACCAGATCTGGCAGGTATTTGTTCATTACTTTGGTAAGATATTTTTTAATCGATCGACGTTTGCGAATCAGGTCAATTAACAAAACATCGTGTTCTTCATCGATATTGCCACCGACACAGGCTATTCCATGATTGGGCAAATGGATGGCTGTCTCATGAATGATAAGAGGCACCACATCAGGCATTGATATCAAAAGAACTTTCATATCTGTTTCTCACTGAAGGCGAGCCGAACCCGCTGCTCGATTTCTGCAGCGGAGGGGAGCTTCTGTTGATAGTCCGGTTCGATACGGTCGATAATTCTGACGCTGATGGTATTGTGTATTCTGGTGTTAAAGAAAAATTTCCCTGGAGTGAACAGCTTATCGGTGTTGCGGATTTCCAGAACATAAACAGGTGCCCCGCACATCCGTGCAATTTTGAATGCCCCTTTATTCAAATGGCCGATCTTTCCATCCCGACTCCTGGTTCCTTCCGGGAAAATAAAAAGATTGCCGCCGGCTTGTAAATATGACTCCATTTTCTCCATCTGCATGATCATCATTTGAGCAAATGGCCCTTCACTGGTAGCAGGCAGATACCCGGATTTTCTGATAATCCTGCCAAATACCGGCATGGTAAAAAACCTTGTTTTAACAATAGTTTTCTGTTGCTGGAAGAGAGCAATGAGCAATAATGGATCGAGATAGGACAGATGGTTGCAGACAATAACCGACGACCTGATCGCCGCCACACTCTCTTCGATTTCAATATCGTGACTGGGAGCAGCTACTTTTACAATTTGAAAAAATATCCGGTAGAACTGGCTGTTCAAACGTTGAAAAGAAATTTCGGGATCGCGGGTAAAAAGGGCAAAGAGATAACGCCAGGAGAAAAAGAGCAGGAAACCAAAGATAAACCAGGCCCAGCAGATGAGTGTCACAATGCAATCAACAGATCGGTTTGCCAAAAGAATCAGAGAATTATTGCGAGTCTGCATCTTTACCATTTTTCAAAAGCAGACAGGTATTCACTCCGCCAAAGGCAAAGTTTTGAATGGCTGCTATTTTTGTCTCTGTATCTGTTAATTGGCGGGTATGTCGGAGCATATTGCAGCGTTCATCGACATTTTCAAGATTCAGGGTGGGAGCAACAAACCCCTGTTCCATCATATAGAGGGTCAAAATGGTTTCAATTACCCCGCAGGTTCCCATGGTATGGCCCATGTAACTTTTAAGACCGGTAACAAGCGGTCCTTTGCCATACACAGCTGCAATGGCTTGGGCCTCAATGACATCACCCATTTTGGTAGCCGTGGCATGGGCGCTGACAAAATCGACATCATTGGGGGTGATTCCCGCATCGTCAAGAGCCAGGCGCAGGGTTGCTGTAATTCCATCGAGATTCGGCAGAATAAGATCTCCGCCGTTGTTGTTGCAGCCAAAACCAATCACTTCTCCCAGGATCTTTGCACCTCTTTTTTTGGCAGACTCATATTCTTCAAGAAGAACCGCACCACCGCCCTCCCCGACCACCAAACCGTCACGTTTGGAGTCAAATGGACGAGGTGTGCACTTCGGCGTTTCATTAAAATTGACAGAGCATGCCAGCAGATTATCAAAAACAGCCACAGTGGTAGTGTCATATTCATCGGCTCCACCGCAGATCATAGCATCCTGCATACCATATTTGACCATTTCATAACCAAAACCTATCGCCTGGCTACTGGTTGTACAGGCTGTGGATGAGGCAATGACTCTTCCTGTAATGCCAAACATCCTGGTAATGTTTACCGCTGTGGTATGGACCATGGAGCGGAGATAGTCAACCGCACCGATAGAAGAAAATTTTGTTTCGAGATCATGAAAAAAGGTTTTATAGATTTCGCGCTGGACGGTCGGGCTGCCATGGGTTGAGCCGAAAGCCACTCCAAGACGGCCCGAGCTGATAAATTCCTGACTTAGGCCGGAACTTTCCAAAACATCCTTGGCAACCTGGCATGCATAATAAGCAACAGGTCCCATGGTTTTTCGGTATTGCCGTTTAAAACCGTATTCTATGGAGTAATCCACAGTTCCGAAGACACGGGAGTGAATGTGCTTTGACAACAATCCATCATCACGCAGGACTCCCACACCGGATTTACCCTGCCTGAGACTGTCTATAATATCGTTTTTCCGGTAGCCGATGGGAGTGATTGCGGAGCAGGCAGTAATTACAACGCGTCGTTTCATGAATAGAGATCGGGGCTGGTGCGAGATTTTTGAATTTTTTCGACATAATCGAGGATATCATTTATAGTCCTGATCCCCATTGCCTGTTCCTTCTCCTCACGGGTGAAAGAAAAACCGAGGATGAGTTCAATTTTCCCCAACAACTCGATGGCATCGATGCTGTCGAAACCATGGTCATCCCGGAGGTTATCTTGTAAGCCAGGCTGTTCAAATTCAAAATCTTCGACAAGAATTGATAAAATCTTATCTTTAAATTCATCTCTATTCATAATGGGATTTACTAGGCAAGAAATTTCTGGGAGAAAGAATACTATTTATGATTAACCGCGGATAGTACACAGTTTCTTCCAAATTCAAAAGAAAATATTAAACGACCCGAAAGACTATCCGACATGTGACTCCAGGTAAATGAAGGAAAGCGATGCCTTTTGGAATCTAAGATGGTTGTCCTGCGATAATTGTTTCCAATAGAAATCTCGTCGTGATTATTACTGATTTTGTTACCACAACAAATCGCCGCTGTTCTCCTTGACATCACTCCTTTAGGAAGCAAATTATCTGAAGAGAATAATTTAATACCACAGGCGAATTTTCATATAACTCATATAACTATTGGTAAGTACTTAATAAAAAAAATCCAGTTCCGGTCGAGTTGGCGGAGAGGCTCTGCACAATCCCATCATTAAAAGGGAGAAACTATTTTTTTAAAAGGAGGTTATGATATGACTACTTTAGATTGTTCAGCCAAAGGCAAAGATGAGAATTTATGTAAAATTGGCAACCAAATAGCAAAAAAAATGGGTTACGAGTATTTGAATGAACTTGAAGCAATCTACAGGTATCTCATCGATAAATACAACTGGCTTCCAAGCCAGGTACGTGAATTCACTAAAGAGGATCTGATGTTGCTGCTAGATGGTTATTCCAAGGTAGAGCTTATGCCTTGATATTTATTTAGCCCGCTGAACCACCTGAACTTCCAGTTTTTTCCTCGTACATACATTAAGATAGTTTATCAGTGAATAAACCGATCAAAATGATACCACTCAAGCGGATGATCCCGAAGAGAGCTCTCCAACATATCGGCATACTGTTGTGCGGCTCTTGCAATAGCTTGTGGTCTGTCCTGACGGGACTCCGACAGGATTGGGATTGGATCAGACAAGGTAAAATGATAGCTTTTTTTGCTGGAGCGGAAGGCGAAAAAGACAAACAGCGGTGCACCTGATACCAAAGCAAATATAAAAGGCGCTTCCGGCAGGTAGGCATCATGGCCCAAAAAAGTGACACGCACCTTGCGTTGATCGCTTCGCCAGACAATATCACCGGCCATGGACACCAATCCTCCTGCCTGCAAAAAGCGGATTCCCTCCACTGCGGAAAAGGGGGAATTGTCGTTCTGGTCTGCGCCGATGATAGTTACTCCCGAGTTGCGCAGACTTTCTTTTTGCATCCGTTCCACCCCTTCTTTTTCCTTTACTCCCATATACAGCAGAAGCGGCAGATTTTCTTTCTGCTGTTTGAGGAGCATTGCAGCCATTTCCCAGTTACCAAGATGGGACATGAGCAGAATTCCACCCTCACGACCAATAACCGTCTCCAACTTTTCCCATCCTTTCTGGGTAAAGGCAACAGGCTGAGTCTGTCTTGATAAAAACCTGTCGAAATGGATGGTTGTGAAATTTTGGTATTGGGTGAAAGTGCACCAGAGATGGTACAATTTTCCCCGCTCCGGATAGAGGGCGGCGTAGAATCTGCGACTCTCCGGCACCCGTCTGGAAAAGACAAAGAAACCGGCCGCAATGATCCGGGAAACAACAACAAACAACCATGATCCACCAAGTGAAGCGCTACGGGTGAGCAATGTATACCAAAAGCTGCTCATAATCGAATAAACCTGAAAATACGAGCAAAGATCAGTCTGCTGAATGTTGCGGAATTCCGCCCGAAATCCAGCCAGGGCCGAAAGTGACTCACCCGCTTGCCCTTTTCCTGATAGACTACCTGCACCGGTGTTTCCTTGGTTTTGATCCCCTGCTGCCTGGCCTTGACCAGGATTTCAACTTCAAACTGGTACCGTTGAGCCTTGATTCCAAGTTGCAGAACTTCCGGAATGGGATAGAGCCGGAAACCGGATTGGGAATCCTCCACCAGGGGTCCACCGGCAGCCCAGACCCAGAAATTGGAAAATTTACGGCCGAACCTGCTTGTCCATGGCACATTTTTTCCCCGATCCATTCCCTGACGCTTGCCTATGACAACGCATCGCTCTCCGTTTTCGACTGCCCCCAGTAATGACCTGGCGTCTTCAGGATTATGCTGACCGTCCCCATCGAGTGTGATTGCCCAGTCACATCCTTTTGCAACCGCGGCAGTAAGTCCGGTAAGGATGGCCGCACCTTTACCTCGATTGACAGGATGACGCAGAATGCTGAGTCCGATCATTTGCTGAATATTTTCAGCAGTTGCATCCGTTGAACCGTCATCAACCACAAAAACCGGCAGGC
Source organism: uncultured delta proteobacterium (assembly GCA_963709755.1). Taxonomy (GTDB): domain Bacteria; phylum Desulfobacterota; class Desulfobulbia; order Desulfobulbales; family Desulfocapsaceae; genus Desulforhopalus_A. The sequence goes on from CAVPXO010000001.1 coordinate 231,684, forward strand.
CAAGATTGAGAGTTTGCCTGATAACCTCGCCAATCTGTCGGCCATGATTGTAAACGGGAATAATGACTGCGGGTTTCATAGCAGCACCACAAAAAATCGAGTTACGATTATAAGTTTAAAGTTTCACATCCTCGGGAGCCGCAAAAGCTATCGACCAGGTTCCCGGCCCCATATGTACTCCGGAGGTAAGCGACAGAGGGGTGAGTAAAATTTCCGCTTCCGGCAGCAGTTTTCTCACCTGTTGCTCTACTGTCCCTGTCACCCATTGCTCATTATCTGAATATTGAAGCAGGATTATGGGGGCACTGTTTCGATCAACCCGCTCACCCAGTCGATCAAGGGCAAAAGATAACTGCGCTTTGCTGCTGCGGACGACACCAACCTTGCGTACGCCCTCGCTGGTCGGACTGATAACAGGTTTCATTGACAATAAATCACCAAAAAAACCCTTGGCCCTGGAAACCCGACCACCGGCAACCAGGTACTTCAATTCATCGATAAATACATATTCCACACATTCGGCGGCAGCCTTTTGGGCGAAGGCAATAACCTCTTCTGCACTATGAAGATCATTGGCTAGCCGGGCGGTAAGCAAGGCAATGAGTGCCAGCCTGCCGGAGGCCGCCCCTGTATCCAATACCGTGAGGAGGTTACCGGGATCGTTGTCTTTTTTCCAGGCCATGACGGTGGCATAGTTACCGGTAAAGGCGGAACCCACGCAAAGATAGAGGGAGCGTCCGAACTGACGGCAAATGTTCTGATAGTATTGATGCCTTTCAAGAGTGGAAGCCTGGGCGGTTGTCGTTTTTTTGCCCAGGCGCATCCGGAGATATATCTGTTCCGGTCTGTAGAGGCTTTCAGGCCTGGAATCATCACCTGTAATTATGTAGCTGTCAAGCAGGGTAATTCGAAGGTACCGGGCCATCTCCCTGGTCATTGAGCCCGCTGCATCCGTTACGATGTGCAGCAATGGTTTTTCACCAGGTTCAAAGGAACGTCCTGCCCCACTCTGATCGATTGCCGCATCTGACCACTGCACAATATCACCAAAGGAACCGAGCTGCCTGCGTAGCCCATCAGGATCAGAGCTGTGGATATGGACCTTAAGAAGGGAATCATCCTGCACCACCACCACGCTTTTACCAAGTTCGGCAAGACTGTCTTTGACGGCGACATTTATATCAGCCATCTTAATGACCACATCGACACAATGGTCGTGAGTGTAATGGGGTTGAAAGGAGCTGTTAATGGCAAGTTTGTCTGTAAAAAGATCAAAGATGGATGGAACCCGGTCATTCTGCCCTGTGAGATGCCTGAAAAAACCATCAAAATAAACATACATAGCCAGAGCACCGGAATCCACCACGCCGGCCTGTTGAAGGTCTGGCAGGAGTTCCGAGGTCTCGCGAACAGCCTGCTGCAACGCCAGGCTCAAGGGCGGATACATTGTTTTGAGTTCTGCGTGAGAGCGAAGAATCGAAACCAGGCTGTCAAAAACCATGAGCATAGTGCCGGTGCAAGGGCTGGCAATGGCCTGCCAGGCCCGATCCCTGCCCATGGCTGATTTTTCGGCTAAATCGGAGAAATCTTCAGCCAGGCAAAACTCCCGAAAAAATGCAGCGGCAATATTGCCCGAGTTGCCGGTTGCACAGCGAGCCAGCAACCTGCGGGTTGTCGTTCTGTCCTCGCAACAATTACGAAGAGGTATCAGACTGATTCGTAGATTGGTTCCGGTATCGCCGTCGGCCACCGGAAAAACATTGATCCGGTCCAGGAGGTCGGCAGAGGCCGAGAGAAAAGCATAACCCTCGGCAAAACTTTCGTGCAGATCAATCATTTTTCCAGCAACCGGATAATGCGAAGCATGTCGTATTTACCATTTGTTTTCAGAGGAATCTGAGCAACTGTTTTTATACGACGCGGCAGGGCGTATGGTTCAAGTGCATCGATCAGGGACTTTTTGATCATCTCCAGATCAATTGTATCTCCCTGAATCAAGGCGCCGATCAGGTGCTCTCTCCCTCCGGGTTCAGGTATGGCCAGGGCGACACAGTCGGTCACTCCGGCCTGCTCTTTTATCAACAGACGGATTTCATCGAGATCAACCCGTTTCCCCCCCACTTTTGTCACGGTATCTGACCGACCATTTAAGGCAAACGATTGTGTACCGACTGGTTCAACCCGATCATTGGTGGTAAAAAAACCGTTCTCATCAACGGGTAATTCAGGTGAGATATATGGTGAGCGAACAGCCAGGCGATGATCATTAATCTTCCAGTCAATCGTTGGGAAGGGAGTGAAAAAATCTTCCCCCTGAGCCATATTTCTCGTGGCGATACCACCGGTTTCGGTGGAGCCGTAAACCTCTACCACCCCAATTTTATTGTGTCGGCAAAATGCCGCATTATCCGCGGTGTCAAGCATACCAGACGACGAAAAGGCCAGCCGGAGCGACATTTTCCTCTCCCGCAGCGCACGGTAATGAGCCGGTACACTTGCCAGGATGGTGCTTTTGTACTTTTTTGCAACACGAACAATCTCGCTTGGAAAGGATGGCGTTTCGTTGACAACGGTTGCGCCGGAGACAAGCGGCATAACAACGGAGAAAAGCAGACCATAAATATGATAAGGAGGAATGGTAGCCAAAATGCAGTCATCTTCCATAACAGCAAAACGACTTGCCTGGAAATACCCTTCACCAAAGATATTCTCCACCGTTTTCGACCAGATCTTTGGAGTGCCGGTGGAGCCACCGGTGAAAATCTGCAGCAACTCAGATTCTGCTGAAACCTCTTGACTGGTGCTGAGGCCAGGGCCAGGGCTGGGGCTCATTTCAGTAAGATCATGTGTTCCAGTCGATTGAGGGAAGATGACCTTCACGCCGTCGGGAAATTCTCTGGCCATATCGATAATGGCAGCTGTAAATCCGGTAGTCTGGTGCATTTGGGCAATAATCCTGGCAGAAAATGCATAGGGCAGCAAAAGTGTCGTATTGCTTGCAAGTGCGGCCAGAAGTGCTGCTGCTATGACTGCCTTATCATCGGCGGCAAGACAGACCAGCGCCCCACTATTCTCCGCCTGGTCAAGTGCAACACGCAAACTGTTTGCCATTGCATAAACTTCCCCAAAGGTAGCACCGCAACAGATAAACTCTCTGTCCGGATGTTTCGGACCCTGCAGTAAGTTTTGTATGACAGTATAGATATTTATCGAAAAATCAGCGTTCATCTTCTCTGTTTACCGCTTTGCCAAAAAATTGTCCGGCCAGGTTTCGGTCCCTCGGCCTGAAGGTATTTCCAGCCATTTCTCTTTTTACAACCTGCTTAAACAGCTTAGCCATTTTTATTGATTGCGGCTCATCCCGATAAAAGGTGTTCCAGGCATAATCCAGCAGCTCCTGGAGTCTTTCAGGGCTCATATGGTTGGGCTGATACACCACCTGATCAGCAGAAAACTCGTTCCAGTCAGTAGAAAGAATACGGTTTTGCCGACTCAGTTCAGTATACGCCTTGGTGTGAGGAAATGGAGTAAGTACAGTAAATTCAGCAAGATCAAGCTCTATCTCCAGCAGGAAATCTATCAATCGCTTGATAAAATCCTCGGTGTGATCATCAAGTCCGAGCAGTATGGTTCCCTCCACCCCAATTCCATGATCATGATACCGTTTGATTCGCTCCCTGATATACTCGGATGTATCGAAGACTGCCTGGTAGACGTACCAGGCCCCGGCTCGGGCTGCCAGGTCCAGAACCTCGGGTTTGTCTTCTATGGGATGGGAGCACCAATTCTTTTTCAGCGGGATCATCTCCCGAAAAAGATCCATTTCCCATTTGGTATCCTGAGCCAGGGAATTATCAACGATAAAGAGCCGATTATTATCTATTCCGGCTATTTCGGCCACTGCCTTGTCAATAGGCCGCGGTCGGAATGATCTGCCTCCGAGATAGGATACAGCGCAGGGATAACAGTTGAAACGGCAACCGCGCGAAGCATGCACCAGATCGACCATCTGCACGCCTTTATAATTGTAGAGCCGGCGATTGAGAATATCCCGGCGTGCCGGACCAACCAGAGCAATATCCGGTCGCTCATTGATAAAATCGTAGCAGGGCTTCAATCTTCCCTGCCTGAAGTCCAGGAGTACCTGTTCCATGCGACCTTCGGCTTCACCCAGAAAAACCGAATCGGCATGTCCCATGGTTTCTTCGGCATGGAGCATGGTGGCGATACCGCCAAAGATAACTTTTTTACCTCTTTTTCGATAGATATCGGCAATCTCCCAGCCCCTTTTCACCTGAACGGTAAGCATCATGGAAATGCCGACAAAATCCACGGCGTCGTCAAAATCAATTTCTTCCAGATTTTCATCGACAAAATCAATATCAACGTAATCGGGAAGTGTCGCGGCAAAGACTACCGGGCCATGGGGTGGCAAATGGAACTCAGTTTGTCTGTCCAGTTTGGCCCATTTGGGATATATGAGTTTAAATTTCATTAAAATTTATTGACACTAATCAGTTTCATTTTCAAGGTATAGCCGGTCTGCCCGTAGGTCTTCAGCACAAGATAGTCCGGAATGGATAAAGATTCATATTTTCTGCATGATTGCCCGACGATGGAGCGAGACATGATCAGATCGGGCGTATAGCTTTTTATCTGCCAGCAGTCATGCACCGTTGGCAGGACGTCAACCACCCCACCGTCTTCGCCCTGATAGCGACAAACAGCATTTGATCCGTCTAATTGCCCCTGCTGCACTTTTTTGCCTGAATTGCTGCCTGGCGGCTGAAAAATTGCCCGTATGTCCCCCATCATTCCTGTGGCAAATTCGTGGGTATCAAAGGGAGGTACAGCCCGTCGAACTACAAAACTGCTGTCCTGGTGAAAGTCAGCCATAAAAAGGGTGAGTCCTTCAACCGTGACCAGTGCGCAGGCTATATCATTTCCAGTCAGGGTTGTAACTCCAACAACAGTGGTGCCCGAGCCATTACCCATGGAAAATTCGATAGAGTGCACAAACTGCCAGTTTCCTTTTGGAAAAATAGCCAGACAGGCTTCTGCCCTGGTTTCATCCTGGAAAGCCTGATCTGCAGAGACACCCACCAGCTCCGGCAGATGTAATTGTTTTTCTGCTGCACAGCCCGACAATAAAAAGGACAGCGTAATCAGACAGAGGAGATATTGCCTCATCTTGCAGTAAACACCGAAGCAGCAAAATCCTGATTCAAAATCCTGTTGCTGAAGGTCATCGTGGTGTAAGAATCAGCACCTTCAAATATCGTCACGCTATCCAGGAGCCCCTGGAGTTCATCCTGATTCGCAAGTTTGAGTTCAATCCTGCTGATCAAACCGGCAAGCGCCTGTTGTTTTGGAGTTAGCAGAACCGTACGTTCAGCAGGAAAAGAGACTGTAAACATGCTGTTGTCCGTAAAACGGCCATCGAGCCAGTTGCTTATTTCTGCCAGCACCACCTGCATGGAATTAAACTGCATCCCCCTGTCTTCCACAAGTTGACCATCCCTTTCAATGAATTTTTTCACCTTGCTCCCGTTCATGAGCAGAATGGAGGGGATTGGAGTCTGGTATTCCCAGCGCAGGGATTGTGGAGCCTGAAAGGTCATAGTCCCGGAAGAGACGAGAGGCCTGGCAAGAATTTTCAGGTGTTTTTCCTGGACAAAATCCGCCTTAATTGAATGCAGGGAAACGGCGCCCTGTTCAACAGATCCCGCTAAAGGGATCAGAGAAAATAAACAGAGACAAAGGGCAATGAACGATAGAAAAAATTTCATCAAAACATCCCGCCATTTACTGAAATTATCTGACCAGTTACATAGGAGGCTGCATCGGAACACAGAAACCCTACGACCTTGGCAACCTCCTCCGGCTTGCCGATACGAGCCATGGGAATCATGGATTTAATCTGTTCTTTAGGGGCTTTTTGAATCATATCCGTCTGGATCAAACCTGGAGCGACCACATTGACTCGGATTCCGAGTCGTGCGACTTCGCTGGCGACCGATCTGCTGGCCGCATTCAAACCAGCCTTGGCCGCGGAATAGTTTGCCTGACCGCGGTGGGCCATCATGGAACTGGCGGATGAAATGGATACAATTGATCCCTTTCGTCTGCGCACCATCTGCTCAATCACCGGTCGGGTCATATTGTAAAACCCGTTCAGACTGGTATCAATGACCGAATGCCAGTTATCCGGAGACATCATCATAAACAACCCGTCGGCTATGATACCCGCATTATTGATCAGAATGTCAATGCGGCCCAGTCGTTTGGCAATATCTTCCACCACCTTCTCCGTGGTTTGTCCATCCCGGATATCGAATTGATAAATTTCACCTCGCCCGCCAACATCTTCAACCATGGCAAGGGTCTGTTCGGCACCTTCTTTATCTCCCATATAGTTTATGACGATGTAATACCCGGACCTGGCCAGCTCTGTACAGATGGCTCTGCCGATCCCTTTACTGCCGCCGGTTACTATGGCGATTTCCTGTTCCTGTTCCTGTTGCGTAATCATATTAATTATGCCTGAAAAAGCTGAAGTGTGATTTTAGCAATGAGTGTATTCTCCATGAACTGTTCACAGGATACTTCCCGTAGACTGGAAAAATTATAGGTGTTTTCAGCACTGGATTTTACACAACTGCCAAACGGCAGGTAATCGACAAAAAAATCAGCCGCTTTGATCCCCACCAGCCAACCCATTTTGTCCGAATCGATTCCCTTGGTTTGAATTCTGTCCCAACCGTTGCACACTCCTGCGGTCTGCGCGGCCAGCTCTACTAAAATTAGCGGATGCACTCCTCTGTCATCAGCCATTGGCCAGGTTTTTTTAGGTCGACAGAGTGTGACCGCATGCATGTGGTCAACCTCGAGGACCTCGTCCACAAACATCATGTCACCACGATGAGGGAGTAGATCATTTAAGGTCAAATCGGTGAGAGTTATCGTGTTCATACCAAATTGTTATTAACGATACTGTACGTTACCGGGAGACGCCACCAAATTAGATGACAAATCCCCGTTGGTTATATATGATAGACGCGTGTAAAAATTCATCGCACTTTTGCAGGTAGCAATGTTAAGATGTTGATATTTCAATGAGACATCACGAACATCTTCAGCAAACCGAGTCGAATTGAAGCTTCATTACGACCGGATTTGACAATATAACCCAATTGACTATAAAATCCAAAAATTATGCCAGAACTTATAGAAGAACTTAAGGTTAAACTTATTGATATCCTCAATCTGCAGGATCTAAGACCGGAAGATTTTGATGCAAATGCCCAATTAGTCGGGGGCGAGCTTGGCATCGACTCCATTGACGTCCTTGAAATGGTGGTCATGGTTGAAAAAGATTACGGCATCAACATCAACAATAAAGAGGTCGGAGAAAAAGTATTTTCCTCACTGGCCAATCTCGCTGAATTCATAAGATCAAACGCTCCCATGGAATCGTGTTAAACCTCAAGCGTGTTTATATCAGTGGTGCCGGAATAATCAGCTCGCTGGGATGCGGGCTGGCAGCTACAGAAAAAGCACTTCGCGGGAACCGCACGTCGATCAAACCCCTTCAAGTCTTTTCACTGCTTCAGGGAGATCCCCTGCCGGTTGGCCAGGTTGACGGCCTGGATGGGCTGGCGCCATTACCGAGAACACACAGACTTGCAGAGATTGCCGCCCTGCAGGCCATGGACGGCCGCCTCCAGCCTCCGGAAGCAATAATTCTTGGCACGACCACCGGCGGTATTCTGACCACTGAGCAGCTGCTGAATCATAATGAGCAAGACAAGACACTGTACCGGCACCATGGTTTAAACACAGTAGCTGAATACCTTGCCCGGCAGCTCAATTGTACCGGCCCTGCTGTTGCTGTTTCCACAGCATGTTCTTCCGGCGCCGTGGCCATTGCCATGGGCATGCAAATGCTGCGAAGTGGACAGGTCAAGTCAGTCCTGGTTGGCGGTGCGGACTCTCTTTGCCGTCTGACTTACTTTGGTTTCCATTGCCTGCAACTTGTCGACCGTGCGGGCTGTAAGCCCCTTGATCAAGATCGACAGGGCATGGCGGTTGCTGAAGGCGCTGCCATGCTCCTGCTCACCACCGAAAAACAGGCGAACTGCTATGCTGAACTTCTGGGTGCCGGTCTTTCCTGCGATGCATATCACCCCGCCGCACCCCATCCAGAGGGTCAAGGGGCTTTCATGGCCATGCAGGCTGCTTTGGCCGATGCCGGCATTGAGCCGTCTGATATCGACTACCTCAGTCTTCACGGCACCGGAACAAGGGAAAACGATCTGGCCGAATCCAAGGCCGTTCGCAGATTTTTCAGCACTCCGCCACCGCTTTCCTCCATCAAGGGAGCATCCGGCCATACCCTGGCCGCAGCCGGAGCAATTGAGGCCGTGGTATCCCTGATAGCTGTCCGTCGAGGCCTGATGCCCGGAAACACGGGGCTGCAAACAGTCGATCCGGCCCTTGGTCTCACTCCGCTCAGACTACCGCTGGAACGTCCCGTGGGGGCTGTACTGTCCAACTCCTTTGGCTTTGGCGGCAATAACGGCTCTATAGTGATCGGCACATCCGATACCTTTCCCCAGGGATCACCAGTATTGCCTCGGGGTACTGGTCTTGCCGTTCATGGTTATGCCTGCCTCACCGGGGCAGGAGATAGTGTTGCGACTCTGGATAAAATAAGTAAAGGTCTTCCTGTTGCCGGTAGAGCAGGACTTGAGGCTATTTCTAAAAACCTGTCGCCTCGCCTGATACGTCGCCTGAAGCGGTTGCCGCAAATGACTTTATCTCTTGCCGCCAATGCTCATGCGGACTCAGGCTGGAACAGCCCAAAACCAAATGCTGTCTTTATGGGCACCGGCTGGGGGGCTCTTTCCGAAACCCATGATTTTTTGACCAGGCTGAGGGATTCCAAAGAGCAGTTTCCAAGCCCCACCGACTTCGTCGGCTCCGTACATAACGGACCGGCCAGCCAGGTGGCGATTATGTTTGGAGCAACGGGAGCAAATATTACCGCCAGTGGCGGTGATTACTCTTTTGAACAGGCACTGCTGGCAGCGGATCTTATGCTCGAAAATACTGCGACCCCGGCATTTCTCCTTGGAGTGGACGAAGGTCATGACACCTTTTCCCCGCTCTTCGACCCTTCGATCATGCCGGGATCATCTCTTGCCGATGGCGGCGGTGCTTTGTGTATAAACAGGATTAAAGAGGGTTCCAAGTGCTCGATCTCCATTCCTTTTTTCCAAAGCAGCGAAAAAAGTGACGTCATTGCGGCATTAATCGATTCTCTTGGCGGCGAGAAGCTGAAGTCCTGCGGCTATGCACTCCTTTTAGCAGGAATACCAGCAGCAATGCAGAGTCAGGGACAAAAACAGCTGGCCAGCTTTCTGGAGCTTTCACGCCTTGCTCTCCCCACTGTCGAGTACCGCAATTTTGTAGGTGAATTCACCTCTGCTTCCGCTGTTGCAGCAGTACTCGCTGCTTCTATTCTTGACAAAAGAATTATCTCAGGTTCTCTGACAGGGGGCAGTGATATTGCCATAACCGACCAGGCAAACAAAATCCTGGTTCTGGGTCTGGGACGATATGTAACCGCAATGGAAATCTCTCTATCATGAAAAATCCATGAGAATACTGCTGATATCACCCAATACGCTTAACATTCCTTACCCGATATATCCAATAGGTCTTGATTATGTCGCCGGATCTGTCTTGCCGGAACATGAAGTCAGGATCGCTGACCTCAATGTTATCTCCCTATCGCAACTTGAAAATATTATTCTTGATTTTCTCCCTCACATCATAGGCTTATCCTGCCGGAACATAGACAACACCGATGAAGGGGACTCCCTGTACTTCATTAACGAATTTAAAAAAGTTGTCTCTCGGCTGAAAAGCTGCTCCAAAGCAATAATTGTCTGCGGCGGCAGCGGTTTCACAATCATGCCGGAACAAATCCTTTCAACTCTTGATGCAGATTACGGTATTGTCGGGGAGGGTGAACGTTTTGGCCTGCTTGTTGAGGCTATAAAAGAGGGATTGGATCCAACACTGATACCTGGGGTAATTTCCCGATCATCTCCAGCAGAGAAATCGGCTCCAGCTCCATGGGATGGCCCTATAATTCGGGACTTTCGAGACCAGGCCCTCCACAATCGTTTCTATCTGGATAAAGGAGGGATGCTCAACCTGCAGAGCAAAAGGGGCTGTTCCTTTCGTTGTATCTATTGCCCTTACCCAAATATCGAGGGACGAAAACACAGATTGGTCCAACCGGAAGAGGTCGCCCGAACAGCACTGGAGCTTCAGTCTGCCGGGGCCAGATATTTCTTTATCACCGACTCTGCTTTTAATTCTGACATTAATCACAGTCTTGCCGTGGCCGAAGCATTCAAGGCCGCTGGAGTTACTATCCCATGGGGCGGTTTTTTTGCACCTCTCAGGCTCCCTCCAGACTATTTTTCAATTTTGGCGGATGCAGGGCTTGCCCATGTGGAATTCGGCACCGAATCCCTGTCGGATTCAGTGTTAAAAGCCTACCGAAAACCCTTTGGTATTGGTGATGTCTACACCGCCCATCGACAGGCACTCGACGCCGGACTGCATGTGGCTCATTATTTTCTCATGGGTGGTCCGGGAGAATCACCCGCTACCGTTGCCGAAACTCTGGATAACATCGATAAGCTCAACAAAACTGTGCTCTTTTTTTTCATTGGTATCAGGATCTATCCAAGAACCGGACTGTATGACATCGCACTCGCTGAGAAAAAAATTACCCCAGGCACAAATTTACTGGAACCACTTTTTTACAAAGCCGACGAGATTGACCACCAGACCATCGAAAAACTTGTAAAAGCACGGGTCGGCAAGCGAATCAATTGCGTTGTCGGTTCTGGTGGCAGTGCAGGTGCCGCCACGGTCAGCAAGATGCATAGTCGTGGATATACTGGCCCACTTTGGGAGTATCTTATTCGCTAGTAAGCTATCCTTCTGTTAAATTATGAAAAATCATTCATCTTTATTCCCGAAAGTGTTAATCGTCGGTGGTGGGATCGGTGGCCTCAGCATAGCTATAATACTTGCCAAACTTGGCTTTGACGTTACTGTTCTCGAGAAAAATGCCCAGGCGGGCGGTCTGCTGCGCAGCTATACCCGTGAAGGAATCGAATGCGCTGTAGGGGTTCATTACCTTGGTTCTCTCGATAATGGTCAAATTCTCCGAAAATTTTTTGATTACCTTGGGGTGACCAAGGCGATACCGGTTACGAGACTTGGCGGAAACGGTATTATCGATCGATATATATTTCACTCCTCCGGCTGCCCTGCCTCAACCTTTGATTTGCCTCAGGGACTGGATGCCTATGCTGAAAATCTCAAGAAGGCCTTTCCGCAGGAATGGGGAAAAATAGATAACATAATATTTCCCATACAGAAAGCAGCCGCTCAGCTGCACGGACTGAATTTTTTATATTCAAATGAAAATGATTTCTCCCTGCTTGACCAGCTCCAGCCTTTAGGGCAAATTCTGGAAGATCTCCAATGTTCTCCAAGGTTACGCAGTGTCCTCGCCATCCCTTCCTGTTGGATCGGTGTACCATTAAATGACTGTCCGGCCTATTATCACAATATGGCTCTTGCCTCCTACGTCTCTTCCTCGTGGCGTTTGGACAGCAATGGTTCGGCTATGGCAGATGCTTTTGTCGATCGCTTGAAAGCATTAGGTGGGAGGATTATTACCGGCGCTGAAATACGTCGAATCAATGTAGATTCACGGGTAGTTAAAGGCGTCCAATTGCAAACCGGAGAAACTCTAACTGCCCCTGCAGTCATCGGAGCATTGCATCCGAAGGTTGTTTTGCAAATGCTTTCACCGGCAGATGTGAAACCTTCATACCGACAACGGATAAGCAGCCTGCAGGACACTCATGGTATTTTTTCGGTCCATGTCGGAATCGACGCTGCAAGGCATCCTGAAATCCCTCACAACATCTTTAAAGTAGAGTCCGATCAGGATGGTAATGTGCCGGATCTCAAATATTATCAAATACGGAAAAGCGAAAAGAAAGGTATCAACCTGCTGTCTATCTTAACCTCCGGGCACGACGAATTGTGGGCGCCGTGGGTAAATACCAAAAGTGGACGCCGCGGTAAAGATTATGATGAATTAAAAGAAAAATATGCGTCTGAGCTTATTAAGGAGGCGGAAGAACTTTTTGGATCCTTCTCTAAGGCAAATATTCTGGATGCCTACACACCATTGACAATGCGTGACTGGGTCAATAGCCCTGGTGGCAGTGCATACGGAGTGCTCCGTTCATCGAGCCAGACGCTGGCCACTGCCCTTTTAAACCGCACTTCCGTAAAAGGTTTATATCTTGCCGGACAAAATGTGATGGCTCCAGGGGTGATTGGGACCATTATGGGATCTTTCAGTACGGTAAAGTTGATCCTGGGAGCAGATGAGTTTAAAGAGAAGATCCGGCTCTAACAGCTTTCACTCGCGGTAGTCTCCTGTCCAAGAAAAACTCATCTTGTAAGACAGGAGACTTTGACAAAAAACCGCTAAATTTTGAATTTTTCTATCAGATTTTTCAAAGACTGTGAGAGCAACTGCAATTCTTCTGCATTTCTACGTACTTTACCGGTACCAGTGGAGATCTCACCGACGGCTTTATTCACTTCGGAGATATCGGTAGAAATCTGCCGGGAAACTACGGAACTCTGGGCTACATTCTCAGAGACCTCAGAGATTCCTTCACCCGCCTGAACAATATTGGCAGTCAGCTCTGTCATCGTTGCGCTCTGTTCGTCAAGCGAAACAGCAATACCTGAAACAATGATATCAATCTCTGTAATGATATCGGATATTTTTTTAATTCCCGTCACGGTTACATGTGTGGAGTGCTGAATACCGTCAATACGTTTTTTAATTTCCCCTGTAGCCTGGGCAGTCTGTTTGGCAAGATCCTTAATTTCATTGGCTACGACAGCAAATCCCTTTCCAGCTTCCCCTGCCCGGGCAGCTTCAATGGTGGCGTTAAGCGCCAGCAGGTTGGTCTGGGCTGAGATATCTGCAATTGTTTCGGTTACCTTACCGATATCCTGGGCAGCACTGCCAAGCTCATCAACTTTCTCGGAAATATCTGCAGCCTTCAGCACAGCATCTCCGGTGATCTCCTTGGCGTTCATGGTCGAGCGTTGGATATCGCCGACACTGGCACTTATTTCTTCAGTGGCAGTCGTCATCACATTGACATTTGCCGAGGCCTCCTCGGTTGCGGCGGCGACTGAGGTCATGTTGGAACTCATCTCTTCTGTTGCGGCCGCTACAGCATTTGCTCGCTGCGCAGAATCGGATGATCCAGCATCAATATTTTCAGATATCTCAGCCAAAGCCAGCGAAGAATTGGTAAGGTTAGTACAGTTGCTGTTTACATCTTTTATCAGGGTTCTGACATTTCCAATGAAAGATTGCATGTACACACTCAGCTCAGAGAACTCGTCGAGCACCGCCTTTCTGAACACCCCCTTACACTCACTGCAGGAGGAATATTCACCACTTACAATTTGCGGACATTGTACGTTTTCCGCGGCAGACCCGGCTTCTTCCCAGCAATAACCTTCTTTGCCAAACATCGAACAATCTTTTTTATTACACTGCATCTTTTCTGAACAGTTTATAGGTAAGATGGAGTTGGTATCGACCCCCCTTGATAAATCACCCCGACTGGCCGACTCGAGCAGGCTGTTAAGACTTTTGATTGGCCTGTCAACAAGCCTGGTAAAGAGGAAATAAACAAAGAATTGTATCACCACAAGGGCAAACAAACCGATACCGAGTGAGATCAGCGCCGCTCTTTTAGCAGCAGCAAGAACGGCACTAATATCTCTGGGTATCGCCAGTACACCAACACTATTGCCGGAATAATCGGGAATCGGCATATAAGCCGTCATGAATTCCCGACCGTCCTTTGATTTCCTTTCTATTGTGATATCGTCGGCAAGCATAACCGTAGCCAAAAACTGATTTTCATTCTCGGCAAGGGACAGGTTATGCGTCTTTGCCTGGTAGCTAAAACCATTCCCCTTCGGAACAATCACTGACAGATCATCGTGGACAGTTGCCTTAATATGCTCCAGGAGTTTATCATCCAGAGGAGCACCGAATTCAACCGACCCGGCGTGTTTTTTGTTAAGATAATTAACAGGAACTACAGCGAGGATAGACAAACCACCCACCCCATCCTCAATTCCTACGGCATCCTGCATATCTTTATTAACATGAACGACCGAGTTTCTGAAACTGGAGAGGTCATCACCAAATTTTTCAGGCTCTTCTAACCGTAAAAAAGATGTCGCCGGCGGCAGATGGAAATGGAAAACATTGAGGTCAATTATCTTTTTTAACCCCTCGTAAAGCGGTGCCGCCACAGTTTGCAGATCATCCCTGCTCTGGAACATCAGGTTATCCTGAATTGACGGCATCCCAGCGACAGTATGGGCCAGAAGCCTTAGCTGCTCAGCTCTTTCAATGCTTATCGTATTACGAACCTGTGCAATATTTGCTTTTAATTCCTCTTCCAGGTTCTTATTTGTATTGTTGAGTGTGGTCCTGTAGGAAAGGATACCTGGAACAGCGACCATCAATGTGATAAGCACCCCAAGAGTTGTCAGCAGCTTGGTTTTTACCTTGGAGGGAATAAAGTTTTGGACGAATGACAACATACAAACTATCTCCTGTTTATTAAAAAATACGATCAATTACCTATTCTGCACAGGAGACATCATATCACAGTTTTTTGAGGCGCTTAAAGTTTTTTCTTTAATTTGTAAGAGACCTTTCAGCACGTTCAAAAATTCAGATCTTTGATAGGTTGTTGAAAAATGCCTGAATATACGTTATTAAAGACTAACTCAAGCCGCCAAACAGCTTAAAGGGATCCTCTTATTTTTTTGATAACAGAAGGACAAGATATGGCCAAGACAAGAACTTTCCAGGCAATTGGTGGACGAATCCATTTCAAATGCCATGCATGTCAGAGCAAGCGGATGGTGACGATTCCGTCCGGAGTTAGAAAAAGATCCATCCGTTGTAATAAATGTGAAGAAATCACCAGTTGCGACATAAACCGCAGACAGGTCCCACGAGAACACCAGAGCGGCAAAGTACTGATGTCAACCGGCGACAGCGACTACATAGAAGTAGATCTTTATGATATTTCCTTGAATGGTATCGGTTTTGATGTTTCACCAAGGGATATTCGAAAATTGAGTGTGGGAAAAGAAATTCAATTCAAATGTACCTGGAATTCAAAGCTCTTTAAACAAGGGCGCTACATTAGTCAGATCCATCAATGGTCGGAGGGTTGGCGCACAACACAGCCAGTGATTTCCAAATTATCTCAGTATTAAATTATTTGATCAAAGTCTATTTTCTGATTTTTGCTTTATCTTCAATCTCATTCCAGATTTTATCATAGGCTTTTGCAGCAAAATCCTTGCCTGCATATGTTGAAACCGGAGCCCTGTGAATACCCATCCTCTCTATTTCGGTAGAAAATGGTATATAGTTTTTGAGCAGGCACTTATGATTTTTTCGCAACGAGATCATGATTTCTTTGTGCAGTTTTTTGCTCTTTTGCACCATTGAAAAGAACGGCAGTAATTTTTTACGTTGATAACCATTTTCTTTAAAAAAATCATTAAGCTGTTCAAATGTTCGCACGGACAAAGTTGTCGGAATAACAGGAACAACAATTTTATCGGCAGTTTTGAAAACATTTTCAGAAAGAAGAGATATGTTCGGAGGACAGTCCAGAATAATGATGTCATAATCACTGTCAACCTCCCTCAGAGCCTTTTTCAAACGGGAGCGACTATTTTTCATCCGCGACAGAAAAATATCGAAGTCTCGAAAAGTTAAATTTGCCGGCAACAGGTCGAGATTATCAAAATCACTTGCGCGAATAGCAGCCACAAGCCCTTTCACATCTTTAAAAAATGCTTTATTCTGAAGCTTTTTCGAAGGCTTGACCCTAAAATAAAAGCCTGAGGCACCCTGGGGGTCAAGATCACACAACAGCGTTCGTCTCCCTCTCATGACACTGGCATAGGCTAGATTCACGGAAGTAGCAGTTTTACCAACGCCTCCCTTATTACTGTAACAGGCTATTACTTTCATTCACATCTTCCTCGGTATGAAATAATTTTGTGAAAATTGAACTGATCTCCTGACTGTCAAAGAGGTTTAAATTTTTCATCACCCGCAGTCTCTCTTTTTCTTTAAGTCGACAAAGCATGGCGGTAAGTGCCCCGATACTTTCGGCTACTTTTAATTCCCGCCCTGCAAAATAACTCATTTTCTGGCTCAAAACCTGCCTGAGAAATGTTTGCTGGACGACATAATCATTGAAGTTCCCAAGATTGTCCTGCAACAATTTAAGAGACTTGATCAGCGTTTTAATCTCTTTTTCCGGGAAAAGAGGTCCAAAAAACTCCATCAGATAACGGAGCTTTTTGCAATTGATCCGAAGCTGATGAATGGTCCCATCCTCCGTTTTTTCGTCTATGCTACGCGCGATCTTACACACCTTGTTGTATCGTTTCAGAATTAACCTGCAGGCAAAATCCAGAGAGTTTTCCTCTGCTCGTGGACCAGCGGTAAGAACCAATGCATCTGTAAACAGATTTTTCAGTCTGCCAATTTCTGTCAGGTAGATTTTACTTCGAAGAACCTTACTCACCCTTTTTTGCTCTTTTTCACGTTCCACGGCAAAATACTTAAACAAGATATTCAAACCTTCATGGGTATCTTTCGGTATCATGTTGAAATATTCTTCTTTTTTCAACAGGTAGACATCCAGATCTCGTAAGTTATTGGTTTCCTGCATGAGAAATGCAAAATCCTGTTTGAGGCTCGCAGTGTCTTCCGGGCTGATTACTCCTTTAAAAAGACTCAGTACTGACCTGACCTTACGCAAACTGACACGGTAGTCATGAAGAAATTCCGTGTCGTAATCGGCAACAATGCCATCTTCGTTAAGTCGAGCGGTCTCTAGAAATGCCTTGATTATAATCCTGGCACTTTCCTTTGCAGGTGCCTCAGAATTAAGCTGAACATTTTGCGCGTCTTTGTTTTTCCCTCGCGTAATATCTAATGACTCGTACACCTGGCTTATATCCTGACATTTTTTTGCTCCTGTATTTTCCAACCCCAAGCAAAGATCAGCATATGCCGGATCGTATCCACGCAGATATTCAGCAGTTCCGATCCCGACTGATTTTCGCCCATGGCAAATGAACAGTATATGAAATCGAGCGCGGGTCTTTTTTTCGTTGTCAAGCAGAAGACCGTGATCAAAACGGAGTTCGACCTTGGTTACCGGAAGAAATGCCCGTAGACTTGAAGCTTTTCCCAAAAAAGAAGCAATCGGACCATCGGGCAGATCACCGGCAAAATTCCAGTTTTCAACTGCAGCCTGTTCAGTTTGCCTGCCGGTTCGCAGATCCATCAGGATCAACATTTTTCCTGCCTGAAAAAGCATTTGGGCCGACTGAAACATCTTAAAGTTGAAGGTGTCCAGAAGGACACCTCCTGTTTTTTCACCTTTTTGGAGTGATATCTTGTAATTGGGAGATTTTGGTAAGTTTTTTTGGAGTTTTCCGTGACTAAATGCTGATGGAATGAGATAGGTGAAATGATCCATGACAGTTCAAACTCTTTATTTTGTATCGTTACTCTATTAATTACCGGCGATTCATCTTATTCCGGAATGCTGACCTTGCGCTCTTTGACCGGTGTTTTGGTCATGGCGTCACTGTAGCACACGTAGATTCTCATGGCAATCCAATGCATTGGAAAAGCGAGAGAGGTAATTATACATTATCCCCTCATTTGTGTATGAGAAGTGCGAGCTGGTGTTTCTTTTCAGTGAAAGATCTGCTACCATATATATTTATTATACCAGGTGCAGAAACAACATGTTACATCCACCGGCACCTCCGGCTCAAATAACCAAATATAAAATGACAACCAAAAACAATAAAAAGACAGCGGAAACAAGCCCCGATAATCAGGAAACTCAAGCCATCTTCGAGCTGCAGTCATCAGAGTGGTTTCTGAACCGTGAATTGTCCTGGCTTGAGTTCAACAAAAGAGTGCTGCACGAGGGTCAGGATGCACGTAATCCTCTGTTGGAAAGGGTCTTTTTTCTCGCTATCGTGGGTTCGAATCTGGATGAATTTTTCATGAAAAGGATTGGCGGTCTTAAGCAAATGGTCGGTGCCAGCGTCAAGACTCTTTCCATTGATGGCCGCCTGCCTCAGGAACAGATTGATATCTGTCATAAGGCAGTCCGTGAAATTCTCGACCAGCAACTGCTTCTCGAAAATGAACTCCTGCGATTGCTGCCCCGAAAAGGTATTAGAATAAAAAAATATAAAGATCTCGACAAAGAGCAAAAAGAGGCGATAGACCTTTATTTCTGTAATGAAATATACCCACTGCTCACCCCTCAGGGTATGGATCCAGCCCATCCTTTTCCTTTCATCTCTAACTTATCTATCAATCTGCTGGTGAGTGTCCGGTATCCTGACAGCGACCACAGTTTCCTCAATCGTATTAAAATTCCAACCAGTTCAGATCTGCCCAGATTTATCCGAATCGGCAAGGAACATATTTATATTCTTCTTGAAGACCTGGTCGCGAACAACCTGCAACTCCTTCTTCCCGGAATGGAAGTTGAAACCTGCGAAACCTTTCGAGTGACCAGAAACGCAATTACCGAGAGACATGAGGAACAGGCCAATGACCTGCTGTTGATGATTGAGTCTGCATTGCGAGACAGAAAATTTGCTGAAATCGTCCGGCTCGAAGTCGGCAGCGACATGCTCGATCTGCATAAAGGGAAACTGGCGGCTGAACTCGGCGTCGATGAAGAAAAAGATGTTTATATCGTAGACGGTATATTCGGTCTGCGAGACCTGTCCCAAATCGCCGCAATAGACAGACCGGATCTGCACTTTGCTCAACATCACCCGGTGGATAACCCCGAGCTCCTTGGCGACGATCCGAACATTTTTCATACAATCCGTGAGCACGGAGATGTGTTCCTGCAACATCCCTATGAATCGTTTGATACCTCGGTTGAACGGTTTTTAAGAGAGGCAAGTATCGATCCAAAGGTAATGGCCATAAAAATGACTCTTTACCGTACAGCAAAGGATTCCAAAATTATCCAATACCTGATCGACGCAGCGCAGAACGGTAAGCAGGTCGCTGTTGTTGTCGAGCTCATGGCAAGATTCGACGAGTCGGCTAATATCAGATGGGCTGGTTTTCTCGAAGAAGCTGGTATACATGTCACCTACGGTGTCGTCGGCTTGAAAACGCACTCCAAACTCATTTTTGTTATCAGAAAAGATTATAATGGCCTGCGCAGATACACCCATATTGGAACAGGTAATTATCATGCCGGAACAGCCAGGAGCTACGTCGACCTTGGTCTTATTACCTGCGATCCTGATATTGGTGCCGACCTGACAGAGCTTTTTAATTACCTGACCAGCGGCTACACCCCAATGCGGCGTTATACCAAGATTTTGCCTTCACCTAAGATGTTAAAAAAAGCTCTGCTCAGCAAAATAGAAAGAGAGATTGACCAACAGAAAAAAGGCAATAAAGGTCTCATTCAATTCAAAACCAATGCACTGGTAGACAGGGATATAGTCGAGGCACTGTATCGCGCTTCCCAGGCAGGCGTCCATGCGGATCTAATCGTTCGGGACTCCTGTCGACTGCGACCGGGCATCAGAGGATTGTCGGAAAATATCAGGGTTGTTTCCCTGGTCGGCAGATTTCTGGAGCATACCCGTATTTTTTATTTTAAAAATGGCGGTAACGAAGAGTATTACATTGGCTCTGCGGATCTTATGAAACGCAACCTGGAAAGCAGGGTTGAAGTGTGCACCCCTATTACATCCCCTCAACATATGACCCTTCTCCGTGAATTGCTTGACCTTCAACTGACAAATACCAGGAATGTATGGGAAATGCAGAGTGATGGTTCCTACAAGCAACTTCGTGCCGCCAATGAAAAAGGTGATATCTGCATTCATCAGCAGCTCATCGCTAAAGCAGAAAAACGTGCTGCTGCCGGCCGGCTGGCCCTGGCAAAAAAAAGAAGTAAGAAAAAGATCTCCAACAGATATAATCCTGCAAAGATGGTAAAATAATGTAAATTCAATCCCACTGCAGAATAGTCGGAGTTCGTAAACTATTCGACATTTTTTCTTGCATTTTCCTATAGTTTCTTTGTAGTCTCTCGGCTTGGAACAATACCAGACGCTTGCTGTATCAACCAGTAAAGGGAGAGAGTATGAAAAAGCTTATGATGGGACTTATGGGTGTGGGCATTCTGATGTCAACATTCTGTTACGGTGCAGAACCGGTTAAAATAGGCATGGTGACAACCTTAACCACCAAGGCAGGATATCTAGGGGAGGATATTCGTGACGGCTTCAAGCTGGCAATTGACCAGGAAGGTGGAAAGTTGGGAGGTGTCCCTGTGGACCTCCTGGTGGAAGATGATGGCCGTAAACCGGAAAAAGGAAAGCAAATTGCAGAGAGATTCATAAAAAAGGACAATATTAAAATCATGACCGGGATTGTCTTCTCCAACGTTGCCATGGCTGTAGTCCCCAAGGTCATAGAAGATGGAGTGATTTACCTCAGCGCCAACGCGGCACCTTCCGCACTCGCCGGTGCCGGATGCAACCCAAATTATTTCAGCGTCTCCTATCAAAACGATAACCTTGATGAAGTTGTTGGTCAGTATGTCACTGAAGCCGGGCACAAAAGTGTTTATCTGATTGCCCCCAACTATCCAGCTGGAAAAGATCATCTTGCTGGCTTTAAACGGTACTATAAAGGCACTATCGCCGGCGAGGTCTACACCAAACTTGGTCAGTCTGATTACGCCCCGGAACTGGCCGCGCTGCGCGCCGCAGCTCCCGAAGCTGTTTTCTTCTTTCTCCCGGGCGGGATGGGAATAAATTTTGTCAAGCAGTATGCCCAGGCCGGACTCAATAAGACTATTCCTATATATGGACCGGCTTTTTCCTTTGATGAACGGCTTCTTGGTGCCGTCGGTGCTGCTGCACTCGGTGTCAAAAATGGCTCACAGTGGACCCATGATCTTGATAACGCTGCAAACATCCAGTTTGTCGCCGCCTATAAAAAAGCATATGGCAGAACGCCTACCCTCTATGCCAGCCAGGGTTATGACACAGCGAGGTTAATAGCTTCAGCGTTGAAGGCCACCGGTGGAACAGATGACATGGATGCCTTCCGGGCTGCTTTGAAAAAAGCTGATTTCGATTCCGTTCGAGGCAATTTCTCTTTTGGTAAAAACCAACATCCCATACAGGATATTTATATCCGGGAAGTTGTTCAAACTGAAAATGGCTTTACCAACAAGACGATAAAGAAGGTCTTTACCAACCACGTGGATGCTTACGCGGAAGACTGTAAAATGTAGATTTTCCAGGGTCCCGAGAGGGACCCTTTGTTATGCTCCTTATTATCGAACAGGTACTCAACGGTCTGCAGCTGGGCATCACCCTTTTCTTGATGTCGGCTGGTCTTACCCTGGTTTTCGGCATCATGCAGGTCATTAACCTGGCCCATGGCAGCTTTTATATGATCGGAGCCTATGTCGGCGCAACAGTTGCAGCTCAGACAGGCTCCTTTCTTCTGGCTATTCTTGCTGCACTGGGAGCTGCGGCCCTGGTGGGGGCTGCAGTTGAAGTCGTCATTCTACGCCATCTTTACAAGCGTGAACATCTCGATCAGGTGCTGGCCACCTTCGGGTTGATCATGTTTTTCAATGAACTCACCCAGATTATATGGGGGAGACAGCCGCTGTTCATGGATGTTCCCGGATGGCTGGCTGACAGTGTTGAAATCCTGCCAGGCTTGCCCTACCCCATCTACCGTCTGGCGGTTATCGGGGTAGGGCTATTTGTTGCTGTCTCCCTGTGGCTGCTTTTTTCTAAAACCAGGGCTGGAATGAAAATCAGGGCGGGTGCCTCCAATAGAGACATGGTCGGTGCACTGGGGGTCAACATCAACCTGCTCTACACCCTGGTCTTTAGTTTGGGGGCACTGCTGGCTGGTCTTGCCGGTGTTATGGCCGGACCTATCCTGGCTGTAGAATCAGGAATGGGAGAGAGCATCCTGATCCTCACCTTTGTGGTTATCGTTATTGGCGGTATCGGCTCTATCCGGGGGGCAGTAGCCGGAGCACTGCTGGTCGGCATGGTTGACACCATGGGCCGGGCATTTCTCCCTGCCATCCTCCGACTGGTATTTCATGCATCGACTGCAGAGAGCCTTGCCGCTTCTCTTGCCTCGATGGCAATATACATTCTTATGGCTGCCATCCTCGTCTGGAAACCCCGTGGCCTCTTTCCTGCCCATGCATGATGGCTATGTCCAAAAGAAAAATACTGACATTAACCTGCGGGGCTCTCATTTTCTTGCTCCTGCCCATTGTGGCGCAGCTTACGGGTGAGCCCTACCTGATTTCACTTGGCAGCAGAATTGTTATATACGCCCTGGCTGCTGTAAGTCTTGACCTGCTTCTGGGATACAGTGGGATGATCAGCCTCGGCCATGCCGCTTTCGTAGGAATTGGAGCCTACGTGGTAGGAATTTTACACTTTCACAGCGTTGAGGCAACGCCACTTTTCACCTTCCCTTTCATTTTTTCAGGGAGCGCAAACGGATTGTTTGCTCTTTCGACAGCAATACTCACAGCGGCCTTCGCGGCTTTTATCATAGGTGTTCTCAGCCTGCGTACCACGGGGATGCACTTTATTATGATCACCCTGGCCTTTGCACAGATGCTCTACTATTTTTTTATTTCGCTGGAAAAATATGGTGGAGACGATGGACTTTCAATCACTTCAAGAAATTCTTTTCCTGGCCTTGACCTGACTAACGATCTTCATTTCTACTATCTTTGCCTCGGAGCACTTGGTCTCTTTCTCATTTTTAGCTACAGGCTCGTCAATTCCAGATTTGGTCTCATCCTCCGGGGTGCCGGCAACAATGATCGAAGAATCAAGAGCCTGGGAATACATGCCAACAGCTATAAACTTATCACCTTTATGATCGCAGGCGGTGGTGCAGGTCTGGCCGGAGCGCTGCTTGCCAATCAAACGGAGTATGTCAGTCCCGGCCTGATGCACTGGACACTCTCCGGTGAACTGATGGTCATGGTCCTGCTGGGCGGTCTGGGGACTCTTTTTGGTCCGGTGCTCGGTGCCGCCGTTTTTCTCCTGCTCGAGGAAGGGCTGGGGATGTACACTGAACACTGGATGGTTTATATGGGTCCGGCCCTCGTCCTGGCAGTTATTTTTGCCAAACGCGGGCTCTTCGGGCTTATAGTCGGAGGTAAGAGCAAGGATGTCTGAGAAACTGCTCCAGGTCACTGCGCTCTGTAAATCGTTTGGTGCGGTACAGGCTACATGCGACCTTTCCTTCAGTGTGTCCAGGAACCATATTCATGCCCTGATAGGTCCAAATGGTGCAGGCAAGACAACGCTTGTCAACCAGCTAAGCGGTGATATTCTTCCGGATTCAGGCAACATACTGTTTAAAGGTATCGACATTACCAGGCTGAAAACATACCAGCGTTCCCGGCTTGGCATAGGCAGATCATACCAGATCACCCATATTTTCGAAAACCTCACAGTTGCAGAAAACATGAGCCTGGCCATCTGTGCTCACTCCGGCCACAATTTTAGATTTATTGGACACTGGAGACGGTCCCGGCCGGTGAAGAGCGAACTTGTGGCCGCACTGGAAAGGGTCGACCTTCTCCATCGTGCCGATCTGAGGGCATCCCACCTTTCCCATGGGGAGAAACGACAGCTGGAAGTTGGTATGGCAATGGTCGGAAAACCTGAGCTTTTAATCCTGGATGAACCAATGGCCGGGATGGGGCCTGGTGGCACCGCAGAACTCTGCAAACTTATCGGCAAACTCAAGGGAAAACTCACCATTTTCCTGGTCGAACACGATATGGATGTTGTTTTCGCGCTCGCCGATCAAGTGACAGTATTGGTGTATGGCGAAAATCTGGTAACAGGGACTCCCGATGAGATCAGGCAAAACAAGGAAGTTCGGGCTGCCTACCTGGGGGAGGAAGGTTGATGCTTAAGGTAGATAACATCAACACCTTTTATGGAGCAAGCCAGGCTCTCTTCGAGGTTTCTCTCAGCATTGGTGTGTCAGAGGTGGTCACACTGCTCGGTCGGAACGGCATGGGAAAAAGCAGTACTATTCGATCGATCATGGGCCTGACTTCGATACACTCGGGCTCCATCCAGTTCCTGGGTAAGAAGACACATCAGCTCCCGAGCTATAGAATTGCCCGCCTTGGAATTGGGCTGGTGCCGGAAGGACGGCAGATATTCCCCAATCTTACGGTCCGCGAAAATATCATCGCCACGGCCTCCAATTACCAGCGGTCCCCTCAGCCATACTGCCTGGATGACATCCTGACCATTTTCCCAAGACTTGGCGAGCGTCTAGACCACTATGGCAACCAACTTTCAGGTGGTGAACAACAGATGCTGGCTGTGGGCAGGGCTCTGATGATCAATCCGAGATTGTTGATTCTCGACGAAGCCACCGAAGGCCTGGCACCACTGATTCGCAAGGAGATATGGAGAGGGTTGAATATACTGAAGAACAAAGGATTAGCTATTCTCATCGTTGATAAAAACATTGAGGCACTACTGGCGATAGCCGATCATCATTATATCATGGAGAAAGGTAGTATTGCCTGGCATGGCACCACCGAAGAGTTACGCTCCAGCCCTCACCTAAGATCCAGATATCTGGGCGTCTAGCAGACTGGGACTTACCTCAATGCATAAAGACAATTACTCGACGCTTTTCAGACATCAATCCGAATATCCCTGCTCAGTCGAGGAATTGTACAGCTGGCACAGCAGAAAAGGCGCGCTGGAGCGACTGCTGCCGCCATGGCAAAATATTTCAATAGTTGCCAGGCATGGAGAGTTGGAACCTGGCAGTACGGTTGAGCTTAAAATGCACCTTGGCCCATTCCCATATCGCTTCCGAGCACGTCATGTTGAAAACATACCTGGAAAGATGTTCAGGGACATCCAGGAGGAAGGCCCTTTTGCCAGCTGGTCCCACGCCCATTATTTCGAACAGTCCGGGAACGGTTCGTCATTAACCGATCAAATACACTACTCCCTGCCTGGTCACCGCTTTCTTCCGCGATGTATCAAAGATCATGTCAGCAGAAATCTGCAAAAACTATTTGACCACCGACAGGCACTGCTTACAGAGGATATCGAACTGCATAAACGCTGCAGCACGGTTCCTCTCAGGATTCTGATAACCGGGGCGAGCGGGGTGATCGGCCGTGCTCTGCTGCCGCTTTTGACAACCGGAGGTCATCAGGTCTACACACTGGTACGGCGACATCCGAATCCTGGTGAAGGTGAGATTTTCTGGGATCCGGCAAAAGGTATATTGAACGAAAGCGATCTCCCCGAACTCGATGCCGTCATCCATCTGGCGGGGGAATATATTGGTCTGTCCAGGTGGAAAAAAGAAAAAAAATGCCGAGTGATCGACAGTCGGATAAAAGGAACAAGGCTGCTTGCCCACACACTTGCCGCCCGGAAAAATGTACCAAAGGTTTTTCTCTGCGCCTCGGCAGTGGGTTTTTATGGTAACTGCCTGGACCGGGTGACAGACGAGACAAATCCGCCGGGAAACGATTTTATTTCAGAGGTCTGCAGGCTCTGGGAAAAGGGCACAAAACCAGCAAGAGACGCCGGCATCCGAACCGTTTTCCTGCGACTGGGTATTGGGCTCACTCCCCGGGGAGGAGCATTGCAGCGAATTCTCGCCACCTCCCCATTTGGTTTTATTCGTCGTTTCGGAACCGGCCGGCAATATATTAGCTGGATTAGCATGGATGATATGGTCTCGGTCATACTCCACACCATTAGTTGCCCCTTGCTTGAAGGCCCTTTAAACATTGCGGCGCCGAATCCGGTAACAAATGCTGAATTCATGCAGACTCTGGCACATATCACAGGGCGCCCACTGCTCTTTCCCCTGCCGGGTTGGTTTTTGAAGATGATATATGGACAGATGGCCTCAGAAATATTACTGTCGGGATGTCGTGTCTCTACAGAAAAACTAAAGGATTCAGGCTTCAGGTTCAGGCACCCTACCCTGAAAACGGCGTTGACAAGTCTGCTTGGTAAAGAATAGGGACAAAATAATTAATGGATTAAATAGGGACACGGTGCAAGGAAAGTGAACCGGTATTTCAAGATTACCCTGTGGCTGATTATGACAATAGCCATGACCTGTGGTTTCCTCCATCACCTTATACCGGTGGGGGTGATGAATTTTGAACGCCTGCACATTTTTCTTTTTAATCTGTGCACCGGTGGCACTCTGCTGGTCTATTTCACAGAAGACACACAACAATTAAGCAAAAAAGGCGTGGCTTTCCTGTTGCTGTCTATCACCTTTGCACTGTGTGCCTTTATGGGCTGGTATGAACCGACCCTGATAATTCCTCTGTTGCTTGCAATGATTATCGAAACCGTCCGGGTTGACCATTTTGGAACTTGCCTGCCAAGAGCCCTTTTTTCAGGCAAGGAAAGTACTTCCAGAAAATTTCACCAGGCATCACTCCTTTGCCTTTCCCTGGCATTGTTCATCTCCAGCCTCGCCATTCTCAACAGCCAATTCGGTCATTGGGTAACCCTGGAAAAGCTTACACTTGATACTTTTTTCCTCGGTTTTTCCTTCCCCGTCTCTCTAATCAGCATGTCTGTGATCTTTGCTCTTATGAAAAATAACAGTAGTCCACCAACCCATTTTTTCAAAGAGTTGTCGTTCTGGGTGATCAATCTTGGGGTGATTATCTTCTTTCTCTTTATCCTGGCAAACTGGTATATTCCGCAAGTAGCAATAGCTTTAATTCTTTTTCTGGCAGTTTCCCTTGTACTCCATCTCTACTGGAAACAAGGTATCAATCTGCAGCAAAAAGCCTTTCTCACTTCCGGCATTCTCTTTTTACTGATTACCTCCGTTACCGGGATACTTTACATCCTGCTGGCTTTCTCTCGCTCGTACAATCCACAAGAAGCCTTGCCTCTCTTAAGAATGCACGCCTTTACAGCACTCTACGGCTGGAACCTCAGTGGCCTTGCAGTTATCAGCAGACATGGTGACTTCCCCATTCGACTCCACTCGCAAAACGTGATAATGCTCCATTGGCTGACGGTATTCATTCTCTGTCCTCTCGGATATTTTGTACCTTTTGTGGCAATTCTGGCAGTACTCTGCTATGGCTGGCTGTTATTTACCCTGCTTTTCAACCACGGACAAGTTGATAGAGGGGTTGTTGCAGCAGAAGACAGGGTACTGACGATAGAAAAATATCCAGACACCCTCAGCAGTCCTCTCCAAAATTTCCTGAAATAACTTTTTTCCACCCGAAGAACCCCTCATACTTCCGGCCGGTAAAACTGTTGTTCAGTTTCCCTTTCCTCATTCACACAGTTTTTTCGACGTTATCGGGAAGAGTGAATATTGTTTTGTAACGGTTCTCCGGTTACCGCCACTAAACCATAGAGGCTTAATGGGATACCGCTTCTGGCGATGTCCGTGATAATATAAAGGAGAAACACATGATAAATAAAATGATTATTCCCTCATCGGAAACTCCAGGTTTTGATTTCGGCGGTCTCTCCGTCCAGTGGAAAATAAATGGAGAAGACACTGATCGGCGTTTTTCTGTAGTCCATCACCCAATGGCCCCCCATGCTCTGGCAGCGCCATTACATTACCACCATAATGAGGACGAACTGTCATTCGTCATTCGAGGCAGACTTGGTGCGATGCTGGGCGATGATGTATTCTTTGCTGAAGCAGGTACCTGGCTCTTCAAACCACGTCATCAATGGCACACTTTCTGGAACGCCGGCGACCTGGAATGTGAGATCATAGAGATCATCTCGCCTGCAGGTTTTGAAAATTTTTTCAGGGAGATTGCAGCATCCTGGGGGAACCTGGAGAAATTTCAAGAGATCAACAAGAAGTACTCCCTTGACATGGATTTTTCCAGCGTGCCTGATCTATGTGAACGTTTTAATCTGACTTTCCCCCAACTCTAGCAGGCAATGCACACCATCAGGAAAAAACTTGTCCGAAGTTTCCCCTGATGGTGTCTCAAATATTAACCTGCTTTTATTTTTCCTGGTGGTTTCAATAACATTAGCACCCCAAGAAGAGTCATGATTCCTCCAATGATCATTTTCCATCCCAGGAGATCGCCAAAGACGACTACACCCAGCAGAGAAGCAATGATAGGGGTCGGTAAAAGCAGAGGTGTCACAATGGAAACGGGATACCTTCCTAGCAGGTAATAAACAATTCCGTGCCCGACAATGGAAGCTCCAACCGCTGAATAGAGTGGCGTCCATAAGTCAATTATACTTACGGTTGACAGAATTCCGACCTGACCGGATTCAAAAATCAACGATAAAAGCAGCAAAGACGGTAAAGCAACCACCGCGATCCATGCTTGAAGCCTGAATACCCCGAGATTTGGGCATTGCCTCATAAGAATTGTTGCCACGGCCATTACAAATGCCGCACCAGCCACCCACAAAATTGCATCAAGGTGATTGAAGACGACCGGATCAAAGCCAATTACCATCACTCCACCAAAGGCCAAAGCAATCGAAAGAATGGATGCTACACATATTTTCTCCCGTAAGAACAATGAAGCAAGTATGGCTGAGAATGGAACATAAAGCTGCGTAGTGATGGCGATAGAGGCAATGTTTCCCCCAGCGTTCAAGCCGATAAAAATCATCCCGAAATGCAAGACACCTAATAGAAAAGCCACCCTTAAGAGTGGCTTCATATATCCCGGTGCCGGTTTCAGCCAAGGAAGCATCAACAGAAGCAGGAACAAAAAACGAAGAGCAGTAAAGAAGAGAGGATGAAATACTTCTGAACCAATCTTCCCCGCGATAAAATTAACCCCCCAGGCCAGATTTACCAACACAACCATCAGTAGATGCACTCCACTCATGTTCAGCCTTCATTCTCTGGCTTGTCTTCCCTCAAGTGGGTAGACCAAAGCAACTCCTTAATCGCTCTGCCAAGCTGTTCGATTGAATACGGTTTTTCAATAAAACTGCCAACTCCGAGTTGCATGGCCTTCTTAACATCATCGCTCTTGGAAAAGCCACTGACAATGATCGCCTTTTGCCCCGGGTATTTCATTATGATTCGCTCATACGTCTCACAGCCATTGATTCCCGGTTCCATGAACATATCAAGCAGAACAAGATCTACTTTTTTCCTTTCCATGAACAAAAGGGCGGCCTCGCCACTATTGACTGCATCTACCTGATACCCAAGAGACGAAAGAGTTTGATATGCCAGGTCCCGTAATACCGGTTCATCATCTACCACTAAAATCTGCTCACCCATTCCCATAAGTGAAATAGCCTCATGCTCTTTCCTTGATTCTAAAGCCACCTCAACATGCCTTGGGAAAAAGAGATTAAAAGTAGTTCCTTGCCCATTACTGTCAATCTTAATTTTTCCGTCATGGTCCTGAACTGTGTTCCATACCACGGCTAACCCTAGGCCGGTGCCGCTCTTGCCCATCACCTTTTTGGTGTAAAATGGCTCAAAGATATGTCTCCTGTCTTCCTCCGAGATACCCAGCCCGCTATCATATACACTTAATACCAGATACTCAGAAAAAACATCACCGTCGAAGCTTTCGCTGACAGTTTGTTCCGATACTTTAACCACCACCCTGCCATTCCCTTCTATCGCTTCCAAACCATTGGTTACCAAATTCATCAAACACTTTTTGATATGGATAGGGGAACAGAGGATTATTGCTCCAGTAACATTGCTCTCAAACTCCACGGAGATCTGCGGAAAAAGAGAACGAAATTGCCAACATTCCGGCGAGTTGAGATACTCTTTTGTCAGGACATGTAAATCATGAACCTCTCTAACATTTGCAACGCTTCTTGCCACCGTCAACAGGTCTGCAACAACTGCGGCTGCTCGCAGACCGGATTCTCTAATGGATTCAAGGGGTTTTCTTAGTTGACTGTCTTCATCCAGCGTAATCAGCATCAATTCAGGATAACCGGCAATACCGGAGAGGATATTATTCAGATCATGAGCTACCCCACCGGCCATAAGGCCCATAGCCTCCATTTTTTGCGCTCTGACAAGCTGAGTCTCTAACTTTTTCAGACGGGAGATATTTATCATATGGCCCTGAATCTCCAACAATTGGCCATTACCGTCGAATCGTCCTATGGCATTGAATAAAATGCTCAGACTCCTGCCGTCACTCCGCAAAAGTTCTACTTCGTTACTCTCAATTTTTTTTCTTTGCCGCAGATCCTCAACCAACCTGGACCAGAATTCCGAATTACGATAGTATGGTGCAACATTTTGCCCTACGACTTCAGCGACGGTTGAATAGCCAAGGACTCCTGCAAAAACCTGATTACAAAGCAGCACCTTTCCGCCAGGTTCGGCAATATAGAATCCACTGAGATCGGCTTCGAACAACTGTCGATATCTCTCATCTTTGAGATGCATTTGCGCCTGAACAATTTTTATCTGGGTAATATCCTGCATCTGCGTTACATAATTCAGTGGCTTACCAGCGTGATCGATATTCAGGCCAACATTAAGCAGGGTCCAGACAATTCTGCCATCCTTATGAATGTACCTTTTTTCCAATGAACCGATCGGCTTACCTTCCAGCAGATCAGTAATTAAAGACCTGGTCACATGGATATCATCGGAATGGGTAATGTCTCGCCAGTTTTTTTGCTCCAGCTCTTGTCGTGAGTAACCAAACATGCTGCAACATGCTTCATTGACCCGCAGAAAATTACCATCAAGATCCAGCATTGCAATACCACTGGCAGCGCTGTCGAAAAGTGTCCTGAATCGGTTCTCACTCATTCGCAGTTCTTCAATATACCGCTTTCGTTCGGTGACATCGACTACACTGATAATTATTGCCCGTGAATCTCCTGAGGCACCGGCCAGCTTCATGCTTATCAGAACATGCATTTGCTCGCCGTTGAGCCTGAGATTGACTGTCTCCCACTCCAACTGCGGGACGTCACTCTCAATAGCCTCAATAATTTTATTGAACCCGTCGATAGAGAGCACAGATAAACCATCTTCTATAGCGAGAAACAGTTCTTCTCTGCTTGCTGCACCATAAAGAGTTAACGCCGCCCTGTTACAATCCTGCATTTGTACAAGTTTTGCCACCCTTTGCAGCTCTTCCGGCTGCCTGGCAAAATAGGAATGAAGATGAGCGATACCCGTGTTTTTCAATTTCTCCAGTTCTTCATAAAAGTCATTAAACTCTGCCTCAAATAAAACCACCGATGCATCATCAAAAATCCTTTTGAAACGGTTTTTCGTTAGGGTTATTTCAATATTGGCTGATCTGCGGCTGGAATTATTGACCAACAGAAGCATTATGATCAGAGACAGAGCAAGAAAACCGGCAAGAATACCCCAGACGATAACTTTGTAATGAGAATAGAAGTTAAGAGGTCTATTGATGACAACGCTGTCCGGAGGTAACAATTTCTGATCGATATTAAACCTTTCAAGCTGCACGAAGTCGAACATGTATCGGTTCGGACTGTCGGTCACCACAGGAATATCCCCGACAGGTTCACCCCCAAGGATCTTTAAGGCGAGTTCCGCAGCCTTTCTGCCCTGAAAATAGCCACTGGCCAATCGCCCGCCTACAATGCCATAGCCCAGATGAAAATCCCAAAAAGAATACAGAGGGGCTTTACTGGCTCCTGAAATCATTCTGGCACTTTGTCTGAAAGAAAAATAGTTTCCCTCCCGGTCAGCCGTAAATGTCAGCCATACAATTATATCTTTTTCGTCAAGCCTGCTTACCTCGTCCTGCACTTCAGCCATGGTATGATTATCAAGTAAGAGAAGTTCCATTGGCCTGGCGATGGTTTTCATGGCTTTCTGAAATAACTCTATATTTGATTTACCGGTGAGGGTCTGATCATTAATCACCACAAACCGAGTGGCTTTAGGATGAAGGCGCAAAGCAATATCAAGGGTTGAGGGAATATCAAAGGCCTCGACAACTCCGGTGAATGTCGGGTAATCCTCGAGCATCTCCTTATTGAAGGTATTCACTCCGCTGAAAACGATTGGTTTTCCGGGAAAGAAGGTGTCGTGATGGAGTCGTAGAAAATTGAAAGCATGGTCATCCGTTGAAAGGACAACATCGATATCGTTATTTTTGAATTTCAGCCGATACAGTGCGTCGAGCTGGTTGAGGTAGTCTTCGGTAAATAAACGTTTAGTATCCATGAATTCATGGGAGATATTGAGGGTCAAACCTGGTCCTGAGAAACCCTCATCTATCCCCCGAACTAAACTATCCGTCCACGACAATCCCTTGTGATAACTGTGAAGAACCAGTATGTTCCAGGTTTTTTCGTTTTTTACCAACGCTTTGGCAGACGCAGGCAGGATTATGATGAACGACAAGCTCAGCAGAAAACAAGTGGATAACAAACACTTACTGACGCGAATACCCTGTCTTTCCCAAGAAGCCATTACATACAAAAAGGTTTGACCCATCATTCATTGCACCTTCTATTGTCTCTTTCCCTTTGAACTCATTATGAAATTTTTTTAATGAGGTAGTAAAGGTATATCAAAATAACTGAGCAATTTTCAAGTAACATTATGAGAATATCCAGGACGACCATCCTGTATCTTCTTTAGCCAATATTCAATTCAGCATCGATTGCATCAATCTTTTCCTGGGCAATTTCCCATTTCTGATACCAGCTGTCCAGACGACGTTTGCACTCCTCATATCCTTTACTTGTTTTCGCCCAGTCACTTTCATTTGAATAGAGATCCGGATCAGCCATCCGGGATTCAAGGTCTTCTTTCTGATTTTCATAAAACTCGACTTTCTTTTCTGCTTCGGCAAGTTGTTTCAGCCAGGGACCGGCCCGCCTGCTTCGTTCCTGCCGCAACTGCGCCTCCAGCCGCTTCTTCTCTTTGCGGCTCTCCTGGGAATCCGATGATTTCCTGAAATCTTCGTCATCGGTTTTCCTGTCACTTACCGCCTGTTCCTTTTCCTGCTCCCGCAGCAGCTCCTGTTTCGCCAGATATTCAGAAACGCTGCCTTCATAAAGGGTTATTTTACCATCTTTGACTTCGAGGACCTTGTTGACAAAGCCTTCAATAAAGTAACGATTATGCGAGACGACAACAATTGTCCCGTCATATTGAGCCATAGCTTCCTGCAGAACATCCTGGGAACTCATATCCAGATGGTTTGTCGGCTCATCAAGGAGCATACAATTTGCAGGTTTGGCAATCATTTTGGCGAGAGCCAACCTGCTTTTTTCACCACCGGAAAGTACGGAAACTTTTTTATCGACATCAGCGCCTCGAAAAAGAAAGGCCCCAAGCAATGAACGTGTCCTTGTAACAGTCAACTCCTCTCCGGAAAGAGCCATGGTTTCCAACACCGTCAATTCCGGCGAGAGTTCCTGGGCCTGATGCTGACCAAAGTAAGAAAGCCTGACATTAGATCCCAGGCGGACCTCTCCCGAATCGTATTCGATCTGTCCGGCAAGAATTTTCAGGAAGGTCGATTTTCCCGCACCATTTACACCAACCACGGCGATCTTGTCTCCGCGACCAAGCAGAAGATTAACATCGCTGAACACCTTGGTATCGTTATAACTTTTTCCGACATTCTCCGCGACCAGGACGTCCTTGCCCGATGGCGGCGCAGGAGGAAAGGTGAATCTGATCTGGCTTTCTTCTTCCGACAACTCAATACGTTCCAGTTTGTCCAGTTGTTTTACCCTGCTTTGCACCTGTCTGGCTTTGGTCGCTTTTGCCCGGAATTTATCAACAAAGCGCATGGTCTGTTTGATCTTTGCCTGCTGATTATCATAGGCACCTTTTTCGATAATCCGTCTCTCGGCTCTTTCTTTCAGGAAGTAACTGTAATTACCTTTGTAAATGTCTATGCGACCGAAACTAAGTTCCCAGATTCTTTCGGTCACCTTATCCATGAATGTGCGATCATGGGAAATTATCACCATCGAACCATTGTAATTTCTCAGAAACTGTTCGACCCAGGTCAGCGAGTCAAGATCCAGATGGTTGGTCGGCTCATCGAGAAGCAGCAAAGAAGGAGCTTCAAGCAACATTTTGGCAAGTTTCAACCGCATCTGCCACCCACCGGAGAAATCCTTTACCGGTTTTTCCATATCTGCCCTGCGAAAACCAAGGCCCAAAAGAATTTTTTCAATTTTACCGCTGATGGCATAAATTTCACTGGCGTCGAGCTGGTGTTGAATCTCTCCCTGGCGGAGAAGAATACCCTGGAATTCTTCAGTGTGCGGATCCATTTTCCGCATCTTTTCATGGAGATGTGATGCTTCAGCCTGCAGGGCTAACAAAGGGGCAAAGGCAGTCTCAGCCTCTTCATAGAGAGAGCGCTCGGAAAATAATTCCGACGATTCCTGGGGCAGATACCCGATCGTGAAATGTTTGGCCCTGGTTACAACGCCGTCATCAGTCCCAGCCAGTCCGGCCATAATCTTCAACAAGGTGGACTTCCCGGCCCCATTCACTCCGACCAGGCCAATGCGGTTTCCGCTGTGAACCTGGACCGAAACATCATTAAATAAATGTTTTTCCCCGTATCGGATATCTAAATGATTAACAGACAGCATATTGTATACTTCCTCGTGCCATTTTCTTGTCCTGCAGGATTGTGAAACGACCGGAGAAGCCCAGTTTTTCCAATCTTTTAATATTGTTTTTATTACCCCCCACAACAGCTGACATATCCTTGTGGGAGATACGAATAAGAAGAGTTTGCCCCGACTCCAAAAGAACCAGTCTTGCCTGGATCTTCTTCAGCCAAAGTCTTGACTGCACCAGTTCTCCAAAAGCTGGATGGTAGGGACCGGCAATGACGTTTTTATCAAGTGATTCCGAGGGCTGTAGTCCAACCCGCACCACCCTGATCCCGGCCTGGGTTAATTTTTCATAACATCTGGCACTGAGACCTATCGCTTTGCCCATGGAAAGAGGTCTGTACTTATCAGCAAGATACAATTTTTCCAGTCCGGAATCCTTGACCACCAGGGCCGGATAGAGTCTTACGAAATCCGGCCTCAGAATAATTACCTCATCAATTCCACGCAACAACGATGAGGTGGTTTCACCCGGCAAGCCGGGCATAAGCTGAAACCCTACCTGCACTCCTGACGATTTGAGCAGCCGGAAAGCATCTCGGGACTGCTGGGCGGTATGCCCTCGAAGAGACTTCTGTAATACTGTGTCACTGAGCGACTGAACACCAAGCTCGACCACTCCGACATTATACTTTTTCAGCAAATCACAGATGATCGGATCAATACAATCGGGTCGAGTCGAAATACGGATGGTATCGACCTTTTTTCTTTCGATATACGGTTGAACGACTGATAACAGTTTTACCTGTTCGCCTGCCGGCAAACAGGTAAAAGAGCCACCAAAAAATGCCACCTGAACCTGGTTGCGATGTTTGTTACGCAGAAGCCACTCGTCTATCGTCTCTGCAACCCCGGGGCGGGAAGTATCTTCCCTGTCGAATCCTGATATTTTCTGCTGGTTACAGAATAGACAGTCATGCGGACAACCGCGGTGCGGGATAAAAATCGGAATAACCAGAAACATGGTCTGTCAACCAGTTACATGAGCAAGATTATCCAAAGCAGCAGTGGCCGCCCGCTGTTCTGCTTCCTTCTTTGAACCCGCCTTACCGGTTCCGAGGACCTGATCCCGAAAACAGACGGCAATGGTAAACAATTTCTGGTGAGACGGTCCCTCTTCGGCATCTACCCTGTAGGTTGGAGCCTCATTGTATTTTTCCTGCAGCGCTTCCTGGAGACGGCTCTTGGCGTCAGCCAGCAGCAGTTCTTCCTTTTTCCCCTCAATCTCCGGCAAAAAGAATCGTTCAATTACTCCACAAACAGTCTGATAGCCGCCGTCTTCAAAGACTGCTCCAATTATCGCTTCATAGGCACAGGACAATATAGAGGATTTGCTGCGTCCGTGAGAAGCATCCTCCCCCTTACCAAGAGCCAGATAACTTCCTAATTCTATTGCTCTTGCCATCTTAGCCAGATGCTGTTCATTGACCAGCGACGAACGAAGCCTGGTAAGTTCCCCTTCGCGCATACTGAGATAACGATGGAAAAGAATATGCCCGATAACCAGATCCAGAACGGCATCACCTATAAACTCCAGATTTTCATTATCAATTCCTCCCTGGGCCTGTTCAAAGGCAAAGGAGGAATGCACAAGCGCTTTCTGCAACAGACGCAGGTCGGTGAACCGATATCCAAGCGTTTTTTCTAATGTACTTAATTGTTCTTTGTTGACTCGCACCAGCGAATCAATATCCATGCCCATTAAATATTTTCCTTGTTAAAAAAATCTGCTATGGTATAAACATGTCCTCGAAACCGAGGGCGGCGTAGCCAAGTGGCCAAGGCAGTGGTCTGCAAAACCATTATTCATCGGTTCGACTCCGATCGCCGCCTCCAGCAATTTCAAAGGGATTACAGATTATCATAATCTGTAATCCCTTTTTCTTTTACGCAGAGACTTGTACTTGTTCCGCCAAAGTTCAATTCTGGCATGTAAATACCCGATATTTCCCTCAAGGTCAAGCCGCATGGTCAAGCATCTACAGGGACAGACCAAATCTCCTCGGAATACTGCCTGATGGTTCGATCCGTTGAAAACTTGCCCATTCTGGCCACATTGAGAACCGCAGTTCGTGACCAGTTATCAGGTTTTAGAAAAGCCTCGCTTACCCGGTTCTGACACTCAATATATGATTCGAGATCAAGCAGGAGCAGATAAGGATCGTGCTTATCCATTAAACTTTCAACCAGGGGTTTAAAAAGTTCTTTGTCACCATTACTGAATGAACCGTTACCAATT
This sequence comes from uncultured delta proteobacterium, assembly GCA_963709755.1. GTDB lineage: Bacteria > Desulfobacterota > Desulfobulbia > Desulfobulbales > Desulfocapsaceae > Desulforhopalus_A. Next base: position 268,879 of record CAVPXO010000001.1, read on the forward strand.
GAGTCAATCACCTCTTTGATACTTTCATTTCGCTGACAGATCTGCCAGGGTGTACGACTGAAATTTTTCCTTTCAAACTCTGCCTCATCAGCGGTCATGCCGAAAATAAAAATATTTTCCTCTCCAACCTCCTCTCGAATCTCAATATTGGCTCCGTCCAAAGTACCTATAGTGAGCGCTCCATTCAGAGAAAACTTCATGTTGCCTGTACCTGACGCTTCTGTACCGGCGGTAGAAATCTGTTCGGAAAGATCCGCAGCGGGCATAATAATTTCTGCCTGGGAAACATTATAATTGGGCAGAAAAACCACTTTAAGCCGGTCTTTTACCCGGGGATCTTTATTCACCACATCACCAATAGAGGTAATCAACTTGATTATCAATTTGGCTCTCCAGTAGGATGGTGCCGCTTTCCCGGCAAAAATTGCGGTCCGCGGGGCAATACCTTCGATATCTCCCCGAATTATACGGTGATAGAGATGAATGAGATGCAGAGCATTAAGTAACTGCCTTTTATATTCATGAATTCTCTTCACCTGTATATCGAACATGGAAAGGGGGTTAACTGTAACCTTACATTTCTTTTTGATATATTCCGCCAGGTGAATCTTGTTGTTCAATTTGATCCTGCGCCAATCGGCAATAAATTCTGGGTCATCGACACAGGATTCGAGACCCCGCAATTTATCGAGATCGGTGATCCACTCCGGCCCGATTTTGGAGGAGACAAGAAGAGACAACTCCGGATTGATATCAAGCAGCCAGCGGCGTGGGGTTATGCCATTGGTTTTTGAATTAAATCTGCCGGGAAAAAATTCATGAAAGTGAGGAAAAATTCGTTCTTTCAACAACTGGGTATGCAGTTCAGCAACTCCGTTCACGCTATGGCTGCCGATAATTGCCAGGTGAGCCATCCGGACCATTTTCACCGGGCCTTCCTCAATGATGGAAAAGCTCTGCAGCTTTCTCTCATTGCCGGGATATTTCTGCGCTACCTCGTTGAGAAATCTTCGATTGATTTCATAGATGATCTGCATATGACGCGGCAGCACCCTTTCCATCATGTCTACCGTCCAGCGTTCCAAAGCTTCCGGCATCAAGGTATGATTAGTATAGGCAAAGGTATTGACAGTGATGTTCCAGGATTCTTCCCAACCCATTCCCTCAATATCAAGCAGAAGCCGCATGAGTTCCGGAATGGCAATGGAAGGATGAGTATCATTTAATTGAACTGCGATAAGAGAGGAAAATCTTCCAAAATTTTTATGCTTGTTCTTAAACCGCCGCATGATGTCCTGGAAAGTCGCCGCCACAAAGAAGTACTGTTGTTTTAACCGCAGCTCCTGCCCTGCATAATTGTGATCAGGTGGATAGAGAACTTTCGAAATGGTCTCGGAACTCACCTTTGATTCAACAGCTTTAATATAGTCCCCTCTGCCAAAATCGGTGAGATCCAGCTCTCTTGAAGCAAAAGCAGACCAGAGTCGCATATTGATTACATGGTCATTTTTATAGCCGGGGACCATAATATCACTGGGCTTGGCCATAACATCTTTAGTATTAATCCATTTGGTGCGGTATCTTCCTTTTTCGTCCATGTAACTGCTTACATTACCAAAGAACTGAACTTTGAAGATCGGCATCTGTCGCTCGAATTCCCATGGGGTCCCATTTCGAAGCCAGTTGTCTGGCCCTTCAACCTGATAACCATCCACCAGTTTTTGAAAAAAAAGGCCATATTCATAGCGGATACCGTAGCCGTATGCTGGAATTTTCAGGGTAGCAATGGAATCCATAAAGCAGGCAGCAAGCCTTCCCAGACCTCCGTTTCCAAGGGCGGCGTCCTCCTCCTGATCCCTGATTTCGGCCATATCAAAACCCAGCTCTTCAACAGCCTTTTTGGCATCCTCCAGGATCCCAAGATTAATCATGCTATTACCAAGTGACCTGCCGATAAGGAATTCCAGGGAAAGATAGTAAACCCGCTTTTTCTCTTTTGCATAGATGGATTTCTGCGTTGAAATCCATTTCTGCACCATCAGGTCCCGCATGGTATACGCTAACGCCCTATAAACATCCTGAGCACCGGAACGCTCGGGGTCACGTCCCTGGAAACTCATCAGATGGTGAATTACATTCTCTTTTATGGCATTTACAGTTGCTGGAAATGGGGTGGTTGGCCAGACGGCTCCATCCTGATTAGTCTGACTTTTAACATTTTGCATCACCTGCATGTTTTTTCCTCCAGAGGATACTTGCTCTTTATATTCTGCTTTGATTTTCAATTGACATCCAATCCGGAGTGAACTTCCTTTCCAGAGATCTCTTTAACGCACTGGACAAATACCGGTAACAGACATATCTATTCTTTTGAAACATCACAATAAAAACTGCATTGTGATGAATATAAGGCTCATGGCTGGATTGGCTACATCATCGACTTGTAATTGGTATCATTTGTTCAATATAGTCCACCATTTTCTGATCTTTAATATACGAATTGAACACAGTGTCACTGCGTGGTATATTAAAGCATTGAAATGAGAAATACATTAATCAATTTATTCCAATTTTCCAGATAATATTTCCCGTAAGAATTGAGGTCATATGGCACAAAAACAAAGCACACCGGAAAAGGGCAGAACCCAGAAAAACCATCTGGTCACTTATTTTATTATCTTTATCTTCGGTTTCCTGGCCGGGATAGCTTTTACTGTTTATAAGGGAGGCAACCAGAACCCCGAAAAAATTGCTGAGGGCCAAGCTCAACCACAAAATGTTGAAACCGAGCAGGCCATTATCAATATGGAAGCCGAGGTAACCGCCAACCCGGGAAATTTTGAAAACTGGATTCGACTGGGCCACCTTTATTACGATTCCGATCAACCGGAAAAAGCAATTTCAGCCTATACAAAATCGCTGGAATTACATTCGGGAGATGCTAATCTGCTCACCGACCTTGGGGTAATGTACCGAAGGACTAAGCAACCGGAAAAAGCAATTGAGTACTTTGACAAGGCAATAGAGAAAGACCCCGGTCACCTGCCTTCCAGGTTTAATAAAGGCATCGTCCTAATGTATGACCTCAAGAATCCCCAAGGTGCGCTGAAGAGCTGGGAAGAACTGCTTAAAATCGATCCACAGGCAAAAACTGCAAATGGGCAGTCTATCCGCGAGTTTGTTGAGCAAATCAAAGCAGAACTTCCCGCAAACCAATAATGAATAAACTCCAGTGAAAGAGGAAGAATATGAAATTTGAAACTCTCGCCCTGCATGCAGGCCAGAACGTCGATCGGGATACTCTTTCCAGAGGGGTTCCTATTTACCGAACCGCCGCTTACATGTTCAAGAATACCGAACATGCGGCTAACCTCTTTGCCCTCAAAGAACTGGGCAATATTTACACCCGGATCGGCAATCCGACCCAGGATGTTCTTGAGCAGAGAATGGCACAACTGGAGGGAGGAGGAGCTGCTCTGGCACTTGCCTCCGGAACAGCTGCCATTTTTTACACAATAATTAATATCTGCAGCCAGGGCGACGAGATTGTCTCCGCCAATAACCTGTATGGTGGCAGCTATGTCCAATTCAATTCCATCCTGCCACAGTTTGGTATCACTGTGCGGCTTGTTGATCCGACAAATCCGGATAATTTCAATGCGGCCATAAATGAAAGGACCAGGGCAATTTATTGTGAAACTCTCGGTAACCCTTCATTGAACATGACCGACATTGAGGCCCTGGCGGAAATAGCCCATAACCACAACCTGCCACTGATCGTCGATTCAACCTTTACACCGCCCTGTATTTTCAAACCTATTGACTATGGGGCCAATATTGTCATCCACTCCCTGACTAAATGGATCGGTGGTCACGGGACAAGTATTGGGGGGATTGTCATTGATGCGGCTAATTTCAATTGGCAGGATCCGAAATTCACGCTCTTCAATAAGCCGGACGATTCTTACCATGGCCTGCGTTACGCCCATGATTTAGGTGATCTGAATCCAGTCGCCTTTGCTCTTCGTATGCGGCTGGTACCTCTCAGAAATCTTGGTGCCAGCATCAGCCCTGACAATTGCTGGGCAATTTTGCAAGGTATTGAAACCCTTGGTCTACGAATGGAACGCCACTGTGAGAATGGGGCCAGGATTGCCGATCATCTTAATGAACACCAGGGGGTCGACTGGGTCCATTACCCCGGACTGTCAGGGTCTCCCGGCTATGACTTGGCGGTGAAGTATCTTCGGAAAGGTTTTGGGGGTATGGTGTCTTTTGGTATTAAAGGTGGTCTTGAGGCCGGTAAAAAATTTATCGATAATTTGCTGCTAATCTCTCATCTGGCAAACGTGGGAGATGCCAAATCATTGGCAATCCATCCGGCATCAACCACTCATTCCCAGTTATCCCCACAACAGTTGAAACAGTGTGATATTGATGAGGGAATGGTCCGGTTATCGATCGGCATTGAACATATTGACGATATTATAGAGGATATTGACCAGGCTTTAGCTTCTGCCGCAGCTTAGAAAATCCGGCAATGGAGGATCGTTACCCTTATTACCACTGAGAAAAAGTACAAGATGAGTGAAACAACAGCCAGTCGGACTTCTTCCGTCGGAATAGTTGAAAAGAAGTATTATACTTTTGCCGAACCTCCTGGAAAACTGGTATTGGAGAGCGGAGCCAGACTTGGCCCGGTGACTATCGCCTACGAAACATACGGCAGACTCAACGAGCAGAAAGACAACTGTATTCTGCTGGCTCATGCTTTTTCAGGTGACTCTCATGCGGCGGGCTTTTATGCAACGGACAAGGAGGGTGACAAGCCGGGATGGTGGGATTTTTTAATTGGTCCCGGTAAAGGAATAGATACCAGTCGATATTTTGTCATCTGCCCAAACATATTGGGGAGCTGCATGGGATCAACGGGTCCCGGTTCCATAAACCCGGCAACTTCCAAACCTTATGGTCTCGATTTTCCCATGATGACCATTGGCGACATGGTGGTTACCCAGAAAGCCCTCATCGATCATCTCGGCATTTCCCGTCTCCTGGCAGTGATTGGCGGTTCCGTTGGCGGGATGCAGGTACTTGAGTGGTGTGTCCGCTTTCCGGAAATGGTTCGAGCCGCGGTACCTGTTGCTACCACAATGCGACATTCAGCCCTGGCGATTGCCTTCAACGAGATTGCCAGGCAGTCAATCATGGCCGATCCAAACTGGCAGAAAGGGAATTATTACGGGGGACAAAAACCTGATATGGGATTGGCCGTTGCCCGTATGATAGGTCATGTGACCTACCTCTCAGACGAGGCCATGCGCCGTAAATTCGGCAGGAAACTGCAGGATAAGGCAAGCTTCTCTTTCGGTTTCGACGGAGATTTCCAGGTGGAGAGCTATCTGCGCCACCAGGGCTCTAAGTTCGTCAGCAGGTTCGATGCCAACTCGGTGCTTTATATCACCAAGGCTTCAGACTATTTTGATGTTGTAAGCCAGATGTGTAATACTATGCTTCTTAAAGAACCCGATAATAAAAGAATTAAATATCTCGTTATCTCATATAGTTCGGACTGGCTCTACCCGACATACCAGGCAAAAGAGCTGGTACAGACTCTTAAGCGTTGCGGTCAGAATGTCAGTTTCTGTGAAATTGAAGCAGATTGCGGCCACGACGCATTTCTTATCCCGGACCAACGGTTTACCAGGCTGATCGGAGGGTTTCTCGATGGTATCTCCTGAGTCCGACAATATTCGCTTCGACCTGCGAATCATCTCCTCCATGATTGTCCCCGGCAGTCGGGTTCTTGATCTTGGCTGCGGTAACGGTGATCTTTTGGCCTGGCTTGCCGCAACAAAAAATGTTATCGGCACCGGCATCGAAAAGGACAAACAAAAAGCTGCACACTGCATCAGCCGGGGGCTCAGCGTCCTTCAGGGGGACATGAACAACGAGGTCGAGGACTACCCCGACTGCAGCTTTGACTATGTTATTCTAAGCCAGACCCTGCAACAGGTGTTCGAACCGGCCCACCTGCTGAACTCCCTGGCCAGAATCGGCAGGAAAGTGATAGTCAGTTTTCCGAATTTCAGCCACTATTCGATCAGGTTGCAACTTTTATACAAAGGTGTTGCCCCCAAAAATGATCAGCTGCCCTATTCGTGGTATGATTCCCCTAACATCAGGGTCATCACTTTAAAAGATTTCCGAAAATTTTCCCGCGATGTTGGTTATAATATTCTTAAAGAGATTACCATCAGCACCAACCCGGCTAACAGTGAAGGTTCTATTATTCGCTATTTCAACAATATCCGGGCCACCTATGGAATTTACATTATCGAAAAAATCAGAAAATAATATGATTGTCAGATGACCCCAAACCTCAACCCATCATTATCAGCCATGCCAGAGAAACTCCATTCTTTTATTGATACAACCTCAATTTCTGCGCGTTGCGACCATATTGAGATAGCTGATTCCAGTCAGCATAATAAGATTCCCAAAATTGTAACGAAGCTCTTGTCATCGTGGAGTACGAAAGAATGTTATGATCACATAAGTCCGGTATCCATTCCTTCTCAGGAACAGATCATTGAAATAGTTGAGCAGGCGCGTCGCATACTGTTTCCCGGATTCTTCTCCCACACTAAACTTCATGCATCCAACCTTGAATACTATATAGGCAAGAAAACAACGGATCTTTACGACAAGATATCCGAGCAGATCACCATGGCTATCCGCCATGACTGTCGAAGGAATAATCGTCCCTGTACCAAGTGCGAGGAGCAGAGTAATAAGATTGCCCTGTGCTTCATTGAAGCATTACCCAAGGTAGCAGCAATTCTGGCTACCGACATCCGTGCTGCATTAACAGGTGATCCTGCCACCAAGAGCCCCGATGAGGTCATCTTCTGCTATCCCGGACTGCTCGCAACAGTCATTTATCGGCTGGCCCATGAATTACATCTGCTGAAGGTTCCGATAATTCCCCGAATCATGACCGAATATGCCCATAGTCAGACCGGCATAGATATCCATCCCGGGGCCACGATAGGATATGGTTTTTTTATCGATCACGGCACAGGTGTGGTCATCGGTGAAACTACCATTATCGGAAATAATGTCCGAATTTATCAGGGTGTTACACTCGGCGCGCTCTCCCTTCCCCGGAATGCGGGCGAGCAGATGCGTAATAAAAAACGTCATCCAACAATAGAGGACAATGTCATTATCTACGCCAACACCACTATTCTTGGCGGAGAAACGATTATTGGCGAGGGATCAATCATCGGCGGTAACATCTGGCTTACGGAAAGCGTCGCCACCGGCACGAAAGTATTGCTGAAGCGTCCTGAGCTGATTTACACCAACTCTGATTAAGAAACTATCCAGACATATTCAGATTGACAGGAATTCAGGAGAAAGTCACTTAAACATCTCATCCAGAGGGTAACATTATGGCTAAAACTATACTCGAGAGTATTGGCAACACTCCCCTACTGGCTCTTGCCAATTTTTCGGCGGGAACCGGGGCAATGATTCTGGGTAAACAGGAATCGCGCAATCCAGCGGGCAGTGTCAAATGTCGAATCGCCGTGTCAATGATCGAGGCTGCTGAAAGGGACAATATTATTACCCGGAACACGACTGTCATTGAACCAACCAGCGGCAACACCGGCATCGGCCTGGCCTTTGTCTGTGCCCATAAGCATCTTCGGCTGATCCTTACCATGCCGGAGAGTATGTCTCTTGAGCGAAGAAAACTCCTCACCCACCTGGGCGCCGAACTGGTACTGACTCCAGCTGCAGAAGGGATGAAAGGAGCTATTGCCAAGGCAAAACAGCTGCAGACAGAAATTGCTGACAGTTTTATCCCCGATCAGTTTGGCAACCCTGCTAATCCTGCCATCCACAGGAAGACTACTGCCGAAGAAATCTGGCGTGACACCGGTGGAAAGATCGATATTTTTGTCGCGGGCGTTGGAACGGGAGGTACAATCACCGGCGTCTCGGAAGTGCTTAAACAAAGAAACCCGACAATGATATCTATTGCTGTAGAACCACAGGACAGTGCCGTTCTTTCAGGTGGTAAGCCGGGCCCACATAAGATTCAGGGCATTGGTGCAGGTTTTATTCCCGCTATTCTGAACCGGGAAATAATCGACGAAGTTATTACCGTCAGTAATGAGGACGCCTTTGAAACGGCTAGAGAGCTTGCAAGCAGCGAAGGCATACTCTGCGGAATCTCCTGCGGCGCTGCAGCACATGCCGCTCGCATAGTTGCCAGGCGCCCGGAAAATAAGGGGAAGACCATAGTAGTCGTTCTCCCTGATTCAGCAGAACGTTATTTGAGCACTCCTTTGTTGCAATAAAAGCTCCTATCATTAAGTAGATTTCTACCCCGAGAGGTAGAAATCTACTCCTTGCAGTCTGCATGATTTTTCACTGGCAAATCGCAAGCATCCTCACTATAATCCCACTTCACCTGCCGAAATTGAATGTACTTCACCTAAGTGAGGAAAATGACGATCGAAACTCGACATCTTAAAATCTTCGTTACCGTCTATAAAGCTCGGAGTTTCACCAAAGCTGCAGAAGAACTCTACACCAGCCAACCTACGGTGAGTGAGCATATTCAAAACCTGGAAGCACGACTTAACTGTAAGCTTTTTGACCGACTTGGAAGATCGATAATGCCAACCGCGGAGGCAGAGATCCTTTTCCCAAAGGCAGTGGCTATTTTAGAAGATTTACAAAGACTGGAAGAAGAAATTTCCACCGCGCGCGATACCGTATCAGGCGAACTTATAATAGGTGCCAGCACAATCCCTGGTGCGTATATCCTGCCTGGACTCGCTGCATCCTTTAAAAAAGAGTTTCCTGGAATATCATTTGAAATAAGGATCAATGATTCGGCAAAAATTATCGAAGCTGTCGCCGGCAATGAATTACTCCTCGGAGTAGTTGGGGCTAAAATTGCCACACCAAAACTTCACTACCAGGCCTTTGCCGAAGACGAATTAATCCTCGCTGCGGCAATCAGCAATCCGGTTCCCAGCCAGATTACCATGGACGATCTCAAGCAGCTCCCCTTCATAATAAGGGAACGCGGCTCAGGAACCAGGAAAAGTACGGAATCTCTCCTGGCTCAACAACATCACGCCATTAACCAACTGAATATCTGTGCAACGCTTGGATCAAGCGCAGCAGTTAAAGAAGCAATCAAAGCCAATCTGGGGGTTTCAGTAATTTCCCGGTATGCGATTCAAGACGAATTATTAACGGGGAAAATAAAGGAGATTTACATTCCGGATCTTACCATGAAACGGACATTTTATGTCGTGACCCCTGCCAGGAGGACATTGCCCAACCATTACCAGGAGCTATTGAAGAGGCTGTCTTAGTTGAGAATTTCCTTTTCATTGCTCTTTTTAACATTGGCTGGGCTTGGATAAACAACAGCTGCTGCCTCCAAGTCCGGGGTATATTCCGGAATGATCTCTTGCAAGATATCTTTTATCCCGCGAGCATCATGAACCGTCGCCATTCTGGCCAACCGGACAAGAAGTTTTTCCATTTGCTGGTTTGGCAGATTCTTTCCCAGAAGAACCATTATTTTTTCATGCTTTGTGGGAACGATACCTTCACCTTCGGTAATCAATTCTTCATATAGCTTTTCTCCGGGACGAAGTCCGGTGTATTTTATTTTTATCTCTTTTTCCGGCTCATACCCCAACAATTTAATAAGGTCACGGGCAAGGTTAACAATTTTAATCAACGCCCCCATTCTCAGAATAAAAATTTCGCCTCCTGCTCCCATGGCCCCAGCCTGGAGAATCAGCTGAGCTGCTTCTTCGACTGACATGAAGTATCGGGTTATTTCTGGATCCGTAACCGTAACTGGCCCGCCTTTTTCAATCTGGCTTTTAAAGAGAGGAATTACCGAACCGGAAGAGCCGAGAACGTTACCGAATCTTACTGCTATAAAGGCCGTATTCTTTTGATTTGCTTCAGATTTTTTTTTCTGCTCGTAACAATAGGCAAGCATGAGCAATTCGGTTACTCTTTTTGTAGCTCCCATGACATTTGTCGGTCGTACTGCCTTGTCGGTGGAAACAAGGACAAAACGTTCAACTTTATGGGCAATGGTGGTTTCTATAAGGCTTTTTGTAGCAAATACATTATTGAATACAGCCTCCCAGGGGTTTGCTTCAACAAGTGGCACATGTTTATACGCTGCTGCATGAAAAACTACAGATGGGGCATATTCAACAAATATTGCGTTGAGCAGAGCCTGACTCTGGATCTTACAGAGAACCGGAACGTAGTCCAAAAAATGATGTTCATGATGAAGCTCCATCTGGATTTTGTAAAGATTTTCTTCACCGGCATCCAGCAGTATGATTTTTTTCGGCTCAAACCTGATAATCTGCCGGCAGAGCTCAGAGCCAATGGAGCCACCAGCTCCCGTCACCAATACTGTCTGGCCGGTGAGATAACGCCCAATTTCTTCCTGATCCAGGTGTACCGCAGGTCGTCCAAGCAGATCTTTATACGAGATATCACGACTGGAAGTTACACTCAATTTCCCCCTGATTATCTCGCCCATACTTGGCAGGACCTTGAACCTGCTTTTTGATTTCTGGCAAAGATCGACAATTCTTTGCATTTGATCAGCTGAAGCTGAGGCAACAGCAATTAAAAGTTCTTCGGATCCGGTTCTGACGATACATTCCTGGAGAGCATCCAATCCACCCACTACAGGGATACCGTGAATTTTCAAGCCGTGCTTTTTACGATCGTCATCTACAAGTCCAACAACTTGGTAGGGTACATTAACGTTATCTTTAATCTCACGTATAACTTTTTCAGCAGCAGCACCTGCTCCGATGAGCAACAATCTTATCTTGCCGGGCCTTTCATCATCTGTTGCAAGCCATGGCATCAGTTCTTTATTCTGCAAAAGAAAGCGGATAGTGCCCCGATGCAGACAAAGAAACAAAAAGGTGAAAACTCCATCCATAAAGAAAACCGACCGGGAAAATCCAGTAAATCGATTTAAATACAGAACCGACATGATTATAATACCTGATGATACACAAACGGCTTTAATGATATTTATCAGATCAGCCGTACTTGTGTATCTCCACATCCCACGATAGAGTCCAAATATATAAAATATGGGAATCTTACTGATAACAAGAAAAGGAAGGACGTTTAAAATTGTTGGCACCCACCAGGATATCTGCCAATCAAATCTCATCAGGTAGGCAAGGAAATGAGCCGCAACAATCAACACAATATCAACCAGAAGAACAATCCAGAAATTTTTCTGCAGAGCAAGAGTCCGAAGAAGTCTGGGTTGTTCATTCAATATTTTGAAAAAATTGGTTCCCATAAATCAAATCACTATAAAAAATTGTCCTGCTCAAGTTAACAGGCAAGGAATGTTGTCGGAATCGCGTTGTAGTGGGATAAAAGCTCTCGAGCGTTGCTATTGTACCTCAAAACAAAAAAATGGCGCCCTTTTTTAACAAAAAGAGCGCCCATATAGTATTCCCCGAAAGTACCTCCGTATTTCAAAGGTGCTCACCAAAGCGGCCACAGGAGCCTAGGATTGGCAGACCCTGTACACCTCTTCAATAGTTGTGATTCCTTGCAGCACTTTCATTGCACCATCCTTTTGGAGAGAGATCATGCCGTTCTCAATTGCCTGCTTTTTTATTTGATTGGCATCAGAGGTTTTGAGGACCAGGGCTTTCATATCCTGGGTCATAAGCAGCAGTTCAAAAATACCACAGCGGCCTTTGTAACCTGTTTGAAAACATTTAACACAGCCTTTACCCCTGTATGCTTTTCGATCATGGCATTCCTCTTCTGAGAGGCCGATTCTTTTCAGCATTTCCGGCTCAGGATCATATTCTTCTTTACAGTCAGGACAGATAATACGAACAAGTCTTTGCGCCAAAATAGCATTTACCGAAGAGGCAATGAGAAACTGCTCTATGCCCATATCCCTCAGCCTGGTAATTGCCCCGGCCGAGTCATTGGTATGCAGAGTGGAAAAAACGAGATGCCCGGTTAAGGCAGACTGGATGGCAATTTCAGCAGTTTCGGTATCACGAATTTCCCCCACCAGAATCACATCAGGGTCCTGGCGGACAATTGACCTGAGCCCTGAAGCAAAGGTAAGATCGATTTTTGGATTTACCTGGACCTGACCAATGCCACTGATACGGTATTCAATAGGGTCCTCAATGGTGATAATATTGATATCCGAGTTGTTAATAGAGGAAAGAGCTGCATAAAGGGTGGTTGTTTTCCCTGATCCGGTTGGTCCGGTGACAAGGACAATGCCATTTGGCGCCTTAATCTGTCTTTCAAAAGGGACGAATCTATCGTGCGGCATACCGAGGTCTTTAAGTGAAATCATGACAGTCGATTTACGCAGCAGACGTAACACAACCCGTTCACCAAAGGCTGTTGGCAGAGTCGAAACCCGAATGTCTATCTCCTTATTGGCAATTTTCAGTTCTATCCTGCCATCTTGAGGCAGTCTCTTCTCGGCAATATTAAGCTTGGCCATTATCTTGACCCTTGAAATAAGAGCCGATTGAACATGTTTTGGAGGACTTAACATATCGTGGAGAATTCCGTCCAGACGCTGTCGTATTTTCAGACTGTTTTGATACGGCTCAATGTGGATATCCGAAGCATTATCACGAACCGCCTGGGAGAACATTAAATTGACCAGCCTTATCACAGGAGAATCGCTTGTATCATCAAGCAGATCACCTATCTCCTCAATCTCTGAAAACAGTCTTTCCGGATCTTCATCATCAATATCCTGCATCACCTCGCTTGCGGAGGTCTGGGTCATATCGTAGGCAAAGTTAATCGCATTAAGGATATTATGTGAAGGAGCCAGGACTGTTTTATTCGTCTCGCTGGTCAGAATTCTTCTTAAATCATCCAGAGCTTGAAAGGAAGTAGGGTTATTTATGGCAAAGAACGACTCTTCACCTGTATTAATCGGTACAATTTTATGCTTCTTCAGAAAACTGATGGGGACCAGCTCAGTAAAATCGGTTTTAATATCGGGAGGTAAGGATTTTCGAACTTCCATATCGAACATCATGCCAATGACCTGCAAAACAGTCAATTCATCCAATTCTCCGTTTTTAATGAGTATTTCTCCGATCAGGTCATCGCCCTCTTTTTGAGCCTTGAGTGCCTTTTCAAGTGCTGTTGAGGCCAGTCCAAATTCCTCAATTGATATTTCACCAAATTTCTTCATGTGCATTTCTATCAAAAATCTTTAAAACTATTTATGGGTGCCAGCCGTCCTCAGAATCCGCTCAATACTTTCTTTGGCTAATGTCTTAAGAGGTATTCCTTTTTTCATCGAATCAGCGGAGCTATCGGCTACAGCATCAGAGCCTCCGGAAATCACAGCTTTATACATTTCTATGGCTTGTTCCGGCTTGCTTTCTTTTTCATAGACTACCCCCAGATTCATACGGGCATACGGATTAGTCGGATCAATTGCCAGCGCTTCAATAAAATAATCTTTCGCAACTTCCGTTTCCCCAGCCTGCAGCTTTTCATATCCTTTTCTGGTAAGAGTCATCGCGTGTTCCGGATTTTCTTCTTTATAAAGCTCCTGCCTTATTGCCGGTAAGACCAGGCTCATTTCGTCTTCTTTTTTCAGGGTAACCGCCGCAATCTCGGCCGGGTTTCTGACGATACGAGGTGTGATGAAGATAAACATATTTGTTTTTGTGTTGGTGGTTGAGTGGGTTTTAAATAACCAGCCAAGCACGGGGATATCCCCGAGAAGAGGTACTTTATAATTTTTCACATTAGCATCATGTCCAATTATTCCTCCTATCACGATAGTACTCTTGTCATTAAGGATAACTGTTGTGGTTGCCGTTCTTTTAAAGGTAGTGGGAGTGAGCCCGGAGTCCTTGATTCGCACCACTTCCGTCTCGATTTCGAGTCTGAGTACATTGGACTGGTTTATATGAGGAGTAATAGACAGCTTCGTTGCGACATCTTTATATTCAAATTGGGTATAATCCTGATTAGCGGCAGTGGTATTCTGGCTGGTGATGAAGGGGACGTTCTCACCGACGGAAATCTCAGCTTTAGAATTGTCCATCGTCAGAATCTGGGGAGTCGAGATAACATTGACGTCGGAATCAGTTTTAAACGCTCTTACCACCGCACCAAGATTTGAAAAGGTTACATTGCCTATTCTGACCCCCTCTTTAAGCACACCAAAAGTAAAGCCCGGGCCCAAATTGAGAGCAGCTTGATCAACTCCGCTGGTAAAACCATCGACCCCACTGAATCCAGATAACAATTGCCCCTTACCATCCGAGAATGTTCCGTCAGTTGTCCATTCAACACCAACATCGAAAGCTTTATCAACATCCACTTCCATTATCAGGGCTTCAAGAAATACCATTCTTCTGGGAATATCGAGTTGCTTGATTACATCTTCCAGCACTACATATTCATCCTTGGATGCCCTAATTATAAGTGCATTGGTTTCCTCATCAGCCATCACCCTTACATCTTTAGAGATAGCCGCAGCTTTCCCTACATTTTCGCCTTCCTTTGCAAGAGTCTCCGGAAGATCATTGAGTACTTTGGCCATTTCCACCGCAGTTGCGTTCTGCAGATAGTAAACATGGATGTTTCCCTCGGCCCGTTGCACTTCAGTGTCAAGAACTGCAATCAGGTGTTTTATGCGTTTGAGTTCGTTACCATTGGCAAGAACAATCAGTGCATTAACTCTATCATAGGGTACAACTTTGATAGAATCTGAGGGTGCCCCCCCTGCTGCCCTTCCAGCCCTTTGTGCTCCCGAACTCTGGTAGATATTAGTTAATATTTTAGCAATTGAATCTGCTGAAGCGTTTACCAGGGGAATAAATGCGACTTCCTCCTCCCTGGATTCGACATCAAGAGCATCTATTATTTCAAGCAATTTTTGAATATTTGACATTGTCTCGGTAATAATCAACATGCCCGATGGCGCATGGGAAATAATGACCGAGGTTTGGGAAACAAGAGGTGCAAGCACCTTTTTGATATCATCCGGAGAGGTGTGTTTCAAACGAACCAGTTGTGTGACGACCTTGTCTTGAGGATTTTCCTGTATTCCCTTTTTTAACATCATTATGTTTTGTGAACGGGCTCGCGCAGACGGCAATATCTTTATTACAGGTCCCGCCTCAACAGTGGTAAAACCATGAACCTCCAACACTGACAGAAACACCCTGTACGCTTCTTCTTCAGAAATTTTTGTGGGAGAAAGAATGGTAACATTTCCTTGCACAGCTCTGTCGACTACAAAATTTTTTCCGGTCAGCTCACTGATATATTTAATAAAAAGCTGAATGTCGACATTATCAAAATCAATTGTAATAAAGCGCTGGCTGCCTTGATCGGGCGTTGCGCCTGACTGTGGCAACTCCTCGGCGTTGAGACTGTAACTCAGTACCAAACACATGCAGAAAATGACAGCGCCGGTTAGCGAATATTTAAATTTTCTCATTTATAATTCACCTTGATTTCCATATTTATCTCGCTCTTCGCTTTCTCATTGTTGTTTTATTGATCGAGACGGTCGTATAGCCCTTGGTCTGTTGATAATCCTTCTGGGCGTTCCCTGTGGAGATATCATTTGACGGGGCACTGCTCCCGGCCTGGTCGCTTGAGAGACTCCCCCGGCAGCTGCCGGGGCAGATCGCTCTTTTGCGGCCTCATTCATGTCTAACATTTCATCTTTATCGTTATAGACAAGGATTACCTTTCCTCTGAGAATTTCTTTGACAATTGCCCCCTGAATAGTATCACCTTTCTCGTACAATTCCTGCTTGTTGTTGCTTTTATCAAGAATAATGGCTCTTCTGTCACCATCTCCACCATTTACTGTGCCCATCAAGACAATGTTCAGACTTGATAATTTCAGGTCATCGGCATAATCTGCAGCAACAGGTGTTTTGGGCTCACCTTCGCCGGGAGGAGGCCCAAACAGGTTTCGTTCTGAAATGATACGATAGTCGTGCTTTTCTTGCAGCCCCGCCTTGTCCGTAAATTTTTGTTCGGGAGTAGTGCTCTCCGATATCGCTGTCTTTTCGACAGGCGATCTAAAAACAACATAATCTAAAAGCTGATATACTCCCTCAACAAGGCCTATACACAGCAAGGCAATGAGCAGAAGAGGCAATATATTGGTAACTCGAGATTTCATAAACTATCACGTACTGAATCTGAATAATGGTCTTTTCACAGTTCCACCTACTTTGAAAGGTAGCGCAGTGGTCTTGTATCGTTGTAATAATCGTTGAACAAGCTGTTGTTGTCCCGGATGGCTGCTTAAAAAACTCTCACTGGGATCCAGTTGTCCACTCAGTAAAATGTTGCTGTTTGATAGAGGAGAAATCATCCTCAATTCGCCTGCGAAATCGGCGTTCATTTCCTTACCCAAAAGCTCCCCTTCAACCAAATTCAACATGCCATCCTGATATGTCACATTCGCAGCGATTTTCTCGAACTCAATTGTAGTAAGTGTTAATATGGGTTGCATAAGAGCCATACTGCCGTCATTAATCTGGATCTTCCCGGCACCGACTCCATCAGCAGGCTTGCTGTTTTTTGCCTGATACTTACCTGTAAAAGTGCAAGTTCCTGAAATTTCTCTGTCAATTACACCAATACTCGCCGCGAGTGCACCTGCCTCAACACCTTCGAGGTGAATATTATTAAGTCCAAAAGTTTCCGCTCCTGTATCAAAATCGAGTTTCGCTTCAAGCAGACCGGAATATATCTTTCCTTTAAGATTCAAGGTCCTCCAGAATTTTAAAGGTTCAGGAGTAATAATTAACTGATCGACAACAAAATCGGACTCCTGCCCATCAACGGTCCTGCTTATTCTTATAGTTTTGAATACTGACGACAACGGAAAATGATAGCCAATATGATCGATTTTACAGGAACTGCCAGGTAGTAAATGCACAATACGCTTTTCACAATATGCTTTCAGCTTCTCTTCGGGAAAGCGAACATATAATAACACTGCAGTAAGTAAAACTGCATAAATAAAATATAATAAAGCTCGAAATGAAAAGACAGATTGCATCGTTTTTATCCCATTTTCTCAAAAGTTACGATCTGCAAAATGGAATCAAAATACCCCTGCGTATCGCTGCTTTCCTGAATCGAAAATCTTCTTATGAAAACGACATTCTTTTCGGATTCAACCAAGCGAAGAAAGCTGACAAGATCACTCAAAGTAATTTGTTGAAGTTTCATTTCCACCATCGCCTCGTTCAACTTTTCCCCAACGACCGTAGATGGTTTCATGTACTTTATCTGCTTTTTCACCTTCGCTTCGCTGGCCTGCTGATCAAGAAAAGTAAAAAGGGTAAAACCGGGACTCCGCTGATTAATCCTGGCCTGAATAGTCCCCTCTTCATTTTTTAAGAGATGATACTCCTGCTGCAGCTCTTTAATTTTAACTAATTCCTGTTTCTTCCTCACGATCGACTTTTCCAGTTGTGTCCGAGCATCAAGAACAGGCAGGATAACAACTTGCAATACCAGAAAACAAAGGACAACAGCTATCCCCCCGAAGATCACCCACTTTTCACGACGAGTCAATCTTTCAATCCCAGATTTCTCATAAAGCTTTTTAAGGAATGTATTTTTAGAAAATGAGACCATAATTATTACCGGGCGAGTTCCAGTTTAAGTTCGAAGTTTACCGTATCCCCTTGAAGTGACTGATTGGCAGAACTAATGGTAACGTCTTTGAAATATGGTGATTTCCCAAGTTCTTTCTGCACATTATCAACCGTATTAAAATCGCTGGTTACGGCTTTCAATCGTATAGTGTCCATATCTGCAACCATTCGGGTGACTTTCACCGAATAATTTGCAGGGATTCGAGCCGAAAGCTCTGTAAGGAGCTCAACAATGGTGTAGGCAGTACCACTGGTGCCACCAGGACTGTAAGTATCTTTTATTTCGTTATTTCTAACTTGTAATTGCTGAATTGGATTGACAATTCGAGTCACTTCCGGAAGCGTATCCTTAAAAACAGCAACTATCTGTTGCTGTAATTTTTCCTGCTCCGTTTTCAGAATTGAATAATCATATCCCATATAGGCGACAACAGATACAATGAGGAGGCATAGAGGAATAGCAATTTTTAATAATAAACTGCGGTACTCAAGGAGGGATTTCTTTTTTCTAAACTCATTTTTACAAAAATTGAATCCCAAACTCTTTTTACCATTTTTCAAAACGTGTGCAAGAATTCTGTCCATCAACATCGGGCGATAACGACTATGGATATTCGGTTCGACTTTTATAAAGGGCTCTTTGCTCTGTTGAAAAACAGCTATTTCGACACCGCCGAGTCTGGATGACAAAACCTGGGATTCTGTTTTAATTCGCGATTCCGAACCTGTAAGATAGACACTGTAGTTCGGATCTTTTGTATCAAGAAGTTGAGAAGCAAGCACCGTCTGTACTACATTTTGAACAAAGGCATCATCAGAGAGATTTCGGTCATCAGCTCCCGGCTGGATTGCCAGTGGTCGAATAAGTGCAATGCGGCTGTCAATGGCGATAAACAGACTTGCCCAACATGACCCAATATCGACCATGATAAAATTATCAGCCGGGCCCTCTGCAATTTTTAATGCAGCGGAAAGGCCGCTTACTCCGATGCTGTCAGGATGCATCCCTGCTGAATTCAAAATATCAAGATAATGAGCAAGAAAATCCCGACTGATCATAGCCGCGATAATATTCGTCCCAGTCTGTGCGGTGTTTACTACAATGAAATCGATAATAAGGCTGTTTACGTCTACGGGTGAATGATCTACCAATTCGAAGGGAAGTGCCTGCTCTATTTTCTTTCTGTCTGAGAAGGGCAGGGATACGTTTCTAAATGAAAAAAACTCGGCACCGAATGTTACAAGACAGGGACCGCCGGCAAATCCCGTTTGTTCTTTAATCTTGTCTATCGCACCTTCAAAGGATTGTTCAATGACATCCTCACTGCCACAACCGGTCACTATGGCGATTTTCGAGCTTCTATCTACCACCAGTGCTGCAACTGTATCTTTATGGATATCCAGGCAAAACAAAGTATCCGCCATAAATCACTCCGTTTTTTTCCCTAGCAGCTTGACCTCGCTCTCACCCGAGCGCTCAGCATTTGCCACCACTTTACGTGACAGGGTATCAAACTCGCCGGTGGCGATTATCTGAAAATAACTGCTCGTATTTGTCAGTAAATTATCATTTATCACAATATCACCCGGCCAGCCATCAATATTTTTATACCACCCCAGGTTGGCAAGGATTTCTATATTCTCCTTATCCCTCCTGAATTCATCAAACTTTAAAAGTAATTCGTCACTGATTTGAGAATCAATACTTTTTATAATCGGAAGCGGTGCTGTGTTTATATTTATTTTTCCGTCATCGCCATTCACGGTCAGATAATCAGCGAGACCATTTTTATCATCTGAGCCAAAGAGCAGTGCCGGGCTTATGCCCTTGACCAACAGCAGCTCCTCAATATAACGGACAGGTCCATTCCTGCAACTATACGGCTTAGCAAGTGACTGATAAAAACCACTCTCCGCGCCGAGATCAGACTCCTGATCATCTTCATCAATCCAATCGGTTACGGCATCGACAATACTTCGTGCCTCCGCTTCATCTTCTATTGGAAAAGAACCTGACAGCAGCAATCGAAGAAGAATCTGACGAATTTCATCTTGAGTGTTGCCTGCACTGCCGGTAGCTGAATCTTCCCTGATCCCCTGGCCAAGACTGTTTATTTGTAATCGTCCCGACAGATCTACGATCTTTACCTTCAGGGTACCTGAAGGAAATAACCCTTCGAATTTTTCCTCGTCCAGCGTGGCCCAGCTATCCAAGAAAGAATCGGTTTGATTCTCCTTTCCGTCAGACTCAAGAAGAGCAAGAGCAATATTAACTCCGGAATCAGCGACTACCTTTAATTGATTCCTTAACTTATAGTGACTGGAAACCAGAAATTGCTGCCAGGTTGTCTTGTGAAATTGAATGGTAACTGCCACAAGCAAACTCACAGTCAAAACAGTAATCAGAAGGGCCATGCCTCGTTGATCTTGTAAAAGAGTTTGCTTATTTTCCTTCAGTTTGATTTCACCCAATTCGGACACTCTGAACTTCACCTTAACACTCTCCACAATTACGGTAGAGCTACAGCAGTTTTAAAAACAGAGCTGCTCTCGTTTTCCGTTGACTCGGCAAATTTAAGCTCCACATAGACAAGGGAAGGAAATGATGAGTCCTCGGATGTGTTGGTTTCAGCGGTTGGGATACTCTCCTCGAGTTGCCACTCTTCCGCTTCATTACCTTCCCTGTCAAGATAGGTAATTTTAAATTCCTGTAATCCCCTGCAGATTAGGTGTTTCTGCATAGTATCATCGCCTGTTTCAACACCGGGCAGGAGAAGTTTTTCCGATCTATAGAGATCAAGAAGACCTGTCTCCATATTCAGTTCCGACAGGTATTGAATATAAAAATGACCGTAAATATCGGTTTTGCTCAAAACAAGGTGCGCCGAAGAGACAAAGGAGAGACTGTCGCCAAGAGAATCAGCATATTTATGCCTTTCTCCAAGGAATACCCCTTCAGGACCGGTAACAATCGAGTCCAAATCCTCTGTGAGTCTTTCCACTACAATTCTGGCTCTATTGGCGACATCCAGCTGGAACTCGGAACCATTAACTATATGAAAAGTGGCACGATACGAGCCATAAACAGAAGAGATGACTATTGCAAAAATAAAAATAGCAATAAGGATCTCAACGAGGGTAAAACCACTCTCCCGTATTGTTTGAGTGTACCTATGCACTTTACTCCGGCCATCGACCATAATAGGTCAGTGTATAACTAAAATTTGTCTCGCTCCACAGCACCGTCAGTTCAACCTTTTGTAGCGGTTTTTCCAGTTTATCTAGAGCCTCAGGACTTTCAAAAGTTGCCTTTTCGGTCTCAATTTTCCAGCGGTACCCCGGAAATTCATCACCAAAATCTCCTTCGTTATTATCCGGAGCAGCGGTTTCAATTTCCAGCTCTGCAAGTTTCCCGGAAGCCAGCATCGGTGCAACAATATTAAAGTGAGCTTCTGTCGCATTAGAAAGACTCCTTGACTGAGACCCAAAAAGAGCGACAAGAGCAATGGCAATGATCGATACGGCAACCATTACCTCCAGCAGGGTAAACGCCTGTGCATTGCCTATCCCCGCATAACGATAAGAAAGTCGAGAATACATAATCAGGTGCCCCCTAAAGAGGATAAGTACCTCGGCACAAGCATAACCAATTCACAACTCTTCAAAAAGTAGCAGCCTTATCAGATATCAGAGCGGGATCAAGAAATGGATAGAATTGCACATTCAGGTGATTGCCATCATTGTCGTTTATTCGAACAATCGTATCAATCATATAACCCTGCTTACTTATCCAAATCACTGTCCCATCCTTTGAAGAGCTGTCAGAGTCTCCTGTCAGGATCTCTGAGATTTTCACCGACTCAGGAAACGATATCTCATTTCCATAGGAAGTATCATTTTCTGCATTTTCTTTTCCCTCGGCCTCTTTTTCATACCAGATGCGATTTTCAAGCTGACTTATATGGAGCAGATAAGGCTGCTGAGATCGAACTGCCAGCTCCCTGACCCCAGTCACCAAGCCAATTATTTTTCTGGCTGTAGCTTTCAGTGGATCATTGAAAAAAGCATTTCGCAATGATGGGATACTTATTGAGAGCATAATACCTATCAGAAAGGTGACCACTATCAGCTCAATAAGTGTAAAACCCTTCTCATTCAGCGCCCTTGTCGAACGCCCTCGGGGCGACCTATAAAATGACGGCGACATAAGGAAAAGTTATTCTACTTCCCAATTATTTATATCTTTTCCGTCTCCTTCTCCTCCGGCCTCACCATCATTACCATAGGAAGTAAGATCAAAATCACCATTCAGCCCGGGAGAGAGGTAGACAAAATTATTTCCCCATGGATCGAGTGGCACCTTCCCTTTTTCCAGATAACCACCCTCACGCCATTTGGGAGGCAATTTTCCTGTTGCCGGAGGTTCCACCAGAGCCTGAAGCCCCTGCTCCGTTGATGGATACATGCCATTATCAAGTTTATACATTTTTAATGCAGTGTCCATGGCCTGGATCTGCAGGTTTGCTTTCGTCCGTTTTGCTTCCTCCGGATGGCCCATAATCTTTGGACCTATATATCCGGCAAGTATACCGATTATGACCAGCACTACCAGAAGTTCAATCAGCGTAAAACCTGATTGACACCCTTTGTTCCGGAATACTGACAACTGCTTACGTTCATTCTTCATGTGAAAATAACCTGTGATTTGTTAAAATTTTCTGTGACATTACTGATGAAAAGACGATTGAGATCTGCAGATTGAGGTAAATTGCCTGTAAGAGAAAACCACCAACCTGCAAAACAATAATAGATGCTAAATATACACAACAGAAATCCAAGAGCCAATATTGAATCGAATTAAATCGATAAGGGAAAGCAGAAAGAAAACAGATGCCATTCGTCACCCGACCATCTGATTCATCTCAAAAATCGGCAATAAAATTGAAAGCACAATAAATCCAACAGCTAAACCCATGCCTGCTATCATGATTGGTTCTATCAGTGAGGTCATGCCCATAATCGCAGTTTCGACTTCTCTTTCATACGCTTTGGCGACCTTGTCAAGCATAATTTCGAGACTTCCGCTCTGTTCCCCCACAGCTATCATCTGAACAAACATCGGCGGGAACCACGGCGACTCAGAGAGTGCCTCTGTCATACTCTGTCCTTTTTGTATTTGCTCCATTGCTTCATCGATAACCCGCGAAACATGAACATTATCAACAAGGGTTCTGACGATCTGCATTGAGGTCATGAGCCCAACACCGCTCTCCAGCAAACTACCCAGAGTTGAAGAGAATCTTGCCAGGATAACTTTTTGAGCGACCGGTCCGACAATAAACATTTTAAGTTTGATTAAATCCCAAAACGCCCTACCTGATGGTTTCGAAATGAAATACCGGAAACTTGAAATTGCAATAATTATAAAAAGAAGAACAGCCCACCAGTATATTTTCAGAAAATCACTCAAGCCGATGAGAAAAAGAGTCGGCAATGGTAATACCTGATCCATTTCGTTAAAAACCTGGGTAATATTCGGAACGATATAGGTAATCAAAATAAATAGAATTGCAGATCCAATGATAGCCATGAAGACAGGATATACAAGCGCCGAGCGCAGTCTTCCCTTTAACACTTCCTGTTTTTCACCAAAATCGGCAAGTCGTTCCAGAACTATGTCGAGGGCACCCGATGCTTCTCCTGCACGGACCATATTGATAAAGACGGAGGAAAACAACTTTGGATGTTCTCCCAATGCATTGGTCAGAGTATTTCCCTCGTTCACCGAGCCCTTAATTTGTGCAATCACTTTTTTGAGCATAGAATTGCGTGTCTGTTTCACCAGTGAATCAAGACACTGCACCAATGGAATCCCGGCTCCCAGCAAAGTCGCAAGTTGTCGGGTCATGATACTGATCTCTTCAGACTTGACCCGGTCAAACAGACTAAGTCCCACTCCCCCTCGACTGCCTGTTTTGCTTTGTCTGCTTCTGCTTACGTCAATAGAGACAGGATATTTTCCCTGGGAGCGGAGTTTTGTACGCGCCAGGGATTCACTATCGGCATCAACTATCCCTTTGATATTTCTACCTTTTGCGTCAAGGGCTCGGTATTCAAATACTGGCATAAATCGTTATCTTTGAAAATTGAGACCAATTGGTCGTTTTTGTTCTAAAATCCACATGGCAAGCTTGTATAAACTAGGATTTTTTGTGAGAAAAACAATAAGAAACAAAGAAAAATGGCAAATAGTTTTAATCCACTTTATAATAGCTGATTAATTGAAAATGAGAACCAGGGAAATCTTCCCGAGCTCTTTGTTGTCTCAGGTTTATTCTATGGTTGACGCGGTCACATGTATATAAGCTATTTCGGCCTGACAGAAAAGCCCTTTGCAATCGCGCCTAACCCCCGATATCTCTACATGAGTGAATTACATCGGGAGGCTCTGGCCCATTTACTCTATGGTATAAGCAGTGAAGGTTGCATTATACTGCTAACCGGCGATGTGGGCACGGGAAAAACTACAGTTTGTCGTTGTCTGCTGGACCAGCTTCCCCCGACAACCGACATCGCGATGATTTTAAACCCGAAGCTTACCATCACTGATCTCTTCCAAACTATCTGTGAAGAACTGAAAATAACCCTCCCGGCGGGTACTCTATCAATAAAAACATATATCGATCAGCTGAATCAATATCTGCTGCTGTCCCATTCAAGGGGCAGAAACACTGCTTTGATAATAGATGAGGCTCAAAATCTCGATATCGAAATCCTTGAACAGCTGAGGTTGCTCACCAATCTGGAAACCAATACCAATAAGCTGCTGCAGATAGTGTTGATCGGTCAGCCCGAACTACAAGATATCCTCTGTGATCCCAAGTTATCTCAGATTAACCAGCGCATTACCACCAGGTACCATTTGAAGCCGCTCCAGGCCGCCGACGTCACTGTCTATATACAACACAGAATTGCTATTGCAGGCGGAAACAGCAGAAATGTTCTCTTTTCAAAGGAGGCGATCGAGTATGTTGCTAAACTTTCAAAAGGTATTCCCCGGGTAATTAACATCCTTTGTGACCATGCACTTCTCGGGGCATATGCGAATAACAGGGATCACGTCAGTCTGAAGGTCATGAAAATGGCGGCGCACGAACTCTCTGCGATAAAACGCCGCAAAAACTATACTATAAAAGAAACTATCATTGCACTCTTTATTTTATTTTCACTCATCGGCGTACCGACCAGCCTCTACTTTTTTGATTTTAAGGATAACATAAAGCTGTTCAAACACAATGCACTCCTGCTTAAAAAGACCATCTTCCCGTTCACAGATAAAAACCCAATCGTGCCATCGCAGATTATTACTACGCCATCTGCCGACTCTGCATCAAAAAACTTTCGTCAAGAGGCTGACACCACCATAAGACAAGTTTCAGCCAAAAAGGATTAACTCTATGTCATATATCCTCGATGCACTGAAAAAGTCAGACCAGGAACGACGACAGGGAAATTCCCCAAATCTCTACTCGGTACATAGCTCACTCTCTGCTGGAAAAGATTCACAACCATTCTTCCGACGCCATGCACTGTGGCTTATCTTTGGTGGTCTTTCATTACTTTTCCTAAGCTCGGCAATTCTATTTTTCTTTTACCGACAAGACGCTGCCAAAACAAACCTGGCACAGACAACAGCTATTCCTCCACTCTCTTCCCAACGTATGATGCCTCAAATGACGCCCTTGCCACAACCTTCCGAACAGGTTGTCTTGGGAAAAGAGGAGATTATAATTGAACCGCAACCCATCGCAACTGAGGATATTATCCCTGAGTCGTCAGCTATAGTTGAAACAGAGACTTCACAAAGTCCTCTTCCTTTATTAAAAGACCTTCCTTCTAAATTACAGGGAGAGATTCCCATCCTTCAGTTTGCCGGCCACACCTATTCGACGGTCCCGTCTCAGCGGATGATCATTATCAACGGAAAAATCCTGAGACAAGGTGATCCGATCGCCCCGCAAACTCATTTAACTGAAATCACCTGGGAAGGAGTGATCGTAGAGTACAATGGTATCCGTTTTAGGGTTATAACGAATTGATGAGGGATTATTTAAGTCTTTGATTTGGGGTGCAGGGTCAGTTGTTTGTAATACTGTTCCTGCAGCGGTTTCGAAAAACAACTGAAATCAGCAAGATACCAGCTAGCGCACCAAGAGTGTTCAGAGCGACATCCAAAATACTCGACGTACGATTTGGCAACCATGCCTGAACAATTTCTATGAAAAAACTTAAAGAAAAACAAAGAGCTACAACTATCAATCCGGCATTAACAGGCGATTTTGCTTTTGATAACAGCAGCCTCAAAAACAGCATTCCACCTAAGGGTATAAAGCCAATAAAATTCAGTGTCACATCAACGATGAACCACCGTTTGAGCGTGAGGTGCTTCCAGGTGAGTGTCAAGAAGGATTTTTTAAGTACAACAAAGCGATCAGGAATCTGCAAGTCGTAACCTAAGCCAGACTGGTCTTTAATGACAGTACTTTCTTTCTTGTCAAAAGTATAAAGGAGCAAAGGTTTTTCTTCCCTGCTTTCTGATGAAGATATGGACTCAGACCCTTCATAAGGATGCCGGCTGACTTCTTTTGGGGATAACGCTTTTCCGTAAACAGCCAACGAAGAGATTTCACCTTCCCAGTTATATTTCCCATACACTGAGTTACCCAGCACTAAACGAATTTTCTCTCCGACACCAGGTATATACAACCTCAACTTCTTATCCTCCTTGACCAGTTTCCCGTCAAGGAACAGGTAAGTCCCTGTGTGACTTGAACTCAAAACTATTTCAACAGCCTTCTCTCCCGTCAAGACGCCGATTGCATCAACTCTTGGTGCTTTTCTTGAATAATCATAATCATCCCCATTCATGACTATGAGAGAATCACCCCACTGCCATATAGACAACTGAGTTTGATCATTGCCATCATGGATCATGATTATCGGCTTAAATCCCTGCGGATTGACATTTGCAACCATAACTTTTACCGATAAGGTAAATTCGCCAGAGATTTCATCCCGCAAGGAACCAAGATCGTCCAGATAAACAAGACTTGGATTTTGAAATCTCAGGACACCTGCCTCGGGCAACCATTGGACATTGTTGATTAACGGATAATCCCTTGGACTCAAACCAAAAAACAGAATAATCCCAACTATGGTTAAAATGAGAATGTTCAACTCATAGTTTGTATTCTTTTTTTCAGCCACATTTTCACCATCGCTCTTCTCTTGATCTACGTATCACAAGTAAGCATCATCGACCATAATACGGCAACATGAGTTGCGGATCACTTTCAAAGTGATCCATTGCTCATCATCTGCTGTGCTCATCAATACACTGTTTTTTTGTAGAGGTACAAGCTCTTTTACTTTTCACCGTAGATAATTTGTGCTTATCAGGTGCGAAAGAAATTCAGAATGTGTTACATATTTATTTACTCATAACGATGAGTGCACAATTCCCGAAGATCTCTATAATGTGATTTATCTGACATGAAAAACTCTATACTTCAGCGACTACTTGGACACATCAAAAAGATGAAAAATGCAGTGGTAGCCTTTTCGGGTGGTGTTGACAGCAGTCTGCTCACCTATGCTGCCCACGAAGCCCTGGGTAACAAGATGGTGGCGATCACAGTAAAAACACCTTACATTCCCGATTGGGAGATTGAAGAAGCTGCAGTCTTTGCAAAAAGGTATGGCATTGTCCACATAATCATCAAGCTGCCGCTGCCGGACGTCATATTCAACAACCCGCCGGACAGGTGTTATCACTGCAAGAAGGAAATTTTTAAAGCAATTCAAAAACATGCGAAAAAGCTTGGCCTAAGCAATATCATCGAGGGCTCCAACATGGATGACCTGGGCGATTATCGCCCCGGCATGAGAGCCCTGAGGGAACTGAACATCCACAGTCCTCTGCTTCAGCTTGGCATCACCAAAGCGACCATTCGGGGCCTCTCGAGTGAGTTGGGCCTCACAACATGGGATAAGCCCGCCTACGCATGTCTGTTATCACGAATTCCCTACAACACAGAGATCACAGCCACAGAACTTGGACGAATTTCAAAGGCAGAGAGAATACTGCGCAGACTGGACATCGCCGGCTCAAGAGTTAGAAGTCATGGAGACATCGCCCGCATTGAGGTACCCGTAGAAAAC
Organism: uncultured delta proteobacterium; assembly: GCA_963709755.1. Classification (GTDB taxonomy): domain Bacteria; phylum Desulfobacterota; class Desulfobulbia; order Desulfobulbales; family Desulfocapsaceae; genus Desulforhopalus_A. The sequence continues at coordinate 296,859 of CAVPXO010000001.1, forward strand.
TTTGCCACACTTTTGGAAACCGAGGTACGAAAACAGCTGATTGAAGAAATAAAAGCTTGTGGCTATCTCTATGTAACTCTTGATCTCGAAGGCTACCAGACTGGGAGCTTGAACAAAACACTTACCATTGATAATCAACATGAATAAATCAACCATCGAATACATTTTAGAAGCAATCGAAAAAGGAGAGATGAAAGCAAAGGATGCTCTTATCACATTGAAGGATTTGCCTTTTACAGACATCGGTCACACTAAGATCGATAACCACCGGGCGTTACGCAACGGTTATCCGGAAGTGATCTACGGTGAACATAAAACAACACAGCAGGTGGTTGATATTTTCCAGGCCATGCTTGAAAAACAAAGCAACATCCTGGCTACGCGGATAAATGATGAAATTGCCGCAATGGTCACCAAAATCTGCCCCACTGTGACATACAACACGATGGCCCGCACCCTCTTCCATGAACATGAAAAGCTGTCCGAAACTAAAACTGCCGTAGTCATAGTAACAGCAGGCACAGCCGACCTCAAGGTTGCCGAAGAGGCAAAAGTCACGGCCCAGGCCCTTGGCAACCGGGTCAGCTTAATTTCCGATGTTGGGGTAGCTGGAATTCACCGGTTGTTTGCCTGTATCGATGATATTCGCAGTGCCCGCGTCCTCATTGTAATCGCTGGAATGGAGGGAGCACTGGCGTCTGTTATCGCGGGTCTGGTAGAAATCCCTGTAATTGCTGTTCCCACAAGCGTTGGCTATGGAGCCAGCTTTGGCGGCCTGTCGGCATTACTGGCTATGCTCACCTCCTGTGCTAACGGAGTAACAGTTGTGAATATCGATAACGGCTTTGGTGCCGCTTTTGCTGCCAGTCAGATTAACCATCTTAAGGGAGCCTGAATCATGAACTTTTTGACAGATACTATTCCCCGTTACAGTCTGGGTTTTTTCCCAACGCCACTTATGAGATTACAAAATCTCGAATCGCTTCTTGGCGGACCTCGACTTTTCATGAAACGAGATGACCAGACCGGCCTTGGTCTGGGTGGCAATAAAACGCGGAAGCTGGAATATTTCCTGGGTGATGCTGTTGCCAAAGGCGCTGACTGTATCATCACTGCAGGTGCGGCACAATCCAATCACTGTCGTCAGACAGCCGCTGCTGCAGCTTCCTGTGGTATGGAATGTCATCTTGCGCTTGGCGGGTCAGCCCCGGAAAATGTGAATGGCAACCTTCTCCTTGACAAACTTTTTGGAGCTCACCTGCACTGGTCCGGCGAGAAGCGAAAAGGAGAAAACATGGCGAAAATTGCCGAGGACCTGGAGGGAAATGGCAAAAACAGCTACATCATTCCTTATGGCGGATCCAACGAAATAGGTGCCACCGGCTTTGTTGCTGCCATGCATGAACTGCATCTCCAGCTCCGGTCTATGGGAGAAGCCATCAGCCACATTGTTTTCGCATCAAGCTCCGGGGGGACGCATAGCGGTATGCTTCTGGGCCGAGCAGAGCTGAACGAATCATATAAACTTATCGGTATAAACATAGATAAAGATGAAACTTTTGGGATGCCGCTGCAAGAGTATATCCTTCTTCTTTCAGGCAAGACCGCCGGTCATCTTGGCAGTCGCCATACATTTACGGACACCGATATCGATCTCAACTGCGACTATTTTGGCAAAGGCTATGGTGTTATCGGAGAACTTGAGCAAGCGGCAATTGCCTTAACTGCCCGTCACGAGGGTATTCTGCTTGACCCTGTCTACACCGGAAGGGCAATGGGAGGCCTGCTGGACATGATAAGAAATGGAAGGTTCTCAAGCGATGACTCTGTTCTTTTCTGGCACACCGGCGGCAGCCCCGCACTTTTCGCCTACGCTGACCAGTTGAGCTGATAAGGGTCTATAAATATTGGATCTTTACCAATAGTCAGGAAAGTGTAAGTTACATTTTATATTTAATCGACAATAATGAAAGGCCGATACAAAACATTAAACGGTGTTCGTCCGGTCGCGGTCCCTCTTCTACAAAATGAATGACGGGTTCGTTAATCAGACTTTCAATGTCAGTTGGCGGAACTTGAACAGCCCAGGTATCAGGTCCATTAATATTCTCATAAAAAATTGAATATTTAGCCAATAATAGCTCCACATCTTTTCTGTCTACATCACTAAAGAAGGAAACCAATAACTTAATATTTCCCTCCTCCGTGACCGCCCATTCCTGAAAATGCCCATTTTTTAATGCAGGTAATATTTTATATTCTGCTTTCCAGGGCGCCATAGCGGCGATTGCATATTTATTCAATTCTTTTTCACTTAGAGATGGCTGTGCTACTGAACAAACCCAGGCATTTTTATGTAATGGTAAAAGCAGGTTAATCCCTCCCTTTTCAAGATCTTTGATCGTTTTTCTTTTAAGAGACCTATCAAATTTGACTACAACATACCTGTGTTCGTTGTTCGTAGTTTTCGCTTTGTTCTTCAAAAATCCAGTGTCACATACCCCTTTTTCCAAAAGAATTGTGCCGGTTTGTGAAGGAATTTTAATAAATGAATTAGTTTCTCCTATTGCCTGAGTGGATAAAATGAAAAAAACTGGAATGACCATTAAAAGAGATTTAATTGTATCCATTGCTCCTCCAATTTTCATCAACCTCACTACCGCAACCGGTTGTAAAACGAAGCAATTCGTGTTGTGAGATAGCAACTCTAAAGCCTGAAATAAAAAAAGCCGAACCACCTTTATCAAGGCAGCTCGGCTATCATATAAGATCCGTGGCTTTCCGTCCCTACCTTACAGCAGGTTTGGCTTTGTCTCGTATCAAATGAATTTATTATTTATCTAATTTTATATTGATTAGTCATGATATGTCAAGAAAACAAATGCCGTTATCTGCAAGGATAGCGTGTTTTTTGACGAACGAGTGTTGATCTTCCGAATTGCTTCCGTAGAGATCTGTTGTGGCTATCCATTTATGAAATAGCCTTTTACTCATCCAGCACCTTTCGTATCAATCTGAAGATTTCGTGTTTGGCCAGTGGTTTCATCGCGAATCCCTGGATTCCATAAGATCTGGCCTTCTCTTCCGTTATCTGACTACTGTATCCTGTGCAAAGGATGATTGGCAAATTCGGCCGAACCTGGAGCATTTTGCGGGCCAGTTCAATACCAGTCATTCCCGGCATAGTCTGATCGGTGATTACAAGATCAAAGGCATCGGGTTGTTTGGTGAATACCCTGAGTGCGTCCGTACTGCTTATGCTGACGGTAGTGCTGTAGCCGAGTTGTTCAAGCATGATTTTGCTCATATCGGCCAACATTTTTTCATCATCGACAAAAAGAATACGCTCCGTTCCAAAAAAATTCTGTTCTCGTGCCTGCGGTTCCACTATGGGAGTATTGTGAAACACCGGCAGGTTTATATTGAAAACAGTGCCATTGCCCTGTTGACTGCTGCAGGATACAAAGCCGCCACAATTTTTCACGATGCCATGAACAATGGCAAGTCCCATGCCTGTACCTTTGCCGATTTCCTTGGTTGTAAAAAATGGATCAAAGATTTTATCTCGAATCGCAGGGTCTATTCCTGATCCATTATCTCCAATTGACAATGTAAGGAATTCACCCGGCTCTGTGTTAGGCTCATTTATAAGATCCTGTCGATGAAAGAATCTTCGTTTCAAGGTAATTGACAGTACACCACCTTCCTCTTCCATTGAATGAAAAGCATTTGTGCAAATGTTTATAATTATCTGGTGAATCTGGGTGGGGTCAGCAAGGATGAGACCGGATTCGACATCGATATCCTGCTCGATCCGTATGGTCGCAGGCAGTGAGGCGCGGAGTAGCTTGAGTGCTTCTTGTAAGATAGAGGCGAACTGTAAAGGGACCCTCACTGTTTCTGCCTGGCGACTAAAGGCAAGTATCTGTTTAACAAGTTCTTTGGCTCGGATTCCTGCCTGTATGACTTGCTTAAGATATAATTCAGTCGGTGACCCTTCCTTACTCTCCATCTGTGCTAATTCAGCATACCCCAGAATTGCCCCAAGAATATTATTGAAATCATGTGCAATTCCTCCGGCAAGAGTGCCGATGGCCTCCATTTTCTGGGCCTGGCCAAGCTGCTTTTCAAGTTTCTTCTTTTCGGTAATATCATGGGCTATATGTATAATTCTGTACAACTCACCTTCTGAAGAAAAAAGCGGGAAGCTTGCGGCCAGGAAAATTCTATTGAATTTTTCATGCTCAACTTCTGCGGTATGGGGAAGCTTATCTATGAGAGTAGCATTCACTGGGTTATCGTGACTGCACAATTCAGAAAAAGGCCTATTGATTATTTTCTCTTCTGGAATTCCGTGCAGCTGGATTGCAGTCTCATTCACTCGTGAAATTATACCCTTTCCATCAAGCACCATGATACAATCACCGATTGCATTGAAGGTATTTACCCATTCATCCCGCGATGAGCTGATCTTATCCAGGATAGCATTGCGTTCTGCTAACATCGCATTGGTTAACTTACTAATTTCACGAAATTCTTTATAGTCAAGCAGGTCACTTTCCATGGACACTGATTCGACACTCGCCCTCCGGAAAAATTGAGAAAACAAGTCAATTTGTTTCCAGATTTTTCGGGATACCAAATGGGTGATAGTAAAGTGAACGACAAGCAAAGCCAAAAGGACCAGAAGCATTATTGCAATATGTTGACGAACTTTATCTTTGAACAGCTGCTGATTTTTAGCTATATCCGTCTCAATATCATCGATATAGACACCTGCCCCAATATACCATTTCCATTCCGGGATTGATGCGGCATAGCTGAGCTTAGGTTTTGATTGGACACCTCCGAGCATAGGCATTACGTATTGAACATATCCTCCACCTTCCTTAGCCTTTTTTATAAGCTCTTTTACAACAAATAATCCATTTGCATCTTTTGTTTCCAACATATTTCTCCCCGTTGCGGGGAATGATTTACCAACGCCGTCCAGGGTGGCAACAAAAATATAATCTTTTTTTTCCTTACCAAATCGTATTTGCTCAATTCGTTGGCATAAATTTTTTTGCAGCTCAGAAGTGAAATCGTCAAGGTATTCTCCGGTACCTATTATCCAGTCAAGTTCTTTGATATATTTGATATAGGAAATCTTCGGATATTCTTTATCAGGTTGATTTGGCTTGCTCCAGCTGTATTGATAAAAACCCTCGCCTGAGGATTGCGCAATTTTTAACATATCAGCGGCAACAAATTGGCCTCGCTCGTTTTTTAAAGTCCGAATGTCTTGTCCTTCAAGCTCAGGCTGCATTGGATTGAGTTCAACAATCCCATGCATGTTAATGGCGAAATAGAAGCCACTACCGTTATTGAACCGGATATTTCGCAAGCTATCTTTCACTAATTTTTTCAGATTGCTATTGTCAGTTAAATGCTCAATCCGGTTGGTGAGACTTTTGACAATCGTACTCGCTTCGTTGGTTCGCTCTGCGATATTCTTTTTTAGTTTTTGTTCTGTTAATGATTGTTCGTACTTAATTTCGGTAACAACACGATCAACTTGATATCGCAACGATTCTTTGTATTCTGACAGGTATTTTATGCGGAGGCGTTCGGATTCCAGTTGAAGATTTTTGTAGTCATAAAAAATCCAGAACCCACTCAGAAAAAACATGGAAATAGCAATAGTTACGACTGATAGATATTGAAAATCTCTCTTGATGCTTCTTTTCATTGATGTTTTCAATTTGTATTGCAAGAGGTCTTAACTTTTTAAGAGGGTATTTTTTTAGCATATCAGCAACTTGTTGATAAAAACAATACCACTCTGTGGTTTTTAGTTTTTTCATCAGCGGTTTTTACGACAGCCTCGATTTAGGGAAAAGATCCACTATGGCTGAAATAGCAGGGGCAACAGTTGCTTTGGGGTTAAAAATATATTCTTCATAACCGGCGCATTAATATTAACCATCGCTTTGTGGGGTATATATCAGCTAATCGGAGATTACATATTTCTCATTGGGCTTGCCGCCTTGGTTATACTGCTTATATCAGATATAAAAAAACCTGAATTTGGTAGCAGGGGGAATCACTCCCCCAGCCCCACACCACCTAGTGACCAGAGACAATTGTACTAACAAAGTACGTGCCCCATACCTTCATCCACTCTTTTGACTAAAAGAGCTCATATCAGTATCATTGGACTGTCTGATCTTTGGAGGTGCCCGCGCTGAATCTATCACCGATGAAAATATAGAGCGAAGAAATAAATAGATCGCATAGATACAAATGTTACAATATATCGTATATAGCGAAACTTTTCGTCTCGTTGAGTAGCTGTGTAGATCAACTTTGGAGAGATTACAAGATCATGGAATGGCTCAACTATCATCATCTGTTTTATTTCTGGACTGTTATGCAAGAAGGGAGCATCACAGCAGCCAGCGCCAAGCTCAGCTTGGCTCAGTCAACGGTAAGCGCTCAATTATCTAAGTTCGAAGAAAATTTAGGGGCAAAGCTTTTCAGGCGGGTAGGCCGAAATATTGAACCTACAGACATGGGCCATCTTGTCTATCGATATGCAGATAAGATATTTTCTTTGGGCCGGGAAATGATGGACTCTGTACGTGGTCGACCGGTTGCTGGCCCCTTATCTCTCCAAGTTGGCATCGTCGACGTGATTCCAAAACTTGTGGCCCGAAAGCTTCTTGAGCCGGCAGGAAAGTTGCTTGAAAAAGTGCGTCTAATATGTCACGAGGGAAAAGATGAAAAGTTACTCGCCGAATTGGCCTTGCATAATCTCGATGTGGTTTTGACAGATACCCCGCTTCGATCAAGTTTGAGCATCAAGGCCTACAGTCATCTTTTAGGTGAGTGCGGAGTTTCTTTTTTTGGGGTCGAAAAACTTGCAAAACCGCTCCAGAAGGACTTCCCCCATTCCCTGAATGGAGTGCCCATGCTGTTGCCCATGCCCATGAGCTCATCGCGGGGAATGCTCGATCAGTGGTTTGAACGAATTGGCGTTCACCCTGTAATAGTTGGTGAGTTTGATGACAATGCATTAGTTCAAGTGTTTGGACAAGCTGGTGAAGGCATTTTCATGGCACCAACAGTTATCGAGAAAGAAGTTGAACAACAGTATCAAGTCCAGCTGATTGGGCGTACAAATAAAATAAGAGAAAAGTTTTATGCCATTTCGGTGGAGCGTATTATCAGACATCCTGCAGTAGCAGCAATTTCTGAGGCCGCACAGCAAAAGCTCTTTTTTGAATGCAAGTAGTAGATGCAAAAAAAACGGCACCTGTAAGGGTTTTGTGCGAAAAAAAATAAATCCGCCGCAACAATAGCACATGACTATGTTGCAGCGGTGGATGGTTTTTCAGCCTTCTTTTATCCCTTCGAGCTTCCAGTCCTGGGTACCTGTAGGTCTGGCCCAGGTCCACTGCTCTTGGAATTTGACAGGGATGGTCATGCTCCCGGAAATCAGCTCACCATTTTTGTCATCAACAGTGTAATCAAGGAGATTGGCCGTAACTAAGACTGTGACGAAATCCTCCAGCCCGTCACTACCGGCTCGAATGATCTCTATTCCACGAACAGCAATGGATTCCAGCTTGTTGATATTCCCGTTGCTACGCATTTCAGAAAAATGTATCTCATATTCCTGTGCCAGCTCCTCGCCGAGAAGATGGCGGTAAGAATTGAGATCTCGACGCATCCACCCGGCCTGCACCTGAAAAAAGACGTCGGAGGCTACTTCTGTAAAATGAACAGGATCAAAATCTCTATCAATCTGCTTGATCTGGTTTATACCGTCATCCAATAAACTTTCACCGATAATCGGCGTGGGCGGTGGCTGAGTAGTAGTATGAGTTCCTCCAAAGATACTGCCTGCTTGAGCTCCCTGCATAGCATATTGATGAGTTGCTAAATTACCGACTCCCTGCCGGGCTTTGACAAATTTCCTGTAGAGAAAGAAAGCTACTCCGCCGAGAATTATGAGAGGGAGTATTCCCATGCCGGAGCCTGCTGCCCCAAACATCGAGCCAAACAACATCCCACCAATAGCACCGCCGAGCAGTCCTCCCATAAGGCCACGACTTAGACTCCCCTTTGCTGCAGGGGCGCTGCTGGCTGAAGTTGTCGCCGGAGGTTTGCTGGGGCTTGATCTGAAGGATTTTCCACCCATCTTTGAACGGGCATCGGCATTATCCGCCGTCACCCCGCCTTCAATGAAGGCGAATGCAATGAGTATCAAAAAAATCGGTGCAAATCCTTTCCATAATGTTGTCATAGTCTTTTTTTATCTCCATGTTTTTTTCAGAGCATTTCCAGGCCAGCTTTCAGATAGAATTCCTGGTCGAGTTGATGGTCTTTTTTAAAAAATGAACTACTGAGTTAAAATCCTGTTCTACAAGACTGAGATCCAGTCATACATATGGCGGATAATAAAATACAAATTGAATTTGAACTAATAGATAAAAAGATCGAGATCAATCGTAAAAAACGAACCTGAATTTTTTCTATTCTGCATGTAACTACAATTTACCGGTCCCGACAGGAGACTTGATGTCGACGCCAATTTTCAGCTACATCAATGAACTGTTTATGAGGACATGAGTATAGATACTTGCCGCGTATCCCAGGGCAATTACCGGAGACCACTTGAGGTGGCCGAAAAAGGTATATTTGCCTCTGGCCTGCCCCATAAGTGCCACTCCTGCGGCTGAACCAATGGACAGCATACTTCCTCCAACTCCTGCTGTCAGCGTGACCAGTAACCACTGACCTTGTGACATATCCGGCATCATGGTCAGAACGGCAAACATTACCGGAATGTTGTCTACAACTGCTGAGAGAAATCCCACGATGACATTGGCGGTTGTCGGCCCCAGGTCCAGGTACATCATATTTGAGACAAGGCCGAGGTAACCCATGAAGCCGAGTCCACCAACACAAAGAATAATACCGTAGAAAAAAAGCAAGGTATCCCATTCTGCCCGCGCTACCCTGGCGAAAACATCAAACGGAACGATCTGACCGATCCGTTGTTCCGCTTTTACTGGATCATAGGTTAGACGGTTTTTAGCGTGGGTTTTGTTGAGGTAGTAGCCGAATATTTTCAAGAGCGATAAACCGGCCATCATACCAACTACAGGTGGTAGTTTCAGGAAATTATGAAAACTTACAGCAGTAGCGATGGTCCAGAGAAAAAGACCAATAATCACAAAGGCCCCACGCTTCAGTTTTATATCATCGACGCCTGATTCAGGCTGCTTGTTTGGTACTGCAAAACTCATTATGGCTGCCGGCACAAGCCAGTTGACAACAGAGGGTATAAATAATGCGAAAAAGTCCTGGAACTGGATAATGCCCTTCTGCCATACCATCAGGGTAGTAATATCGCCAAAGGGGCTAAAAGCACCGCCGGCATTAGCAGCAACAACAATATTAATACAGGCTAAGCCTACAAACTTTTTATCTTCTTTACCGATTGCCATCACTACGGCACACATCAAAAGGGCTGTAGTAAGGTTATCTGCAACCGGAGAGATGAAAAAGGCCAAAAATCCTGTAATCCAGAAGAGTTTTCTGAAGGAGTAACCGGCATTGACAAGTTTTACCCGGAGGACCTCAAAGACTTGCCGCTCATCCATGGCATTGATGAAGGTCATGGCCACCAGCAGAAAGAGAAACAATTCTGCATATTCGAGAATATTATGGCGTATCGCAGCCTCTGCGACATGATCAATGCCGTTCATCGCATATATCAGGCCGATCATGCCCCAGATGATACCTGCAGCCAGCATGACCGGTTTGGACTTTCGCATATGCGTAACCTCTTCGAGCATGACAAATACATATGCCACAACGAAGACTATCAACGCAACATATCCTCCCCAGTGCTTTGTGAGGTTTAAGGGGTCCTGAACCACTCCTGAGCTAGCCGCGAAGGCCACTCCACCAAGACCCAGAAAGGCGATAATTGCTGTGGCGAGGGGAATAATGTTTCTTACTCTTCGCATTACGAAACTCCTGATATTTTAATGAATAATATTTCTGTGAAATATCTGAACCTGGCTTGCTAGTCGATAGGCAATTATATGAATGGACACCTGAGTCGGAAATCTATCCTTCAACTCTGATATCCACCATGCAACAAAACAATAAAGCAAACATTTTATTAGTACAAATAGATAAATATGCTGTGATACTTCGATATTTATGAACTGGCTGATCCTGGCTTTTGGCTTCAAGCTACTTTTGCATGACTCCATTCAGCCCGACGATTCGGCAGGGATAGATGAGTCGCATGCAAATTCCCCAACTGGCCCAAAAAACAGGCTGAAGAATTCCTGCGGGAGCAAGACCGGCGATAGGAAAATATCATTGAAGGCGCCAAATTGGCACATGGTAATGAACGACCTGTCAATTAACGGATAATAATGGTTAATGAGGCCTACGAACAAACCATAGGGATCAAAAAGGCGGATATTGAAATCTTGCAAGTCCGACAAGGGTAGTCTTACCATTAAACGGAAGCTGAGTATTTAACAGAACCAGCATTGTGATACCGCCACTCCTCATGCAAGCAATTATAGCCAGCGAGTTTAGATCACGAGCGTAAACGGCAAGTTGCCAACCTCTATTGCCAAAGTAATATTCCATTAAGGATCTTGCCACTTTTAATTGTGAACCCCACTGGGCAAAAACAGAGAGGACAATTCGATTAGTAACCATAGATGAGAGTAAATTCGTGCTGGGTATAAATGGGCGGCGAGAGGTAGATCCACTTATTGGTCACTCACAAGGCAAGCGGATGAGAAGTGAATGGGATCGTGTAGGGTTGGCTGCAATGAATTACCCATCTGACATTGTCAGAACTCCTTGAATCCTCTACCTCATGGTAAATTGTTTTGTATTAACCCTTATGGTTACCGTCCAATCTTCTTGACCCTTTTTGAAAAATGACCTACACCAGCGAAAATTGGGCTTTGCTGTTTCTTTCGTGGACAATAAATCTATTGCATTGACTTTCAAGCAATCTTGAAGTACAGAAAACAGTTACGCATGTGTTAGGGTGTTGATATCCGCTGAGTTTGTGTCTATCCTAATGATACAGGACGTTCCAGTCAATTTAGCCAATAGGGAGAAAAGAGAAATGAACAAATTGAAATCCGTTATATTGATGATTGCTTTGACAGGAATATTTTTTATCCCTGGGATATCGATAGCGCAAGAAATGGAGGCCATGCCGTCCCAAAATGAACCTTCTGCTGGGTTGGTTATAGTTGACCTGCTGCTTGTGCGTCCAGTATCTGTTGTCGGATCCGTGTGTTCGACAGCGGTTAGTATCGCTACCATGCCGATCGCTTTTCTATGCGGAGTTGGTGAGCAATCAGCTCGAGTCTTGGTTGAAGCTCCATGGAGATTCACAACTGGACGTCCCCTTGGAGAATTTAACACTTACAGGGACGGCCGCCCCATTGGCCATGTCGAGCGTTAATTGATTGAACATAAAGAGGTTTAGAGAAAAGCTGTATTTCATCCTGTTCGTGCTTGGTGTTAGTGATAGGCTTTCTCTTCGCCATACCATACAATCCATTTACATTTTTTTTAAGTATCAATATTAGCGACTTACTTAGAGGTGACGTAGTAGACGGTAAGTCATTGGCAAATCAAGTGATTATCGATCAAATAGCATTTTCAAATTCTACTTGCTTAATTTTCCCGCAAAACGCTTTGTCCTTCTATGCGTACCTCAACCTTACATTTTGATCATTATTTGATTTACGGCCTGCTTCTAAGCATTTACGAGGCAGAAAACATAAAAGAGGCTGTGCAGAGGAGAAGTTAGCTGATGAATTACCAAATGATTGGTAACAAACTGAGAAATTTGTTTATAAGATAAAGTCACACACGAAAAAAGCACTTAACCCAGTTTTGAGTTAAGTGCTTGAATTTCTTGGTACACCAGGCAGGATTCGAACCTGCGACCCCCTGATTCGTAGTCAGGTACTCTATCCAGCTGAGCTACTGGTGCATGAAAGAGTTGCTATATACCCCAGATTGATCGGTAACTCAAGCCTGTTTTTTAGGATTTGCTTCTTTTTCTGCCTTATGAAAGAGGATTTCGTTATCGGCCGGTTTCATATCAACTTCAGCATTAATGAGTATTTCAACCTGGTAACGTTTTTCCAATTCATTGATTTCGCTTCTCTTATTATTGAGTAAATATGAGGCCACATCAAGAGGAAAGTGACATTCAATGGTCTCTACCTGTTTCCTGCTGGCACCGGTTTGGATTCGCCGCAAATAATAAAGAGAGAGTGTTTCAACCGACCTTACTGTTCCTCGACCTTTACAATGATCACATATTCTGTAATTTCCAGATTCTATGGGCGCGCCAAGTTTTTGCCGCGAAATTTGCATCAGGCCGAATTTGGATATTCTGCTGAAATCCACTTTTGCCTTATCTTTTTTCATCGCAACTTTTACTTCTCTTTCGACCGCCAGGATATGCTTTTTGTTACGCATATCTATAAAGTCGACCACGATTAAACCACCAAGATCTCTGAGTCTGAGTTGCCGGGCCAGTTCCGTTGCTGCTTCCAGGTTAGCCTGGAAGATAGAAGCTTCAAAATTCTGTCCTTTTGAGGTCGAGCCTGAGTTTACATCGATTGCAACCAGCGCCTCGGTTGGATCAATAACAATGGACCCCCCCGAAGGCAGATTTACCCGAGGTTGATAGATTGATTCTATCTGATCTTCAACGCTATACTGATTAAAAATTGGTCGAGCACCCTGATGAAAACGGACGGCCACATTTCTCTGTTGCGCCGGAAGCATTTTGACAAACTCTTTAACCTGTTCCAATGCAGTTCTGTCATCAACCAGGATTTCCTGAATGGAGGGATCAAAATGTTCACGCAGGAATCGAAGCACACTTCGGTGATCCTCGTACACCAGACCAACCCCTTCCATTTCCTGCCCTTTACCCTTAATTTCGCTCCACAGTTCCAGGAGATATTCAACATCTCTGGCTAGAGCCTCCTGGGTTATATCAACACTGGCTGTTCGAACAATCCAGCCTATACCCTCCGGTAGATTCATGGAGGTCATGGTCTCTCTGAGTTGCGCTCTTCGTTGCTCTCCTGAAATTTTTCTGGAGATGCCGGCTGAATCAGAACCCGGCATCAGGACAACACACCTGCCGGGAATCGACAGGAAGGTAGTCATATTGGCACCCTTCTTTCCGACCTCCTCTTTCACCACCTGAGCCAGTATTTCCTGACCCTTTTCAACAACATCGGTTATGTTGATTTTTTTCCACTGGTTGTTTTCAACCTGTTGAAGAGTAGCTGCAGACAGTTCCTGCCTATAATATTCAGGATGGATCTCGCTAAAAGGCAGGAAACCGTTTTTCTCTGTTCCATAATCGACAAATGCAGCTTGCAGACTTGGCTCAATTGCAACAATGCGGGCCTTGTAAATATTGTTTTTGGTCTGTGTTCTGGAAATCGTTGAGACATGGATAGATTCCAACCGACCATCCTCAAGCAATGCTAATCGGCATTCTTCCGGCTCTTCAGCATTGATAAGCAGCTTGCAGACTTTCTTAATCTCTTCTATTGGCTCCGTAACTCTAACGGATTTTGCTTTTGCAGGGATTATCGCAGGTTCTGCTCCAGGCTGACCGTCGGAATAGCGTTCAACGATTTGTTCAATTCTTGTATCTGCTGTCTCAACGGCTCCGGCTGTCTCTCCACTTTGATCAATCTCTTTAACAACCGCAGAAGTCCCTTCGACAACCACAGAGCTCTCTTCGACAACAGCTTTCTTTTTTCCTGAACCTCTGCCCCTGCGCCCTCTTGATCGTTTCGGCGCTATTTTTTCCGCTGCATTAAGCTCCTCAACCTGCGCCACAGCAACAGCAATCACAGAAGATTCTGCCTGCTCCGCCTGTGCAGTATTACTCTGCACTTCCTCATTGGTGGTTTCTCTAGCTTTTCGTGGAGACCGCCTTCCGGAAGGCTTTCTGGAAGAGACGCTTTTTTTGTGCTCGCCCCCACTTTCATCAGTAGCTTCGGCGCTTGCAGTTTGTTGTTCGCTGACAGCTTTGGTAGGTTTTTTCCTGCCAGGTCTTTTAGGAGCAGCTTTCGGTTTTTTAACCTCCACCTCTCCCTCTGCCGCTTCCTTTTTGGGTTCGATAACTTCAGGAGTATCTGACGGCACATCATTTGTTGTCGTACTCTTCCACCAGGCCCCCGTAGTCGCCTTTATTTGAACAACCTTATTTTCTTTCTCAATATTTTTCTTTACAACCATATTTCGTCCTTTTCGCCGGATTCAAAACGCCGTCAATGGGCGTGATCCAGCCTTTTTTTTGATATAGTCGTTGACAATGCAGGCAAATAACAGCCTCGTTTTCAACGATCATCGACTTTAAATTTCCCCGACAAACGGGGAACGCTTTACAATCCCTTCAGAGGATACGTACCCTGAAGAACCTTGTTTTTTTGCAAAAAACAAGGTTGAAGGGACTAACATTGACAATGGCATATAATCAGCAAGATCATTTCAGGTGGCAGTTTACAGTGAAGGGTTTCTCAGGTAGACCGATATTTCCTGCACTTCTCATCTGGACGATAATGATTGTCTTTTGCTCAATATAAACCTTCAATTTTTCTAATTTCACCGGAATACACCAAAAGACAATATAATCCGGATCTGTAATCATTCAGCCATGGACAAGCTCTCCGAAGCCCTCCACGCCAGTTGTAAAAGGTGATAATCCTTTACACTACAGATATAATCTATTCCCCGACACACTAGTACTGTCAATCTCAATGAAACACAAATTATATTTTAGTGCCTTGCACCAGTATTCCTATCACTCTTTTCAGTAATTCCTTGATAGGTTATAAAAAACGACAACCGGAGTGAGCAGATCTCTTTAACTTCGTGATTTTCCGTAATCATATGAACTAGATATTCTTGCTACTTATTGCAGGACAAGCGACTTTAAACTTGACAGTGACCGCTCTGAACCGTACATTTCGAGGCTAATAACGCTTAGTCATATATTGATTCTTTCTTAACTTCACAAAAAGAAGTAATTACAACGATACTGCATATTTTACTCTTTTCTGCATAAATAGGAAAGCTTATTACGTTACTAACAATGATCTCCCGAAAGGAGTATACTGTGTTCTTAAGTTTGGATCGAATTAATCAGTTTAAAATATCCTTGATTTTGATTTCCTCCCTGTTCACCCTTTTGATTATCTGTCAAGCACATGCAGAAAAAGCAGCGACTGAGGAATGGAATATATCTGCAGATAAAATTGCACGCTATGAGGATCCAAACAGTATCGTTGCTCAAGGTAATGTAATCCTGACTAAGCAGGAAAAACTCCCGCCCAAAAAATCAGCAGCAGAGATAGATGCATCCCTCTGGTCGGATCTTCTTGAAGAAAAAATTCAGCCGACGGAAAAAGTTGCAGCTGATATTGACCAGCAATCACCTCCAGAGTATCAGACGACTATGACGATTATGGCCGACTGGATGGTTTACGATGTTGATCTGGAAACAATCAAGGCCAAAGGAAATGTCCAGATTACCACCAGAGATAACAAGCTTTTTGCGAAAGAAGGCACCTTACGTCTGGAGAGCGAAACCGGAAATTTTTCCAACGCAACTATTCTCAATACCGATAACTCTCTCCATCTTGAAGGAAAAAAAATCGAGAAGACCGGTGTTGACACCTACCGGATTGATAATGGTTGGGTGATAACCTGTAAACTTGAAGATAGGCAAACCCCTCCCTGGAGTTTTTCAAGCTCGAGTACTGATGTCCGGCAGGATGGATACGCGGTCCTTAAGCATGCTAAATTCAACATAAGGAACGTGCCCGTATTTTATACTCCATACCTTATTCTCCCTGTAAAAAACACCCGCCAGACCGGTTTTCTTTTTCCGGAATTTTCTTCCTCAAATAATAATGGTTTTGGTTTCAATCTCCCATTTTTTCTCAACATTTCCGACTCCACCGATGCAACTTTTTATCCGGAATACTATAGCAATCGTGGGTTTATGCCGGGAGCCGAATTCCGTTATGTTTTGGGTGCATGGGACAAGGGGATGCTAACGGGCAGTTTCCTTGATGATAAACTTTCAGATCCTTCTGAGACCGGATATTACAATGATACCGGATATACTCATGATAATCAGGAGAGATATTGGATTAGAGGAAAAGCCGACCAGACTTTCGCCGAGTGGAAAACACGTCTGGATATTGATATTGTTTCCGATCAGGATTACCTCAATGAGTTTGATACCGGCAGGACCGGTTTTGAAAAAACCCATAACCGCTATCTTGAAACTTTTGGCCGAGGTTTTCAAAATCAATCAGATGCCTTACGCGAGAATACACTAAAATCTCTTCGAAGCTGGAATGGTATATCACTGCAAATGAGCCTGTTGGCAATTGATGATGCAAGGACTAACGCAAGTGACACCGATACTCCACTCTGGAAATTGCCCAGTATAGACTACTCCGGTGTAGTACCCGTCGGTGAAACATATTTTTCTTTTGATTGGGATACAAATTATGTCAATTACTGGCGGGAAGATGGAATAGGTGGACACCGATTTGACATTAACCCATCGATTTCCACCCCGATACCTTTAGGTGCATACCTTGAATCCAGAGCGGAACTTGGCTTCCGGGATACCTTCTATCTCGTTCAGGCCTACGGGGAAGAAGTTTGGGAGAACAATGATTTTCAAAACCGCATATATCCTGAGTTCGAGATCGAAGTTGCAACAACTCTTGAAAAAGACTTTTTTACGGAACCTGGAGGTAATCGTACATTTGCCCATCAATTACGACCTTATGTAAAGTATGGTTACCTTCCTGAAGTTGATCAGGATAGTCTGCCGCAATTTGATGATGTTGACTTTATCGCACAACAAAATCTCATTACCTATGGTGTTGATAATTATTTAAACAAATTTACCAACACAGCCGGACACAGTGAGAACCTGTTTACTTATGCAGATCTGAAGATAGAACAATCTTTCGACCTCAGTGATGACGGCTCCGACCAGCCATTCTCAGATATCTATTCGGAATTAAGAATTAATACAATGGCCGGAACTTATTTTTCTTATAAAACTTATTATGATATATATAATAATGAATTTAATCGCCACATCCTCTCAAGCATATATCACAACAGCAGAGGTGATTATTTAAATCTTGATTACAGCTTTAACAAAGAAGAAAATATAGAACAACTTAATGCAGATATTCTCGTTCGTCTTATCAACGGCTGGGTTGCCGGGGCAGCAATTGAACATTCATTTTCTGTGGATGAGACAATAGAAGCCAGAGGTTCCCTTACCTATCTAACCCCCTGCTGGTCGGCCAGGTTCGAGACACGATACACTCCGACTGACACCACCTATCTTGTGATCTTCAGCCTGGCCAATATCGGTTTACCGCTGGGAGTAAATTTTTAATTCAATTCTTTGCAGGCGGAACATTATATTTCTGGAGCTGAGACTTTCATGCACTATGATATTTTTAATGGCGATGCTGATGGAATTTTTGCCCTTCATCAATATCGCCTGGAAAACCCACTGCCAGATGCACATTTAATAACCGGTGTAAAAAGAGATATAAAATTACTCTCACAGGTTGAAAACCAGATAAACAGCAGTCTGAGTGTCTTTGACCTTTCTCTTGACAGCAACCGCAGTTCACTTGTGCAATTACTTCGAAACAACAATACTGTTGTCTATTTTGATCACCATTTTGCCGGTACTGTTCCAGAATCAGCTTTACTGCAAACTTTCATTGATCCCTCAGCAGATACCTGTACCTCGTTGATTGTTAATTCATTTCTTGATTGCAAACATTTCCTTTGGGCGATATGCGGTGCTTTTGGTGACAATTTACATCAATTGGCAACTCAATATTCAAAAGATCAGGGGTTGACGGAAAATCAGACCGGACAATTACAGGAATTGGGAGAACTTTTTAATTATAACGGGTACGGAGCAGCTATCGAGGATCTCCACTATCACCCACGGGAACTTTATAAAGCGATCACTCCCTACGGCAATCCTTTCGATTTCATTCAACACTCAGAAGAGCTGATCGCTCTGCGAGCCGGGTACAGCGATGATATTGCGCTGGTGATGCAGACAAAAGAGTTGAAGACTCCAGGAAAAAACAGAGTATATACCTTACCGGACACTCCATGGGCCAGAAGAGTAACCGGTGTTTTCTCCAATATCAAGGCAAGGGAGCAGAGAGGTGCCGCTCATGCGGTTATTGCAGAAAATAAGGATAAGACCCTGAGAATTAGTGTCCGGGCCCCACTTGACGACCGACGCGATGCGGATAAGCTGTGCAAACTTTTCCTAACCGGTGGCGGCAGAGCTGGTGCTGCAGGAATAAACAGCCTGCCGGCAGATCAACTTGTAATTTTCCTCGAAAAGTTTCAGACAATATATCCTTGATGATGATACGCCGATGCTCACACTCCTCGGCCCTGATCGTCATTTTTCTGTCGATCTTTGCGGCCACAGCAGGTCTATACATATGGTTAACGTGGGATTCATACAAACCTCTCCACTGTCTTAAGCAAGACGAGATCCCTCTTTTTTCTGATGATATGGATATCCCGTCCCTGATCGAATCCGCCAAGCACCAAGCGGCCTATCTGGAGAAACAGAACCCACAACAGGAAATTACCTTCGGTGCTGAAAAGTATACTAATAACTGGCTTCTTGTTTCAGTACGGGAGCTTCTTACAAAACTGCAGCAAAATCCGGAAAAAAAAGAACTCAATCAATTTCTCCATAAAAATTATCTCGTTTACCAGGCCGGTGGGAGAACCAGGCAGAGGGGCCGACACATGCTGGTTACCGGATATTATGAACCGATCTTTTCCGGCAGTCTGACAAGAGAACCGCCTTTTCTCGCTCCCATCTACGCTCCCCCTCAATCTCTCGTTACCCTCACAGCTCAGGATGGCCACAAAATGATCGGTCGATACGACCGGAGCAACACCTTTGTTAACTACTGGACCAGGGAGGAAATTGAGGATAATAATCTGTTGCAGGGAGATGAACTGGCCTTTCTTCAGGATCCATTTGATGCTTTTCTTCTCCATGTTCAGGGATCCGGGAGAATTCGTTTACCTGACAAATCAATTCGCTCAGTGCGTTTTGCAGGCTCGAATGGTTTGGGTTATAACAGTATCGGGAAACTTCTGGTTGACGAAAAAATCATGACTCTGGAGGAAGTAAGTATCCCCGCAATAAGAGCATACCTGCAACGTCATCCTGAACATCGGCAACGCATACTGCACCATAATCCTCGTTTTATTTTTTTCACTTGGGGTGATACACTTTCGCCAAAAGGGAGCAGCGGTGAAATACTTACTCCCGGCAGATCGATCGCCATGGATTCGTCTGCCCTCCCCGGCGGAACAATCGGATACTTAGTTTCGAGGAGACCTATAGTTGATCGGGATGGGACCATCACCGGCTGGACACCACTCAACCGTTTTGTCTTTCCACAGGATTCAGGAGCCGCTATCAAAGGGACAGGACGGGTCGATATATTTTGGGGCAATGACGATTATGCTGAAATTGCCGCCAACCACATGAAGGAAGAAGGCCAACTCTATTTTTTAGTGAAAAAGGGGTACCCTGGTACTAAACAGGAAATTCTGAAATAATTACCACCTTGTGGGGTGCTGGAATTCTACCAGTAACCTTTTTAAGAGGCTATCATGACGAAGCGACATCCTCTTCATCCTCTTGTGACACTCATCACCGACTTTGGACTCACAGATGAATATGTCGGAGTCCTCAAAGGGGTCATACTCTGTCATAACGCTGATATCAGAATCATCGACATCTCTCATCTGGTCCCAGCTCAAAATGTACAAACAGCCTCACATCTTCTGGCCAGGTCCTTTGATTTTTTTCCTTCCGGCACAGTTCATCTGGTTATTGTCGATCCAGGAGTCGGCTCTGTCAGACCTATCCTGGCGATAGACTCGGGTTCTCACTATTTTGTAGGTCCGGATAACGGAATTTTTACCCCTATCTTCAGGATGCCACATTCATTGCTTGTGCACCGGGTAACGGAGTCACATCTTTTTCTGCCTAAAGTAAGCAATACCTTCCATGGCAGGGATATTATGGCTCCTGTTGCGGCGCAACTGGCAACCGGTCTTGCTATTGACAGGGTTGGGCCACGTGTAGCTCCAAAAGATTGTATTCAGATTGGACCCGGATCATGTTCAGTGATTGATGATGTGCTCTACGGCGAAATCACCCATATCGACACATACGGCAATCTGTGCACTAATATTTCCCGGAAGGAGGTTGAAGAATTTAGTGCTGGGAAAAAAATAGCTGTTCAGCTGGGCGGGAATAATAATGAAAGCGTCGATACTTTTTGTTCGTCGTATGCAGACCAGACAAAAGGAGCCCTGTTGGCGCTGTATGACAGTCATGGTTTTCTTGAAATTGCTGAAAATATGGGCAATGCCGCACAACGACTCGGATCATCCAAAGGTTCACAGGTTCGCCTTTTCCATAAATAAGGCAGTACAGCGAAGATCGTCGAAAATATTTTCACTCCCTTTCTGAGTTACTGCAACTGAGTAAAAGAGAGTGAAGATTAATGACTTATCTGGGTGCCAAGAGATCGAATTTTTCCCAAAAATCAGGAAATGATTTAGCTACACAATCCTCTCCGGTGATTTGCACGCCGGGAATCCGAAGACCGGCAACGGCAAGGCTCATCGCCATACGGTGATCCTCATAGGTTTCGATGACCGCACCTTTGAGGCCGACGCCACCTTCACCATAAATGATCATAGCCGCTTCCTGTTCTTCAACTTTTACTCCCAGTTTAGAAAGTTCGGTGACAACGGCGGAAAGCCTGTCGCATTCTTTTATACGCAGATGTGCTATATTTTCAATAACCGTTTTTCCGTGGGCAAAAGCAGCCACAACAGCCAGAGTCGGGACGACATCCGGCATATCACCCATGTCCACCTTTATCCCTTCTAATCGTTTTGATCCCTGCAAAGTGATACCATTTCCGGATCTGGTGACTTCGCAGCCCATCCGGCCCAACAGCGGTACCAGCATTGCATCACCCTGAAGGGATGGCACCGGGACATTGGTTACAGTCACGCGACCACCTGTTACTGCGGCAGCAGCCCAAAAATAGGAGGCATTTGAGGCATCCCCTTCAATCTGATATTCTCTGGCACGGTAGCAACCTTGCGGTATGGTAAAATAGCTAAAGTCCGAAGCACATTCAACAGCAATGCCGAAGGCATCCATAACCGAGAGAGTCATGGCTACATAAGGCTTAGAGAGGACCTCTCCTTCCACTTTTAATAGAGCAGGCGTCCGGGCATAAGGTGCCACCAGCAGAAGGGAGGATAAATACTGACTGCTCTTTCCTTCAGGAAGAACGGTTAAACCTCCGGTAAGCCCTCGGCCATTAATGGAGAGAGGAGGACATTCAGTTCCTTTTGTGGCAGTGATATCCACACCCCATCCACGTAACGCAGACATCAATGGACCAATGGGACGCTGGTGCATTCGGGGATCACCATCAATTACATAGGCTGAAGTTCCAAGCGATGCAACAGATGTCAGGAATCTGGTGGCCGTCCCGTTGTTGCCAAGAAAAATCGGTTTGTCGGAAGGCTGAATCAGACCGCCATTCCCATTTACCTGCCAATTTTTCCCTTTGTCCATAGCCACTCCCATCTGCATGAGAGCCTGCGAAGAATATCTGGTATCCTCGCTTTCGAGTGGTCCCAGGAGGGTACTGGTACCTTTGGCAAGAGAGGCCGCAATAAGAGCACGTTGGGTAAGGCTTTTTGAACCTGGAACCTCAATCGAGGCGTCGATATTTGCAATGGGCTGAATTTCTATCATAATTATTTCATATTTTTTTAATCCAACTGAAGACCGCCGATGATTGAACGGATAGAAGTCAAATTTTCTTTAACAGCATAGGCACCAATCCCATCGACAACGTCTTCACTGGCTCTCGGGTTTACAAAATTTGCCGTACCGACCTGAACGGCGGTTGCCCCGGCAAGCATAAATTCCAGAGCGTCCTCAGCCGACTGAATACCACCGATGCCAATGACGGGGATAGACACCACCCTCGCAACCTCATATACCATGCGCAAGGCCACTGGTTTTATCGCAGGCCCTGAAAGCCCTCCAATAACATTGGCAAGAACAGGACGTTTCTTTTTCAGGTCAATTGCCATGCCGATCAGAGTGTTGATAAGAGATATCGAATCCGCGCCGGCATCTTCAACAGCCCTTGCAATAAGAGTAACATCCGACACATTTGGGGAAAGCTTTACCATGACCGGCACTTTTGCCATCTTTTTCACAGCAGAGGTTACCGAGGCTGCCATCGACGGATCGGTACCAAAGGCTACCCCGCCTTTCTTAACATTCGGGCAGGAAATGTTCACCTCAATACCAGCAACTCCGGGGACACCAGCCAATCTTCTGGTGATCTCTTCATATTCAGCCAGAGAATCTCCGAGAATATTGACAATAACAGGGACGTTCAGTCCAGCTAAATATTTCATCTTCTCTGAAATGAACTGATCAACGCCCACATTCTGCAGCCCAATGGCATTCAACATACCGCAGGCGGTTTCAACTATCCGAGGCGGTGGGTTACCCGTTCTTGGGTGCAGTGATATACCTTTGACGATAACCGCCCCGAGGCGGTGCAGATTCATGAGATAGGCAAATTCTCTGGCATATCCGAATGTACCCGATGCGGTCATCACAGGGTTGGCAAGTTCGAGGGAACCAATATTCACCCGCAGATCTGGAAAATTCTCTTGATTAGAGCTTACATCCATACCAAATCCTCCGCATCATAGACTGGACCATTGAGGCAAACATGGGTATAGGTTCCATTTTTAGCAGGTCTGCTGCAGCCAAGACATGCCCCCATACCGCAGGCCATAACGCTTTCGACAGACACCTGACACGGTACATCCAAGGCTTTACACAATTCACTGACGCCTGCCATCATTGGTTCGGGACCGCAACAATAGACAATACATCCAGCGGGTAACTGAATTGATTCAATGATCTCGGTTACCAAACCATGATGGCCTAAAGAACCGTCATCGGTGGCTGTAAGTATGCTGAGACTAAACTGTTTAAAATCGGCAAGAAGAGGTTCAACCTCATTTTTTTCACGTGCGCCGAGAATAATCAGGTCGTTACTGCAGTCTTGTTTCAAACGGCAGTTTTCTTTTACGAGAAACAGGAGCGGGGCAATCCCCAGCCCACCTCCGATAATAACAGCGGGAGCTGATGCAGAAATCCTGTAGCCTTTACCCAAAGGTCCGAACACTGATAATGTCTCACCTTTTTTGACATGGGCAAGAATATCTGTTCCCCTGCCAACCACTTTGAAATAGATTTGAATCTTCCCTTCAGCCGTAGTCTGGTGGATGGAGAATGGCCGCCGTAGCAGTGGATCATTGCCCATACCCGTCCGTATCATTACAAATTGTCCAGGTTTTGCAGATTTTGCAATCTGCGGACAATCAAGTGTTAAACGGTAGTTCTTTTCAGAAAACTGCTCGACACGAGTAACTGTTGCTTTTTCCTGGTATTGTGACATAGTTAGACTATATAATTGTAAATAGTTAGTTAATATCAGTGGCTATTCAACGAATTTAAAGAATTTATTCATATTATGATCACCGACCCTGTCCTTCTTTTAATATCTGCCCTTCTCGGTGCCATTGTCGGCAGTTTTTTAAACGTCGTAATCCTCCGTTTACCAGACAGCAACCAGTCCATTGTCTTTCCAGCCTCGCACTGCCCACGATGTTCTTCTTCCCTGCGCTGGTATGAAAATATTCCAATATTAAGCTACATTTTTCTTCGGGGTAAGTGTAGCCACTGCAAGCTGCATATCTCACTTCAATATCCCCTTGTCGAAATCATGATGGCTCTTCTTGCTGCAGCCCTCATGCATACGTTCCAATTGTCAATTGCCTCTGCAGGATATTTTATATTCTGCGCGGCTCTTTTGGTTATCATATTTATAGATATTCACCATCAAATAATCCCGGATGTGATTAGTCTCCCAGGTATAGTTCTCGGTGTAATTTTTTCTTTTGTGAGCCCAACTGTATCCTGGCAGAGCTCACTCATCGGATTGCTGGTCGGGGGAGGAGTACTCTATGCAGTAGCCTTTTTTTACTTCCTTCTTCGCAAGGTAGACGGCATGGGTGGGGGCGATATTAAACTGCTTGCCATGATTGGCGCATGGCTCGGTTGGCAATCCCTTCCTTTCGTCATTTTTGCAAGTTCTTTAAGCGGCTCTCTCGTCGGCTTAATTGCTATGTTTTATCAGAGAAAGGGAGGGCGAACACGTATTCCTTTCGGCCCTTTTCTTTCCCTTTCTGCTCTTGTCTATACCTTCTTTTCTGAAAAAATTCTTTATTTTTTCCACCTCTATCTTACCGGACAATGGCCATAAAACAAATTCATTTCACTCATTTCTGTGTAGCTCAAGTGCAATCCTTCTCCCTTCTTCCATTGCCGCCTCACCTTGTTCTTTGCTGTGTCCATACCCGGGATAATGTTTTCTGAACCAGGATTTTTCTTTTCGAACCATTTTGCCCCTCAGTTGAAGAACCAGACCTATAAAACGCCAAGGTTCTTTAATCGGGTGAAGAAAAACTATCGGATCACCAGGCTTGGCATGATATCGTTTTAAATAATTATTTACTGTCCAGTAATGCAGTCTCCAATATGACCTGCAGGATATAAACGGAATTACCTTTTTTTCTGCACATATCTGCCGACCGTATCTGTCGAGAAAATCCAGCATTGGCCCACTCGGATGATATGACCAGGTCGGACCGGCCAGAACAATACAGTCCCAATTTTCAAAACACATTGGACTGATTGGATGAATCTTCATCCTGTAGCGAAAAAAGGTCATGACCATTGCTGCGGCCAGCCTGAGATTTGTTTTGAATGGAAAGCTATAAGGATCTATTGGCTCCAACCTTTCAAGAGCCACTTCAATTCCTTCGCCTTCCAGACCCTCAACAAATTTTTTAAGCAGTATTCTGGTTTGCTGGGTGAAGGAGTAAAAAACAATGAGAACCCGTTTCCTTTTCAAATGAAATCCCCGGATATCAACTGAAGCAATAATAAAATAATTTTCCCCGATGCTTTCTTTTAACAAAAAAAAAGCCCCCGACAAGTCGGGGGCTTTTCTATTATAGGAAGCAGCGAAAGAATTATGCTTCTACTTCATGCTCAACACTCACTGCAATTTTATAGAGGACCGTCACCAGGAGGAAACCGGTTGCCCAAATCCCTAAAGTAATACCGATCTCGTTGGCCGTAGGATAATACTCAACTACCTCACCCAATGGATTGACAACAAGTCCACCCATAACAAAACCCAGACCTTTATCAAGCCAGAGAGCAATAAAGACTGCAGCACAGCCGATACCAACCAACAGATCGGAATATACCTTGCCGATCTTCATGTAGGCAAATATGCCGAGTCCACCAAAACAGAGAAAAACAGAGGTCCACATGAAAGGTACAAGGTTATTATACACATGACCATTATGCTCAAGACCAAAAAATAGATACTCCAGGGAATGCATATGTCCCGGAATGTTGGAATAGTAACCGACAAAAAATTCCAGGCAGACAAAAAAAGCGTTAATCAAAGCTGCGTACATGATAATCGTCGTCAACTTATTGATCGCTTCTTTACCGGCATCAAAATGAGCAACCCGCTTCATAATCAAACAGGCTATTACTATCAGTGCAGGACCCGCGGCAAAAGCCGAGGCAAGAAAGCGAGGCGCGGTAATAGCACTCAGCCAAAAATGTCGCCCGGGTAGACCACAGTAGAGCATGGCGGTTACTGTATGGATCGAGACTGCAAACGGAATAGAAACATAAACAAAGAAATACACCCACTTTGGTGGTTTAACCTGTTTTCGCTCTGCGGTGAGAATTATCCAGCCACAGATGATATTTAGAGATAAATATCCAAGCAGAACAACCATATCCCAAAAAAGCATGGAATTTGGAGTCGGGTGCAGAATCATATTCAGTCCACGTAACGGCTGACCAATATCAGCCATAATGAACATGAGGCACATCACCAAAGCTGAAATTGCCAGGAACTCACCAAGTATAGTGAGTCTGCCGAATGTTTTATAGTTATGAATATAATAAGGAAGTACCAGCATCAACCCTCCGGCTGCAACCCCGACCAGAAAGGTAAATTGAGAAATATAAAGTCCCCAAGACAGGTCTCGCCCCATACCTGTCAAATACATCCCGAAGATGAACTGCCTGAGATAACAGATCGCTCCGACAAAAATGAATGCAGTGAGAAATACCAGCCACATCCAGTAGTTAGAGTTGCCTTTTAATACTTTTTCAATCATGACTCCCTCACACTATGTAAAAGACTGACGGTTTCGTTCCAAGGGATGGTTTCCGTTGGATGGTATGTTCCTGGTCAAGAATCTGGCGAATCTCTGATTTGGGATCGTTCAGATCTCCAAAAACAATCGCCCCGACTTCCTTGACAGCCTCAACACAGGCGGGTTCCTTCCCTAAGGCAAGACGCTCGCCACAGAAGTTGCACTTCTCGACAACTCCACGCATACGAGTTGGAAAATCCGGATTGTATTCTGTGATATAAGGCCTTGGATCCATCCAGTTAAAGCTCCTGGCACCATACGGACAGCCCATCATACAGAACCTGCAACCAATACAGCGATGGAAATCCATGGCCACAATTCCGGTTGATTCCATCTTAAAAGTTGCTTTGGTCGGACAAACCCTTACACATGGCGGCTCATCGCAGTGATTACAGAGTACAAGATAATCGTTCTCTCTTGTGATCTTTGACTCATGATAGGACGAATGCTCCGGGAAAGCATTTTCAAAAGGAGTAGGCCAGATCCATTTAATCTCACTTTTTTTGCCCTCAATATGAGGAACATTGTGAACTTTGTGACATGCTGCCTCAGCTTTTTCAAGGAGTTCCGGATGACCGTACAGCTTTCGCATATCAATCAGCATGCCGAGACGTACTCCTGTAGGTACTTCTTCTACGCCATGACCTTCTACTTTATGAGCATCAACCGGAGCAGCGTGTGCTGATGTCTCACCTTGACCTGACGAGGAAGCAAAAGCCGGTGTGGAAGTCAATCTGACAACCACCGGGGCACTAATGCCGGCCAAAGCCGTTGCCCCTGCAATCTTCAAAAATTTTCTTCTTTGCTTATCCATTAGTGTGTCTCCTTCTTTGTCGCCGCTAAGGTAGGAGTCAAATGGCAATCCCAGCAGTAGGGTTTGACAGATGCATATTCATGACAGGAGTCACAAAATTTCTCCTTGTTTGAGTGACACTGCATGCAGGCCATCTGCAAACCTTTACGATATTCCTTACCTTCTACCGTAACCGCAACACGGTCACCGTTACGAAGGACATCATCACGCCATTCATTTAACAAAGCCATATGCTTGGCACGCATCTCAGGGATAGGCGCGACACACTGTTTTTCTCCACCCGGTGGTAATTCAGGCTTTGGTACCGTGCTTGCAGCCGTCGAGAACGCATTGAACCAGAGCGGGAAAGTTACAAGCAGGACGAATATGGCTAGTCCTGGAATTATAAATCTTTTGTTGTACATTACGTTAACTCCTATGTTCTATTCAGGATATTCTAAAGCATAGTACGGAGGCCTTCAGTGAGCTCAGCGCGGTTTTCGCCTTCTAGGACAAGCGCATTGGCAACAAGCTCAGTTACTCCGCAAACATCGACACCGGGATTCCAGTAGTTCATAAGTGAGGTGAGTGTCGCCCTGTCGATTGCACAAACACACGCCAACATATTCACACCATGTTTATCTTTAACATATTTGACTGCGTTGGCACGCGGCAGCCCTGAACGCATTCTTAATTCCATAATTTCATCGGTATTGAGGCCGGTTCCTGAACCACAACAAAAGGTTTGTTCACGAATGGTATTCTCAGGCATCTCCACCCAGTCGACAACATGATCAAGTATGTAACGAGGTTCATCAAGAAGTCCCATTGCCCTGGCAGTATTGCAGGAGTCATGGTAGGTAGCCTTGACGTGACTGTTACGGCTCTTATCAAATTTCAGTTTACCATGTTTGATGAGATCAGCAGTGAATTCGCTGATATGAACCATTTTTGTTGATGCAGCATTCTCGAAGACAGTGCCGGTGATAGAAGAAACCGGTTTTTCGAGAAAATCTGCGGGACCATTCATGGTATCCATATACTGGTGGACAACACGCCACATATGACCACACTCACCACCAATGATATATTTCACACCGAGCCTTTTGGCTTCAGCATACATCTTTGCATTGAGTTTCTTCATTGTCTCATTATTGGTAAAGAGACCGAAGTTTCCGCCTTCCGAGGCATATGTTGACCAGGTATAGTCTAATCCTATGGCTTCAAATAAAGTCAGATATCCCATCGCAGTGTAGAGTCCGGGCTCGGCAAAAACGTCTGCCGAGGGAGTAATAAACAATACTTCCGCTCCTTTTCTGTTAAAGCTGATGTTTGGTCTGACACCGGTAAGTGACTCTACATCATCCACGAGAAACTCAACATTGTCCTTGAAGGTGTGAGGCTGCAGGCCCATATGATTACCGGTCCGGTTGGAGTTGGAAGCTGGTTCCAGAATCCAGTTGATACCAACGCCTACCAGATGCAGAAGTTCTCGCAGCATCATAGTTACTTCAGCGGTATCAATACCGTACGGACAGAAGACTGAGCATCTTCTGCATTCAGTACACTGATAGGAGTACATGAACCATTCTTTCAGCACACCTGCCGTCATTTCACGGGCACCGGCCATCTTACCTAAAAGTTTGCCGGCCAGTGTAAAATCATTGCGATAAACGGATCTGAGCAGCTCAGCCCGCATTACCGGCATATTTTTGGGATCGCCTGTCCCCAGAAAGAAATGGCATTTATCTGCACAGGCACCACAGCGAACGCAGCAGTCCATGAAAATTTTTAGGGAACGAAATTTTTCAAGTCTCTCCTTAAGCCCTTTAAGTATTATTTCTTTCCAATCCTCGGGCAGCTTCCAATCTTCATCTTCCGGTGACCACTCGCGGGCGTTTGGAAAATGCAGTCCGGACTGGCTGTCGAGATAGGCAACCTTTTCCGATTTGGCAGGGTAGGCATAATTCCCGGACTTGAAAACAACCGGGAGATTCATCCAATCCATGGTAGGTATTGCTCCTGTCGCCAAGGATGGTCCCTGCACTACGCTTTTCGATAATTGTTCTAATTTTGGAACTGACATCGTTATCTAATCCTCTTAAGCTAGTTTTGGGTCAATATTCTTACTCTTCATCCTTTATAGGAGCCAGCTCCTTTTCAACCGGGATACCAGCATCTACCATAAACTCACGGAATTCATCCTCGTACCCTGCATAGGAATGAGGCAGTATTCTTGGATTCCATGGGTTTATATGACGCTCTGAACGACTGGTATTTTTCATATTCCTGGTCGGACTCATAAATACGCCGGCAAAGTGCATGAGCTTGCTGAAGGGGAAATATGCAAGCAAAGCACAGACTAGAAAAAGGTGGATGTAGAATATTGCGCCTATTTCAGCACCAATTGTTGGCGAGAAAGTAACTAGACCGACTGCCAGTTGTTTTATAGTGACTATATCGATATCTGTACGCAGGAAGTAACGCATCAGGATACCGGTCAGAGCAATGGTAAATATCAGCACCAGAGGGAAATAATCGTTCATCAAGGAGATGAAGCGGACATGGCGGGTAATCAGTCTTCTCGAAAAAAGCAGCAGACATCCAACCAGTAATCCAACATCGGTAATATACCAATTAGGAGCGCCGACCTGGAAGAGTCCGTCTCCGAACTCAAGCCAACCAATCCATGCAGGAACGGGATCAAGGAAAAGACGCATATGCCTGATTACAATAACCAGAAATGAATAGTGGAAAATCAAGGCGAACAGCCACAACCACTTTGAAGATTCGTGAGTGATCTTGGGTCCGTCATAAATTTCAGATTTAGTGTTTCTAAACAGCGACCGAAAAGTCACAACTTCAAGAAACATTCTTGCTACAACCTCGGCAGCTGTATTCGGGGCTTCAAGCTTATTGTGCTTGATAAAATCCAATGATTTCCCTTGTCCGCAGGTCGTCTGAATCGGAAATGGCACAGGAGATTTCCCCCATTGAACAATCCGGTAGACGCAGCCACCCAGAAATATCATTATGGCCAGATACGGTATCGCGACACCAAACAGATAGGGCATCCCTGGTATCTGAGATCCGAGCCCGGCGATCAGAACCAATGCTATGACTGCCAGGAATGAGAAGGCATACTTCATTTCTTACCTCGCTTCAGTTGAACTGTTTTGGAAACTGTATTGCTGAGAATATCTCCTGCCAACTACACAGAAACCAGTTAAAGACCATTAACCTATATCAAAACTTTTTCTCGTCCAACAGGTTTGACGGACACCTGCTGT
The DNA here is from genome assembly GCA_963709755.1 of uncultured delta proteobacterium. Taxonomy (GTDB): domain Bacteria; phylum Desulfobacterota; class Desulfobulbia; order Desulfobulbales; family Desulfocapsaceae; genus Desulforhopalus_A. Next base: position 327,519 of record CAVPXO010000001.1, read on the forward strand.
CTGTTAATATGTGACTGCCTGACTTAATCTCATTGATCCGGACCTGGTATAAACGCTCTCGATATTGCATGTAGATATCAAAAGCCGCGAGCATCGCCAAATCTACTGCAAATTCGAAATCATAAAGTTCAGCGACTAAATGATTTCGCTCTTTATCAGCCGCAAATATTTCGCGGGTAATGTGTTTAACAGCGTTCAAAGGAGATATTGCCTGTGATGGAGTAAATTCCTGTACAGATCGAATGCTGATTATCTGTTCAAGAGCAGGAATGAATTCTTTAGAGTCAGCCCCCTTGGAGAGCAATAAAAACAACTTGCCCAATGCCTGCCTTATGTTTCCACCGACCGGATTGGCAAATGTGTCTTTTTCTTTTACAAAAAAACCTGATGAAATATAGGTGGAAAGCGTATATTCAACCCATTTATTAACTATTTTTTCCCTGTGATTTCTGAAACCTTCCTCAAGATCCATACCTTTACAACCCTTTCTTTTAACAATAATACCTTAACTGAAGGGTCATTTTTTACTTAAAAAAAGAATGAATGACCATTCACAATCTTACGTTTCTAGCACCTTTTCCTCTCTTTTTCAAGAACATTTTTCCGGAAGGCAAGCCCGCTCAAATGACGATATAGAGAGGAGTCCCGCCGGTTTCTATCTCTCTGAAGACCGGATAATATCTCCCACAATATTGGCCGCCTCCCGGATGTATGGATCCTCTTTTATATCTTTTTGCCACTTCTCTTTTGGATCTTCCTTCTGGCTCTCAGGCTCCTCGAAATCAGTATCATCCTCCTGTGCCTCCCGATATTTACGGTAATGAACTCCGACCTTTTCTCTCATTAACTGAGACTCATTTCGTTTAAGCCGCATATCATCGATTTGAATGGAAAGAACTGTGTTATTGACCTGCTCTGCAGCTCTTTCAGCTTCTTGACTTATTGTTTTAAAGGCTTCGTCACCCGAAACCCGTTTCAGACTCTTGTCCCGTATTTTATCCAGATCAAACGATCTCTTATAGGGTTCATAGTCCACGGGTTGAATAGAATCCCAGGGGAGGGAGTAGTCCAGATAACGCTCTCCTGATTTAATATGTTCAAAAAGGTTCGGCAAAACGATATCCGGCTCTACCCCTTTATATTGTGTTGAGCTGCCATTTACCCGATAAAATTTCTGAATCATGACCTTCAACGCCCCAAGATCTTCATATTTACGAAGATGAAGCAGGGGAATATTCTCATTGAGATCAATAATCGTTTGTACTGTACCTTTACCATGGGTGTGGGTACCGCCGACAATTACAGCCCGCCGGTAATCCTGCAGCGCAGCTGCGACAATTTCGGATGCCGAAGCAGAAAATTTATTGACCAGAACTACCATTGGTCCATCATAGGAGACTTCATTGTTGGTATCGCTAAGAATTCTTTTGTCACCAAAACTGTTCAACACCTGAACCACCGGCCCTGACTGTATAAAAAGCCCCGCAATATCAACAGCATCAACAAGAGCACCTCCCCCGTCATCCCGTAAGTCGAGGATGATGCCATCAACATTTTGTTCTTTTAATTTAAGGACTTCTTTAAGAGTATCGTCTGTTGAGTTGCGTCCACTGGCCCCGTTCTTGGTTCCTTCAAAATCCCGATAGAAACTTGGTATAAAGATATAGCCCGTTTTTCGACCGCCTTCTGACTCGATTACTGAACTTTTAACGAATGTTTCTTCAATCTGCACAACATCCCGAACGATCCTTATTACTTCAGTGATACCATCAGTCTTTTTCACAGTAAGGCGAACAGCTTCTCCTTTAGGACCACGAATGAGACGAACGGCATCTCTTAGCCGCATATCGGTAATATCAACAGGTTCTTCACCTTCCTGGGCGACCTGCAAAATGATATCTCCTGCCTTGAGACTGCCCTGCCTGGCCGATGCACTTCCGGGAATGATACTGATAACCTTAATTAGGCCATCATCTTCCCGAAGAAGTGCCCCAATCCCTTCAAGGCTACCCCGCATATTGATATCGAACTGCTCTTTGCTGGCCGGGGGAATGTAGTTGGTATGAGGACCAAATGCCCTGGTAATGCAATTAAAGAAACGATCATAATGGTCCTGAAGAGTTTCCTGATGCAAGCGTTGGAAAAAATTCTTATTCCTTTTACTGACCTTGGCTATTGCCTCTTTCCAGAGCATTTCCTCAGTCATTAATTTTACAGGCTCTTCATTATTTCCAGATTTTTCCAGTCTGCTTTTCTGATCCGCTTCCAGATCCAAATATTGTGAGATAATCTGCGCTTTCAAAAGCTTCCGCCATCTATCTTTTAATTCTTCGATATTCTTGGCAAAATCCATTTTTTCCGGATCAGTTTCATAAGATTCCTTCTTTCGAACATTAAAGTAACCGACATAGAGATCTTCCTGATCCGAAGTTACCGGTTTTCGAATTTTTAATCGCTGGCCAACATGGATGTCCTTTGGTTCTGCGAGATTATTATCTCCTATCAGCTCTCCCACTTCGAGATTATTAAAACGATCGACAATCGTTGAAAGTGTATCTCCGGGCTGAACGGTATATTCAGTAAAACCTGCAACTGGTCCTGCGACCTTGTCACTCGCCAGCATGGTCCCAACCATTTTTTGCACGATGTTTATTTTTTCACTGAGTATATCGTATCCGGTGTCAGGCAGAGTAATCTGACCATCGGCAAGATTGTCGTCAATATAGGGTGCAAATGCTTCAAGCTGCACCACATCTTCCTTCAGCAGGAATCGTTTCTGATAATCAAGCTGTTTTATGTACAGATTAAAAGCGGCACGAGCCAGATCGTCATTGAAAACCTTGTCACTAAAATGCAGAATTGGCAATTGCTTATAGAGAATGTAGCCAATAAGTCTATTTCTCTCCTGGTCTACAGCCTCAACCTTATTTGTATCACCTAATCCGATAGTGGAAAAGGTCAGGCAAAACACGATCAGGTAAAAGACCAGAGAAATCTTTATATTTTTCATATTTTTCATTTAAAGGGGGGTTATAAAAATGGGTATGAGCTAAAATTATACCTTTAAGAGATAACAGAACAGAATAACAAATACCACGACAAAGAGATATCTATGGAAAAATTACAGCAGTCAATTTCTAAATCTATTGAAAATAGGTAAATGACAACAATTTCATACCCAAACAACCTTAACATGGCTCTCATCGTTGAAACAGCCAGGTTGCTTAGACTGCGACAGATAAGTAAATATCCGACAGAGGACGAACAGGTTAAAAATGGTAACACTCAGGTGACACTGAATACATCCCATTCATTGTGACCAGGCTTATAACGAACAGAGTTTTTCCAGCGCTTCAGACCTGTTGCCCAATTCCACTCCCAGCAGAAGAGCATATCGTTTCAGCTCTTTATATGTGCAATTGATAACTGATGATCTCTCTAAACTTTGAAGCTCTTCAATCTCTGTTTCTATGAATATGACAAGAGCAGCTGCTGCCTGGCTCTTCACACGATCTACATCCAACTGCTGACGCTCACAAAACTTGCAAAAACGATTATAATTGACTATCGACCGAGCTATCCCCCGATAGATAGATTTGGAGCAATTGACATGCTGCAGATCCCGCAGAACAATCTCTAAATAACGTTCAACAGCCGCGTCTTTTAGCCTTTTAACCTGCTTTGCATCCAAATAAATACGGGGACCATCCTGAGCCCGGCTCAGATAATAAATTGCCGAATTATATGCAATTTCAGGAGTTTCACCGGAATGTCTGACTATAAACCACTCATTTTCAATTACTTCAGTCAAATTATCGATCATCACGCTGCTTACTGCCCATCTTTATCTTTGGTCAGACCAAATAACTCGCGGACAGTTGTCACCTTCAGGTCACTGTTATCTCGTCCGGCGCATGATTCACTCTTAAGGTACATCAGTGGGTCATGGAGAATTTTTGTAGTTATCGCAGCCACCATCTTTTCAAGATTCTTCCGCTCAGACTCCGCCATACCTGGCATTCTTGCCAAAGTTTTATCCAATTCCAATTGCCCGATGCTATCTACTTTTTCCTTTAAAGCCTGGATGGTCGGAGTTACAGCCAGACCGGTAAACCATCGCTCGAATTTCAGAGTTTCCTCGTCAACGATGCGAGTCGCCTTTACCGCCTCTTTCTCTCGTTCCGACTTATTTATTTCAACGACATTACTTAAATCATCAATATCGTATAGATAGACATTTTCAATTTCATCTAACCGAGGATCAATATCCCTTGGCACGGCAATATCGATAAAAAATAGTGGCCGGTTCATTCTTGCCCGCATAGCAGACTTCACATCATTCTTATGCAGAATTATCTCTTTGGCTCCTGTGGAACTTATGATGATATCAACATCTACCAGTTGCAGAACCAACTCATTCATGGAGACAGCTTTGCCTTTAAAACGTTTTGCCAGATCGACAGCCCGCACCAGGGTTCGATTGGCGACGGTCACAGCACCAATTCCCTGCCCGACGAGATGTTCAGCGGCAAGCTCAGCCATTTCTCCCGCCCCAATCAGAAGAACTTTTTTATCTTCCAGATTACCAAATATTTTTTTGGCTAATTTCACTGCAGCATAGCTTATAGAGACAGCGGAAGAACCAATAGCTGTTTCAGATCGTACTCTTTTGGCGACCGAGAAAGACTTGTGAATAAGCTTATTCAGCAAGGGACCGGTACAGCCGAAATGGGCGGCATGTCGATAAGCTTCTTTCAATTGTCCGAGGATCTGGGCTTCTCCCACCACCATCGAATCGAGACTGGCAGCCACCATAAACAAATGGTGCACGGCTTCCTTATTATAGAGCATGTAAAGATACTTCCGACAGTCGCTCCGTGATATCATATCACCAAAAAGAAACTCGATCATTGCATCTTCAACCGTATTGTCAGCATCGGTTACCAGCAGTAATTCGACCCGGTTACAGGTAGAAAGAAGATAGTACTCCCGGAGTCCACGAATAGTTTTCATGGCCGCAAGTGGTTCTTCATAGCCACCTGACAGAGCTATTTTTTCGCGTATCTCAACAGGAGTGGTTTTGTGATTAACTCCCAGGAGAAGTATTTTTTCACCTGGCATAACTATGAACTCCTCCAAGCAGATATGTTACGCCCCATAACGTAAAAACAACTGCAGCAAATCCTACGATAGCCATAACAGCAGCTCTTTTCCCCCGCCAGCCTACAGTCAGACGCTGATGCAGCTGAACCAGGTAGAGAAACCACGTTATCAAGGACCACGTCTCTTTCGGATCCCACTGCCAATAGGTGCCCCATGCCTGTCGCGCCCAGATAGATCCGGTCACAATTCCCATGGTCAAAAATACAAAACCTGCAGTAAGACAGTGATTGTTCAATTGATCCAGAGCGTCCAGGGATGGAAAGCGGGAAAAAAAATAGCCAAATTTTTTGCTCTTAAGTTCCCGCTCCTGCAACAGGTACATGAGGCCGCCGCAAAAGGCCAGAGACAAAAAACCATAGGCAATAATTGAAACTCCTGCGTGTATAGGCAGCCATATGCTTTGCAGGGCAGGCAGCAATGGCATAAATTCCTTTGAAGAAAAGGAAGAAATCAGCAAAAGGAAAAAAATTAGAATTGACACAAAGGTGCCGAAATTCTTGACGGTATACCTCCATCTGAACGACAGGTAAGCCCATGTTGTGGCCCATGCGAAAAAAACAACTGCCTCATGTTGTGATGTTATCGGCGTATGACCTGCAAGGATGTATCGCGAAACTATATAAAATGTTTGTAACATCCCGGAGACAAAAAGAATTATTCGGGCAATTTTTCGTATTTTTTTGTTCTGGCTGATAAAAAATACCAGATACGCCGCTGCAGCGACAAAGGTTACGCCCAAAACCGATAAAAAAAGGAGATAGTTTATTTCTTCCATGGGTATTCTTGCATGAGGTAATAACAACATTCAGGAATCCTTACTTTGACTCTTCAATTTAACCAGCTGATTTATCGTACCTTTCAAGAATATTTTTGACAAGATTAACCGCGTCGGCAGATTCAGGCAATTCCCGGAGAAGCAGCATCTGAAGTTCAAACCATTTCGCCTCAAGCACCAGTTCAACGATACCCTGTCGAAGCAAGCTACGAAAAAGTTCTTTATTTGATACGGAATCACCATCCGGACCGACAACCTTATCCCTGACAAGCGAAAACAGTTCGACAACAATCTCATACTCTGGAACTAATTCCATTTCCAGAAGTTGTCTGGTCTTTTTGGCAAGAGCAGGACTGCTTCCTCCGGTGGAGACGGTTACTAACATCCTGCCACGCCGAAAGTGTGCAGGTACATGAAAGTCACTATGCTTTGGATCATCGGCACTGTTCAGTAAGACTGAATGTTTAAGCGCCTCTTTAGCTATCAGCATCTGAACGTCTCTCTTGTTTGTTGCTGCAAAAACCAGAAAAGACCCCTTCAAATCACCTTCGACAAAACCTCTCTCAAACCACTCGATCTGTTTATTATGAGCAAGGGTTCTCAGTTCAAAATGCACCTCTGGGCTGATTACCCGGACGCTGGCTCCGCCTGCCAGAAGACCCTTGGTTTTACGCAAAGCAACGGACCCACCTCCGACTACCAGGCAAAGCTTGTCGACAATATTTAAGTTAACAGGATATAATGACATGGATTTTACGGGATTAAGGGCAGCTTTTTGCTGCATATTGCTAACTTTTACCCTAGTTTCGGTATGATAATCAGTTTTTTTTACATCGTAAACGATTGATTAGGATTGTAACCTTTTTCCCGTCCCGTTTAATAACCTGCTCTTTCTGTCCGATGTCGAAATCTTTCTGGGCAATATTAAGAAACTTAGGCAGGCTCTGCCGTTTTGCATCATGGGCCAGGTAAATCACCCCATCCGGTTTCAGATAAGTTTTAAAAATATGTAACAGGGGCTGAAAAAATTCATCCCGGAAAAGAATTTCCGCACCCGCCAATACATCAAAAGTCTCCATTTGCGGTGGATTCAACCAGTCGATGTGTGCAAAATGTATACCGCTCAGTCCGGAAGCGGCAGCACTCACTTTCTGGAAATCCATTATAATTTCTTCATAATCACTGATTGTTACTTCGTATCCGGCAGAGGCAGCAGCAAGTCCTGGAGCCCCAAGCCCCGCACCAAGTTCCAGCAGTCTTTTTCCGGAGACATCAGACTGCGACCCAAGGACATAGGCAAGAATCATGGCAGCATCCCAAAGACGAATCCAGAAAGGAAACTCCGTTACGTTGGCAAGGGGATCCTTTCCATCCAGGAATTCCTCCAGATCTGCAATTTTAAGCAGACGAATTTTCTTTTCACCAAAACGAAGACGGTCAAAGGTTAAGGCATATTTCTGTCGAATCCGGTTATAAATCTGCCTCTCATGTTCAGGAAGAGTTCTAATATCCATAGGTGGGCCTTAATCGTTCTGTATTTGTTGAGATAATTGATCAAGTAACAAGATAAAAAAGTGCATCAGGTAAACGATTGATAGAGGGTGACAACATAAAAACAAAAAAAAGGGTCGACTGATGTACTATCAGCCGACCCGGCACACAATACTTAAAGAGGAATGCTATGTCAATCAGCAACCCTCAATAGAACCTTTCTTCTTTGCAGGGGTAACTTTAACCTCGTCACCAGGAGCCATTTGGCCAGCTTTCTCACAGGTCATGGTCACTTTTTCACCGTCAACAGCATCAACAGTGCACTTTAATTTTGCTGCAAAACCTAACCCAGCAGTACAGAATGCAAAAACCAAAGCCATTGCAAAAGCGACAATCTTTTTCTTCATTGTATTCTCCTTTTTCTAAATTTTTATTACCTTTCGGAGCAGAGCTCCACACTCAATAACACACTACCAGACGAAAGAAATGAATATAGTCTATTTCATTTTTACATTAAATGCAATCGATCAATTAGTTCAACAGGCTCCTGATATCTTTTTCGAGTGTCTCTTTTTGTTCTTCTATATTTCCCATATACTTTTTCACAACGTTACCGGATTTATTTACCAAAAAGGAAACGGGAATTCCATAAACTCCGCCAAAATCTATGGTTGTCTGAGGTCCAGACATCAAAACAGGATAATTAATATCCCGTTTCCGGACAAAATTTGCTACCACAACTGGACTTTGCTGATCTACGGAAATACCCACCACCGAGAAACCTGCTGCTGCAAATTCTTTCTGTAATTTTATGAGAGTGGGCACTTCTTCGACACAGGGCGGACACCAAGTTGCAAAGAATGACAGGAGTAAAATTTTGCCATCAAAAAATTTAGATTCTATAATCTTGCCGTCACGTACGCTTTCGAGTGCAAACGACGGCATTTTAGTCGCCGCCTGGGATGCAACAGGCAGCAAAATGAGCAAGGCTAGCCATACGAAAGCAACTGGCCAATCAATCAATTGTTGTTTTTTCATTAATCTGCTCCGAGGGAGATTTAAAAAATTTTCCTTCTATGATATACTTAAGCAAGAAAATATTCCATAACAATTGGAAGTCAACTAACAGAAGAGAAAGATAGCAACTCCTCAACATATTATGTAATGTCACAACGTACCCATTAAATGATTTACCAGTGAGGGCAGGAGGCATATTTTCATTTCTCTGTGCAGAATTAATTTTTTTCAATTTAGGTTTTTTATGAAACAATTATTTTTTCGTCGGCTGGATCGAATAGACTTACGGGTTTGTATAGCGATTTTATTTATTGGACTGTTCTTTCCATTATACCTTTCTGCTGAAGTTGTCGATAAAGTTGTAGCAGTCATTAATGATGAGGTCATCACCCTTTCTGAGCTTGAGGAAGAAACGGCTGTATTGTTTCAGTCCATCACCAAGGAACATCCCGATGCACCCATCCAGGACGCTCTGGAAGAGGCCCGAAAACTCTCCCTGAACGGCATGATCGAACAACGCCTCATCAAACAGAAGGCAGAAAAATATAAAGTCATTGTAACTGATGAAGATATTGATACGGCATATGAGAGAATGAGAAATGGTATGGGCCTCAGTCCAACCGAATTCAGGCAAAAACTTGTGAAATCCGGAATGACTGAGGATTCTTACAGAAAGAAATTAAAATCTCAAATTCTGCAAAGCAGACTTCTAAGCTATGACGTCCGTTCAAAAATAGTTGTTACGGAAGAAATGATACTTGACTATTACGATGAACATTATACATCTAGGGTTGCTGAAGGGAGTTATTATCTTCTGCAGATGGGGTTCAACTGGCCCAAATCTGAGGACCCGAAAGAAGTGAAAGTTAATAAACAAGAAACCCGTGACAGGGCGGAACGAGTATATAATCTTGTTAAAAATGGACAGGATTTCAAATCGTTGGCCGAAAAATTCAGCGATTTGCCTTCAGCTGACGATGGTGGTGACCTCGGCGTTTTCACCTTGGACGAGCTTGCTCCTTTCATGCGCGATGCGGTTGCCACGCTCAAACCTGGAGAAATTAGCAGCATCATTGAAACCCCAGCCGGTTACCAGTTCTTCAAATTGCTCTCAGGCGAAGAAAATGCCATCGTTGTTACTACACCATTTGAATCGGTAAAAGAAGAGATCAGAGAAAAGATTTTCGAAGAAAAGTTAAATGTGGCCTATTCTGAATGGGTTAAAAAACTCAAAGAAAGCGCATATATTCAGAGACTGTAAGCCCATCCAGTCTATTATTTATCAGGAATAAGTTATGTCGTACCAGTTTATCGAAATAGAATATGGAAGCCTCGGAGAATATATCCGTGAAACAAGAGTGAAACGGGGTTTTGACCTGGTGTCGGTCGCTGAGGAAACAAAAATTCCACATAAGAGTCTTCAGGCCATTGAAGATAATGACTTTAGCGCCCTGCCGGCAGAAGCATTTACCCGTGGTTTTTATGCTCTTTATGCTAAAATGCTCTCGCTTGATCCTGAAGATATTTTACAAATGTATACGCAGGAGAGGCCAAATCAACATAAATACGGAAATATTTCAACTGTTTCAAAAAGCAAGCTGGCTCAAAAAGTGGGAAGCATGGCAGAGCGACCAACTTTTATGCCATTTTCTTTTTTGAGCTTGATCCTGCTTTTGTCACTGTTGTTCGGAGGGTTCCTGTGTTGGTATTTCTCCTGGAATCCGGCGATTTATCTTAGCCATAAACTACGCAACCTGGAGCAGAACACACAGGAAATCGAGCAAATCCTTGAAAGCCGGTTAGAGAAAGTCACACCGGGTCCCACTGCAGGAATTGCCCAACTACAGACGCCGCAACAAAATACCTACCAGAACCTGTTCAATCTCTCATCCCCATCTAACGCGGCGGCCTCTATTATTAAACCTGATATCGCTGATAAAAATTCCAGTAAATATGTTGTGACCGCGAAATTCAGAAAAAAAACTGAACTCAACCTGGCAATAGATGACATCCCAAAGAGATCCCTGACATTCAACAGTGGTGAATCGGCTGCCTGGCAGGCAAGTCAAAAAGTCGTTTTTGCTCTGCCTCCAGGCAACGGAACCCCTGAGTACATCCTGCAATGATCAATGGTGGCATACACCAAAGAGACTGAAGCCATAGTTGTAGATTGCACCGAACACGGCGAGTCAGATGTAATTATTACCTTATTCTGTCAGGATGTCGGTCGACTCAGCGCTATCGCAAAGGGCGCTAAAAAGAGCAAAAGACGTTTTGTCAACAAGCTGGAATTGTTTAGTTTTCTCCACATAACTTATCAACAGAAAGCCAATAGATCTTTAGCCTTTCTCGTCGAAGCCGACCTGCATACCAGTTTTTTAAACATACGACAGAGCTTTGAACTGTACAGCATAGCCTCCGTTATACGGGAGTTTCTCTTGATAGGGGTAAGGGAAAATGAACCGGATTTACATATTTTTCGGCTCAGTTTATGGGCTCTCCATAACCTTGATCAAAAACAGCCACCCCTGGCTACCCTCTCTCTCTTTCTCATACGGTTCTATGATTACATAGGATACCGACCGGACCTGCAGAATTGTGCCGGTTGCGGATCTCCAGTTACCACCAGAAATCGATACAGCTTTAATACCGCCACGGGAAGGATCGCTTGTTCGGTTTGCAATCCTCATGTGCAAAAAGGTTTTTCCCTGTCCCATGGAACGATCAAAATGCTGCGATCAGCTCAAGACCTCCCCATGGAACGCCTGCAGCGCCTGAAAATCTCCGGCACTCTCCTCAACGAGATAATCGCACTCCTGCAGAGTTACGGCAACCAATTGTTTCAGCGGGATATCGCATCATGGAAAACTGTGAGGAAATTTCTCAAAAAATGAAGCTCCATGGGCTGTAATTCCAAGCTGCGAAGACAACAAAGAGAAGCGGGGCACTTAAAGATATCGTATTTCTCCACAATACTCCGTTTTTACATGGCCATCCTCAAGGCGCAGCACAAGGCCACCGTCGACATCGAAACCCAGCACTTCTGCCTGGTATTGGGGTGAGGTCATCACATCAAAACCATACAGAACCTTTTTTCCAACGGAGTCGGAACAGGCAAGCCATCTTTCCAGCAGCAGATGTTTGTCGGCACTGCCGGAAAAACCTTCGCCTTTCAAATCTCTCTCCTCTTCATAATAGAGCAGTCCAAAATTCCAGGCCAGCCTGGCGAGAAATAAGGCGGTGAATTCAGAAAGATCTACATTTCTTGCGAGAATTTGCTTGAGAGAAACAGACGAATCGGCGAGCTCGGGGGGAAAGAAACAGTTATTGACATTAATCCCAAAACCAACAAGGGTAAACTCCTCACCATGGACCGGTTCCGTATAACTTTCTACCAAAAAACCGGCAAGTTTTCTTCCTCTGACCAGGATATCGTTTACCCAGCGCAGCGTCGCCTGTTCTCCACCGATCTCACGAACGGCCTCGCAGCAGGCAAGTCCGGCGGCCAGGGATATAAATCTACGGGATTGCGGCAACAGGGTGTTCGCGTGGATCATACATCCCCATACTCCACCCGGAGGAGCATGCCACTGCCTTGTAAACCGGCCTTTGGAGTGGCTCATTTTGTCCGCCAGTATCACCGTTCCACTGGCAACTGAGGTGTTGGCATGAACAGTCTGCCTTATAAGACCGCGAGCATGCTCCATAGCCCTTGGTAACGAGCTATGGCTTTCTATGTTTGATCCGACAAAAGCCCCATACCGAGCTACATTTTCAGCAACAACCGGGCAATTAGCCTTAACAGCTTCCTTAAGTTGCACCAATCGCAAATTATTGAAAACCGCTCTGGATGTCGGTTTATTTTCCGGCATGATTTGAGCACGCATCATTTTGAGTCGTAATGATAGAAATTTTGTAGAAACAACGCAGATGAAGAGTTTTTTACGAAGTCATCAATTATGATCAGTGTCCCAATCCGCCTTAACACGCGTAATTATCTTCTGTATTAACGGCAGCTTTTCCGGGGCACAGATGCCTATCAGAGGTTCACCTTGAGCAACCGATACTCCCGGTTTAAAATAGATAGAATGGATAACTCCACGTTGCCCGGTATAATGAACTGGAGTATCCCGTTTCATCAGTGACATGGTAAGTATCTCTTCTCCCTTATCTATCGTTACTTCCCTGGCACCTTTTTTTTCTATACGAGCCTGGATATCCATGGCGAAGAAATATTTTGCTGTCTCAGGGGCGGGAAAAAGCAACAGTACTTCTTTCAGTATATTTTCAATAATTTCTTTTTTCTTGAGAGGATGCCTGATGGTCATGAGTTTTTCTCCGGCCTCGACAAACTGTCCGTCAAACTCAGTATTGACCTGTGCCACTGTTCCATTGGTCTGAGCAGCAATCATTTTCGGATTTCGCTCCCTGTCAATTTCATACATGCAGGTTCCCGGAACCTGCAGCCACTCTCCACTGGGAGCCTGCACATCCTGACCTTCCACTACTTTGAATAATACCCGACCAGTATGTACAGCAAGAATATCAACATAATCGAAAGGGTCCGATTTATATTTACTCAGTAACTCGTCAAAATCTATTTCGTTAGACATACCAACAACCTGTTTTTCCTTTATCTGAACAGACCGAAAATAATCTCCCCGGTCCGAAATACCACCAATTTGCTATGCAAGTCTTGAGCAATACGTTTATACTGGCAGAAGTGAAACAAGGCAAGGCTATTATGAGTGACCTTAACAGTTTTTCCTTGTTTTTTAGAAGGAATATCTTTTGGTTACAAAACTTGGACCAGCCACTTGCAATAAAAAAAGAGATTCCAAATATGAAAAAGAGATTCCAAACTCTGGTCACACTCTCCGTCCTTATTATTCTGGGATGCCTGCTTTTTTTTCTATCTCTGCCCTATCTCTTTGACCGATTTATTTCTCCACGACTCATCACCGAACTCCCATTCACAGAAAAAGAGTTGAGCATCTCAAGAATCACCCCCTGGGAAATGAGAGGAACATTAACCCTGGCCAATGAAGATCAGCCGACATTAGCCGTACCAAGATTCGAGCTGTATTACACTCCCGGTTCCCTCCTTCATAGAAAGATTTCCGGATTGCTTCTTGATTCTGCGTCACTTCGGGCAGACATTCAAAACGGACATCTGGTCATCCATGGCCTGCCCAGTTACGATTCTCCCGCTACGCAGGAAAATACTACCTCTCCTTTCCTTTTGCCACTAGCTGTTGACACGATTATTTTAAGAAACTGTACCATCACCTTACACAGGGACCAGCAGAATCCAGTCAATCTCGTCATTGGTGGCCGGGTTTCTCTCGGTTTTCTCGAACAACCGGACAATAAAAAACTTCTTTCGACTCTTTCAGGGCAAATACAGGCAGGTGGAGACCTTAGCTTCAATGGTTCACTCGATCTAAAATCGGTTGATACAGGTTATGCGAGTCATCTACAATTACAGGCTCCGGATATCGGTCAACTTGGTAATGTTTTTCCAGAGTTTAAAAAAGTGACGGTCGCAGGAGGACTCTCTCTTGTCGGGAAAGCTGATTTTGACCAATCGATGAACCAAATTAGCCATTATGAAGCCACAGTAAAATTGCCGGATTTTCAGCTCACTGAGAATGAGGTGATTTTTGAGAACATTTCTGCAGAAAAACCCATTACTCTGCAGCTTGCCGGAAACAATGAGAAGATCAGGTTCAACCTTGCCAATGTCGCTCTTGTCAAACCGCAGAAGAGTTCATTTGACCTGCAGGGTGAAATACAGACGCAGGCAGCCACCTTCAGCGGTAACGGGCAGATGTTTCTTGATAAAACAAAATCAGTCACTACAATCAATTACTCCGGAAAATATCAAGGGTTGGGTGCCAGTATCAATTATCAACTGGCAAGTGAGGCCTTCACCCTGGAAGATTTCTTGTCAGTAAGCTCCTTTCAGGCAGATGGAAAAATTGTGCTCGATGGGTCAAAGGTTGCTGCCACCCTGAAGAGTCGTATCCCAAAAATCACTTTGACTAAGAACCAGACAGAGCTGATCAATCTCTCGCTGCAATTGCCTCTGCAATATCCACCGCCTCTCACAGCCGGCCCAGCTGGTCAGCTGACAATAGATGAGATACGTTATCAAGGTATTAAAAGTGGCACATTCCATGCGAGCCTTCTCCAATTTCCCGGAAAAGTCACTTTCACATCCCTGATCAATACGCCTTTTATCCCAGATCTAAAAATAAGCTGTGATGGATCGACACAGGCAACAACAGATTTTTCAGTTCATTGCAGTTTTCCCAAAACACAGATTAACTCTTCCTCCTTTCCAGCCTTTATCCCACTTCCCGATGAACTGTCCTTAAGCGGCAAGCTGGCAGCAGATGGTGAATTTCATATAACCGACAAAATTCCTGCTGGAAAACTTACGCTGGACTACCATGATGGCATTATAATATACGGTGAAAACAAGCTCTCGGATATTAATCTTGGCATATACTTTCCCCGCCTGCCAATCTCGCAAAGCAGCCCAGGCCAACTGTGCACCATCGGTTCACTCGAATTTGGCAAGATCAAGCTGTCAGATGCAAGAATCCGTTTTCGCATAGAAGACGAACAATCAATTTTCCTTGAGAAGATCGGGGCTAATTGGTGCGGCGGCAAGGTAGAAACCGGCAGCTTCACACTCGCCAGCGATATGAAGAACCTGGAAACTACGCTCTACTGTGACAGACTGAGATTCACGGAACTGCTGGCGCAGTTCGGCATTGACAAAACAGAAGGACAGGGGTCTCTGAACGGGAGACTGCCTGTACTTATCGACAACCATGGGATTGTCTTTGACGACGGATTTCTATTTTCCACTCCCGGCAATAGTGGTATAGTCCGCTTCAATGACACAAAGCAGCTGCTCCAGGGAATGTCGGACGGTAACAGTAGTGCCTATCTGGATTATTCAATGAAAGCCCTGGAAAATTTTTCATACAACTGGACGAGACTCACTTTTAACAGCCAGAAAGATGAGCTCCTCATTACCATGCAACTGGATGGTAAACCTGCAGAGCCCTTACCTTTTGGCTATAAAAATGGTCAGATCGTACCTAGCGATCAGGGTCCCGGCCTCCAGCATCCAATTCGGCTTGATGTGAATTTTCGCCTTCCTATGCAGGATCTGTTTCAATATGGCAAAAGTATCCAATCCATTATGGAGAATATGTAAGATGACAGTATGTAATAAATTTTTTTTCTTTATCTTTTTGTTAACCGTCCTGTTAACCACTTCAGCATGTACTCGTCACGAGGTAGAGATAAAGCCCGTTGAAATTAAGCCAATCCATATCACAATTGATATAAACGTCAAGGTAGACAGGGCTCTTGATGATTTTTTTGGGGACCTGGATAAAAAACAAATGTAAAAACTTTCGATTCAAATCTTAGAGGTACAAAATGCGTAAAAATTTCTTTTTTATTTCGTCTCTTTTTATTTTTCTTGCCTGTTCCTTTTTTATGGTGGCAGTCGCACACTCTGCCTCTATTAAGGATCGAATGGCCGCGAGAATTCCTGCTATCAACGCCTTAAAAGATCAGGGCGCTATTGGCGAAAACAACAAGGGATTTCTGGAATATCGTACAGAGAGTAAGCCGGAGCCGCAACTTATAGCTGATGAGAACAAGGATCGAGGGATAGTTTACGAAGCTATCTCCAAGCAACAGGGTGCTCCTGCAGCATTGGTAGGCGAACGTCGAGCAGCTATGATCGCAGAAAAGGGTCAGGCGGGCCATTGGTACCAAAAACCAGATGGAACCTGGTATAAAAAATAACAGATCTATTATGTCCGGTTCTGCAAAAGATACAATTTTCAATGTCGACTCCATCGATGAAGATTTTGTTTTTAATGAACGGGTGGCTGAAGTCTTTGATGACATGCTGGACCGTTCAATACCATTCTATCGGCAGGTCATTGATGCAGAAGCGCAACTGCTCAAGGGGCTCCTGGACCATGGTGACACTGTCTACGATCTAGGCTGTTCCACGGGAACCGTCCTGCTTGAATTTTCCCGCCTGCTGGAAAATAAAGGTTTGCAGTTTGTCGGCATAGACAATTCGGCATCTATGATAGATAAAGCAAGACTGAAGTCGGAGTTGTACTCAAAACAGAAGAGTCTTTCCTTTCTTCTTGAAGACATCACGACCTTCGACCACCAAGAGGCAAGTGGCATCATTCTCAACTACACCATGCAATTTATTCGCCCCCTGCAGCGCGAAAGCTTTCTGCAGAGACTCTTTGACAAACTTCGCCCCGGCGGCATCATCCTGATCAGCGAAAAGGTGATCAACCACGACCGTCGGCTTAATCGTGAATACATAGATATATACCATCGATTTAAAAGAACCCACGGCTATTCGGAACTTGAAATAGCTAAAAAACGCGAAGCCTTGGAAAACATACTTATCCCCTTCTCAATTGAAGAAAACAAAACCATGTTGAAAAACAGCGGTTTTGGTTCCATCGAAACCTTTTTCCAGTGGTTCAATTTCACCTCTCTTGTCGCAATTAAACCTGCATAACAAAGATTTCCGATCAATGAATTACCTTTCTCTTCTGCCGGATTCGGCACACACAGATGCCATCAGCCGAGAACACATAAAGCGTCAGGACTGGATCAAGCAGGACAAAAAAGGTTTCCTGCGTTATAGAGATCCCTATAAACAGCTCACAGAGTATCGCGCAAGTTATGTCGACTGCACCGGCGATACGGTTATTATAGGACAACCGGACGAAATATCAGAGATTCAGCGACAGCAAATAACAGAAAACCTTAAAGCCTTTATTCCCTGGCGGAAAGGTCCGTTCTCCGTATTCGGCGTCAATGTAGATGCGGAATGGCGCAGTGAAAGAAAATGGCAGCGAATGCTCCCCGAACTCCCCGACCTCTCGGGCAAGACTATCGCCGACATCGGTTGCAACAATGGTTATTACATGTTTCGGATGTCTGCATCCCGCCCTCGACTTGTTCTTGGTTTTGAACCGTCGGTGCAACATTATTATTGTTTCAAGGCCCTGAATTCCATGGCCGGCAGGCCGGAGTTGGACATAGACCTTCTTGGTGTGGAACATCTTAATCTCTTTGAGAGTTGCTTTGATGTTGTGTTTCTTATGGGGATTATTTATCACCGGCCTTCGCCGATAGATACCCTCCGCGATATTCTTTACGCCCTGAAACCGGGCGGATCCCTGCTTGTCGAATCCCAGGCAATTCCCGGTGAAGACCCTTATGCTCTTTTCCCAGACGGAACCTATGCCAAGGTACCCGGTACCTACTTTGTCCCCACAGGCAGTTGCCTGTGTAATTGGATGAAAAAGGCAGGTTTCATAGATATCAATCTCTTCTGCGCCCATCCGATGTCAGGAGAGGAGCAACGCCAGACTGACTGGATGACGTTTGAATCGTTCAATGATTACATTGATCCCTCCGACCCCCGGTTGACAGTCGAGGGATACCCCGCTCCCTGCCGTATTTTTTTGAAGGGCCGGAAAAAAGAGTAACCAAATCACTTTAAAACAATAGGAAATGTTGCCTTTCACTGTAACTATGAGTACACTGCATCGGAACTGCATTTCACTCTTTTCCTGACCTAAGGAGTTATTAAATGGATTTTTCACAATACACGTTATACAGCAGCGGCCTTAAAGGAGCCGAAGCCACTTTCGGTGAATTAGCGGAAAAAACAGGTATTAAAGAGGTTGTCTACTCATTTGACGGCCATAAACTTACCCGTGACAAAAATGTTGTTATTCTGAAGAAAGAGCAACTTGAGCGGGGCGATATCAGCATGGAGCTTGCTTCCCGCATGCTCAACCGTACCTATTATGAAACCGATAAGATCCGAAAAGTATTGCAGACCATTTTCCATATGGTCAATAGTGGTCATCAAGTTTTTGTAATCGGGGCGATTCAGGAAGACGGTTCGGTTAAAGGCGGAACAGGCTGGGCAGTAGAACTGGCCAAAATGTTTAACCGCCCCCTGCATGTTTTCGACCAGCCACAGAAAAAGTGGTTTACCTGGAAAGCCGGCTGGAAGGAAGATTCTCCCCGAATTGAATATGATACATTTGTGGGCAGCGGCACTCGCTACCTAAGTGATGCCGGACGGGAAGCTATCGAAAAACTGTTCAGCGACTCGTTTGGAGGAAAGTAGTATTTTGTTATTACGGGGTGGATTTATTCCATCCCGTAATTTATTGTTATCTCATCTATCTATTTCTTTTTTCCCGCTATTTTTTTCTGCTAGTCCAGCCACCATAAGACCGATAGCCATTCAACATGAATGAAATTCCTTGCATTTCAATTTTCAGAATATTAAAATTATACTAAATAATTAAATTGGTAGGTATTTGCTCTTACTTACCTTCAATAAACTGAGGTTTCAGTGAGTTTGACTGGCTCAAAACCATCAGTTTTTTTGTTGAATAGAATTTAAGTATTCAAGGAATTACTACCACAACGTAGGGCTCTTGCAAAAGCCCTGATAATGTTCTTTTTCAAAAGAGGTGAATAATGAAAAAATCAATTTTGAGGCTGGGGCTCAGTGCCTTACTGGCGACAAACTTCCTTCTCTTTACCGAGCCTGCACCCAGCTTTAATGGTGTCGTTTTCGCGGCGGAGGCTCAGAAAATTAAAGGGCAAATTTCCAATATCTCGCAAAAGGCCAGAACTATCGCTCTTACGAAGAGCGATGCGAGCTTCTTCCTGGTAAAATTTACAGACAAAACCAAACTAAAAGAAGTTGAATCCATTAAAGAATTCACAGAAGGCGAGGCAATAATCGTCGATTACACAACAGTAAACGGGGAAAATATCGCAATTTCACTGGAAAAATCTCATGTCAAACTACCGGCAGGTATAAAAGAAATCAAGACCAGGGAACTTGCGGAAATCATGGCAAGCAACAAAGATCTCGTTGTGATCGATGCCCGTCCTGAGGTCGTCTACGAGGAGAGCCATATTCCTGGCGCAATTTCTATCCCCTTCTCCAAACTCGTCAAAATGGGAGACGATGGAGCACAGCTCCTGGAAAAATATAAGGGCCGGCAGCTCGTCTTTTACTGTGGAGGGTCTACCTGAACCATGAGTCCGAAATCCGCCGGTCTGGCGGCTAAATGGGGTCACAATAATCCTCTCGTATTCGTTGATGGTCTTCCTGCCTGGAAAAAATCCGGAAACCGCGTCGTACCATCTATCGATTATATTGCCAACGGCAATATTGTCCTGGTGGATTTACGGAGTCCGACCGAAATGAAAAAAGGATATATACCCAGATCCTTCTCTATCCCATTTGCAGGGCTTGAGGATGCTGAAGATTCTTTTCCGAAGAGCCTGGGAGCTCCTATTTATATGTACTCCGATAAAGATTCGGAGATTGATGCAGCCCGAAAAATGGTCGCCGAATGGGGCTACAAGAAGGTCGTCGGTTTATACGGAATGCTGGATACATGGAAAAGTTCCGGAAAAGAACTGCAGAAGGGACCCGCATTGACCGCAACAGACGATACCCCCATCAATTGGCAAAAAATATTAGGCCCAGGAGAAATCAGTATCAACGATTTCACCAAATCATTGAGTTCAGATCTCATCAAGGTTATTGATGCACGAACTCCTTCTGAATATGAATCAGGTCATTTTCCAGGTTCTGTATCCATTCCACTCGAGCAGATGAAAGCAAGGATGTCTGAGATACCAAAAGATAAATTTATCGTCGTACACTGTGCGACCGGTGGCCGTGGAGAGATAGGTTACAGAATGCTCAGAGAAGAAGGTTATTCTGTCAAGTTCCTCAATGCGGAATGCGAATGTTCTGTTGCTGGAGGATATGAAATATGGTAGTGAACACTTCTTCATAACCATAACTTATCACCAAAGGCCCTGGGACTCACCGAGTCTCGGGGCCTTTCATTATTTCCATTTTCAATCGCTGGAGCTGAAGTTAAACCTTCCCCATCTGCCAATTGAGGCCAATAATGGAAAAGAACTATACCAAACACCACTATGATTTTGACACGCTTCCCTGGCTGACCAGCCCAAGGAGGCAGTTGAACTTGCAGGGCGTTGCCCTCGGATTCATCAACCTTCCACCCAACGAGGGTTACACTTTCACCCACACACACAGAAAACAGGAAGAAGTATATATCGTCATCAAAGGGAGTGGCAGAATCCTGCTCAATGATGAATTGCTGGATCTGGTCGAGGGAGACGTGGTGAGGGTATCCCCTGAAACCAGGAGGGCCTTGAAGGCCAACGCGGGCGGAATGTTTATCATCTGTTCAGGTGCCGTTCCCCATGGATACCCTGACAACCCAAACGCGAGATATCTCATTGATGACGGCATTCCGGACTACAATGACATCCCACCATGGTATCAGGGAGACCCTGAAGTTGCCGAAAGAAACAGCCGGCTGCAACAAAGACGGATGAAAACAATGATCGAAAAAGACACCACATGAACAAGAGTTGAGTATTGTTTTCTCCTGCAAAATAATGATCAAATGTAGTGCGGGGAGATTCAGCATCGGTGTAAGGTATTGTCGACAGAACACATTTAGGAACTATAGTCTCTGTCAGAAATTGATCCTAAAAAAATTATCAAACAAGAACCATTGTAATTCCGGATAGTAGACAATATGCCTTCCAGCGCCCAAAAAAACTCTTTGCTCTGTCCCAGCTGCCGAAAACTCATCAGTCGCTCTGTCGATGTCTGTCCATTCTGTGGGCTGAAGAAACCAGCCTCACGATTTAAAAATAATATTATTATTTCCTGGATCTCTGACGAAAGCCAATTGGTCACGACTATTATCGCTGTGAATATTGCTATGTTTCTCTTGTCGATTGTCATCGATCCCAGGTTTAGCAGTCTAAATTTCAGTCCCTTTAATTTTCTTTCCCCAAGCAACCAGAGTCTTCTTGTCCTTGGATCTACAGGGACCTTGCCAGTGTTCCAGTTGCATCGATGGTGGTCCCTGATTGCTGCCAATTACCTCCATGGTGGACTCCTGCATATTGTTTTCAACATGCTGGCCTTTCGTCAACTGGCACCTCTTGTTATCCATGAATTCGGCTCAAACAGGACAATAATTCTCTATACCCTGGGAGGAGTGATTGGATTTTTGATCTCCACTTTTGCCGGCGTTCAATTTACGATTGGAGCGTCTGCAGCCATCTGTAGCCTCATCGGCGCCCTGCTTTATTATGGAAAAAGTCGTGGCGGTGTTTATGGGCAGAACATTTTCAGCCAGGTTGGTGGCTGGGCTATAGGAATCGGCATTTTCGGATTTCTGGTACCGGGAATCAACAACTGGGGACATGGTGGTGGCATGATTGCCGGAGCACTGCTCGGTTATCTGCTCGGCTATAAGGAAAAGAAAAAGGAAAGGTTCGCCCACAAGGTTCTGGCCATGATCTGCCTTGCTGCAACCAGTCTGGTTCTACTCTGGTCATTACTGAACGGTATATTGTTCTTTATAGTAAAAAACTAGCCAGGCGGCTGTCCGTTTAACATCGCTCTGACAAACGAGACTCCAAACGAGACTCTTTCATTTTAGCCCCCAAAAAACCAATGGGGGAAACATATGCACTACATATTGTTT
Source organism: uncultured delta proteobacterium (assembly GCA_963709755.1). Classification (GTDB taxonomy): domain Bacteria; phylum Desulfobacterota; class Desulfobulbia; order Desulfobulbales; family Desulfocapsaceae; genus Desulforhopalus_A. The sequence continues at coordinate 349,623 of CAVPXO010000001.1, forward strand.
ATTCGTTAAGATCGATCTTCAAAATCTTGCTGCCAGGTTTCAGAGCATCACCTTTTTTGGCATGAATTCCGGTGACAATGCCATCAATCTCACTCAAGATGGGGGTCTGCATCTTCATGGCCTCCATAATGGCCACCCTGTCGCCAACCATGATCTCCTGCCCTTCGTTGACGGAAATTTCTACAATCTTTCCGGAAAAAGGAGATCGAACATCCCCCGCCTTGGCCAGATCAAGAATCTCTTCCTTGCTGAGCTCGGGAATGTCTCCTCCCTGCCCCCCAATTCTTTTAGGTTTAAAATTAAAGATCGTTTGATGATGGTCAACGATCAGGTAGACACTTGTCTCTCCAGTATCATTCACCGGAGATGGACCCATTTCTACCATATGTTCCTTACCGTGATAATCCCTGAAGGCCAGGTTTTCACCAATTTCGAACCCTCCCTTACGGAAAAAAACTGAAGGAGGAAGCACATGGGTCTGGCCGTATTTTTCAATGAACTTGAAAAATTCAACAGCATCATTGGGATGCTGCAGATAAAGAATTAACTGCTCATCGGAAGGTTCTGTTCCTATCTGCTCGGCCAGACTGTATCGTTCATGAGCCAGATCCATATCGGCAATTTCTTCAACACCACCCTGTTCTTTAAGAACTTTGCGCCAGTCATCACCAAGTACCTTTGCATAGATCCATTCTTCGGGTTCGTAAAAAGGGAAAGGCCCATATTTTCCCAGGAGAAGATTGCGCAAGTCACCCGATGGGTTGCCGTATCGCTCCCCATCCAGGACATTGGAAACGGCTGTCGTCCAGAGAATCTGGGAGCCTGGGGTCACAGACCAGTAATTGCCAAGTTCCTTTTGCACCCGAGGCAGCTCCTTATGAAGAATTTCAGACATCCTGTCGAGAAAGCCACCTTTGGCTGCCTGTTCAAGACTTGACCCCATGGCACCACCCGGCAGTTTATGGATCTGGACGGTCGGCTGGAACCCTTTAATCTGTGACTCAAATTGTTCGTAATACTGTCGCTGATCACGGATTACCTCCGAGGTTTCAATTACAGCATTTTCATCGAGTCCAACAGCATGAAAACCAGATTCCTTCAGAGTCTGAATGACCGTAAGAATCGGCGGTGGTCCATAGAAACCGGTAAAGGAAAAATCGGCACCATCAATTATGGAAGCCCCGTTTTTCACTGCTTCAACAATCCTGCCTACGTCATTGCCGTCGGTGTTATGTCCATGGTAATGGATAGGAACATCAGGATACTTCTGCTTCAGGGCATCAACCAGCTCTCCAATTCTGGTCGGAGTGCCGAGACCTCCATGATTCTTGATGCACAGAGTGATATCTTTGCCGGTCACCTCGATCAGCTCCTGTGCTTTTGATACGTAGTAGCCATTATTGTGTTCCGGGCCGGTCGAAAAACAGATACAGGGTTCGTTCAATTTCCCTGCCCTGCCTACCTCTTCAAAAACAGAATACATATTGGGCACATAATTCAAAAAATCAAAAGTACGCCAGACGTCGACATATTTTGCAAATTCCCGGACAGTAAAGCGTATGACATTTTGCGGATATGGCCGATAACCAAAAAGATTCACCCCGCGGCAGAGGGTTTGAAACATGGTATACGGCATGGCTTCTCTCAGTTTCTTCAGCTTCAGAAACGGATCTACCTGTTTTCTCAAGATGTCTACATGAACAGATGCTCCACCGGTAATTTCCAGGGAAAAATAGCCTGCCTTATCGCGTTGTTCCGCAGCCACCAGGTCTGTATGGAGCAGAATCCGGTTTTTAAAATCCGACTGGGAAAGATCCCGTGCCGTATTTGTTATGTAGTATCCTTTAGCATTACGGAGCGTATCGACAATTTTCTTAACAGGAGTTCCCTGAATGATTCGTGTCATAATTAATCCTTAGTGACTTTAAAATGTTTTTTCTTTACTCTTGGGTTACTAAATTTCGCGCTTTCCAATCGGAATTCCAGGTATGATTATAAAGTGCGTCATTGTCCGGACAGGTTCGCTGCTCACACAGCAAAGGGGTTTTCTCCGGAATAATGGATTTCGGCGATCAGTCTGGCCAGTTTACCCACTTCACTGCTGTCTTCGTCGTAATAGAAAATATGGGGATGGGTATCTATATAGGAGGTATCGAAATTCCCATTCACAAAATCTTTTTCCCTGGCTATATTTTCATAAAAAGGAATAGTTGTTTTCGGGCCTCTGATAGCAAAGTTCTGCAGACAGCGTTTCAGTCTGCCAACAGTTTCATCCCAGGTAAAACCATGCACAGTCAGCTTGACCAGCAACGAATCATACACCTCCGGAATAATATATCCCTGATAGACAAAACCATCTAAACGAACGCCAAATCCGCCGGTTGACCGGTAGACAGAGACCATTTTCCCACCTTCCGGCATAAAGTCATTTTTGGGATCTTCGGCATTAATGCGGACCTCAATTGCGTGCCCGCGAATCTGCACGTCTTCCTGGGAGAAAGAAAGGGGCTTGCCAAACGCTATGTTAATCTGGTTTCTGACAATATCGATTCCTGTTATCATCTCGGTAACAGTGTGTTCCACTTGAATACGGGTGTTGATCTCCATGAAATAGTAATTTTGATCTTTATCAATCAGGAATTCGACAGTTCCGGCGTTCAGGTAGTTCGCTGCCCTGGCTGCTTTCACTGCGGTTTGACAAATTTCATCGAGCAGCGGCTGGTTCTTGATCATTGAAGGGGCTATCTCGATGAGCTTCTGATTCCGTCGCTGAATAGAACAATCCCGCGTCCCAAGATGGACGGTCTTCCCCTGACTGTCTGCCAGGATCTGCACTTCGACGTGCTTGGGGTTGACAACCACCTTTTCAAGATAGACAGAATCATCGTTAAAGGCGGCCAGTGCCTCTGCACGAGCGACTGGAATTTGCGCTCTCATCTGTTCATCAGATTCAATTCTCCTGATTCCACGACCACCACCACCGCTCGTAGCCTTTAACATAATAGGGTAACTGTACTCTTCGGCAAACGACAGTGCTTCCCTGATTCCTTCTTTACCCTGTTTCAGATTCTGAGTTCCCGGGACCATGGGAATGCCGGCTTCTGCCATGATTTTTCTGGCAATTACCTTATTGCCGAGATTGGAGATGACTTCAGTCGTGGGACCTATAAATACTAATCCGCTTTCAGCACAGGCTTTGGCAAGAAATGGATTTTCCGCCAGGAATCCGTAGCCGGGATGTAGAGCACTGCAACCTGATTTTTTGGCTGCCTTAATTATTTTTTCGATGTTCAGGTAGTCACAACGGGGACCATCGCCAAGCAGGATAGCCTCATCGGCGATACGAATATGCCGAGACATCTCATCCGGCGTTTCATAGACAGCAATTGCCTCATAACCGAGTTCCTGAATCGCCCTGATTATGCGAATAGCGATTTCACCACGATTTGCTACAAGTATTTTCATTTCTATAGAACTCCTTTTACGATTCTCTTCCAACTTGTGGGGGATCGAAAATTTTTATATTAGTGTAATCATCCGGCCACGCAGCTCACAGGCGGAAAAACGCATATGCAGGACACACCGAGGCGGGGTTTGACAGAATTTTAATCAGTAATACTTGGCATGGCAATCAATAATATTTAGGGAATCCTTTTTCATTTCATCAGGACTGCACTGTTTCCTGTTATTCAGCTGTCTCGACTCACCGATTCAGAAGCGATACGACCGTTTACAGTTGACGAAACAGGCTGAATCAGGTTACATATTGTAGTTTTGTCAAAATATTCAGAAGGGACATAAAAAGGTCCCAGCCAGCTCACAAGGGATGAATCGAAGGGCACAGATGATAGATAATAGACTTCAAGATTAATGCCCGTACGTACTGCATATATAGAGATGTGACTCGGATTAATCCTCCTTTCATTCTTCAAAAGCCAGAAAGTTACCTTCCGACGAACATCGGCATTAACAAAGGAAATACTGCCATGAAAGCACTTATAGCCCTGGAAGACGGGACCATCTTTGCAGGACACTCATTTACCGGTCACGGCGAGGCTGTCGGTGAGATAGTTTTCAATACTTCTCTCAGCGGCTACCAGGAAATTCTGACAGATCCATCCTATACCGGACAGATCGTCACCATGACTTACCCCATGATCGGCAATTATGGTGTGAATCCTGAAGACATGGAATCAGCAGCTGTTCACCCTATGGCTTTTCTCGTCAAAGAATATAGCCCCTTCCCCTCCAATCATCGCTCAAAACAGTCGCTTGCCGATTTTCTTGTAGAGTATGGCGTACTTGGAGTGGAGGGCTTCGATACCAGAGCACTCGTCAAACATATCCGAACCAAAGGCGCAATGAAGGGTATTGTTTCTACCCTGGATCTCGACCATGACTCTCTGGTAAAAAAAGCAAACGAATGGCCTGGGTTGATAGGCCAGGACATGGTGAAACGAGTGACCTGCACCGAACCGTACGGCTGGGCCGACAATAAACCGGTACCTGGAACAGATTTTTCAACGGCCCAGGCCGGAATGGATAACCCATTCAAAGTCGTAGCCTTTGACTTCGGTATCAAATACAATCAACTGCGGTTGTTGACCGAAAAAGGATGCCGGGTTCAGGTCGTTCCTGCCTACACCAGTGCTGAAACAGTTTTGGCGATGAACCCGGACGGTGTTTTTCTTTCCAACGGTCCTGGAGATCCGGAAGGGGTTGAAGGGGTAGTCGACACAATCAGTCGTTTGCTTGGCAGGAAACCGATCTTCGGTATATGCCTCGGCCACCAGATACTCGGCCTCGCCTATGGTGGTTCAGCCTATAAGCTCAAATTCGGCCACCGGGGCGGTAATCAGCCGGTAAAAGATCTTACCACCGGCCACGTGGAGATAACTGCACAGAACCATGGTTTCTGTATTGACGAGAAAAGCCTTGCAAAAGATGATGTGGAAATCACCCATATCAATCTGAACGACAACAGTCTGGAAGGCATGCGACACAAAAAGTATCCAGCCTTCTCTGTCCAGTATCACCCCGAATACGCACCCGGGCCACATGACGCCATTTATCTTTTCGACCGCTTTCTTGAGATGATGCGCAAATAGAGACGCTAATCAGGTCAGGGCAACGCATACTATCACCCGGCAAGGGTTAACAAGAGTACAAAATAACTAAAAAATCATGCCGAAAAGAACAGATATTAAAAAAATCCTTATCATAGGCTCCGGCCCCATCATCATCAGCCAGGCCTGCGAATTCGACTATTCAGGAGCACAGGCAGTCAAGGCCCTAAAGGAAGAAGGGTATGAAGTGGTTCTCATCAACTCCAATCCGGCAACCATCATGACTGACCCGGAGCTGGCAGACAGTACCTATATTGAGCCGATTACCCCCGAATTCGTCGCGAAAGTCATTGAAAAAGAGCGCCCTGACGCCATGCTGCCCACACTCGGGGGACAAACAGCTCTCAATACCGCCATTAAAGTTGCGGAGATGGGCATTCTCGAAAAATATAACGTCGAGCTGCTTGCCGCCAATATTGCGGTAATCAAAAAAGCAGAAGGACGTGAAGAGTTTCGCGACGCCATGCGCAAAATCAACCTTAAGGTTCCTGAATCAATAATAGTCAAAACCCTTGAAGCTGCCATAGCAGGCGGAGAGGAGCTCGGCTTTCCGATCATCGTTCGGCCAAGTTTCACCCTGGGCGGCACTGGTGGCGGCATTGCCTATAATCGTCAGGAATTGGAAAATTTATGCACCTCCGGTCTCGATCTTTCCATGAACACCGAGGTCATGCTTGAACGCAGTCTGCTTGGCTGGAAAGAGTATGAACTGGAAGTGATGCGGGATAAAAACGACAATGTGGTCATCATCTGCTCCATTGAAAATATTGACCCTATGGGTGTGCACACAGGCGACAGCATCACAGTCGCTCCAGCCCAGACGCTGAGTGATCGTGAATACCAGGAGATGCGTGATGCGGCTATAGCCATTATCCGTGAGATCGGCGTAGAGACCGGCGGTTCAAATGTACAGTTTGCCGTCAACCCGGAAGATGGGGAACTCATGGTCATCGAAATGAATCCCAGGGTTTCCAGAAGTTCAGCCCTTGCCTCGAAAGCCACCGGTTTCCCAATTGCAAAAATTGCAGCAAAGTTGGCTGTCGGCTACACCCTCGACGAACTTACCAACGATATTACCCGTGAAACACTGGCAGCCTTTGAACCGAGTATCGATTATTGCGTGGTCAAAATTCCCCGATGGACCTTTGAGAAATTCCCGGAGGCAGACGACGTTCTCTCCACCGCCATGAAATCCGTAGGCGAAACCATGTCTATCGGCAGGACCTTTAAAGAAGCTTTTCAAAAGGCCATGCGATCCCTGGAGACCGGAAGATCTGGTTTTGGCGGTGATGGAAAGGAACTGCACCCCAACCTCGATCAGGAAGATCTGGAACGGAGGTTGCGAATCCCCAGCTCAAAGCGAGTATCATTTATTTATGAAGCTTTGAAAAGGGAGATGAGCCTTGATGAAATATATGCACTCACCAAGATTGATCGTTGGTTTCTCTTTAATTTCAAGCAACTTATTGATACAGAAAAGGAAATCACCAAGCGGGGTTTCCAGGGATTGGATCCTGAATTTTTGCGACTCTGCAAAGAGCAGGGTTTTTCCGACCAGCAACTGGCATATTTAACGGGAACTTCGGAAAATGACATCCGGCAGCTGCGCAAAAAACATGCTGTTCTGCCTGTATATAAACTTGTAGATACCTGCGCCGCAGAGTTCGAGTCATACACGCCCTATTACTATTCCACTTACGAGCAGGAAAACGAAGCTAAAAAAACCGAAGGCAAGAAGATAATAATTCTTGGAGGCGGCCCGAACCGGATCGGCCAGGGGATCGAATTTGATTACTGCTGTGTACATGCAGCCTTTGCCCTGAGAGAAATCGGAGTTGAGTCCATCATGATCAACTCCAACCCGGAAACTGTGTCCACCGATTATGACACCTCCGATAAGCTTTTTTTTGAGCCACTCACCAGAGAAGATGTCTTGAATATCATCGATCAGGAACAACCTGACGGCATCATCGTCCAGTTCGGTGGCCAGACTCCACTCAACCTGGCTGTTCCTCTTGCAGAAGCCGGTGTAAAGATCGTCGGTACCCAGCCGGATGCAATTGACAGGGCGGAAGATCGAAAACGATTCCAGCAGTTTTTGCAAAAACTTAATCTGCGACAACCTGACAACGACACCGTTCATACCCTTGAAGAAGCGCTTGCGTCGGCAAATCGGATCGGTTTCCCGGTGGTTGTCCGTCCCTCGTACGTTCTTGGTGGACGTGATATGCGAATTGTGTATAATGATCAGGGTATTAAAGATTTCATGACAGCGGTCGGCGGCACAAATCTTGAACACCCAATACTCATCGATAAATTTTTAAAAGATGCGATTGAGGTAGATGTCGATGCCATCTGTGATGGTAAACAAACAATCATCGGTGGTATCCTGGAACATGTGGAAGAAGCCGGCATCCATTCAGGTGACTCCTGCAGCATCCTGCCACCCCATACCTTGTCCAAGGAGCTCATCGAAGAAATTAGACAGGCGAGCAGAGCCATGGCCGAAGAGCTTGGGGTCATCGGGCTGATGAATGTCCAATACGCGGTCAAAGATAACCAACTGTATATTCTGGAAGTAAATCCCCGCGCTTCAAGGACCGTACCTTTTGTCAGTAAAGCCACTGGGGTACCCCTCGCCAAACTGGCCACCAAGGTAATGCTGGGAGCCACCCTTGAAGAACTTGGGTTGACGAGTGAAGTGGAAATTAAACACTGGGCTGTTAAAGAATCGGTCTTTCCTTTTGATCGTTTTGAAAAAGTTGACACCCTGCTCGGCCCGGAAATGAAATCTACCGGTGAGGTAATGGGCATTGATGACAACCTCGGTCTGGCCATCGCCAAAGCGCACCTCGCTGCCGGCTCCAAAGTTCCCTCCTCAGGCAACGTGTTCATAAGCGTGAGGGATAACGACAAACCGGCACTCCTGCCCGTTGCCAGGGCGCTGGTTGAACTGGGATTTTCCATCCTGGCCACTACCGCCACCTCAGCCTACCTGCAGAATGCGGGAGTTGCCTGCGAACTCATCAATAAAATTTCTCAAGGTCGCCCACACATACTTGACAAGGTTCAAGATGGTCAGATTTCATGGATCATCAATACTTCGCTTGGTCGACGCACCACTGAAGATTCCTATTCAATAAGGAGGGCTGCCTTGGATTACCACATCCCCTACACGACCACGGCAAGTGGAGCAGCTGCCCTGGTCAAGGGAATACAGGAGTTAAAGCAAAACGAAATGGTTGTCAATCCTGTCCAATACTTTACACAGACAAGGTGAAAAGGTAAAATATATGAAGAACTACCTCGACATTCTCGCTTTTTGATTTACCTTAAATGTGCGTAAACTGAAGTTGCTTCAATTTAAAGAAATTTTTATCTTGCTCACTCGACGACAATAGCAGATGAGCATAAACTTTTATAGTTACTTATATATTTACCTGCTGCCCTGGGCAGTATATTATATTGTCTTCACAAAATAATTAGAGACAATACTAGAAAATCTGGAACCACCGGAGGGTTCGTTGAATACTTTCTATAAAAATTTAAGCATGTGGCTGGTGATTGGTCTGACCATGATCCTTCTTTTCAATCTGTTCAATAAGCCGCAGAGCAACGTGACTTCGCTGACCTACAGTGAATTCATGACAAGCGTGGCAAATAAGGCGATCAATCGAGTGACCATCAGCGGAGATGTTATTTCAGGAACACTTCAGGATGGGAAACCCTTCCAGACCATTTACCCGCCAAACGACAGTGATTTGATTGCGATTCTCCGCCAGTCAGGGGTTGATATCAATGTTAAGGAAACCCAGAAAGATTCGTGGCTCATGACGATCTTTGTCTCATGGTTTCCCATGCTGTTGCTTATTGGTGTCTGGGTATTTTTCATGCGGCAGATGCAGGGTGGCGGTAAGGGTGGTGCACTCTCTTTCGGCAAAAACCGAGCGAGACTTACTGAGCAGAGTGATAATAAAGTCACCTTTGCCGATGTAGCCGGAATCGACGAAGCAAAAGAAGAACTTGAAGAGATCGTCGATTTTTTGAAAGATCCCGGTAAATTCACCTCCCTTGGTGGCAGAATCCCAACCGGCGTTCTTTTAGCAGGAGCACCCGGAACCGGAAAAACACTTCTGGCCAAAGCGATTGCAGGAGAAGCCGATGTACCTTTCTTCTCTATTTCCGGCTCAGACTTTGTTGAAATGTTTGTCGGAGTTGGTGCTTCCCGTGTGCGCGACATGTTTGCGCAAGGTAAAAAAAGTGCTCCCTGTATCATTTTTATTGACGAGATTGACGCAGTTGGTCGACATCGAGGTGCAGGTCTTGGTGGTGGCCATGATGAACGTGAACAGACCCTCAACCAGCTGCTGGTAGAAATGGATGGCTTTGAAACCAACGACGGCGTTATCATAGTTGCGGCAACCAATAGACCTGATGTTCTTGATCCCGCCCTGCTCCGCCCCGGCCGTTTTGACCGCCAGGTTGTTGTGCCTGTGCCTGACGTTGGTGGACGACAAAAAATTCTCAAGATCTATGCCAAGAAAACGAAGATGGCAGCCAATGTCGATCTCGAAATTCTCGCTCGTGGAACCCCTGGTTTCACCGGTGCCGATCTTGAAAACCTGGTCAACGAGGCGGCTTTAATGGCAGCCCGTACAGGAGCCAAGGAAATCAATCTCGAACTTCTTGAAATGGCAAAAGATAAGATTATGATGGGCGCAGAGCGACGCTCAATGATAATCAACGAAAAGGAGAAAAAGATTACGGCCTACCACGAGGCAGGACATGCTCTGGTCGCCTGGTTGCTTAAAGACACCGATCCTATCCATAAGGTTACCATTATTCCACGAGGTCGTGCGCTTGGTCTTACCATGCAGTTGCCAACCGACGATAAATATACCCATTCCAAATCATACCTCAAAAACACCCTTTGTATACTTTACGGAGGAAGGATCGCAGAAAAGATTATTTTTAATGAGATCACAACCGGAGCAGGAAACGATATAGAACGTGCATCAGGTCTTGCCAGAAAAATGGTTTGCGAATGGGGTATGAGCGATGATCTCGGCGCACTTACTTATGGCAAGAAGGAAGAACAGGTTTTTCTTGGTCGGGAAATAGGTCACACTCGTGATTTCAGTGAGGATACTGCAAGACTGATCGATATTTCTGTCAAGAAAATTGTCGATGAAGCCATGGGCACTGTCACCAGACTGCTGGAAGAACATCGAGACATTCTCGTTCTTATGGCCGAAGAACTGCTGGAAAAAGAAACTATCGTACTTGCCGATCTCGAACGAATGGTCGAACAGCTTCGTCCCGGAAAATATACTTCACGCATGAAGAATCCAAATAAATCGCCTCTGCCGCCGGAAAGGGACAACAAGCCAAACGAAGAAAGCAGCGAAAAGGCCACAGACGAGCAATCTGAAGATAACTCTGAAATTAAATCGGCAGAGAAAGACCTTAAAACTCCAATTGATAACGGTCAGAATATAGAGTCTCAAAATCCATGACGAGTGGTGCTTCCATAAAAATAATGGGGATCCTTAATGTGACCCCCGATTCTTTTTCAGATGGCGGCAAATTTGCTGATTTTCATGATGCAGTAATTCAGGCTGACGAGCTCATTAAAGCAGGAGCTGATATACTTGACGTGGGCGGGGAATCAACCCGCCCTTTTTCCGATCCGGTTTCCACGGAGGAAGAACTTCGAAGGGTCATTCCTGTTATCGAAGCTGTTCGAAAAAAGCATAAAACTCCCATCTCAATAGACACCACCAAAGCGGTTGTTGCCCGGGAAGCCCTGAACGCCGGGGCAGACATCGTTAATGATGTTTCTGCCTTAGGTAAAGATCCGGACATGATAACACTGGTCCAACAGACAAGTGTTCCGGTCATCATCATGCATATGCAGGGAACACCGGGTGATATGCAGGTCAAACCGGTTTATCATGACGTGGTTACAGAGATTATTGATTTTTTCGTGGAACGTATCAACTGGATTACCGATAAGGGTATTGATCGTAACCGCTTGATCATTGATCCAGGCATAGGCTTTGGCAAGACGCGGGCACACAACCTGTCTATCTTGAAACACCTTGACACCTTCACATCATTAAACCTTCCTCTCCTCCTCGGCCATAGCCGGAAACGTTTTCTAGGTGCTGTTACCGGTATCTCCTCTGAACTCGAAAGAGATCTGGCTACTGCAGTCGTTACGGCTTTGTGTGCGACAAAAAGTGTTGCCATGGTCAGAGTTCACAATGTTGCCGCAACACGGCAGGCGCTGTTGATTGCCGAGGCTATTCGATCGGCGGAATAACCAAATGGCTGTCTCAGTAGTTTTTTGAATTATTCGTTTTTCTGTTATTTTTTCGATCTTCCCCCACCATCTTTCATTATTTTATTTCCTTATATTTTAAAATAGCACGATGACAACACTACAATCTTATCCAGCTATCATTGCACAGCAGTTTAACATCTCTGCTGCTCAGGTCACAGGTACTCTCCGGCTTTTCGAAGAAGGAGGGACAGTTCCTTTTATAGCCAGGTATCGTAAGGAGATTACCGGTTCACTGGACGAAGTTGTTATTTTGTCTATCCGCGACCGGCACCAGCAACTCATAGAAATAGAGAAGCGACGTCAGGCAATTCTTGATTCTTTACATAAAAATGAACTGATAACAGATAGTCTCAAGGAGCAATTGCAAAAGGCTCAAAACCTGACCGAGCTTGAAGATATCTATCTTCCCTACCGACCAAAGCGAAAAACCCGTGGTTTGATAGGTCGGGAGAAGGGATTGGCACCCCTGGCCGAACAATTATTTTCGAGCCGGAATGAGTTGATAGATATCTCCAAATTTCTTGATCCGGAAAAAGATATCATTACAGAGGAAGACGCCTTGGCGGGGGCAAGGGATATTATCGCTGAAGAAATTGCCGAGGACCAGGCCAGCCGGACTGAACTTCGCCAACTTTTTCGGAAGAGCGCTGTAATTGAAGCCAGGGTTGTCAAAAAAAATATCGAGACAGGTGAAAAATTCCGGGATTATTTTGACTGGAAGGAACCGGCCCTAAAAGCCGCCGGACATAGATTGTTGGCCATGTTTCGAGGAGAAAATGAGAAGATATTGAAGCTTTCCATTCGTCCTCCCGAAGAAAGCAGTCTGCGCCTCCTTAAAAAACGACATCTGAAAGCCACTCGATGGCAAAAAGAAGTGACCCATGCCATTGAAGACAGTTATCAACGTCTCCTGGCACCCTCACTTGAGAATGAACTGCGTAAGGAACTCAAGGATCAAGCTGATGAAGAGGCCATTCAGGTCTTTGCGGATAACCTCAGGCAGCTTCTTCTTGCTGCTCCTCTTGGTGAAAAACGAGTGCTTGCCCTTGATCCGGGTTATCGCACCGGAGCCAAACTCGTCTGTCTCGATGAACAGGGAAAACTTTTGGAAAATACTACTGTCTTTCCAACCCATGGCGGCAAAAAACTTGAAGAAGCAGCCAAAACCATATGCGGGTTGGTTGCAAAGTACCAGATAGAAGCCATCGGTATCGGAAATGGTACAGCCGGACGGGAAACAGAACAATTCATCCGATCACTTGGCCTAGACAGTTCAATAATTGTCACTCTTGTCAACGAAGACGGGGCCTCTATCTATTCCGCCTCGGAAGCTGGCCGAACCGAATTCCCCGACCATGACATTACGGTTCGTGGTGCTGTTTCTATTGGCAGACGATTGCAGGATCCACTGGCAGAACTTGTAAAAATCGACCCCAAATCAATTGGAGTAGGGCAATATCAGTACGATGTCAATCAGAATGCATTAAAAAAAACACTCAGGGACGTTGTCGAGAGTTGTGTTAACAGTGTTGGAGTGGAACTTAACAGTGCCAGTGCAGAACTCCTGACGTACGTTGCCGGACTCGGTCAAACCCTGGCGGATAACATCATATCTCACAGAAACAGTACTGGGCCTTTTAAGACACGACAGGAACTGATGAAGGTGACACGCCTTGGTCCCAAGGCTTTTGAACAAAGCGCTGGTTTTTTGCGAATACGTAACGGTTCCAATCCGCTCGATATGAGCAGTGTTCATCCGGAGCGGTACAAACTTGTTAAAAGAATGGCCGCGGATATTGGAGTATCAATAAGTGAGCTATTGGATTCCGATGCAGTTCGGCGCTCTATCAATCTCAACGATTATACGGATGAATCCATCGGCCTGCCGACCCTCACCGATATTATGGAAGAACTGGCCAGGCCCGGTCGCGATCCACGTATGGGTTTTGAGCAGTTTCACTTCGCGGAAGGTGTCAATACCATGGAGGATCTCAGTGAAGGCATGCGCTTGCCGGCTATAATCACCAATGTCACTCGTTTTGGTGCCTTTGCCGATATCGGCATCAAGCAGGACGGACTGATACATATCAGTCAACTGGCAGACCGATTCATAAAAGATCCCGGCGAGGTGGTTACAATAGGACAGAAAGTAGAAGTCCGTGTGATAGAAATAGACCCCAAACGTAAGCGGATCGCACTCTCAATGCGCAAAGGATGATAAGGGTCGTCCCTCGCTTAATTTCCCCTTGGCAAAAATTTTGCATTAAAAAATTGTAGAAGGAAATGGACGCAGTGCCTCAATTCACCTGCACGTAAATTTCACAGATAGAGGTGAGATATGTCTACTATAGAATGGATGACCCGCGAAGGATATGCCCTTGACTCAGGCCAAACAACACATAAGCCCATTCTTTTTGATTTTTTCAATCCAAAATGAATTGGTTGTCAACAGATGGATGCGGTTACGTACTCCAATAAAAATGTCATTGCTTTCATGAATGAGTACCTCATTCCTTATAGATTGCATCTGGGTGACCAGTCCACGTGGGAGCACTCTCATACTTTCTGGACACCGGCGACAGCTATCTTCGGCATCAAGGGAATGAATGTCCAGGGAAAACACGAAGTCCAAAGAAATATAGGTTTTTTTGAACCGGATGAATTTATCGCCACCCTCCATCTCGGTGTTGCCAAAGTTCGTCTTGATCAGGATGAATTCGATACAGCCCTGGTGCATTTCAATCGCCTGCTGGAAAAATATCCAGGGAGCGATGTGGTGCCCGAAGCAATCTTTTTCCGAGGTGTTAGCATGTATAAACAGCACAATGACCCGAGTTATCTGAAACAGACCTATGAGAAACTTTCAAGCGATTATTCTTCCAGTACATGGGCTAAACGATCATACCCATATCGTTTGATTTAATAAAGTTCGATGGATTCGAAATCTGCTTTGTGTCTCCTTCTTCAGGAATTATCCTGTTCGACCGGACAAACACAAACCTGTTAGCCCATGTTGCCGCCTATGCCTGTCAGGACATTTGCCCGGCGAGTCCGGATGCTATTTTTTCAATAATTCAATTATCGCTTCAGCGGCAGCTCGGGACGAAGCAGGATTTTGACCTGTGACCAGGTTGCCGTCGACCTCGATATGGCTGATCCAGTTGTCACTCTTGCTGTAGAGTCCGCCGCTGGTATTCAACATATCCTGAATCATAAATGGCACGACCTCGGTCAGCTGTGTCAACGACTCTTCTCTGTTACTGAAACCGGTTACCCTCCTGCCCCGCACCAGCGGATTACCTTCACTGTCTTTGACGTGGAGTAAAACGCCCGGCCCATGACAGACACAGCCAATCGGTTTCCCTCGTCGATTAAAGTCTTCTACCAGGGAAATCGAATTGATATCTTCCGCTAGATCCCACAGCGGGCCATGGCCGCCCGGGAAAAAAACAGCATCGAATTCTTCCGGGTTGAGCGCATCAAGACGCCGGGTATTGGCCAGCAGTTCCTGTGCCTCATCGTCTTCAGACAATCGTTCCGTCGCCTCTGTTCGTGTGTCAGGTACATCGCTTTTCGGATCGACTGGAGGCTGTCCTCCGGCGGGAGAAGCAAGGGTAATCTGACAACCATTATCCTTGAAAACATAGTAGGGAGCTGCAAATTCTTCCAGCCAGAAGCCTGTTTTCTGGTTTGTATCGCCCAGTCTGTCGTGGGATGTAAGAATCATCAGGATCTTCATGGTACTCTCCTCGTGCTTGGCATGATTTTCGGACCGCCCAGAGCTTTTATTATGGCCGGCAAGCCCTATCTTGTTATCGAATGAAGATGGCTCTTGGGTTGTTGACCCATATCGGTTTATCCTGCTCATAACACAGCAAAATATATTCCAGTTAGATAACCAATATTGGCAGAGAGTACCAAACGATGAAAAATGCCTTCTCTCTGCCATTGCAGAATTATTTTTTCGGACAACTTTTTATCAGGTGAATTTCGGCCATACCCCCGGCCCAGATAGTAGTCCTGTCTTAATGGACGGATCCTATGAATGAGGACAGAAGAGGATGCAAATGACGAATGCACCACACAAAGCAGAACGCTCGGACAAATCTTTGCAGGAGAAATTTAGTCTGCAAGATCCCCATGCAAGGCCGTTTGAGGTTTCTTCGCTACAATATCCTCATCACAAGTGTATCAACTCCATTCTCGACAAGTGAGAGTTTGCTGGCTAAGCCATAGGAAAGATCAATATCACGGCCTTCCACGTAAGGCCCCCTGTCGGTAATGACCGCGGAAGCAGTCTGCCCGGTTCGGGGGTTTTTCAATTCGACTCGCGTACCTAAAGGCAAATCCTTATGAGCAATTGTGTTGGCGTACATATTATAGGGATCACCATTAGCCATGGGTCTGCCATGATAATTTTCCCCATACCAACTGGCAACTACATCACTGGGTGGTTGGGGGCCTTTCTGTCGAACCTCGAGTTTCTGGCCAATCTGCAGAAGGTCCGGATTTTCAATACCATTGTCGCGGATTAAATCTGACGCATTAACATGAAATCGATTGACAGCAAGGGCCCATAAAGTATCACCAGGCTGTACCGTATAGTCGACAAACTTATCTGGCTGACTGGGTTCAACTTGTACTGGGGTATCTTTTGTTTTAGTGACTTCGTCAAGGACAGCAGCAAAACTCCCTTTGTCCACAGTGACCTTGGCCCCCTCCCGTACAAACCAGTTACCATTTATCGTTGACCTGCCAATGGCACCAGGATTTTGATTGCGCAAGGTCTGCCAGTCCGTCCGGAGAAGCTTGGTAACCTGGGCAATGGTGTCGCCTTTATGTATTGTATATTGATTCATTTACGTTGGAATTTATTTTTTTATCTGTACGCCAAACTCTCAAAATGCGTCAAGAGTGACCAACTCTTATGGAGTCCAATACTCCTGGTATACATATCGGTTAATATGAAAATATCTTAACCATCAGGTAATGATATTCCATATCCGTACTCCTGCGTCTACCTTTTGGGGAAGACTATGTTATAATGTCAATATCTTCAGTGAAATCTATTGTCGGATGGCCAAACTCAATGGTTTACTGACCATTGGATCAATCATTCTAAACAGGCAATCCATGAACAGCTCAAAAACGTATACAGTTCTTTATATTGAAGACAACGCTGCCAATCGCCAACTTGTCCAATTTATTCTGGATCGGAAAAAATATCTGAAACTGATATGTGCAGTTGATGGCAAGAGTGGTATCCATGCAGCCAGGACACAGCTGCCGGATCTTATTCTTTTGGACATCTCCCTGCCGGATATTGATGGATTCGCTATACTTGCCGACCTGAAACAAAATGAGGCAACGAAAAACATTCCCGTCGTCGCCGTCAGTGGAGATCATCCTTCGCAACTGCCTCAGGAAAATTCTTTTTCTTTCGATAAGTATTTGACCAAACCCATTGAGATAGCGCCTCTATATGAAACAATAGAGGAGTTTTTACCCAGACCGAATAACGAATAACCACAACCCTGTGGTTTCTTTCCACGGCGGGAAAAAAACCTGGAATTCTTTCTACTCAACTTCTGTGAGAACCTGTTTCTTCTTTCTAAAACGTCGCAACAGATTTTCGGCCATAAAAATAGCTAACGCACTCCAGATAAGGAAAAACCCTAGCATTCTTGTCCGTGGAAATTCTTCACCATACACAAAGATACCGAGCACGAGATTGATCGTCGGCGCCAGATACTGCAGCAGGCCAAGAGTAGACAATGGGATCTTCTTGGCCGCATAGCCAAAAAAAAGCAGCGGCACTGTAGTGACAATGCCGGTGCCTGCAAGCAGCATTGAGTCCGACAACGCAATCCGCCCAAAAGATCCGGTACCGGTAAATGCAAGTCCGATGAGAACAGCAGCGGCCGGTAAGAACATGATCCCTGTTTCCAGGCACAGAGCATCCAAAGCTCCGAGATCGTTCTTCTTGTGCAACAGTCCATAGATGGCGAAACTGAAGGCCAGCACAAGGGCAATCCAGGGGAACCGACCGTAATAGAAGGTAAGATAGAGCACACCAAGAAAAGCGAGAAAAAGAGCAAACCACTGGACAGGCCGCATTTTTTCCCGAAAAAAGATCATGCCAAAGAGTACGTTGATCAATGGGTTGATAAAATACCCAAGGCTGGCTTCTACAATATAGCCGGCATTGACTGCCCAAATATACAACAGCCAGTTGACTGCCAGGAGCAAACCCGTTGCCGTAAAAGTGATGATATTTGTTGGTTCTCTCAATGCTTGCCGGAAAACGCTCAGTCCGCCTGTGAGAAAAACCAGTCCAAGTGTCATTGCAAGCGACCAGAATATCCGGTGACAAAGTATCTCATACGCCGGAACTTCCTGCAGAAGTTTCCAATAGGCAGGAAGTACTCCCCAGAGTATAAAGGCAGCCGCAGCAGCCAGGATTCCACCAAATCTGGTCATTG
The DNA here is from genome assembly GCA_963709755.1 of uncultured delta proteobacterium. Lineage (GTDB taxonomy): Bacteria > Desulfobacterota > Desulfobulbia > Desulfobulbales > Desulfocapsaceae > Desulforhopalus_A. The sequence goes on from CAVPXO010000001.1 coordinate 367,577, forward strand.
GTCTTCACAGAAGAGGTGAATTAATTCCTCAGATTTCAAAGTAAAAGTAAAAAAAATCATCAGAAAAGGAGGCCACTGGACAACCAGTAGTAAGCAATATAGGCTCCGGCTATGAGCAAAAGTAAGGCAGAAATTTTCTGCACATACGGGACTATTCGACGCAGGGTACCAACGACAACGCCCTCTTTTACCACAGTTATCCCCAAGGTCAGCAGCAACATGATGCTGCCCATACCTAGGATATAACTCACGAACTGGAACAACCCACCTGCAAAATCGCCTGCAGCAATGGTACTCCCGACCACCAGGAGGAAAATAGGCAAGGTGCAACTCATTGAGATGGCGCCAAAGGCCAGGCCGAAGAGAAAAAAACCAAGGACTGATATTTGTCTCGGATCGCTTATTTTTCCGGCAGCTGCAATAAATAAATTGAAGGAAAGTGTTTTGCCCAAAAGCATCCATGCACCGAGGAACATCAATCCGATACCTACAACAACGGCAAGCCAGGGCATCAGACCCATCAAAAAGGATCCTCCCGCGGATACAACTGCCCCAACCACACCAAACAAAAACCCAAAACCCGCCGTTACCACAATGGCAATCCAAAATGCCTTTAACAACCTGAAGAAGAAAGATCTTTGGCGAAATCCGATCTCTTCAGCACCCAGATAAAGCGTCAGGTAAACCGGCAACATCGCAAAACCGCAAGGATTCACGGCAGAAACCATACCAGCACCAAAGGCATATCCAAAAGGCAGCAGCCCTGCTACCTGTCCCAACCATTGACTGACTTCTACCTGAGCGCCCATTGCTTACCTTTTCTAACCGCAGAGTTGTAAATAAAAGTTGGATCTTAACATAACTGTTGTTGTTTTTGTACACAGACATCATTCTTTTTGCCAGTTCATTTTCTGACACCTATTGAAATTTAATTTTCACCTTTTATTCTGATCTACAACACCATACTAACAAAAATAGTATTAATATTTTTTTCTTTATCAGCATCTTAGAAAAAACAGATATGAAATAACTGACTGCAGTCATTTTTTCCTCTTGACCTGGGCAGCTGTATCGCTTACTAATTTCGACTGCAGTCAATTTTTCTTACGGAGCCCTTTTATATGTCAGTACGAGAAGCAAAAAAACAAAAAAACAAGCAGGCAATATTAGAAGCCGCAATTTCTCTTTTTAGTAAAAACGGTTACGAGAACACATCCATTGAACAAATTGCCAAGATTGCCGGTGTCGGCAAGGGAACGGTTTACAGCTATTTCCATACCAAAAAAGACATCATCAAGGGCTTTTGCGAGTGTGAACTCGAGAAGATCCATATGAAGCTTGTGGAGCGTTCGAACCTGGATGCTTCTGTTCTGGAGCAAATGCTGACCATCTATATGACGGAATTTCATCATGTCACCCAGAACAGTGAATTTGGCCGTCTTTATATGCGCGAATCCATTTTCCCATCTGATTCAGATGCACAGGACCATCAGGAAATAGATAATAAATATTTTCAGATGCTCTTTCCAATTTTAAATAAGGGCCAGGAGCGGGGAGAACTGCGAAAAGACGTGGAACTCCTGCACATAACGGCCCACTTTTATAGTCTGTTCATTCTAATCATGTCTGCCTGGTATACCGGTAGAATAACAACCGAAGAAGTCGAATCCACCATGGAACTCCTCTTCAGGCAGGCTCTTGAAGGATTGCAACCGATACAGAAATCCCCTCAAACGAGTGATAGAAGCAATGAGTAAACCAACACCTCCCGAGACTACCCGGGGTAGAGTCGTCTTTTTCATCTGGAATAATTTGCCCAGATTTATGTTATTGGCAATGGTCATTCTTATTTTTATCCTCATGGGAACAATCAGAGATAAAAGCGCTCTTATAGCCGCAAACAAAGCGGCAGAAGTGAGCCCGGAGAAACCACCGATCAATGCAGTCACCCTCACCCTCTCACCGACCACCATCACAGATCGCATCAACCTGCCAGGTGTTGTCGAACCATGGACCAGATTAAGTCTGATGGCCAAATTGAACGGCTCTATCACCGAGGTGGTTGTAGACGAAGGAGATCGGGTAAAAAAAGGTGATATTCTGGCCCGCATCGAAGATGCTGATTTTCGGATTGCACTGGAAAGAGCAGCGGCTGCTTATGATCTGGCCAAGGCTGAATATGACCGGGATAAGTCTATCTATGACAAAGGGGTAATCCCAACCGCCACCATGGACACCAACAGAACTAAAATGCAGCAGGCAAAAGCCGATTATCAGAATGCTAAGCTGCTGCTTTCCCGGACAACCGTCACCTCCCCAATGGACGGGATCATCCGCCGTATGGATGCCAAGGTCGGCCTGCAGCTCTCGATAGGCGACCCTATCGCCGAAATCCTGGAAACTGACCGCATGAAAGGGGTTATCGGTATTCCGGAATCGGACGTTACCGCAGTCCGAGAACTGGAAAATGTTGAGCTCACCGTTCAGGCTCTGGACGACAGAGTCATAACTGGAAAAAAACATTTTCTTTCCCCAGCTCCGGAAAATATCGCCAGGCTTTACAACCTTGAGCTGGAGATTGAAAATAAAGACGGTGAGGTTTTGGCCGGGATGTTTGTTCGCGCCGATGTCGTGAAAAAGGAGATTAAAGATACCCTTACCGTACCGTTTTACAGTGTGATCTCTCGCAATGACGAGCAATACGTCTATGTCGACGAGGAGGGCGTTGCCATAAAGAAAAATGTCAGGCTGGGGGTTATGGAAAAATGGATGGTCCAGGTAACCGCAGGTCTCGAACCTGGTGACAGGATTTTGGTGGAAGGACACCGTGATGTTGAAAATAATCAGAAAATTCAAGTAATCAAAGCTCTCAAGAGTCCGGAGGAGCTGACACTGTGATTGTTTCCGATACTGCTGTCAAAAAGAGCACGACAGTTGCTGTCCTGTCACTGCTGCTCATAATTATCGGTGTGTACTGTTATAGAGTGCTGCCGAGAGAGAGTGATCCTGATATTACTATTCCTCATGTTTTTATTTCAACGGAATATCGAGGTGTCTCGCCTGCCGATATCGAAACGACTATCACCATTGAAATAGAAAAAAAACTTAAAGGTCTTGACGGCTTAAAGAAAATCAAATCGGTAAGCTCCGAAGGACTCTCATCAATAGATGTTGAATTTGTCACCGGGACCGATATCGACCAGGCTGTCCAGGACGTCAAAGACAAGGTTGACGCCGCAAAAAATTCGCTTCCCAATGATCTTGAGGATGATCCTTCTGTGTTTGAGGTCAATTTTTCGGAGATGCCCATCGTCATCTATTCGCTTTCGGGAACCTGTGGTCTTCCCTGTCTGAAAGAACTGGCCGACGATCTGAAAGACGAGATTGAAGGCGTGACCGGGGTATTGGAAGTTGAGGTCACAGGTGGACTGGAACGGGAGATACGGGTTGAAGTTTTTCCTGACAAATTAGCTTATTACGGCCTGAGTATCGATAGTTTTCAGAGTGCCGTAAAAAGTGAAAACACCAACACCTCCGGCGGAAATCTCCGTCTTGGCAAGGGTCGTTTTCAACTCAGGGTACCCGGTGAATTTAAAACACCTGAGGAAATATACGGCCTGGTGCTCACCACCCATAAAGGAGAACCCGTCTATTTAAAAGATGTTGCAAGGGTAGTTGACGGCTTTAAGGAAGAAACCAGCATCTCGCGCCTTGACGGTCAGGAAGCGGTAAATATTTCAGTAAAAAAACGTTCCGGCGAAAACATTATCAGTATCAGCAAGCAAGTCGACAAGATCATTGCGGCCGAAAAGGTCTCATGGCCGAGTGGTACGGAGATTACCAAAGTTCTCGACAAGGCAAAAGACATTGATATCATGGTTGCCGACCTGGAAAATAATATTCTAACCGGTCTGGTGCTGGTATTAATCGTTATCTTTCTGGCAATGGGCATTCGTAACGCCATCCTGGTGAGTCTGGCTATTCCTTTTTCCATGCTGCTCTCATTTATCGTTCTCTACCTGATGGGCATAACCCTGAACATGGTCGTCCTCTTCAGTCTCACTCTTGCTCTCGGGATGTTGGTGGACAATGCCATTGTTATCATTGAAAACTGCTATCGGTTTATGGAACAGGGTGCAGATCGTATGGAGGCGGTAATGATGGCGACCTCGGAAGTCGCTTATCCGGTCATCGGCTCAACAGCCACTACTCTCGCTGCTTTTTCACCAATGCTCTTCTGGCCTGGGATCATGGGCGAATTCATGAGTTACATGCCGCTGACATTAATCATCACCCTCTCTTCCAGTTTATTCGTTGCCCTGGTTATTAATCCTGCCATGGCTTCTTTGTTCATGAAGGTAAAAAATCCCCAGCTTAACCAAAAGAAAAGTCTTGCAGAAATCGCCAGTGCCGTGGAGCGCCCCGCTGAGATTCGTGGCTTTCTTCTGACCCGCTACAGCCAACTCCTGAACGGCGCTCTCGATAAACCGATCACTGTCATCGGTTCGGGAATCTGCATACTCATTCTGATGGTCCAGGGCTGGCTGCTCGTTGTCGGTCTTGAAAAACCCGTGGAATTCTTCCCCGAGATCGAACCCAAAGGTATGTATGTCAATGTCGATGTCCCGGAGGGCGCCGATCTCGACTATATCGATATGATCATTCAACGGGTTGAAAAATCGATCGCCGGTGTTACTGAAAATGTCGAACAGGTTAGTCCATTGCAGGCTTTAAGCCCAAAGCAGTACACTCAACCTGACGGTAAACTGTACAATGGACCCAGTGATCTGCAAAATATCAAAAATGTCTATATGAAGGGTGTGGTTTCCGCAGGTGGCAGTTCGGCTTTTTCCTCCAATACTCCAAACCATGTCGGCGTTCGTTTTATTGATCTGGAGAATCGCCGGGAATCCTCACATGATACCGTTGCCACAATCAGGCAGAGAATAAAAAACATCCCAGGCGGAAAAATTACCATTGCCATGGAAGAGGAAGGGCCACCGACCGGAGCGCCGATCAATATTGAAATCGCCGGTGATAACTTTACGGTGCTTGGTGAAATTGCCAAAAAGGTGAAAGATATCCTGGCTCAGCAACCCCATGTAGAAGATGTTCGGGATGATTTTGTCGAAGGAATCCCCTCAGTCCAGGTTCTGGTTGACCGACAGAAAGCCGCGATTTTCGGACTCTCAACCGACCTCATCGGTTTTGCTCTGAAAAGTGCGTATAACGGTCTGGAAGTTTCCTCATTCCGAGAGGGCGATGAGGACTATGATATTACCGTCCAGCTCGCCGAAACAGACAGAAAGGTAGTAGACATCCTGCACGAGTTGATGCTGCCTACCCCATCCGGACAGATGGTTCCCTTATCAACAGTTGCCAAAATGAGCTTCGTCGGTTCGATAGGCGACATTAATCGTATTAACAATGAACGGGTGGTTACCGTAAAAGCCAACGTCGATGAAGCCAAAATTCCAGGTCCGGTTGCCCGTTCCCAGGCAGCCGATTTTCTCAAGAAATTCCCCCTGCCCTCCGGCTATAAAATGACTTTCACCGGAGAATTTGAGTTTCAACAGGAATCAGAAGACTTTCTTTCCAAAGCCTTCCTGGTCGCCCTGCTGCTGATTTTTCTGATACTGGTCTCCATGTTTAACTCGGTCAGCCAGCCCTTTATCATAATGACTTCAGTCATACTGTCTCTTGGTGGTGCCTTTTTAGGTCTGGCCTTGTTTAAATCACCTTTCGGCATAATTATGACCGGAGTAGGAGTTATTTCTCTGGCCGGAGTTGTGGTAAATAATGCAATTGTACTGATCGATTATACAAATCGGTTAAAGGAGCGGGGCTTTGCTCTTAAAGATGCTGTCATCGCGGCCGGAGCCACACGTCTACGACCGGTTCTGCTTACGGCGATCACGACAATCCTTGGCCTGATCCCTATGATTACAGGCATTTCCTTTGATTTTCACAAAGGGTCCATTTCCTGGGTCAGCGAATCAAGCCAGTGGTGGCAGTCGATGGCCGTTGTGGTTGTTTTCGGTCTCGTTGTTGCGACCTTTCTAACTCTGGTTGTGGTACCGACTCTCTATTACCTCTTTGAGAGAATGGGCAGTATCCACGCCAGAATGAGTCAAAAACTGAGCGCACTTTACTGGAAACCTTTTCCATTCCTGGCGGGTCAACCATCACCTAAGGACAAATAATGTATTATAAAATTCTAATCATTTTTGCCATGCTGCTCTTGCCGTCATTTTTTATAACAGATCCAGCGCAAGCGGAAGATGTTGAAAAACTGGATTTGAGAAGCGCTATCGAACAGGCCTTGATCAATAACCTTAATCTTCAGCTTCGTCGGGAAGATGTCATGTTCTCCGAAGGGACAAATCTCAGCGCAGAAGGTAAATTCGATGTCCTTATAGAGGCAAAAGCAAATGCACAGACTCAAGAAAAAACCCCAATATCTATTTTTGGTGGAGCCACAGAAGAAGATACCACTGTGTGGAATGCTACCGCTTCAAAATTATTTACTACAGGTACTTCCATTGGGCTTGGCTGGAATAATAACAGTTATGACAGTGATTCGATTGGTCTTCTTATAAATCCCTCGTACAATACCGGTCTGATGCTTAACTTGCAACAGCCGCTCCTGAGAGGTTTTGGGCAGGATATACAGACATCGGCACTTAAATCCACTCAGAAGCAGTTGGAGGCAGCAATCTTCCAGGTAAACAGCGAAGCGGCGAATCTTGCCGCCAGCGTGAAAAATGCCTATTGGAGTCTCGTCTTTGCCTGGCAGGATATCAAGGTACAGGAACTCTCCCTGAAACTTGCCAGAAAGCTGCTGCAGGAAACTGAGGCCAACATAAACGCCGGAAGGTTGGCAGAAGTAGAGATTTATCAACCGCAGTCGGAGGTAGCCAGACGTGAAGAGCAGCTTATCTCCGCCGAAAGGGCCATCGGCACTGCAGAAGATGAACTGAAACTTCTTCTCAACAACCAAAAATGGCAAACTACCTTTCAACCGACCGACCAACCCGCCACCGATCCAATCATTTTAGATCTTTCCAGCATACAGGAAAATGCCCAGAGAAACAGACCTGATATTAAGGCAGCCGATCTCCTCATTGAAGCCGCTCGGTTTGAGGAAAAAAGAGCCAAAAACGATATGCTTCCTGACCTTTCCCTGGTTGGCGGTGTCGGCATTGCCGGTACTGCCGATACCTATGGTAACTCGCTTGATAACAGTCTCAGTAATCCAGACAACCTTTGGCAGGCAGGGATTACTTTTTCCATGCCGCTTCAGAACAGGATAGCCAAAGGTAATTACCGACAGGCAAGGGCGAGCCTCAACAGAGCGAAAACCAACGCAGAACTTCTTCGCCAACAAACTCGTCAAACAGTTCGGACCACTGTCAGAGATGTCCAACTGGCGATCAAAGCTCTTGAAGCTACTCGAAAAACCAGCCTTGCAACACTTAAGCGACTCGAAGCGGAACAAGCAAAATTTGCTTCCGGAAGGTCCACAACCCTGGATGTGTTAACCGCACAGGAAGCATATTCACAGGCACTGAGCCAGCAAATCTTAACCAGCATCAATTACGCTAACAGCCTGGCTGAACTCGATCGTATCCAGGGCCTGATAACATTCTCTTCTTCACGCTGAATATGATCACATGGGGTGCAACAAATTATAGATATCAGTCAGGTTTGGCTCTTTACATTCACCGGAACTGTCCTGGAACAATCGGAACTTACGAAGCCAGAAAGGTTAGCTTTGCTATGAAATCATCTGATTTTGAAAAATTATTTTGCAGTTTCTGTGGGGTGTTTTTAACAGAGCCGTAGTTCTCTCTAAAGAACCCGGTTATGAAATCTTTGTGCAGGCTTTGGGATTTTGCCAACATCTGTGGAGCGTTTGCCCTTACTTTGGCAGGTAACTGCTGTAATTCATAAACAAATGTTTGTTCCTTATCTGAAGATAACAGCATCTTCACCATGGATTTTATTCCACCATCATTTACATAGGCAGTAAATCTGTCAAAATCCTCCTCTGTCAGCTGGTCAGCACCACCAAGGAGCTTGACTATTTTAAAGATGACCTTCACAAGGCGGCTGCAACATACTTCTTCCAGAAAACTCTGATGAGCAGCAATAGCCCGGCCTGTTTCAACCAGCAACCGGGTATGATCGGTATTTTCCTGATCGGGATACATGGTATAAAGAGGATACAACACGTCCTGCTGAATTCGGCTGATTTTTTTCTGAGCAGTAAAAGGATTAATCATTTTTCCATCCTATTGATTCCAGATTCAGAGAGATAAATAAAAGTACACCTTACGGAATTTATAACCTATAGTATTCATATGTTTCTTCATCTACCTGAACCAATGGTGGGGATAAATCTACTCTTCACTATGCCGGAATATAACTCATTTTAAAAGGAGCTTAAAATAAAAACCTATTTTCTCCATGGCCTTGATTCATCAGGAAACGGCACGAAAGGTCGTTTTTTTACCCGGAACTTCCCAGAGATTGTTAGTCCGGATTTTACGGGGACCCTGGAAAACCGTCTTATGCAATTAGACGAAATCTGCAAGAACCACCAGGAGTTGACCTTAATTGGTTCGAGCTTTGGCGGCCTGATGGCCACGTGCTATGCAATGAAGCATCCTGAAAAGGTGTCAAGATTAATTTTGCTGGCCCCTGCCCTTAATTTTGAAGGCTACCAGCCACCTGTTGAACCATTAAAAATTCCCACGGTTCTCATTATAGGGAAACATGATACAGTAACCCCGGCAGCTCATGTTATTCCATTGGCGAAAGCAACATTCACACAGCTGAAAGTCAGCATCGAAGATGACGACCATATGCTGCACGAAACATTTTATCTGCTCAACTGGAAGAAACTCCTGACCGAGCAATGAGATCCTGCTCTCACCTGGATATTCCACCTAATTATTAAGGAACTAACCAATTTTCTCCAGCCATAAGGGGAACAACTCTCCCCTCTTCCACACCATGAGTATCCATCGCCCGAATCAGTAATTCCAGAGCCGCAGAAGAGATGGTATATCGAGACGCACCGTGGCATGTCCAACAAAGGAAACACGAAGTTGATCGCCGACGACCCGCAGGGGTGGATGATCAGAGGAGACAAGATCGGTGTAATCAGGCCATTCGCGTTTATCGGCGGTGAGTTTCCATTTAAGAAAGGAACCAAAGCTCTTATCCAGTGGTTTACCGGGATTAAAGAATCTTTTCCCATCATAATGATCGGAATCCAGACCATTATATCTTGCACAACCATTTAAAAAAGGCCAAACCTGGCTCATGAGAAGGAGACTTAAAAGAAATTTTTTCATCGATTGTTTATCTTACTTTTTATAGCCTTTCCCGCTATTTTGTTCGACTTGCCGAATGTTTCATAAGGTAATAGCCTTACCAGGTAAAAAATAATGCAATTCCAGCCTGTGTCACGTATCCACAAGTATATAAAATTGCATTTATCTCCGTTACGTACAGCTAAAATTATTCTTTCCCTTACACTTTTCATACTTATAATCCCTTGATAGAGGGCTTTTGGTCTCAGGTTGGTCATATTAATCTTTCTTAGGAAATTAAGATTATGAACAAACATTTTCTTGTAACAATCAGCAACGACGTGGAACATCTCTATGGAGTTCGATTCGTCTGCTCGTTTTTTAAACAACTGTCGGAACACCACCTTACCCTTCTCCATATCTGCAGACTTGACAGTAATGGAACAAATAATGCCTTAGCCGGAATGTGGAGCCATCCGGATGAGAAAACTGAGAATAATCTCACCGCCGGGGCCAGGAGATCTATTGAAAAAGCCAAAGCGTTACTGGGCGAGAGCAGGATGTCCATAGACCAGGTAATAACCAAGACTGTCCCCGAGCGTTACGGGAAGGTTAAAGACATTCTCACAGAAGGCGCAAAAGGACTGTATGATGCTATTGTACTTGGGAAAAGGGCGTCTTACACCTTGCAGTGGGTGTTCGAAAAACCAGCCGACGAGTTAGCACAATTCATGATTAAAGACAAGTGCTGTACCTCTCCTCTGTGGATCTGTCCTGAGACCGATCCGGGCAGAAGAAATGTATTGCTTTGCGTCGACGGCTCAGAGAACGCTTACCGGGCGGCTGATCATGTCGGGCACATCCTCTCTGCGCAGGATCACCATACGATTACCCTGTTCCATGTTGGAAATAGTATCGGCACGGATCCGAGCGAGATCTTCAAGCGCACTGAATCCATATTGCAAGAGCACGGAATCGGAAGCGACCGTGTTGGTCAGATTTCAACCTGGAGTTTGTCTGTCCCCGGATCGATTCTTAGTGAAGTTGAAAGAGGTGGCTACGCTGCTGTCGCCCTGGGTCTGCATGGGCAGGAACATAATCTGATGAAAGATTTTAGAATGACGGGTGGTACGACTTCAAAACTCATTAATAAAGTGGAAAAAACTGCGCTCTGGTGTTGTCCGTAATCGGTCTGTCTTCTCGGGATGCAACTTGTTTGCGACAGCAACAATAGCTGAATGAAAATAAATTTTCATACTCAATTCAGCAGCAGGGAATCCATCGCCAGTTCTTCTCCCTGTGCTCTATAGAACTGTTCGAGAAGATCTTTCACCGTCAGGTTTTCCTTTTCCCTGCCGTGCAGGTCGAGAAGTATCCTTCCCTGATGCAGCATGATAAGCCTGTTCCCAAAACTAATCGCGTGTTTCATGTTATGGGTGATCATGAGGGTTGTCAGTTTCTGACCCTGAACAATTTTTTGAGTAAGGTTGAGGGTCTGGCTGGCAGTTTTGGGATCGAGTGCGGCTATATGTTCGTCCAGGAGCAAAACTTCCGGTTTGATCATCGTGGCCATAAGCATAGTCAGCGCCTGCCGCTGGCCGCCTGAAAGCAGCCCTACCTTGTCGAGCAGACGATTTTCAAGGCCAAGCCCAAGTTGCTTCAACTCTTCCCGAAAGTTTTGTCTGTCTCGGTTCTTTACTCCCTTGCCCAGCCCCCTTCTTTTTCCGCGCAGACCAGCCAAGGCCATGTTCTGTTCAAGCGTGGCGGAAGGACAGGTTCCAAGGAGTGGATTTTGAAAGACTCTCGAGATAAGACCGGCCCTTTTGTGCTCGGGCCAGCCGGTGACATCATGACCAGCGATGGTTATCCGACCGGAATCGGGAAAGAAGCCACCGGCTATGCAGTTCAACAAGGTCGATTTCCCGGCACCGTTTGAGCCGATCACCGTGATAAAATCACCCTCATCAATCTGCAGATTAATATTGTTGAGAGCAAAAACCTCATTAACGCTCCCCTTGTGAAAATATTTAATAATGTTTTCTAATCTGATCACCGCTGAATCAATCTCTTCTTAAGGTTAGGTGTGATGAGTGCCCCGATAACCAACAAGGCGGTAATCAGGTTTAAGTCACTTGGATTAAAACGAAATTTTCCGAACTCCAGTCCTAAAGCCAAGGCTATGGCCAGACGATAGACTATTGATCCGAGCAGGGCAGCGATAAAAGCCCTTGGCATGGTTTTACAACCAAAAACCGTTTCCCCGATGATCACCGAGGCAAGTCCGGCGACAATAGTACCAATACCCATGCCGACATCGGCAGCCCCCTGGTTCTGGGCAACCAACGCTCCGCTCAAGGCTACCAGCCCATTAGACAGGCCAACTCCCAGAATTATAATGGTGTCGGTATTTACTCCGAGACTTCTGATCATCTGCGGGTTATCGCCGGTTGCAAGAATTGCCTGCCCTAACTCCGTTCCCAGAAACCAGATAATTATGCAGAGGACCAGAAGCGCAAAGGCACCAAAAATTATTAACCCTGCATAATGAGCGGGAATTCCCAGTTTAGTTACCGAATCAAACACCGTGTCCTGGCCTAAAAGAGCTACATTGGGGCCGGACATTATGCGGATATTGATAGAATACAGGGCGATCATGGTCAGGATTGAGGCAAGCAGGTGAAGAATCTTGAACTTGGTATTCAAAAATGCTGTGACCATGCCGGCAATAAACCCACCAGTCAGTGCAAAAAGGAGAGAGAGATAGGGATTCATTCCGCTGGTAATAGCCACTGCCGAGATAGCAGCGCCGAGCGGCAGGCTGCCATCGACAGTGAGATCCGGAAAATCGAGAATACGAAAGGTAAGATAAACCCCGATAACCATTATGCCATAGACAAACCCTTGCTCTACGGCACCAAGTGCTGCATATAAAGTCATAATAATTTCTATCTGTTACTGATAAATCTTTGTGGCCTTCTTCAACAGCGCTTCGGGTGGGGTAACACCCATCTGCCTGGAGTAACTGGCATTTATATGCAGCTGTAGATCCTTCTGAAATTGAACAGGAATGTCTTCAGGTTTTTCACCGTTAATAATTCTCTCGGCGATGGCCCCGGTCTGATAACCGTGTTTGTAATAGTCAAAACCCATAGCCGCGACGGCGCCTCGTTTTACCGAATCCACATCTGCGGCAAAAATGGGCAGTTTATTCTGTACCCCTACTTTAATTACCGACTCAAGAGCAGAAATGATAGTATTATCGGTGGGAATGAAGATCGCATCGCACCTGCCCACCAGGCTTTTGGCCGCCTGATAGACATCGGCGGTCTTTGAGGCGGTGGCCTCAACGGTCTCGAAGCCAAGTTTTTCTCTCAACTCATTAATAGCGGCAATGGTCGCTTTTGAATTTGCTTCCCCTGCATTATAGAGTAAGCCGAGCTTTTTGATATCACTTTTAAATGACAACACCATCGCGATATGTTGTTCGATTGGTAACAGGTCGGAAACACCGGTTATTCCTACATCCGGCTTCTGCAGATCCTTCACCAGTCCGGCAGCAACAGGGTCGGTAACCGCAGTAAACAGAAATGGACGTTTCAGATCAGCCGGCGCCTTACTCAGTGCCTGGACGCAGGTCTGGGCGGAAGGGGTGGCGATGGCTACCAGCAAATCAGCTTTTTCACCGACCATCTGCTGGGCAATCTGAGTGGCCGTCCCCATGTTGGCCTGGGCATTATGGATATTATATTTTGCGTCTATTCCCTTTTCTTTCAAATAGTCCTGAAATCCCTGCAGTACCGCGTCCAAGGCAGGATGCTCAACGAACTGACTCACTGAAATCGTCACAGCGTGCGCCATCAGCCCCTGCAGACCGATAAAAGTGAATAACAATGCGGCGGTTAAGAACTTTTTCATCTTCAATTCCTCCAATTAATATTTGCGCATCTATAATAATTTTACTCCAACGGGATGTCAGACAAGTCAGTATCGATACCTGCATCTAAAACAGCCCGGATCGGCACAGACAAAACGCATCCGGTCCAGAGACATCTAGCCGATAATCGCCTGAAGGTCAACGATGGTTTTTTGATTCATCCTTTTGCCTCCTCTTCTGCAAAGCCATTCCTCTCAGAACCATGCTTACTCTCCCTACCCAAACAAAAAGCCCATTAAATGAGGGGATCAATTATTTTAAGCTGAAAAATATGAAACAGATGGTTTATGTTTTACGCATGCAGATGTTTTTAATACTATCAAAATAGAGTTAAATGAAACTGAAGCAAAAAATATATAAACCATTAGCTCAAAGAGGAATAAAGATGAAATCCCGTATCGGCCATATACAGTTTCTTAACAGTCTGCCTCTGTATCACATGCTGGTCAAAGAGAAAATTGTTTTGGAAATCGACCTGTTCAAAGATAATCCCAGACAACTCTGTAAAAAACTTCTCGATGGTCAACTCGATATCAGTCCTGTTCCGGCCATAGAATATGCACGACATGCTGACGAACTGCTTCTTTTGCCGGATTTAACTATCAGCTCAGACGGCAAGGTAATGAGCATCCTGCTCATCAGTAAAGTGCCCATCGAGCAACTGGACAAAAAAACAGTTGCCCTGACCAACACCTCTGCTACATCTCAGGTACTGACCCGGATTATCCTGCAAAAAAAGTATGGCCTCCATCCAACCTACTTTGAATGTCCGCCCGATCTGGGGCAAATGTTTCGCGATGCCGACGCCGCCTTGCTGATCGGTGACGATGCCTTGCGGATTATTCAGAAACCATCGAAATATTACCTCTACGATCTTGGTGAAGAATGGTCGAAATTCACCGACGCAAAAATGGTCTACGCGGTTTGGTGCGTTCGTAAGGACTATGCGGACAAGCATCCGGAAATAGTAGACAAGGTGTCGGCGGCGTTTCAAAACTCGATGGAGATGAGCAAAAATGAGGTTGATTTTATCGCAGAAGAAGCGGCCCGTTGGGATGTTTTTTCAAAAGATTTTCTGAAAGACTATTTTATGACATTGAAATTTGAATTCGGCCCTGAATACCAGCATGGATTAAAGACCTATCTCAAAGAAGCCTGCCGAATCGGCGCCATTGATGCTGTTCCTGAGCTGTTGTTTTTTTAGGAGTCTATCCCGTCCAGCTTGTCAGAAGCTGTCTTTCAATCGCCGAATGGCGGTAAAAACCGATACTGGATCAAGTGCTTCCCCAATAAATTTTTCAGCCACACTTTTGATGACACCCTTTTCTCCAGTTCGTAGAAAAGGGTTGGTATCACACTCAATCTGGAGAGTCGAAGGTGTACTCAACATTCCTTTTTCCCTCTGATCTGCAATCACTTCCAAACGCCTGCTGACCTCCTCATTGCCTGGCTCGATAAAATTCGCAAACTTGAGATTCTGGAGAGTGTACTCATGACCGAAGTACACCTTTGTTCGAGGAGGGAGAATTTTGATTTTAAAATTCAAGGCATCATACATTTGTTTCGGACTCCCCTCGAACAATCTGCCGCAACCTCCACTAAAAAGGGTATCACCAGTAAAGAGCGCATCCTCAAAGAGATAGCAGAGGCTACCGGTTGTATGGCCAGGTGTATGTATGACCTGACCCTCAATATTTCCGACTTGAATTTTGCTTCCATCTGTCAGTGACCGGTTCATTCCTGGAATCCTTCGTTTATCGCTCTCATGGCCATACACGGATAGCTCCGGAAATTCAGCAAGCAGGTCTTCCAAACCACCAATATGATCGGCATGGTGGTGGGTACAGTAAACTGCTCGCAAATGAATGCCGGTCCGTTCAATTTCACAGTAAATCGGGTAGAATTCCGCCGGATCTACAACTGCTGCTTCACCTGTTTCTTCACAAATGAGGAGATAGCCATAATTATCAAATGAACAAGGAACAGAGATTATTTTCATATTTAACACCTGCCGGTCGATGGGATATGCGGATACGCCTTTTTAGAATATAATAACTATCATACACAAAAACAGTGTGATCTATTCTATAAATAAAAATGCCCCGTTTATAACGAAGGGTTATAAACGGGGCCAGGGAGGAAAGAAATTTAAATCTAATTATTTTGATTTTGATCGGAATCATCGTTCATCATGCCGCCTTGTCCCATCATACCCCTACCCATGCCAAAACCACGTCCCATCCGGCCAGGGCCGATATATTTATCGACACCTGCTTGTTCTGCTTTTTCATGTATGGTTGTCCGAAGATCATACATTTCTCCCGTAACCTTGGCAACGGCCTGCGGATCTGGCTTGTCACTTTGCATAAGCGCCTGCTTCTCTGCCCTTTTCATAGCCATTTCCTTATGCAATGGCTGGGTATCCTTAAAAAACTGTTTGATCTTATCCTGAGTCGCCTGGTCCAGTTGCTGGTACATTGGTCCCTGCATCTGTCCCTGCATCTGACCCTGCATCCTCGGACAATCACCATAGCCGCCATAGCCACCATTGCCTCTGTCACCTCTACCCCAATGAGCCGATGCTGCGGTTGCCATTGTAAGTCCGGTTATAAGGGCTATTGCCATTATTTTCTTTCTCATTTTTATTCTCCTTATTTTAATTTTCATATTGCCGTGAATGGCATTATACAAAGCTTCATTGCCAAGTCGGTCCCAAACAAGCAGTAGTGATCGATTTGGCTATCATCTGTTGCCTTAAGAATTGCAACAGTGATGCCATAAGAGAACGAAAATAGACAAGATTCCGTTATTACAATATAACTTTAATTATTCCTGGTAAGGATGCAAAAGAAAAACTATCAACACTAGGTAAAAATTACCCAACGAACACGAGAGACCTAGGTAGAAACTCCTCAGCATTATATCGGAAGCTGATGAAGAAATTGAAGAGGGGTGAGAATCATATATTGGTAACGCCATCTTTCTCAATATCTCTGTGAAATACAGTCAACTGCACGGGAAATACGGACAGGAAGGCTGCAATTTTTTCAGTAACCGCAACAGATCGGTGCCGTCCTCCCGTGCAACCGATGGCTATTCGAACTGTTTTCTTGCCGGCGGCACAATTTCGTTCAACAAGAAATTTCAACAGCGGCTCCAGATGGCAGATAAATGACTGTGCTTCACTATTCTGAAGAACATAATCAGCGACTTCTCCCGCTTTACCGGTCTTTGCCCGTAATTCATCAACCCAATGTGGGTTGGGGAGAAAACGTACATCCCAGATCATATTCACATCCGTGGGGATACCGTACTTAAAACCAAACGAGTAGAGAACTATTCTCAATTGCTCCGGTTTGCTCATGTTAATCTTCTCCATACACTTTGCGAAGCAGTGTACCGTCAACGCCACAAATCAATAAAAATACTGGTTACTTCAGGTAGTTTTGTTTTCTCTCGACCAATCGTAGAATTCGCGGAACAATTATCTTTCGATTGGCTGGCCGGAGGTAGGAAACCGACGGATAGCCTAGGGCAATCACACTAAAAATTTCCTCGTCATCATTTATTGCAATCAGTCTCCTCAGCGCTGGGTCACGGCGCATCGCCTCGACAACAAAGCCGACAAGACAGCTGCCAAGCCCCATTGCGTGG
Source organism: uncultured delta proteobacterium (assembly GCA_963709755.1). Taxonomy (GTDB): domain Bacteria; phylum Desulfobacterota; class Desulfobulbia; order Desulfobulbales; family Desulfocapsaceae; genus Desulforhopalus_A. The sequence continues at coordinate 384,485 of CAVPXO010000001.1, forward strand.
GCTGCCAGAAGAATATTTTGGCTGGCAAGCAGTGCATCTTCTGCCGGGCAAGCGGCATTCTTTTTTCCGGTGACCAGAATCGCTGCAGCAGCACCATGGAAAAGGCGATCCGTTCCCTTTTCATCCCATTCCCGCAATGCATCGGCGACTGAATCACGGTACCTTCGATAATATCTTCCCAAACTGTCTCCAGCGAATATTTTCAGGATCATCCGCAGAAAGGGATTTGCGGCTATTCGATTCAAATTACGATAATAGTCGGCAACCATACCACCCAACACCTGCAAATCCGCTCGAGTGGGCAAAATAACAAAATTCCAGGACTGACTATTGGTGCCGGATGGTGCAGTCGTTCCAATTTTCACCAGATCCTCCAGCATGCCCAGCTCCACTGCCTTGTTCTGGTAGTTTCGGCAGGAGCGCCTGGAGCGCATCAGACACACAAGCTCCTCCACATTGGAAGTGCCGGGAGCAACTGCAATCTCACCTTCGCCGATACTCATCAACCCTAATTTTGCAGCTAATTGAGGGATATCAACCGCATCCATCGGACAAACTGCCTGACACTGGCCGCAGAGAAAGCAATTATCGAGAATATACTCAGCCCCCTCATCAGTCAGAACGATAGCCCGGTAGGGGCAGACCTGTACACAGACTCCGCAACCTGTGCATTTTTCTCTATCAATGATTACCTGTTTCATGGCTGTGTAAGTTATTAGCTGAGGTGTGTTGTTTTATTCGCAGGCACAGTATGCTTTTTCGTATCATCGATTTTGATGTAGTCATTGTCCCGAAGTTGGTGTATGAACAGGGCGTCCTGTCATGGCAAGATTGCCATGTTATACCCTTTTTGCCATAACCACCACAAGAGATGCCGGATTTTCTCAAACATTTATTGCGATACAGCCGCCATCGTGAAGTGCTGCGAGTCTGTCTGCCACTGGTCATCAGCCTTTCGGCTACAACGGTCATGGAGTTCACTGACCGCGTATTTCTCGCCAACTACTCATTAGATGCCATCTCTGCGGCACTTCCGGCAGGTATCACTTCTTACCTCTTTATTGCATTTTTCGGGGGTGTTGGCGGCTATGCAGGAATCTTCATCGCACAATATACCGGCAGGGGTAATCCTGAAAAGATAGGTATCGTTCTCTGGCAGGGAATTTATTTTACTCTTGCCTCCGGCATTATTCTCTGGCTATTGGCTGTCTTTGTCACAAAACCTATTTTTTCTCTGGCAGGTCATCCCGAAAGTGTCCGGCAGCTCGAAGAGATATACTTTTCTATTCTCTGCAAAGGCTCCGTGCTGCATGTGGCGATGGCAACTCTGGCTACTTTTTTTACCGGAAGAGGACTTACCAGGCCGGTCATGGTCATTACCTTCCTGGGCGTGTTTATCAATATCCCGCTGGATTATGCCCTGATTTTTGGCCGATGGGGCTTACCTGAGCTCGGAATTGAGGGTGCAGCTCTCGCCACGGTGGCAGCCTGGGGCGTTAATGTCATTTTCCTTGTTGGATTGATTTTTACCAAAAAAAATGACCAGCGTTTCGGTGTCTTCTCCAGTTTCAGATTTGACAGGGATATTTTTATCAGACTTATGCGATTCGGTGTTCCGGGATCGCTTCAGTTTACCATGGATATCCTGGCGTTCACCCTGTTCATTCTTCTGGTTGGCCGCATCGGCAAAGCCGAACTGGCCGCAACTAATATTGTCCTGTCCATTAATGCCCTGGCGTTTATGCCATCAATGGGGGTTTCCCAGGGGATGAGTATACTGGTAGGCCAGGCACTGGGTCAGAAAAAACCAAATCTTGCTGCCTGTTACGTCAGAAGCGGCTGCCAGCTGCTCATCTCCTACATTCTGGTGATCGACCTTATTTTTATTTTCGCTCCAGGTTTTGTTCTTGCTCCCTTTATGGCTTCCGAACAGGGAATAGCATCTCAGCAGCTGGTCTTTGGTCATGGAAAGACTCTTTTGAAAATCGTTTCAGCCTACCTTTTCTTCGATGCACTCTACATGGTATTCAGCGGAGCCCTGAGAGGTGCAGGAGACACAAGGTTCATGATGTTTGCCATCGGGATTGTCTCCCCGATCTGCCTTGTTCTTCCGGTATATATAGGTATTGAATATTACCGGATTACAATTACAACAGCCTGGTTTTGGGTGCTGCTCTTTGTAACTGTCTTGTTTTCCGTCTCCTCTTTACGTTATCGGCGGGGTACATGGAAAAAAATGCTGGTTATCGAGGACGAATCTCAGCCCTGAGTGACATCACTCGCTTCTGATATTTTTACTGCTGCTTTCAGACGCCTTGTTAAAAAAAAGGCAAGACAGATCATGCAAAAAAGTTGAATAAGGAAAATGTTCCAGCCATATCTCTGAAAGATCGCTCCAGGCAGGACAGACCCCAGCGTACCGCCGGTATAATAAAAAGAAATATACAAACCATTGGCGATTGCTTTATTCTGTCGGGCAAGTTTATTCACAAAACCGGACAGCAGGGAATGGGCAGTGAAGAGCCCTGCGCAGAAGACAAACATAGTGACAAACATCACGATATAATTTTCTATCAGAAAAAAAAGGATGCCCACTCCAAAAATTAGAATGCCCACTCCAATGGCATCGGATTCATTGCCAAAATATTTGATAATCCGTCTGGTATTTAAAGATACTAAAATCCCCATGCTGTACCCTAAATATAACAGTCCTATTCCCGTTTCCCTGAAGGAGGGATTTATCTTTTTAAGTTCAAAGGGAAGGAAATTCATAAGCGCGGCAAAGACAAAAAAGAGACAAAAAATTGAAGTATACAGCCAGAAAAACTCTTTTGCCCGCAACAGACTGATAATCTCACCCAGCTTAGGCCTGGCATAATGCATTTTTGCATCCCTGACCATATCTTTTAGCAAATAGCAATTCAGAAGCAGCAGCAGGCCTAGAATAAAAAAGAAGAAACGCCAGCCGAACAGATCGGTGCACAAACCGGAGAGAAAACGTCCCAGAAAACCTCCCAGAATAGTCGCTGCAATATATGCTGCTATTGCATGCTGCACTTTTTCCTTTGGGGAAGAGTAACTGATATAACTCATAATAGATGTTAAGATGGCAGGAATCATCAGCCCCTGAACAGCCCTTATGGCCAGAAGGGTCAAATAATCTCCGGCCAGGGAGAAGAATATCTCCAGAATGCCAAGAAAAAAGAGAGCCCATCTCACCATAACTTTGGCAGAAAATGATTCGAGGAGATAGCCATAAAACAGAGGTGCTACCCCAAGGGGAGCCATCATCAGAGTAGTAAACAGAATGGCCTGAAAATCAGAGAGCTGGAATTCTTGTTGAAACAGTGGCTGGATCGGTTGAGCTGCGTATAAAGAGCAAAATGTCACAACCGTGGTAAAATAGATAGACTTGCTTGCAGAGGTAATCATAAAACACGACTCTGCACAGTTTTTATTGGCGGAATGCTCTTTGATACTTTACAAATTGCTGCGATATTTTTTTGAAATATAATAGAGAGTTGCAAGTTACTGCCCCCGATTATCTTCCCGTGTGCCGGGTCAGGGGATTATAGAGAGAATATTTTGCATGGCTGCCAGATCAAAGGGTTTTGCAATTACCCCTGAAAAGCCATAATCCTGAAAATTTACCATAATAGGATCATTTGAATACCCACTCGAAACAAATACTTTTGCTTCATGGTTGATATTCAGAATTTCCTTCACGGCTTCCTTTCCACCCATCCCTGCAGGAATAGTAAGATCCATGATTACAGCGGAGAAAGGTTCATTGATTTCTTGATGTTTTCTATACTCCCTTACTGCATCGACACCATCTGCTACCCGCAGAGCGTCAAACCCGAGGAAGTCAAGCATCTGGCAGGCAATTTCGCCCACCATGTCCTCGTCATCCATAACCAGAATCTTTTTTCTCTTCACTTGTGATACCACGGGTGTTTCCTCCGACAATTTGGACATTTTTTGTCCCAACTCATGTATAATAATAATATGCCAAAAAAAAACTAGACCGTCGAGGAATTTACAGACTAAAAAAATAATACGTTATGCCAAAAGGGTCAGATAAATTAATTCATAAAGATTTCTGGAAAAATCATCTCGTTGAAATTGTGGATGAAGGAGAATTTCGCTCTCTCTACTTTGGTTCCCGCTCTCTCCAAAGCCGAATGTCGCTTACCAATCCACATGAACTTATATTATCATACACCCGTCATATGGCCTTGGCGTTACTTATTAATACCAACCCCCAAAACATACTCATTATCGGCATCGGTGCCGGCTCTTTTATCCGATTCTTCAATCACCATTTCCCGAGCAGTAAGATAGATGCCGTTGACTATTCTCCTCAGACCATCAACGCAGCCAAAGATTATTTTCAATTGCCGGACAACAAGCGGATTTCCATCTACTGCACTGATGGATGTATATTTTTGCAAGACAACAACAGCAAACAATACGATCTGGTTTTAATCGACGCCTTTGATGATCAGGGCATGGCGCCGACTGTCTATTCTGATCATTTTTTTAGCCTCTGTGCTAAAACTCTACACTCTGAGGGCATAGTCAGCTGTAACCTCTGGAGCGACAAAAAGTTAAGATTACAGGAGATTAAAACATTTCTCGCCACTCATTTCAAAAGCTGTCTCTATCTCCCGGTTCCCGATCGAGGCAATATCGTTGCCCTGGCCATGCCTTTTGACGTCCCCTGGCCACGTATCTGCCTGAACAAAAAAGAGATAAAGACACTTTCACAAAGGTACAACTTCAGTTTCCGACAGCTCATCCAGATAGCTAAACATCATAATTTAAGTTTTTCACAGAGGCTGAGCACTTTGTTGAGTTAACCGAAAACCACCTGATATTATATAATTTTCCGACATAACCATGTATAATATGAGGCTTTCTGGCTCTTTTGCCGGAGTTAAAGCATGTTGCCGGACGGCAGAGAGGCTTCGGCAATTCTTTCCCGCTGATCGATGAGATCGGCAATCTCCCTGCTCCAATAATCCTGCGAACCAAAACCGTCGATGGCCCTGGTAGATCCGTCCCCCTCAACCTGATGAGCGCACCATGCCATATAGTGGATAAAGCGCATCGCCCTGAGCGGCTCAATCAGCCGCAATGCTCGTCGGTCAAAAGGACGGAATGTTTCATAGCCTTCCAGAAAGAGATCGAGTTCGACAAAAGATTCATCAACCTCCCCCGGCAAAAGCATCCAGATATCCTGGACCGGCGGTCCCATAGCCATGTCATCAAAATCTATTAAATAAAATGACTCACCCGGTCGTTGAATAACATTGGAAAAGTGGCAATCCCCATGGATGCGAATATTTTCCGTTTTGGCAAATAATGGCTGTATATCAGTAATAATCTCACAAACAGCCTTTTCCAGAAGTGGTTTCATTTCATCCGGAACACATGGTGATTTCAGCAAATAAGCCAGTTGCTGCTTGGTCGAGCGATGGGGAGCCATGGTAATCCTGTGCCTGGCCCTGGCCGCTTCCCCTACCTTGTGGACTCGGCCAAGCAGACGACCTAATTGCAGCCATTGATCATCATTGAATTCATCAACACTTCTCCCGCCTAACTTAGGAAAAACACTGAAGAGAAGATTGTCACTCTCTGCAATCGTCTCTCCATTTTGAAAAACAAGGGGCGCTATTACGGGGATCTCTTTTGCAACCAGATCAATCAAATATCTATGTTCATCGAGGATGGCCTCTTTTGACCAACGGTCTGGCCGGTAAAATTTCACCACCATCCGAACTTTATCCACAGTTTCAATTTCAAAAACCCTGTTAATATAGCTGTTCAAAGTTCGAAACAAATTATTACAACGAACGCCCAGCGCCTTCTCAACAAGGTTCAATACCCGATCCGGCCCCAGCTGTTGAAAATCTTCACCCGTTTTCTTCCGCTTATTAGCCATACCTTCCATCCTTTTTTCTATGCTGCATTATGCGATAACCGGGTTCATTCGGCAGGCGGACCATCACCTGTTACTGTTTTTTTAAAAATGTACTGCATCCGCCATGCGATTCACAGTATATGCATTTGCTGCCGGAAGAACCAGTCCAGCGACAAAAGACTGTAATGATATCACGTTCACCTGGTTTCAGGAAGCCACTCTTTCAAAAGTACGCCAAACTTGTTTATGTTTCCCTGAAAAAATTGTTCACATCTTCCCTTGAAAAAGGGCTGTGCATATGATTTTCAGCGGTGTATGGTCAAAACAGCACGTATACAATGAACAAATTTTCGGCAACTAAAATATACAGCTATGATCGACAAGATGGAAAACATCTCCGAAAGTGCAGTCACCTCTTCAGCAATCTTGAGGACAGGCGGGTTTTGCAGGAGATGCAACAGGAAACATTGGCTGGGCCCCGGTAACACCCGGTATCATAGCCGGGAAGTTATGCGAAGACTAAAGCTGCTTGGTACGATTGATCTTTTTTCAACTCAACCGAAAAACATTGCAGAACTGACAACCGCCCCTCTCTTCAGTCCTTCCAGAGGTAAGATGTTCGGGGTCATGGAATGTATGAAATCAGATGGTACAACCACCATTCTTTATGCCTTCTCAGGACAATACAACGGCGTCTGGCTGGCTGAAGGGTGGGCACCACCACTTTTTGATATAGACGAATTCATTGCCACGACTGTGGAAAAAGAAAAACAGATCAAACAGCTCGGTTTCCAGATCGATCAGTGTACGCCACAGTCAGACCAGTGGCTGGCGCATAAAAAAAAGCGTCGTTTGCTCTCAAGAAAGCTGATGGATGAAATCCACAGCCTCTACAGGCTCTCAAATTTTCGAGGAGAAACAGCCTCACTGCAAGAGGCTGTTATCGACAGCGGCGGTATCCCCACCGGAACAGGAGACTGTTGCGCACCAAAACTGTTTAACTTTGCGGCAAAAAACAATCTGCGTCCAGTCGGTATAAGTGAATTTTTCTGGGGAAGAGAAAACAGATCAGGTGGACACAGACATGGCTCTTTTGCCTCCTCCTGTAGAGAAAAATGCCAGCCGATTCTCGGATTTATGCTCTGCGGGCTTGAGGATTATCAACTAACGAAGAGATGAAAGCTCAATGAAACGACAACCGGAAATAGAAATCCTCTATCAGGATAGCGAGATCGTCGTTATCGATAAACCGGGAGGGCTGCTCGCCGTACCGGGACGAGGACCGGAAAAACAAATTTGTGCCGCATCGGGATTACGTTGTCAAATCCCCGATATGATCGACCAGCCGGCTGTTCACAGACTGGACATGTACACTTCCGGCCTGATGGTCTTTGCGGTTACAGCGAAAGCCCATCGATTTCTTTCCGGTCAGTTCGAAAAACGACTGGTTGTCAAAAAATATACAGCTGTTGTTGAGGGTATTGTAGATGAAACTGGCGGGGAAATTCATCTGCCCTTTCGCCTTGACCCGGACAACCGCCCCCTGCAGGTTTACGATCCAATCTATGGCAAAATGGGCATCACCAAGTGGCAGAAAATTGAAATAAAACAGGCTACAACCCGCATAGAGTTTATCCCTCTCACCGGCCGAACCCACCAACTCCGTGTCCACGCAGCTCACCCCAGGCCTATGGGCCTCGGGTGCCCTATTATCGGTGACAGCCTTTATGGGTCAGGCAGAGAAGGGGACAAAATGTTGCTTCATGCTACCTACCTGCAATTTCTTCACCCCAACACAGCCAAGAGCCTTGTCTTTAATTCTTCTCCCCCCTTCTGATGACCAGGAAGGCTAATGGCAAAGATCAAAAGAGACGGTCCACTCTTTCAAACATTTTGAGGGAGCCCAAGAAACCAGAGATCCCCCTTTACCCAGCTGTCCTTTTCCTTTCGGAGTGAAGCTCTATGGCTGGATGTAATCTTCCAGCCGGTTGCCTGGGCTACTTTTTCGATATAGTCTGGTGCGTGGGCAAATCTTCCGGTTTGCTGGAGCCGATAACTGCTTCCGCTATCCGTCTCAGTGGAAAAACAAAACAGCACATCCCGTCGGGCAAGATTTCTGAGCAGGGAAAACGTCTCGGCAAGATCCCCCACATAGGCAAAAACATCTGCCGCAAGATAAAAATCATAGCTGTCATTTGAAAAATTGAGAAAGCTGACAATATTGTCGACGTATAATTTTCGGTAGATTTTTTTGTCATTTGCCATTTCAATCATTTTTTCGGAAAGATCTATCCCATCAAGAATATTGACAATATCAATAAAGGCCTGACCGCCAAGACCGGTGCCACAGCCAAGATCAAGGCCGTGCTGGTAATGTTTCTTCCAATCTGTTCCTGTATCAAACTGTTCTCTGATGGTTGTCGGAACAGAGTATTCGAGTTCGGCAAGCAGACTTTGTTCAAAGTATGGGGAATAATTATCAAATACCTTCCGTACATATGCCTCTGGAGAACTTGTTGTATCAGCGCAGGTCAGCGCGGCAAGCATATGTTGTGCCGACTGATGATCCGGCATACATTCAAGTACTTTTTTATATTGGCTGATAGCTCGTACTCTCTCACCGGTGATGTGGTAAACATAGGCCAGATTATTATTCGCGGGGGTATGGTCGGGAGATATCTCCAGTACCTTCAGATAGGCTTCTATGGATAGTGCGTGCTGTCCACTGTCCTTTAAACAGCCGGCAAGATTATAGAGGGTATCAATACTTTCAGGATCGGTCTCTAATATCCGAACATAGGAAGCAATTGCCCCGGCCAGATCTCCGGTTCTTTTCTGAGTTAATCCCAGGTTGAACAGGATGTCCATATCTGTAGGATCAAGATCAGCTGCCCTGCCAAATGAAGCCCTGCTGTCTGTAAATTCTCCCTGCTCATAGTAAACAAGACCGAGATTATAGTGCACGACCGGTACATCGGGAAAATATTTCAGCAGCTTTAGATAGGAGGACTTTGCAGAATCCAACAATCCATTCTGATGTGCCTCACCTGCTTTGATAAGCAGTTGATTTAATTCTTCATTGGATGGCTGTATGGGTGCATGCATATTTTTGACTATTACAGGGAATACTTTTGTATGATCTGAAGATTGCATATTAATGCAAACTCAGCTGTCCGATTGTCCTCTATTCAACCAGACCAGCATAAAATCTAAATTAAAATTGGCCGACACTTTAATGAAATTTTCTCTCTCACACAATGTTTTTCTAACCAAATATCTCTTACAAAATTAAGGTGTTCTGAAAGATCATTGATACCCAATGGTTTCCCGCTTCCTGACACCAGCCTTAATCTGCGGCTCAGCTGACAATTTTTCTGCTACCGGGTAAAAGCAGACTAAGTATCATTGCGACCCCAGCCAACACCGCCGCGAGCCAAAAACTGCTAGAGAAGCTTCCGCTTTGTTCGGCCAAAAAACCTGCACAGGCCGGACCGACAATCTGTCCAATTCCAAAGAGAAAGGTAACAAAACCAAAAAGCGCTGCTGTTCGTTCCGGGCTTGCATGATCTCCAACCAAAGCAGCCATAAGTGTAGGCATACTCCAGACAACAAGACCAAAACAGGCTAAAGAAATGTAAACGGAGAGCATAGGCAGCCGTACTGCAGCCAATATATATGCTGTTGTCTGAATAAAGAAGACAGCCGCCATGATCACTTTTCGCCCATAAAGATCAGAAAGATAACCAAACAGTGGCCCCGATGCCAGACTAAGAAGTCCTACCCAGGACCAAAGATTACCGGCGGCAAGTTCACTGAGGCCACGTTCCTGAACAAGGGCGGTTACAAAAAAGGTTACGTAAATAACATAAGTACTGCCAAAAAGAAAATATATCGCCCCACAATGATAAAATAAATTTTTACCTGATATCCTTTGTACAGAACCATGTTTATTTCCTGCTAAAGCCAGATTGGCCGCAACTTCCTGCTTGCTTTCCTCATCCTCTTCCGGTCTGTTTCGAAAGAGAATAAAACAAAGCAATGAGATGCCTCCGGCAAAACAACCAAGTACAATCCAGCTAACGCGCCAGCCATCAGCCATTTTATTCAACACCGGGATACTTTTTCCAGTGACTAATATTCCTAATCCATTGCCCATGACACATAAGCCTGCCGCCCTGCCCCTGCTCCTGCCGTCAAACCAGACGGGAATCAGAGCCATAATAGGTACATTTGAGAGAGCACTACCTACGCCGGTCAGGAAATAGAGCAGGAGAATGAGGAGATAATGGCTGGAAAAACCGACCAGAATCATCGAGAGAGAAACCAGAGCCAGAGCAATAAAAATAAGCAACCGTGATCCAATCCGTGCCGTCAGGAAACCGCAGAGCAAAACCGCCATGAGGTATCCGGAGAAGTTCAGGGTACTGATAAGTCCCATTTGACTGTAGGAGAGATCCAGTGCCTGCCCCATTGAGGGCAACATCATGCCAAGGGAAAATCTCCCCAGACCAAGGCTCGCAAAAAGACCGGCGATCCCAGCCAGGACAATAATCCAGCGATAGGATTTGTTATTTTTATATGTCACCATTCTTTCTCCATTCCGAAGGGTCAAAATAAGTTATTATCATTACATTTTCCTCTTATCGATGTAAAGCCCTCAGCTCAAAACATGCATAAGGCCACTTTTTTATTTCCATCCTGTTTTCCTTAACTTGTCTTTTTCATTATCTTTTTCGCTCAGTATCTACCCGACATGGCCTCGACATGAGGCTACCTGAGACCCTATGCCTTTAGATGTCTTCTATTATTCCTCTGCCTGCGGAGTTACAAAGAAAGAAAAGGAAGTATCTCCTTTCAATTCAACCATTACGGAGGAACACAAATGAAATCTTTTACAATTGCTCTCGTTGCATTAATGCTCACGGTACTTTCAGGAACACAGGTGAAAGCGCAGAATAATACGGTCAACGGATTAATTATAGGAACTGCGGTCGGTAGCTTTGTGGGATTTATTATTGGCAATGAAATGGACAGAAGCAGATACCAAAAAAGACATGTCAATCACCACCCTGTAGTCTATGCCCCGCCACCTCCGCCAAAACGGTATTACGGCAGCAACAATCACTTCAGACATAACTATCGTTTCACCCCGAACCATCGGGAGGTCGTAGTCATCAGGGATCAACATGGGCCATACCAAAAAAATGTCAGGACAATTTACCGAGACAAAAGATGACATTACCCGATTTTGTCAATCCCAATAGTCAGATGAAGAGGTTACCATGTTAAAAAGTCGTCATTTTCGCAGGGTTCTTATGGTGTATGTATCTATCGGAGTAATTGGGGTGATTGGTGTATTGTTGTTTTTTCAATCCAGTATGGCCTCAGCGGCAAGCGTCTCAACGGCAACAGATGAATCAATGGAGATACTGACGCGCGGTCCTGTTCATGAGGCTTTTGCGGAGGTAAGCATTAACGAGGCACAGCCGGGAACCATTGCTGCAACTCGGGGCGTTCCTGATCCCATAAATGAAATCCCCCCCGATTTTCGTCCTGAAGGAGATAACATTGAATGGATTCCAGGCTACTGGTGTTGGGATGAAGACCAGAATGACTTTATCTGGGTAAGTGGCATCTGGCGGGAAGTTCCACCAGGACGCCAATGGATTGCCGGATACTGGACACAGGTTGAAGGCGGCTACCAATATATCTCAGGTTTTTGGACTGAATCAAATCAACCTGAAACGGTGTATCTTCCCTCTCCGCCAAAACCTCTTCAGGCACATCCCAGTTCACCAGCCTTGTCACCCTCCCATATCTGGATCGAGGGCCATTGGCTCTGGTTTCATGGTCGCTATGCCTGGCAGACAGGTTATTGGCTCGAGCAAAGACCTGATATGGTCTGGATCCCCGCTCACTATGTATGGTCTCCGAGAGGTTACATTTTTATCGGGGGCTACTGGGACTATCAACTTAGCCATCGTGGAGTGATCTTCGCACCACTCTACTATGTTCATCCAATCTATAGAAATCACGGCTATTCTTACACTCCGAGCATAGTATTAAACATCGATACCATTTTCCTGTCTCTTTTTATCCGCCAGGATTCCCACCACTATTATTTCGGTGATTATTTTGATGCACGATATGAAAAACGAGGTTTTCACCCCTGGTATTCGCCACATGCCACGAGGTACGGATATGACCCCTTTTACAGGAGTTACCGCTCGCACCGACTGCAGAAAGACAAGCAGTGGGAACGCAATTATAAAAGACAGTTTCAGTATCAACAAAAACATGTGGAAGCAAAGCCACGGACACGTTACAGACAACCAACACAACACACTGTTCAACCAAAAACAACTGTTTCCTCAATGAAGATCGGACAGGTAAAGACATCGATTTCGCCAAAACCACAGGGAAAATACTACGAGAAGAAGAAAAAAGAGATACAGAAACATCCTCAAGTCCAAACTCAGAAGAAGAAAAGAGATACAGAAACACCTCAAGTCCAAACTCAGATCAAACTCCAGGATAAATGGTCAAGGATGCAACGGGAACAACCACAAGAAAAAGAGTATCAGAAGTCACATGACCGGACCAGACAACAATCCTGGACGAAACAGCAGGATAAGCAACGTTATCAGCGACAGGAACAGTCTGGAAGATGAGGGGGGTTGGAAGTTTTGAGATCGCATTTTAACGGTCCGTTCCAGATGAAAAGAGTTGCAGAAACTTTCTGGGGATTTCTGTCTCAAAGCGGCAGGGCTTCCCGGTTTTAGGATGAGTGAAGGCAAGCACCTGGGCGTGCAGCCCCATGCGACGAATAGGATTCTGGCTTGAACCGTATTTACTGTCACCGATTATCGGGTGCTGGATATCCTGCATATGCACCCGGATCTGGTGTTTCCTCCCTGTTTCCAGGTTAATCTGCAGCAGGGAAAAATCTTTGTTGGCCTTCAATATCTTATAATGGGTGACGGCTCTCTGACCGTGCTGTGAATTTTGGGAAGAGTAGACGATGAAAGCCTTGCTCTCATTCAGCCAGGAAACGACAGTTCCCGTTTGCTGTTTCACCTCACCTTCAACGACACCAACATAGGTTCGCTGGTCGATGGTTGTGGTCCAGGTCTCCTGGATCTGTTGTTTGATCTTTTCGTTTTTGGCAAACATCAGCAATCCTGAGGTTTCACGATCAAGCCGATGAATAATAAAGATTTTATTATCGGGATTCTCCGTCTTCACATAGTTACTGAGGATAGCATAGGCTGTCTTCCGTTTTTCCTTGTCGGTGGCAATTGTCAGCAGGCCCGACGGCTTATCGATTATAATAAGTTCCTGATCCTCATAAATAATGTTCAGTCCATGGGGTTGCTGCAGCGGCGACTTTTTATCCCAGCATACGTCAATACGTTGACCAGGGTGAAGTCCGTGATCAAATTGGGTAACAGAAGTTCCATCAACTGCAACCTGTCCGTCTCTCAAAACAGCCTTCAGCACATTCCGGCTTTTGTGTGGTAAAAAGGACAAAAGGCAATTGAGAAGTGTACCGTCTTCTTCGATTATGAAGGAGTCGACTTTCGTTTGTTTCCTTGCGGTATTGGTACGATTTTTGGTGCTCTTCATTTGTTTCACTTTGGTATATTTTTTTCTCTTGACAAGCTACCTTTTTTCTCCCCTGAAGTCCCCAATATTCCAATTTCCGACTGCGCTCATCACATCATTTTTGCGGTAGGATTGGACCTGCAAGGAATCGCCCAGCTCAACAAATACCAGCAAAAATAGCAGCCTAATAAATATTTGCAAGAATTTCATATCCTTATTATAGTTGTCAGGTGATTCCAATATTATAAATCATGCCAGACAATGGTGAAAACAAATCGCCGTTAACCGGCAGCAAACGCTGAATAGGCATTAATTTAATCACAAGCTTTCGTTATGGGTATAATTCAAAAATTCTTTAGTACTTTTTCGTGGGAATCTATTATCAAGGCTGGCCTGCGGTTGTCAATGATCATTTTCTTTGCCTGGGTGGCCATGAAAATGCTTCAAAGATTTATCCAGCATCTTGAACAGCATTTAATAAAAAAAAGTGAAGCTGAGGGAGAACCTCCAACAGAATCGCAAAAACGAATTGAAACCATCATTCGTTTAATAAGACAAGCCTTATTAGTCGCATTGTGGCTGACATTTGGCCTGGTTATTTTAAAAGAATTCGGGGTGGAAGTCGGGCCGATTCTGGCGAGCGCCGGTGTCGTTGGTATTGCTATCGGTTTTGGTGCTCAAAATTTAGTTCGTGATATCATTTCCGGTTTTTTTATAATTCTCGAAAACCAGATACGGGTTGGTGATGTTGCTATTATCAATGGCACTGGTGGCCTGGTAGAAAAGATTCAGTTTCGCACAACTATTCTCCGGGACTTAGCCGGAGTCGTGCACGTCTTCCCCAATGGAACTATCTCCACCTTGAGTAATTTGACAAACGAATGGTCCGCATACGTTTTCGAACTAGGCATTGCTTATAAGGAAAATACCGATCATGTCATTGAAATCATGAAGGAGGTCGGCAGAATATTGCGGGAGGACGTTAAGTTTGGCAAATTCATGCTTGAAGACCCTGAAATCTTTGGAGTAGACAAATTTGGTGATTCAGCTGTCGTTATAAAAGGCAGGATAAAGACAAAACCAATCCGGCAATGGGAAGTCGGCCGTGAATATTTACGACGAATCAAACTCGCTTTTGATGAAAATAATATCGAGATACCTTTTCCACATCGATCGATTTATGTTGGTGAAAAAAGCAAGCCTCTCGAACTGCAGCTGCTGGAGAAAATTAAACAGCAGGAATCCTCAACTGATTGAAGCAAAAATTACTTAGCACTACTTGATAAGCCGGCAATAGCGCTTGATCAAATTTCTACTTACATTTCGCTTTGAAGATGGCCTCCGGAAAAGCGCCATGCTCTTTAACTTCGAAATTCCTTTTTTAGGCGATAAGAAAAATTTCTCTGCAAACTTCATGGCAAAAAGTACCCTCCATATGTTCCTTAAAAAAATAATTAAGCAGCCCAACCAAGAAATTTTATACCGCTTTTTTGGGTCTTAATCGAGTCTGTTCTCGTTGAGATGCAGATTTCCGACATATTGTAAGCAGCCTCAATGAAATCATCAAAGGCTAACTTGTCTTGCCGATTGCGATTACCGCCCAAAATGCTCTCACCACTTTTTCTGGACAGACACACATATCTACAAAAGAATTTTCATTCAAAATGATTACCGTTGAAGTAAAAACCACGATAATTCTCACAGGGAGACCACCTTGTTCCTGCCCATCGGCGACAGCCCCAATCCCGAACGATTCACCCCCTATGTAACCTGGGGGATCATTGCCGTCAATATCGCCATTTTTGTTTTTATCAACATTCCACTCAGTAGCCGACCGGTGGATGCACCCACTCCGCTGCTGACCGATTACTTAAAAATGCTGATGGAGCAGGGCATTCCGGAAACCCAGATAAGGATGGTGCTGTCCCGGATCTCGTACAATGATCTGTTCCTTTTTCACTACGGTTTCAAACCTGCCACACCCAGCGTGACCAGCCTGTTTGTATCGCTGTTTCTCCATGGCAGCGTTTTGCACCTGGCAGGCAACATGCTGTTTCTCTATATTTATGGGGATAACGCCGAACATCAACTGGGCAGGATGAAATTCTTCCTGCTGTATATGGCGGCGGGAGTGATTGCCACCTTGAGCTTTGCCTTTTTTGCCGGCAATTCGCTTACCCCACTGGTCGGGGCCTCGGGGGCTATCTCGGGAATACTTGGCTATTATTTCCTCATGTTCCCCAAAAACCAGGTTAAAATGTTTATCATGCTGTTTCCCATTTTTATGAATGTGGTCAGAATACCGGCACGGGTAGTGCTTGGCATCTATCTTGTAATCGACAATCTGCTGCCTGTTCTGGCCCAGACCGGCGGCAATGTGGCCCATGGAGCCCATCTGGGAGGATTCTTCGCCGGACTGGCTGTTGCCGCGCTTGGTGAATCCCGCTGGCACATTAGATTTCTGCAAAAATTTGTCGCCACCGAGCGTTTCATGGGCCTCAAGCCCGAGCGCCAATCGCCGCAGGCGCGCACTTTTCGGGAGGAGATGGTAAACGCTATCGCTTCGGCTGATGGCAGGCAGCTTGTATTGCTATCCGGTGATGCCGGGATACAGGATTTTCAAACGCTTGAGGCGGAGACTATTCTTGAAGCAGCGCGAATTCTCGAACAGCATGGTTTTCTCGAGCCAGCCAATCGCATGGTCAAGCTTACCCTGGCAACTCACCGGAAATCACCGCTGCTGCCGGAATTATATTATCAGCTTGGCCAGATCCGTTTGCAGCAGGGATTTGGCACCGCAGCATACCAGCATCTGCTTACGGCGCTGGAGCTGCATCCGCAACCCGATACCGAGAAAAAAATCCGTCAGCTGCTGCAAACTATCCGTACATAATGCATCTTGCGAAAATCCTCTTGGAAACCCTCACAGTCGATCTCTTTGTCCGTCGATCTATAAGAAATTGCAAATTATACTTGGAACTTTCACTTTCATTATTCCGGGATCTATTTTATATAGCTGATGAAGCGAACTGCTGTGGCTAAAAAAAGAAAGTGGAGAATAATCGTCTTTATCGAATGTTGAAGCTTATTCTTTTGTGATAAAAATTGATATGAAATCGAGAGCTTATATTTCAGGTATTGGCTTGGAGGGAGCCCTCATTGCATTTTCACCGCTTTTGCTTTTACTCTCTTTTCCAGGAACTCATGCAGATTCTCCTGACGGTTGGCGGATCAGCCTTTCTGCAGTCGCAACAATTCTTTGTTTTTTGTGTGCACTTACACTTTTTCGTCTACCGACATTTGGGAAACTGCTTGGTGCTGGAGCGGCCTTGGCAAGTTTCGGTGCAGTTTTTCCATATATAGCGACCAAACCTTTCGCAGCTCTAGCTGGAGCTGTTGGTCTCCTTCTCACAGCCTTTATTTTATTTGATTTCGAAATTGACTCATCTCCGGAACGGATAAGTCATGCAGATCGTTGTTTGCAAAGAGCTCGATGGGCGGCCTTGACTGCACCGGTTATTGCTATCGTGACTGTGTTGTTTGTACTTCCGACTTGCACTTTTGCCGTTTACAGCACCGCTGCCGCGTCTTTTATCGCCCAGGTCCTTTTCCTGCACTGGTGTCTCGCTACCAAAACAAGGTGGCATATTGCCTGGGCCGTGGCAGGTATGTCTGCAATGCCTCTTTTAGTAATATTACAAAATAGCCATCTCCTTTTCGGAGTGGCAATAGCGATCAATCTTCTAAATTTTCTTGTTTTGCCACTGCGGCGTTCAAGCATTCTAGCCTCCAATGAAACCTGGTGGGAAATGTTCATCGATCACCCGGGCAGAATCCTGGTTACGACATTTTTTTCCTTATGTCTGGTTGGATCCCTTCTACTCATTATACCTGCTTCAACAGAGAAGGGGTCAATTGCTTTTATCGATTCTGTATTCACGTCAGTGAGTGCCGTTTGTGTAACTGGACTTGTTGTCCTTGATACACCAAATGATTTCACATTTCTTGGACAATTCTTCATCCTGGTTCTTATTCAGCTTGGCGGGCTCGGCATTATGAGTATCACAACAGTAGCTTTACATGTCCTGGGGCGTCGGTTAAGCCTCAGACATGAGAAACTACTGGTATCAATGACCGACACAAGCCACCTGGATGTAGTGCGATCCCTCGGAATAATTCTTAAGTTCACTTTTGCGCTTGAGGCCCTGGGTGCAATCCTGCTGGCGTTGAGTTTTTATTTTGCAGGGGACCAAGCTTTTAAGGCAATATGGAGAGGCGTGTTTACTGCAGTATCAGCCTTTTGCAACGCAGGATTTGCTTTGCAAAGCGACAGCTTGATTCCTTACCAGGCCAATCCATTTGTTCTGCACACGGTTGCTCTATTAATAATATTCGGTGGAATGGCTCCCGCTACAAGTCTGGCTATCCCGCGCTGGATAAAAAAAAAGCCCATTCCCATTCCGGCCAGGATCGCGCTGCTCGCATCAATAGTGCTACTGGCAGCTGGAATGATCTTTGTTTTGATTTTTGAATGGAATGGCATTTTAGCTGGACTCCCGATCATTGATAAGATCCAGAACGCCTGGTTCCAATCGGTGACTTTGCGAACTGCTGGATTCAATTCTGTCGATATCACTGGTATTTCGAATCCAACTTTTCTGGTGATGATCCTCTTTATGTTTATCGGTGGTAGCCCTGGAGGTACCGCCGGCGGGATAAAAACCACCACAATCGCCATCCTGGCAATGACATTTCTGGCGAATGTAGCCAACCAGGAGCAAATAACAACGCAACACCGGCGCCTGCATCCTGAGACGGTATATCGGGCAGTCACTGTTTTTGTATCGGGGGGAGCCATATGGTTTCTCATTGTGATGATGCTGGAAATGACTCAGGCTATTTCGTTTCGAGATCTCACCTTTGAAGCGACTTCTGCAATCGGCACAGTAGGCCTGTCCACAGGAGCCACGGCTCTTCTGGATGAAATAGGCAAAGTAATAGTTATTATAGCGATGTTTATTGGACGAATTGGCCCTGTATCATTGTTTATGCTTCTCAGCAACGAACAACCAGTCTCAGACACAAGATATCCGGTGGAACGTATTTCCATTACCTAAATAACGAGGTTAGAACATGCCAGAGCAGATATTGATAATTGGACTGGGCCAGTTCGGAATGTCTCTTGCCCGGACTCTTTCCGAGAAAGGTGCAGAAGTGCTGGCCGTTGATGTAAACAGTGCATTAGTGGAAGAAGCTGCCACTTTTGTAGCCGAGGCAGTATTGATTGATGCTACAGATGAAACGGAACTGGCTCGGTTGGAACCGGGAAAAAGGGATTCGGCTGTATGTGCGATTGGTGATGATTCCAAAGAGTCCTCGATTATCTGTACAGCTCTTTTGCGGCAAATGGGTGCACCTATGGTAATTGCTCGCGCAAATGATAAAATGCATCATCGTATTTTGCATCTGGTAGGCGCCCATCAGGTGATCAATCCGGAACAGGAGTTCGGCAAGCGCTTTGCTAACCGCCTGCTTTACAGGAATATCATTGTCGATACGAACCTTGGTGAAGATCTCCACCTCACAGAAATTCGAATTCAACCCGGCATGATCGGAAAAACACTGATGGAGCTGGCTTTACCGAAACGTTTCGGCGTTATGGTGGTTGGTATAAGACGAGGAAAACCTGCAAAAGTGATTCAGCCTTCACCGAATGATTACCTGCAAGCCGAAGACCAACTCATTATTGTTTCAAGTGAATTAGCCATCCCAAAATTAACAAAGAACTTTCAGTCATGAAACATTCACAATCAGTGAGATTTGGTGCCTGGTTGCTTATTGTTCTGAACCTTCTCATGGCTTTTGGTTCAATTTGGATATTCATGCGAATGGCTCCAGCTATCAAGGTTATAATCGCTCAGAACGAAGTATCTCTGGAATCCTGTGAAGATATGCTGGCAGCCCTGGCAAAGGCAAAAACATCTGTCGCTGATGTTGCCGAAATTGAGGCTTTTCGTGAGGCGCTCGGTAAAGCGGAAACTAATATTACCGAAACGAAGGAGCCTGCAATAATCAATATGATCTCAAAGTATTATCAGTCTGCATTCAAGGATGATGCATTAGCTCGTGATCGAACTATTACAGCAATTATTGAATTAGGTAAGATTAACAGGGATGCAATGCGCAGAGCCGACGCCATGGCTCAGCAACTTGGCTATGCCGGTGCGTGGGGAGTAGTTTTCATGGCCACGTTCTCTTTTATGGTCGGCATGATTTTCCTGCGATCGTTGCGAAAGAATTTAATCGAACCGATGCATGAAATCGATACTGTGGTTACAGCGTTCCGGGCAGGAGAGCGAATGCGTCGCTGCAGTATGAAGAATCCATCAAGAAGTACTACCCAAATCTTGAGCAATGTCAATGAACTCCTTGATATGAATAGTACTTACCACAACAACAATTTTAAAAGCAAAACATAAGACGCTCAAGAGCTGGTCATTGTTAATCAGCTAATAATTCCACAATGCCAGGCTATTTGATTTTCACCTCTGGAATACCTCTCCTTGACAATGTTCAGCGAACTACAGCTATCCGACGAGTGTGTAGCAATCAAAGTTACAGGAGCTCCTCAAGGGTGAAGTTCCTGTGTGACGTCTTCCAGGCACCAGAGCGGACGCTGAACTTTGCTGCCTCCCTGCTGCGCCAGGTTCGAAAACAAGGGATAGTTTCAAGACGAGAATGCCAGGGAATAAGAAAAATGGTGCCGGTAAGTTTTTACGAAATTAATGCTGGAAAAAACAGCTGAAAGTAGATAGGTTGTTGGCGATAAATGACGTATGGGAGAGATTCGAGCGGACGGATTAATTAGAGTGGCTGGAAGAGATCACCCGAAGTGCTGGGCCTTCTCCGAGTCGAATCCAAGACCACAATAAAGGATTAACCATGCGAAAAGATCATCCAACTGTACCCGGAGATATGAAGGCCTTCTCAAAGGGCAGTGCATTCTCCTCCATCCAGGGAAGAATCGTCGGCTTGTTGCTGCTGGTGCTCGTTCCCATCCTGATTTCACAAGCATACTTCAGCTATGACCGATATCAATTCAGGAAAAGAGTCGAGAGTTCGGCAAACCTCGAGCTTGCCCGCGCTACGGCAAAATCCTTCGATACTTTTGTGCAGGATGTTCTTCACCAGGAATTGGCGATTGGTCTCGCTTTTACGTCGTCACAAACTTTGTCTGATAAAGAAAGAAGCAGAATACTATCCGATAATCATGCTGGCAATCCGGCTATCTGGCACTTTTTCTGGGACAATCCTGCGGGATTAGTGACGGCAGCCACAGGTTCTCAGTTTATTGGAATGGACATCTCCGACCGCGAATTCTATCGAGAGATTGTAGCCGGAAAGGACTGGGTTGTGAGTGATCTTCTCCTTTCCAGGACAACACGGCAGCCAAGCTTTACTATCAGCCGAGGGATTAGAAACGAGCAGGGTGAACTGCTCGGCATAATAGTAGCTGGAATCCTGCCTGCCAAACTCGATAGGGTCCTTGCTGTTGAAAGGCCGGGAGATGCGGGAGTGAGCCTTCTGGACAGCAAGGGAATGCACGTCTATAGATACCCCGCCACACAATACTCCTGGGAACGGCGCAACTGGCTCAACCTCTACCCTTTTCTTGAAGAGGTACTCAAAGGGAAAGAGGTTGTGATCTCCGATCATCAATCGAAAATACAAAAGGGACGCAAAAGAATTGTGGCCTTCACACCTGTTCCTTCCATCGGTTGGATCGCCTCTTGCAGCCGCGCCGAAAAAGAGGTGGTGGGGCCGATTATCTCAAACACTCTTCAGGTAACAGGGATTATTCTTTTAGTCGCACTCGCATCGTTTCTCGTCGCCGTTGCTCAAGCTCGAACGATCTCCTCATCTGTCAAAACCCTCCGCAACCATGCTCTTTCTCTTGGACAAGGTGGAACACAGAGTCCCTTGACTATCGGCGGACCTGCCGAGATAAAAGACCTCGCCGAGGCTTTCAACAAAATGTCCGAGGAAATACGCTTTCGAGAGAAGGCCTTGCGGGAGAGCGAGGAGCGGCTTGCCTTGGCAGCCAGTGCCACCGAAATCGGCATGTATGATTGGGATCTTGTGAGTGATACCATCCTTTGGACGCAGACGCACGAGGCGATCTTCGGTTACGCCCCGGCTGCTACCACTACCACCCCTACTACTATTACTACGGAACACCCCTATCACAGATGGGCTGACAGGATACATCCAGAAGACCTGCCTCTCGTCGAAGAGGAGTCGCGCCGTTGCATGCGGGATCGCAAGCCGCTTGAGTTGCAGTATCGAATTATCTGGCCAGATGGAAGTCTCCATTGGGTTGAGACCAGGGGCATTTTTCAGTACGGCACAGATGACATAGCCTGTCGCATGCTTGGCGTGGTCATGGACATCACCGACCGCAAACAGACCGAGGAACAGCTCCATAAGTCTCTGGCGGAAAAAGAGGTGATGCTGCGGGAAATTCATCATCGGGTAAAAAACAATCTCCAGGTCATCTCCAGCCTGATCAGTCTGCAGGCCGATACCTTGACCGATGACCGGATTCGAGATGAATTGAACGACGTGCGTGATCGTGTACATTCAATGGCATTGGTCCACGAGAAACTATATCAGACAAACGATCTGGCCAAGCTCGACTTTGCCGAATACGCCGCCAGCCTGACGCAGACGCTCTGGCGTTCACACAGTGCTTTAGCCCAGAATGTAAAACTTAATCTTAATGCGGTCGAACCCATTTTAATGTCGGTAGAGACAGCGGTGCCTTGCGGGCTGATTCTCAACGAACTTGCGGGTAACGCCCTCAAACATGCTTTTCCCAACAATAGCAGCGGTGAAGTAGAGTTAGGACTTAAACTCGATCCTGCTACGGGAATAGTTCGCCTGCGAATTCGCGACAACGGTGTTGGTCTTCCAGCAGATTTTGACTGGCGCCACTCCGAATCGCTCGGCTTGCGACTCGTGAAAATACTTGCAGGCCAATTGCGTGGTACCTTGGAAACAGCAACCGGTCCTGGCGCTGAATTTAAAATTATTTTTCCTCTGAAAGAGAATAAACAATGAATGATATCTCCATCCTAATTGTTGAGGACGAAGCTATTGTCGCCGAAGACCTTGCCAACAAGATACGTAAATTGGGGTACAGCGTTGCTGGAATAGCTGCAAGCGGCGAGGAAGCAATCGAACTTGCCTGCGAAAAACGACCAGCGCTGGTATTGATGGACATCCGGCTGGCTGGTGAGATGGATGGTATTGTGGCAGCACAGCAGATCCATCGTGATTGCAACCTGCCGACACTGTTTCTGTCAGCTAACTCCGACATGGCCACGGTAAAGCGCGCGCTGCTTGAGGGATCGTTCGGTTACATCCTGAAGCCGTTTGACGATCGTGATCTTGAAATCCAAATCGAGATGGCGTTATACAAACACACCACTCAACAGCGGTTGAGAGAGAGCGAAGATAATCTCCGAAAATATTCTCTCGAGCTGCAACATGAGATAGCCGAGCGCAAGCAGGTGGAGGAGGCGTTACGGAAAAGTGAAAAACAGCTCTTAATTCTGAATAACGAGTTGGAACTTAGAGTTGAACAACGGACCCACGAACTGCAGGAAACGCAGTCAAAATACCTGCATGCCGAAAAGCTCTCCGCCATAGGCCGGTTGTCCGCCTCGATTGCTCATGAATTCAATAATCCTCTGCAGAGCATTATGACTATACTTAAAGGTCTGAGAAATTTACTGGATAATGAGGACCGGGAGATGCTCGAGCTGGCGATTGATGAAAGTGAAAGGATGAAAAATTTAATTCGCAACCTCCAGGATTTCAACCGGCCTTCCTCGGGGAAGAAAACAGTGATCGATATTCATGCCTCTATCGACTCCTTGCTGTTGCTGTTGAAGTCTGATTTTAAACAGAAAAATATTCGTTTGGAATTAAACTATGAGGAACATTTGCCGCAGACCCTGGCGATTCCGGACCAGGTCAAACAAGTCTTTCTTAATTTATTGAACAATGCCGCGGACGCCTGCCGGGAAGACGGGGTGATCACGATAACTACCAGGCAGGAAGAAAAGAAAATCGCCGTGGCGGTCAAGGATAACGGCGTAGGTATTAAACCTGAAAATAAGGACCTGATCTTTCAGCCTTTCTTCACAACAAAACCTGAAGTTAAAGGGACAGGTCTAGGATTGTCGGTGTGTTATGGTATTGTCCAGAACCATCGGGGGGAGATTCGCGTCGACAGTCGGCCTGGGGAAGGCTCAACCTTCACAGTTTATTTGCCTGTCGAGAGGTGAATGAAAATTGCTTAAAAAACGGATCATCAGGACAAACCGCGTTCTGGTGCTTGTCATCGCAGCAAACCATCTGTCAGGCTCCCAGGCCGATTAAAGGGAGGCTGATCGATCAATAGATTCCAATTGGCTTAGCGGTCCTCAAAATTTCAACTCAATCAATGGCACTCGTGGACTTTGTTTATTCAACGAATACCCAGACCAGCATTTGAGAAGCGATTGAGCGGATCGATAGCTTCCTTTACTTTTTTAATACGCGTATATTCCTCTTCCGAAAACACAGACCGAATTGAATTGGATTCCACGGCGCCCTCTCCAAGCCAGTTAAGCGGTCCGCGGGACAACACCCAGGACTCAATTTCTTTGAATACTTTTTCGGCTTGTGCCGCCATCGATTCAGGTGGATTGTCCGGCATTGGAACTCCAAGCAAAAATGCCAGGTATTTAGCATTGCGGTTTCTCAGTATACACAGACGGGTATCATTATTACGCGTGATTGCACCACCCAAATGGCGCAATTGAATCATCATGTTTGGCGACATATGAATCGGCCCGATGGCATCTAAAAACGCTCTAGCCGTCTCGGGGGTGAAATCGTTAAGCAACACGCCCCGACCGTTTACGGGAATCGGATCAACAGGATCCTGAAAAATAGCACCCGACTCTGTAAAAGGCATCTTACGAAACGAGTCTAATTCGGCTCCGTCTATAGCGCGCATCGGCCTCAACCATTCCTCCGCTTGTTCGAGTTGCCCGCACACACAGGCAATGACCATCACCATTGACCGGCCTCGGAGAAAGTCGGGAACAAAGGGCGCCGATGGGAATTTCATAATCTGGATGGCGGAGGTAATTTCATCGGGCAGCGTCTTTGTCCATTCCGCATATGCTGTATAGATCTCCGGTGCCCTCGATGCATCGAACATAACCGATCCCCCGAAAACCTCCGCATGCTCATGGAGGCGAAGAGTCATTTCGGTCACGACCCCATAAGCACCACCACCACCGAGCGTTGCAAAGAAAAGTTCAGGATTCTCGTCGGGTGATGCGATATTTACTTTTCCGTTAGAGAGTACGATGCGAAATTCACGTACATTATCAATGGCCAAACCATGCTTCCGGGATGTGATCCCATATCCACCGCCTATTGTGTATCCCACTACGCCGACATGTGGAGATGAACCGGAAATAGGAGCGAGGCCGTACGGATAAGCGGCCTCTATTACTTCTTTCCAACGAACGCCTGCCCCAATTGTGGCCGTTCTTGAAACGGCGTCAATCCTGACTGACCTGAGATTGGAGGTGTTTATGAGTACACCGCCAGCGCAGGTTTTAGGCTGACCATGCCCAGTCGCTTGTACTGTGACCGGTACAGCGACGTCATTTGCATATAACAGGGCAGCGGCGACATCAGCCTCAGTCTTCGCCATTACAATGATATCTGGCCGCTGGTCAATAAAGAGATTCCAACTGGTGCGAGCTGCATCATACTCTTCGTCAATTGGTGTAATTACTGCCCCTGATACTGCCTGTTTTAAAGATACCAAATAGTTTTTCATAAGACCTCCATAATCCATGACAATCACAGAACCATTCACCGGTATTGTACTGGCAGTTGAAAATGTTATGTCTTATTTGAAGCTTCAGAGTTTGAATTATCAGCGGGAGTGGACAAAATATATCTCACAATGAGATACGGCTGGGGAAACAACAGAAAGGCACAATTAAGTCACTCGCCGTTGATCTCTCTTTTCCCTCACATGCCGGAATAGACATGCTTGTGTTCTACCAGTGCAAGCTCATTACAAAACCTGCTGACGCTGCCCTGCTATCCACCGGCAATCTGGGAACTGCACGGTTGCTGCCATGGCAGGGTAGGTCATTATGATACCCCATAAGATGGTTATTGGAAATGTAAGGTAAATTTCTCACACGTCAAGTTGATATGTTTCCTACAAAACCTGTTTTTTTTATATTAAATAGTTATTTTCCAGTAATTTTTTGTTCATTCTCAGCTTTATTAATATTTCAATAAGAGACTTGCTCAGTTTATAATAATGAAAAATGTCATATCTATTCTATGACCGATTCACGATTGACAAACCACCGGGATTGTTGAGTTGCATTTTGATCTTCTCAGCTCCTGCTAGAGCTGCAACACGGCAGGTTTCTCTTTCTTTGGTAATTGAATCTATACTTTTGAATTGTTGCCCTTTTTTGGTCTTTAAAATGTAATGGGATACATCGTCAATTTCTGGGAGAATCCTCCTGAGAACATTCTCAACTGTTTGTAGCTGCCCAGATAAATTGTCGATGTTTTGGGCGAGGGTTTGATGTTTTTGCTGCAGGCTCTTTATATCACGTTCATCTCCACCAATTTTATTTTTTAGATCATCAGTTAGTTGGCGGATTGTTTGTCTTTCCTTTTTCACTTTGTTGATTTTCCGGTCCAGATTAATCAGACCCTCTTTCGCAATGAGGCTTCTTAGTTCTGCTAACCGCACTGGCAGAATCTCTATTTCCCGCTCCTCATTCTCTGTTGCTTGCTTCTGTTGATCAAACAAAACGAGTTGGCAGTAAATTATTTTGTTCCTTTTCCTTTCCGCGTTGCAGAAAATTTTGAATTTCTGTAGTGCTTACGTTGATAAATGACTTCCAGCGACCCAGCCGGATTACGCATAGCGGCAATCATGAACTCCATATACAAGCTACAGCTTTACCGCTGTGATCTCCAAGCCCTTGAAAAGCATAAACCTTTTCTTATCCCTCTAACGCAAAAACAAAAAGAAATCTGTTTGCATCTACTTTTGACCACTCCCGACTTCCCATTTTCTGATGAATTGAATTTTACACTAGAGAATGGCTGGCTCGAACAGGAGAGCTGGAGATAAGGCCATTGTGAATTTCCGACCAGCAAGAACATAGACTGGAAACCGAAACAAAGGCTGTACAACCGGTGGTGTAAAATCCGGGCTAGGAGCTGACAACCGCAATCATCCGAGCGATTCCTTCCCCAACACCGTGGAAAGTATGCAGCTTCGAGGCGTCAATATAGGCACTGTCGCCTTGGTTGAGAGTGTGTGTTCTATCGTCATAGAAGAGCTCTATAGTGCCTTCGAGGATGTAAACGAATTCCTGACCATCATGATTGATTGGCGGTCCCGCAGGAGTTTTTGGGTCAAAGCTCAGCAGGAATGGAGCCATTATGTGACTGCCGGTACCTGGACGGGTGAGAGAGGCATACCCATAGCTCTGGTCGGTACTTCCCTGATCGCCTGACAATGATTCTCCTGCGCGGCAGATGGTGATTGACTCAGAAATCGTAGCCCCTCCGTGGAGCATCCCCTCAACCTTTGAGCCAAGAACCCGGGAAATTTTGATAACAACGCCGATGGAAGGTACAGCACGTCCCAGTTCATAATCCTCAATACTCTCTACTGGAACACCAGCCAGATGACTCACCCGCTCACGGCTGAGTCCTTGTGCCTCCCGCAATTTCTGAATGCGCTCACCAACATACTTTCTCATAGTGTCCTCTTGATAACCTCAATAGTTTTTTTCCTGCTCTGTATTATTATCAAAACCTGCGGGCCGGAACAATCCTGCCGCTGAGAGCCCTCAGCCCATGCCAGTATTTCTCAATGCCCGGTCGCAGACTGGCCTCGGTTACACCTGACTTTCTGAACCTGCGCTGCAGGGAAAGATACATGGCCAGGGCCTCGTCGGAAAAGTCAGGTTCAATATTGATCACATACCGTTCTCCATGAAAAATCTCATAGACCGGAAAGAGGCCGGAGCGGACCGCAAGCCTTATCAATTCGATGCCCATTGCGGGTTCCGACTTCCAGCCTGTGGGGCAAGGCGACAGAATATGCAGGAAGCGGAAACCATTGGTATCAAGAGCCGTGCGCATTTTGTTGACCGCGTCATCGGGGTTGGCAATGGAGATCGTCGCCGCATATGGTATCCGATGGGCAGCCATAATAGCCATGATATCCTTCTTTGCCTCTGTCTTACCACCTGGGGTACTTGAAGTTGATGCCCCAGCCGGGGTGGCGGATGAACGCTGCCCACCGGTATTCCCATATATTTCATTGTCATAACAAATATATAGAATACTTTCATTGCGTTCTGCAGCAGCAGAAAGCGTCGCCATGCCAATATCGTAAGTACCGCCGTCTCCGGCCAGACAGATCACCCGGGTGTCCTCATTATTGAGTCTGGCGACCGAAGCAATTCCTGTTGCCACTGAAGCAGCTGAAGCGAAGGTGGTCAGGATGGTTGGGACATCGAAGGCGGAATGGGGATAGACGGCAGCAGTAATTGCCCCGCAGCAGGCCGGGATAACAAGCTTAATTTCCCGCCCGGCAATGGCATGGCTGAGGAGTTGCAGGATATTCGACATTCCGCAGCCACCGCAGTTCATATTGCCTGCCCGCAGCAAGGGGCGGTTTCGGCCCTGCTCAGTCTGGGCTATTCCGCCGAGTATAGGCTCTCTCATTGCAGATCCTCCATGATTACAGGAGTTCCGGCCTCTTTGCGGCCTCTGATATCGGTAATAATCTCTTTGATATGCTGCGGTCGTACGTCCCCGCCACCGATGCCGGCCATATAATTCTGCACCAGTTTATCCCGACCGGCAATACTGCTTACTTCGCCCCAAAGCACCCCGCCATAGCCGAGACTGATATCACGGTCGATCACCGCAACCCGGCTGGCCGAGGCAAGGCCCTGTCTGATCAACTCCACCGGAAATGGGCGGAACATACGGATCCGCAAGGACCCAACCCTTTCGCCGACCTGACGTAGTTCGTCGACCACCATTTCTGCGGTTGCACCGATGGTACCCATGGAGATTATCACCGTCTCTGCATCCTGGGTCTTGTAGGATATTACCGGGTCGGGGAGGCTTCGCCCCATGCTGCTGGAAAAAATCTGCTGTATCCGGCCATAGACCTCGAAGGTCTTGAACATTGCTTCATGGTGCTGGCGGCGATGGGAGGTGACCTGATGTGCCACCTCAATCTGGCCAAGGGTGTGGGGCGTTGTGCCAAGTTGATGGGGGATGCTTGCGCAAGGCAGGAAAGCATCGACCTCATCCTGCTCCGGCACAGTGATCTGAGCGATGGTGTGCGAGAGGGTGAAACCATCCATGCAGACCATCACCGGCATCATCACCCGGGAATCCTCACCGAGTCTGAAACTTGCCAACACCGTGTCGAAAACCTCCTGGTTGTCAGCACAGTAGAATTGTATCCAGCCAAGATCGCGGAGCATGAGCGAGTCCCCGTGGTCGGCCCAAATATTCCAAGGCGGCCCCATGGTACGATTGGCGACAACCATCACCACCGGCAGCCTGAGGCTGGCAGCGGTGATACAGTTTTCCGCCATATAGGCCAAGCCATTGGAAGAAGTAGTGGTAAAACTCCTCGCCCCTGCGGCAGAGGCACCAATGCAGACTCCCATGGCGCTGTGTTCGCTTTCCACCCGGACCACCTTGCTCTTGTCAATGGTCTGACCGCAGAGATACTCCATACAATCGGTGGCCGGGGTTATGGGATAGACGCCGCAACAGAAACCGCGACCCTTCCTGTTCGCCCGGCCGGCAAGTGTCGCGGCAAGGCCTGCCGCATGATTGGCGCTGATCAGTTCAACTCCCATAAATTTTCCCTTTTTTAAATACGCTGACCATCCGGATCGACGGATACGGGTCGGTCAGCAGATATCCTCTTACTTATCGATCATCTCCATAGCTCTGCGCGGACACTCAGCAACGCATATCCCGCAACCCTTGCAATATGTCCGGTCGATGATGTAATTTTCACCATCCCTGAAAATGATGCCGTCAGGACAAAAGACCAGACAGGTATCGCAGTGGGTGCAGCGACCGCAGGAGAAACAGCGGTCTGCCTCTCCAGGCCCAGACAGGCCGAGGTTGACCTCCTCGAAATTGTTGCGCAGAACTCCGGCCGGTTGATGGCGGTCCCGGTGCGGCGGGATGACCGGAAAATGAGAAAAACGGATATGCGCCGGAGCGACTGTTGATTTATACGTCTTCTTTGCCGGAACCTCTTCACCTTTAAGACTTGCGAGCGCCTCGAGTGCAGTTCTGCGGCCATTGCCGATGGCGTGGGCCACAGTGCCGTCCCCGGTCAGACAATCACCAGCAAACCAGAGAGGCAGGGCTGAGTCGCCGGTCCAGGCCCGGTTTTCCTTCAGTTCTGTTGCTTTGGGGAGGAGTTCTAGCCGTTTTTCCTGACCAAGGGCAAGCAGAACAATATCACAGGCTAGTTCCACAGTGCGGTCACTGACGATGGGTCGACTGCGCCCGTCTTCTTCAGGTGACCCGAGATCGACCTCTGCCAGGACCATCCCGGTCACCCGGGAATCTCCGATATAGGCAATCGGCTGACGCTGGGTGAAGATCTGCACCCCCTCGTGAACCGCCTCTTCTATCTCCTCGGCAATAGCGGGCATCTCCTCGCGGGATCTGCGGTACACCAGCTTCACCGATTGGGCGCCGGAACGCAGGGCACTGCGGGCACAGTCGATGGCGGTATTGCCGCCGCCGATAACAATCACCGAACCGCTGAGCGTTGTTTCGGCTTCTTTGCTTTCCGCCAGAAAATCAAGACCCTGCATGACTCCTTCAAGCCGACTGCCCGCGGCCTCCAGGGCAAAGGGCAGGCCCAGCCCCTTGCAGACGATCACCCCGTCGAACTCTTTAAGCAACAGGGTAATTCCCTCTCTATCGACTGTAACTCCACATCTGGACTGGACACCAAGACCCAGGATCCTCTCTATATCACGGTCGAGGATACCATCGGGTAATCGGTAGGCAGGAATACCATTGCGAAGGACGCCGCCCAGCTTCTCACCCTTCTCATAGAGTGTCACCTTCTGGCCAAGCATAGCAAGATGAAAGGCAGCGCTCAGACCTGCCGGACCGCTGCCCACCACGGCAAAGCGGCATGGCTGGGTATCCTGTTCCGGGATGGCTGCTCCGCTGTAGTTATCGGCTATCCACCTCTCGATGCTGCGGATATTCACAGGACCATCGTAGAATTCGCGGTTGCAGACACGCATACAGGGAGCGGGACAGACACGCCCGCAAACAGACGGCAAGGCCTGAGTTTGCATGAGCAGCTTGCCTGCGGCGACAACTCCTTGCACTTTCAGGGTCTGGATAAAACCTACTACGTCATTGCCTGCCGGGCAAGCCATGGAACATGGGGCGGCATATTCCTGGTAATTTGGCGTCTGGGTCGACCAGGCACCAGTCTTCAGCTCAGTGGGGATGTCCCGCAGATGCTGGGTGAGAGGCAGAACCTGCGATGGGGCGGAGGAGGTTAC
The DNA here is from genome assembly GCA_963709755.1 of uncultured delta proteobacterium. Taxonomy (GTDB): domain Bacteria; phylum Desulfobacterota; class Desulfobulbia; order Desulfobulbales; family Desulfocapsaceae; genus Desulforhopalus_A. The sequence continues at coordinate 415,718 of CAVPXO010000001.1, forward strand.
GCCTACTTCTTCACTCTCTCCCCCAGGGATTCCCGAGGCTTCAAAGATATGCACCGATTCACTGGCGGCCAGGGCTGCGCTGAAATCATCACCAAGCCCAAAAAACTCGTAAGCAAGCCGCACCGACTCCATAGGCAACCCCACGAAGGCGGCGTAGGCTCCAACGATGGTGGTATTAATGATGACCACCGCACTGGTGCCGATACCATGCTCTCTGGCTATCGAGGTGGCATCAACCACTGCCAGACGATAAAGGGGAAAACGTTGCCTGAGTAACTCCGGATCTTCACTGGAGTTAATAAGCATACTCGCTCCTGCGGCAACACCGTCAAGCAGGCTTGGCCCAAGCAGCCCTGCATCGAGAACCAGCAGATGGTCCGGCCGATAGACTTTGTTGCGGTTCCTGATCGACATCCGATCCACCCTGGTGAAAGCCCGAATCGGGGCACCTGAACGCTCGGCTCCGTAGTCTCCAAAGGTTTGCACATTGAGGCCGAGTTGAGCGTAGGTGGCGGCAATAAGCTTGGCACAGGTCACTCCCCCCTGTCCACCCCGTCCATGGACTCGAATCTCCAGCGGCAGCGTAATTGTTTCAGGGAGCAACCCGGATGCCGATGTTGTTGATTGGTGCTGGGTGGCAATCCGATTATCCATACGCTCTCCTCTAAATTTTATGGTAATTGTTGCAGCACGACCGACCAATCAATACAGGAAATAATCTCTTTGTACTTGATTGGAAATGGCTTTAGTGAAGAAAGAAACGGCATGGTTGCCGATATAACAGGCATGAAAGCGGGTGAGATCGTCCGGAAGCAACAGGGCCAAGCTCTCTTGTTTTTTTTGGGCTGTGTACGTGTAAGCCTGCTCTTGCTATAATTCCAGTATCTTGTCATCGGCTCAGCGTCTTTGCTGGAGTACAGAAAAGTAGATCCGGGGATTTTCGTCAGACGAAATTATGTTCATTTGTATAATACAACTGGTGCGCAGCTTGCGCAAGTCGTTTTCCGGATGAACAGAGATTATCAGCTTCATATATGACGTGCCATCGTCAGGAAGATGTTTCAAAGCCGCTCCACCAACATGTCCCATTGGAACATATTCAGATTTCACGACATCCATACCCACCGCCTGCACGCCTTCTCGTACAGCTGAAATTATATCCCGATGACTTTTCCTACCGTCAATGGTTGAAGAAATCGCAATGAGTTGATGGAAGCAAAACTCATAGATAAAAGGACCGCTCAAGTTATTCGTTCAGTTAATCATTGCATCTACCATTATCGCTGTCACGCCTATTGGAGCCATTTTCTTTTTTTCCATTATCTGCTCCTCTGCCCTCCGGGAATTTTTTCAGATCTGCCCAAGACAAGGCTGCTTGTTCCCAGGCCCGCAACTTCTCTTAATAGTAATTCATGATCTAAAAAATACGTTTTTACAGATCACAATATCGCGTAGAATGATCTATAAAAGGAGGTTTTATAGATCATGACATGAAGAAAATGGAATTGGGAAAAAGATTATTGGGGGAATTTTACCTATAAAAATAGGGAAATCGAGATTGAATCAATAATTTGCAGGCTATATACATCGTATTAAATAATGCGAACATCTCTACCGGCTTAACCGTCTACGCCATATGTGGTTTTTAGTCCTGCAAGCACCTGTTCAACGGTGTCACCCCGATAGCCGAGGACCTTTAAATCTGTATGCTCAGTTTCCATGGCAGAGAGAAAACGTGACAAGTCTACCCTGACTTGTTTTGGCATCTCCACCTGGGTGTCCGGCGATACCACTCGGTACAGCCTGAATACGTCGTTTTTATGCTTTCTTATATCCCTTGAGTCGACAGCAATCCCCTGCTCTTTTCTTTCTGTCAGGTCCAGCCAGGCACGTGCCTTGAGTGGGATTATTCTCTCAGGATCTATAACAGACAAACCATCTAGATGACGTTTGCCGGTATGAAGAAATTTGTAGTAGGACTCATCCAACAATATAGCTGAGAGGCTTGAAACCTCCTCCTCCACCGGTATGGGAGTCAAATCTCCTTCGCCTTAGTAGGCGAGCGCGTCGGGTATTCTCGAAAATAATTCCAACATCTCAGGAAAGTCTTTATCTTCCGGCTCATAGAATCGATAAAATCTGTTTTTTCCGGTGCTTTTTTGTTTGTTCTGATACCGGCCGGTCCGAATGAAATCCCAAAAGACTCTTACAAAATCCGCATCGAGAACTTCGATACAGAGAACAATATCGAGATCCATAGTCACCCTGAATTCCAGGCCCACTTCCTCCATCGCCAGCGAACTGGCAGTACCACCAATCAAGACATAATTTTTTTCATACCCTCGGAAATGGTCTCTGAATTTATCAAGTCCTCTTACCATTGGAATTTCTCCAGGAGGGTATCAAGTGCCATCTCAACTCGTTCATCGTTTGTGTCTTTCAGGCTCAAGTAAAGTGACAGCGGGTCGACAACTCCTTCCCGAGCAAACAGTTCGGGATCATATTTCCAAATTTCAATCTCCATAGAACCGGGCTCGTGGATTTTCAGCTCAGTTACTTCTTTGTTCAACTGTAATACCTTCCATTCTCGAGCACTCACGGCATAGGTTGGGTGAGACGGCTGTGCCAGCATACTGTGATGTGACAAGGCCGACTCTCCGGCAAGCAACAACGATAAAATATCTTGAGGTACAGAGATTTTAACTCGCTTTCGCACCGGAGAGTGCAGCAGATCAAGTGATTTTTCCCATAAAGACTTTCTATCCACCTCAAAATGCAATACGCGTTCACGCCATTCCATCTCGACATTCCCGAGACCTGTAGTCTCAATTTCATCAAAAACTCTGGTCAAGGTCATCGGTGTATAGTTTACCAGTTGTGCGAGCCCGGAGGGGGTTAAGCCCTCTCGTGGCCAATTGTAGAGGACAAACAAGATAACAGCTTGGGTAGATGGGCTGATTTTCTTCTTTACTGAGCGCATTCCTTTAATATGCTCTCGCAAATCTATACCAAGCAATGGCAAATACATTTGGTTGCCTGGAACGACAAAGGAAATCTTATGTTCGATAAGTCGCTTGCGGTTGTAGCTGGAAATTGAAGGATGGAGGTAAATAATTTCATGCCGCCACATATCTTCTAATTGTTGTATATGTTTGCGGATAGTAGCGGGGGTGATCTCTTCTTCATCCCGTGCCTCCATTACAAGACACGATTCATGGAGCAGTTGACACTCATAAAAGCTGTATAAATCGCGAAGGAAAAGTGGGAGGCTCTTCTCTTTCTGCCACTTTTCTATGGTTATCGAGACACCCAGATTTTCAAAAAGGTACTTTTCAAATTTTTGTACAAGGTTCAGCATACGTCACCCCTCAATAACATAATATATGCACACTAACATATTGAGTGTTATTATGCAATTTTAATGTTAATGATCGCCTTTTACAGCTCTTTTCTGGAAAGTGTCATGTAACCGCCTTCCAATGGCTGGGCGGAAAATCCTGTCCAGCCGTCGCCGTTGCCATTTCCTTCTCAATCACCGTAATGCACATCACTAAGACCCAGCATACCACCGGGTGGCACGACGTCGGGCAATATTGAATAGATGGTAGAGCAAGGCAAATTCTTTTTGAATAGTAGAAGGTGAGACTTTTTTCAAGCGAACATCACGATAAACCACCAATCGTTGCGCATTGATATCGAACCTTTCATTCGTATAGTAGCCAATACAATAAGAAAGCAGGAAAAAGCAATCTCCAATGGAACAAATCGCATAAAAAAAAGGGGATAACCAGTTATTATCTCTGGCTAACCCCTGTATTTATTGGTGCCCTCGGCGCGAATCGAACGCGCGACACCAGGATTAGGAATACTTATTCTCCGAGCTTCGCAAAACTTCCTCTAGCGACAACTTATTGAAAAAGCAGAGAATAGATTTTCCATATAGAGATGAATTTTCCGCTGAATATTCAATTTTGGATAAAAAGTCACACACGAATCGACACACGAACAAAGATCGATTTAATTTTCTGTGAGCCGCCAACATCCCAACCAAATTGGCATTGTCCCCTGCTCCTTTGGAAAAGCTAACTTTGGTTGTCAACTCAATTTAAGAGGTAAATTATGGCTCATAAAAAACATATTGTGGCAACCTTAATCGGAGTACTAGCCGCTTTTATTTTCGGCGCTGAGCCAGGTTTGGCCAACAGCTCAGGTCCGCCATCAACAATACGTGTCTCTGTTTTTCCGACATCCAAGTAGGCGTTGTCAGTATATCCGCTTCCTGGGAAAAGATCGTTTACCGCCCGCCCGTAAGTTTCTTCAGGTGCCACGGCAATTGTCTCAATACGAGCGGTATCGACGCCTACTCTTTCCGCCGTGGATGTAACCCAGGCACACATCATGTCGCGCAGTTGACCAGAACCAGGACCTTCTTCCATATAAAGCTTGTCGCAGCGAAAATATAGAAGGTCGCGACTTGAACTCTTGCACCATCCGTTCTACAGAGTATTCCATCTCGCCTTCAAGACGATTACGGAGACATCCATAAAACCAATCAAATACTAATGGACTGGTTTTCCGGTTGAGAAAAATTGCATCTTGAACACGACGAGCTACTACCGGAATATCAATAACCTCATTACAAAGGATTCGGTTCCATGCGTCATTTATCATCTGTTGCTGTTGTTTGGACAACGCTACCGACCGACAATGCTCCTTAACTCGACTGATGATGAAGACAAGCATTGGTAGCAAGGGGAAAAGAATCTTCACAAAAAACTCTTTAAGGCTCGCATCTCTCGAGATTTCAAATACGACAATCAGAATGACTGCTACAGCTGCAAGTATGCCAAGCGCTGTGATAAAAGCCTTACGTAGAGAAGTGTCGTAGTTGCAATTTGACCGCTGACAAATAATGGACGCAGCTTCATTTTCAATGGATTCGATTTTTCTTGAATACCAGTTCTTCAGCGAATTAAAGCTCAGTTTTCCTTTTGTTTTTTTCGGAATAACGATAGACCACTTCATGACTTACGGGGGTCACTAGAGGATTCCACTGGATATCAAGAACATCGGTATCAAAGCTTTCCTGGACAGACGCTGCTCGTTCCTTGAGATTGGAAATATGGTCGTTGAGAAAGCCAACATCTAGCAGAGTAATTAGCACACAGTAAATAGCGATGGCGTCGTCAATCTGAAGGCTCAGAAAGGCATTAAGACCTGTTATAAGGACAACCAATAGAGTTGTTAAAAAAATCTGAAGTCCGAAAAATCTTTTTGCAGCGGAGTACATCTTCCTCTGGGCCGAAAGGCGACGTATATTGTCGTCAGTATTCTGTCTTTGAACTATGCCTGGTCCCATTGTCATCCGTATAGAGGAAAGTCGTTGCCGAAAATTTCTCGCCATTTCGCAATGGCTCGTGCCTGGTTCTTATCTTGTGTCTCGATATGTATGGCCTCGGAAGCCTTTGTGCAGGTCTCTCGCGCTTTAAGTGCGATCTTGATCTGCTCTTCAATCGTTAGAGTGTTCAGATCACCTTGAAAACCTTTTGGATCATACAGCGGTGAATAAATTCGGCTGCTTAAATCATTCCAAAAATCTCGCAGATTAAAATCAATGTACTCAGAAAATGAAAGTGACTCTTCAGCAAAGCTCAATACAAGATTCTCGAAAAAATACGACGGCATCGTCGCCATCGACGCTCGACGGTTCCAGTATTTCAAAGTACGAATGAGCTGAAGAACCCGACCGTTATGTTTCTGATTTATAGATGTCGTTCGATTTTGATCGATTATTGGATTTGTCGCTTTCCAATTGCTCTGTCCATCTGGAATTAGATAAAAACCGTCTGTAGTCATAAATGACGGAACAATATCAAAACTCCATTCGTATGATGTCAGGTTTAATGTAGCCGCTTCTTGTCGACGATGCACATCCGCAGATTTGTATTGATTGATTTGTTGTAGAGCAGAAACGATTTTGTTTATAAGCTTCCTTGAATTCAACCACTTCTCATCGCATAGTTTTCTAAGATTACGCGCCGTCTCTGGAACTTCAATATAGTATTTCGTCCCTTTATGAATCGTAGTGTAAGTCGCCCCATCCGCCGAGAATGCCAGCAGTAAGTCAATATCATCCAGCGGTCTGATTTTTGTGTTTCTTGCAAAAGAGCCGAACTTCGTATGTGCCTCTTCATACAATCTCGGGAAATCGTCAACTTTTCCCGGCAAGAGATTTAATTGCGAGATTAACCAATCGCGACTCGATCGTGCTTTGGAGGTTCTCGATGGCTCCAGGTTGACAGAATCCTTATTGAACTGGTCAAAAGCACTATTAACAAAAGTAGCCATATATTTTCACCAAATTAGTTTACAACTCTCCGTTAACGCGGTGATATCACCCTTTATAAATATCTACTTTGGTTTCGAGGCACTTTGATCATATACACCTACGTTGAACCAGGAATCAGGCTTTTGGTAAAAATCTAAACCTCGGCCAATCTTAATGGTCCAGCCGTTATCAATACGAATTTCCCGGTCATGAAGATACTCGTTGATTTTGACATCCAGCTCGACATCGAGTTCCAATAAGCTCTGCTTTACATCGTTTAGACGTTCGGCAAGCTCTTTCATGTCGGTGTTTGACTATCGTAGCTCGTGCAGAGTGTAATCTTACGTATACTTCCTGATATGTTACGGAATCCCCCATTACTGAAATTGAAGAAACTTGAACTGGCAATGTTAACCGTTTAGAAAAACTGCAAATTCATGTTCTTCCTGTGAAGGTGGTGTGGTCTATTTTACTGAAATTGTTCAGAAATGGAGTAACTGCAGACTGTAGCTTACCAAAGATTATCATCATGCTGAGGGTTGAACCACATCACCTTGAGGAGCCTGATAACGTTTAACTTCTCTTTTGATCTGCTGCCCTACCTTGTCTTGTGCAACTTTCATATTGTATCTAAGCTGGAGATTGAGCCAAAACTCAGGTTCAATCCCAAAATATTGTCCAAGCCTCAAGGCAGTATCGGCTGTAATCTCCCGTTTACCATTGACAATCTGATTTACGCGATTTGGAGGAACTTTGAGATCTCTTGCTAATTGAGCTTGTGAAATATCCATAGGCTCTAGGAACTCTTCAAACAGGATCTCACCTGGGGCGATAGGAGTTAATTTCTTTGTCATTTTTACCTCAATGATAATCTACAATTTCAACATCCTGTGCATTTCCGTCAATCCATTTGAAGCAGATTCGCCATTGATTATTGATGCGTATAGAATATTGCCCTTTCCTGTTCCCTTTTAGCGCCTCTAATCTATTTCCTGGAGGAACACGTAAAGTGTCAAGAGACACAGCAGCATTCAAAATTTCCAACTTAATACGGGCCGTTCTTTCGATTTGTCGGAACTTCTTGACGCTGTAATCGTTAAACAGCTTTTCTGTTTCTTTGCACTTGAAGGATGCTATCATCGCTTTATGATATGACGCATTACGTTACACGTCAAGATGTTTTATCTATGGCACCCACCAACAGTCATTTGCCAACATTATTAGACATAGGCGAGATATGGGGACGTGCCGTACAAAACAATCTCAGATTTGTATTGGCAAGCTAAAAAATGTGGGGGATCTACTGCTTAAGGTGATTCTGAAGATGGAAGCGCCTAACCCCATTGAAAATGCCATAAAATGGAGTAACCGCTGGCATTACCTTACCAAAGAACACCTTTCATAAGTGCGACAACAATCCACCCTAGGTGCCTACTGTAAATCGAATCAATCAGCTGTCTCCAAAACCTAGCAACGCAAAAATGAGTTTTGACCTTTCGAAATCCGAACATTGCCCTGAAATGCCAGGTAAGAAAAAAGCATTTTGATGTCCAAGATTTTTTTGCATGCTCCCCAGCCTGGCTTAAATGAACAGGGATAAAAGTCAGGTGGAGGTTCAGTGGTGGGGGGCACAGAAAAAAATGGGGTTCCATAGGTGATTTTGGTGGGATCGTTATGTCACTTGATAAGGCTTTAAAGTATGTTATGGATGATCCTATGGAATGCCTTTGGCCATATTGAGGCTTGAACAAAGATTTATTAACGGCGATACTTATGTGGGTTATTGATATTCGACACTGGCTCAATGATGAACAAACAGGGCCAGGTGCACCTCAGTTAAGATTAAAGGTCGCGAAATTGGCCGAGATTATCACCTATGCCACAGCTCGAGACCGTGACCTTGTGAGCGGGGAACCGCCAAAATGCTGGCGACGCCCAAAGCGCAAACCATGCACAGGCAGGTTGAATGTCCATTTTACTGAGGATGACCGGATTTACTGGATTTGCCCGATATGCGGCGATGATGGCATTATTGACGGCTGGCATGGTCTTATCTGGGATGTCAGCGGCTACGATGATGATGAAAGCCGCGTTGTGCATTGAAATTAACGATTGCCCCGATTGTCAGATCTCGGGAAATCCTGCTTGAAAATCTACAATAGCAGGTAAATACAAGTTCGGTGCGGCATGGGTCTGTTTGAGAGTCTGGTAACCAGACTAAATTGTAGAAATCCAGACCCGAACTGACGATTCTATTTTTGAATTTTAGCCAATACTGACAACCTGAAGTCCCGTATAGCTTTCTAAGCCGGATTCGAAAATATCTTGCATCCTGCAAAAGTGGAGTAATTTTCTCAGTCGTTTATTTGTTCGGAGCCACAACGAGTACATCTTACGGTTCTCAAGAATTAGGTCAGATTGTTTATCCTACTTTCAGATTGAGAATTGAAATAAAAAGACGGAAATAAATTAAGGGTTGAAAAAATCAACTAAATATTTAAAAGCAGTAGTTATTATAATCATAGTAAGCATCCATTTAATTGCCTTTGCCGGAACAAATTTTTGGCAGTAAGCACCAAGGTACATTCCTACTGTTCCTCCAATTCCGAACAGCCCTCCTAAAAGCCAGTCTGGTGCCACTGACAAATTTGGATAGTAGGGGGCAATGACCTCGTAAAAAGCGACACCAGCAACCGACGTAACAAAGGTACCCATCAGGGCAGCTCCAGCCACGGTATAAACCGGCAGTCCGAAAAACGTTACAAAAAAAGGAGCAATAATAGACCCACCACCGATACCATAGATGCCTCCGGCAATGCCCACAATAAGACTTAAGGAAAAAATACCCCAAAACGAAACATCGAACGATTCATCATAAAAAGTGTAGCTCAGCCGCCTGAGGTTGAAGCTGGTAACCGGCTCTCCCTCAAAGAAAGGGGATAGAAAAATTCCCTGAATGAAAAAAGGGGCTAACCAGTTAATAATCCTGGATAACCCCTTGTTTTTATTGGTACCCTCGGCGCGAATCGAACGCGCGACACCAGGATTAGGAATCCTGTGCTCTATCCCCTGAGCTACGAGGGCAATTGGAACAGTAAAATCTGGGCGGAATAATACTCAAGTTTTTCCAAAGCGCAATCTTTTTCAGTATCAGGCAAAAGAGAATTGCCGACCTGTTCAGGAGACTTCATCGACAAAAAGCGATTCACCGTCATCGATAATTAGCCCTGGATATGCGTCTTCAGTAATATTTGTGTTAATTACACAGTTTCTGCCGATCTTTTGCTTGGCAGGTACCATTGCGCCCTTGCCAATCAGGGTAATTCCCGTGTAGAGATGGCTCGGATTCATTTTATTGGCCACCAAATAATTTTTACCGTAACCGACAATTGCATTTTCTCCCACCCGAACCTTTTTATCAAGAATGGCAAGATCCACAACCGCTCCCTTCCTGATAATACAATCTTCAAAAAGAATGGAATTTTTCACAAGCGCTCCTTCCTCAACCACCACCCCCGGAGCCAGCACTGAGTTGATCACCGAACCCTGGATATTGCTGCCGGCGGAGACCATGCAATCCTTAAGGTGACAGGCGGCACCAAATCTCGCTGGAGCGCGGTCGGCGGATCGCCCTTCCGTCTCAATATTGGTTCGTATCTGCCACCTTTGCGGGGAAATGCCACTCTCTTTCTTCAAGACATCCATATTGGCTTCCCAATATGCCTGGATTGTTCCGACATCACGCCAATAGCCATAAAACGGGTAGGCAAAAACATTATCCTGGGCAATTGCGCGAGGCAGAATATGCATAGCAAAATCGACTTCCGTCTTGTCGAGGATAAGGGTATTGATCAGATATTTGTAGTCAAAAACATAGATACCCATTGAGGCAAGATTGGTTTTGGGATTTTTTGGTTTCTCCTCCCACTCAATGATCCTGTCGTTCTTGTCGACAATTCCGGAACCGAACTGGTACATTTCATTCTTTGGGACAACCATCATGCCAACGGTCACGTCGGCCTTTTTTGAGCGGTGATACTCGATCATGGCATCAAAATCCATGTGGTAAATATGATCACCTGACAGAACCACCACCTCTTCGGCAGGGTTAGCCTGTAAGAAATCTATGTTCCTGCGAACCGCATCAGCCGTCCCTTGATACCAGTCAGACTCCTTTTCCCCCGTGCGAGGCGGCAAAATTGTCACTCCCCTGCTTCTCCCGGTGAAATCCCATGGCTCACCCATCCCCAAGTGGCTCATGAGTGAAAGTGGCTTGTACTGGGTCAGCACCCCCACCTTTTTGAGACCGGAGTTCATTACGTTGCTGAGGCTGAAATCAATAATTCTATAAATTCCCCCAAAAGGTACGGCAGGCTTTGCTCGTTTTTGTACGAGTATATTCAAACGACTGCCAACACCGCCTGCAAGAATGAGCACTAATGCCTCTTTTGCTCGTCTCATCGCAGCACCTCCCCTGATTTTACATCAATTGGCCAATTTCTGTTAGGGATCTGGGGATAGATCGTAGCTCCTTCCCCAATGGTAGTACTATCCGGAATCTTATTATTCCAGCCAATCATCGTAACCGGGGTCTTGGCGGCACAGATCTCCGGTCCAATAGTCACATTCCTGCCAAAGATATTATTTACGTCGGAAACAACCTTGTTTAGCCTGCAGTTTTCGCCAATGATATTGCTAAAGAAAATTACAGAATTCTCAACGACCGCACCTTTTTTTACATGCACACCTGGGAAGAGAATCGAATTCTTGACTGTCCCGCCTATCTTGCAACCATTATATACCATGCTATTATGAACAATCGCCTGTTCGCCCATCAAAGCCGGCTCGTTATCCCGAATGTGCCGATGTTCAAGGTTGGTTCTAAATACCCATTTTTCTAAGTCAATAAGTGGCTCTGGCCCAAGCATATCCATATTCGATTGCCAGTATTCATTGATTGTCCGGGTATAGCCCCAGTAACCGCAGAACTTATAGCCGTATACCTTGAAGTTTTGCTCGATCATCATTGGGATGATATCTCTGCCGAAATTATAAGAATCACCCTCTTGGTTTTTTTCCAGTACTCGGTACAGTACCTCCGGTTTGAAACAGAGTATGGTCATGGAAGCCCAATCTGATTCGGGATTATTTGGTTTTTCCCAATACTTGATGACCCTGCCGCCGCGTAATCCGTCCTCATCGTCCAGGCAGGCCACCCCAAATCTGTTTGCTTCACCTTTTGGAACTCTGGTGAATGCCACGGTCAAATCAGCATCCTTTTCAGTATGATAATCGATCAGATCCTGATAATCCATTTTATAGATATGATCACCAGACAGGATAAGGATCTCTTCAGGGCAGTGGTATCTGACATAGTCAAGATTCTTATAGATGGCGTCAGCCGGGCCCCGATACCAATCAGAGGCATCAGAACCTAGAAAAGGGGGAAGAATTGATACATGACGATAGCGACCAATCATGTCCCAGGCCGCACCTGTACCTATGTGATTGATGAGAGAGTAGCTATGATACTGACTAAGAAGAGCAACCTGCTCTATACCGGAATTCAGCAAATTGCTGAGAGAGAAATCAATAACTCGACCAACACCGCCGAACGGGACAGCCGATTTAGGTCGATAATACGTCAGGACATTTAACTCATCAACACGACTACCCGCCAGGATCATTGCCAGTGTGGAAGGTTTGAGCATAGGGACACCTCAAAGAGAGAAGACCATTACAAGAATGCGAAAAAATTCAGGAATTCTTAAGCATCCTCACCCGACATCTTTCTCTTATGGTAAAAGATATCAGACCTCTGCGCAACCCCGGAAATAACTGTCCTGTCAAAAATTATTTAATATGGTGCATAATGAAACGTTTCAGAGTATCAGAGGAAAACTCTTTCTCGCCCAATTTCAGATTTTTTAACGGCACTTCCGCCCTTGCGGCTCCTTTGTGTCCACCGGCGGACCCCAGCGGACCAAATATTTTGTCGGCCAGCTTGCCTGCACTTTTACGGTAGCCGTCACAACGAAAGATAACAACCAGTTTTTCCCCGTGAATACCTGAAACAAAAACCCAATCGATCTCGCCCACGTGATTCAGGAAATCAGCGACAATAACAAGTACATCCGGACTTCTGACCCGGCCCAGATGAGTGTAGTAACGTCCCTTGGAAAATTTCAGTGCAGTCAGGGCAATAGAAAAATATTTAAGCTCCGACTGTCGCAGATCGGTAAGCTCAAACTTGCGCACCAAATCACGGTTGGCAATATTGAAGAGGTATCGAAAAGAAATTCCATCCGCCAGCACCGATTTTTGTTCAAAATCCTGGGTATCAACCTTTATGCCATAAAAAAGTGCGGTGGCCAGTGCAACAGAAGGTTTCATACCGGCTGCCCGCAGGTATTCAACGATCATCGAGGAAGTGGCACCATATTCCGGTCGGATATCGATAAACTCGCTGTCGAAATTACCTGCGATCGGATGATGATCTATGATTGCATTAACTTTGATTTTTTCAAAACAGGGCAGATGAGTAGGTTGGGAATCGACCATTACCTTTTTGCTGTAATTATCAACCTTAACATCCTTAAGTCGTTCTATTGGGATCCTCAACCTCTTGACCATTGCCTGATTGTTGAGGCGTCGGATCTCGTTAGGATGCGCTATGGTTACACTTTTCACCTTGTAACGCAGCAGCCTCTTGACAGCTACAGCTGTCGCCAGGGCATCCGGATCAGCGTTAATGAGGATAAGGACTTCGTCCTCTTTTGAAAATATTTTCCAAAAGGCATGCAAACGATCCTTTGCAGTATTCTTATAAGTCTGTTTGCATGGAACCGGGATGTTGTTTTTTTGTTTATGAGCCATATAAGGTAACAGTGACAAATTTGGTACAAGAACTTTGCTGACAGGTCTACCCCAAAGAGCAGCTTTTCGGGCAGATCTTTCAAATAACCACCCAGCACAATTCTTACCGTAATCGTCCTTCCCCTGAGTTAATCCGCTTTTGATAGCTACACGCAAGGAATAAGCAAACAATTACACCCAAAAGCCAGCCAACTCCTGTTTAAAAAATCCTGTTCAATTTCCCGGAAAAGACACGAACAGGACAGTTCGGCTCTACCGAATTGCTAATATTACCTATGGTTCCGGGCTCTGGTATCACCATGACAATCTTTGAGTATACCACACTGATCAAGATAATTGCAAGAACTTGAAATTACTCTCTCCCACTTGTAAAGGCCGTTCTTGACGCATGGAAACGATAATGTTACCTACTTCTGAACGAACATTCTCTTTATTAAAAACTTTTTAAAAACAGAATACCAATCATGAAAGGAATATTAGCCATTGGCCTGGGTGGTGGCATAGGATCAATTTCCAGGTATGCTATTGCTGTCTTTGCAGAAAAGTTTACTCCAACAAATTTTCCATTGGGGACATTGACAGCCAACCTTCTGGGTTGTTTGCTGATAGGCTTTTTCTGGGGCTATTTTGAACGTATTCCTATCAGTCATGAATTCAGGTTGTTTATTTTTACCGGATTTCTCGGCGGATTCACAACCTTCTCAACATTTGCGCGAGAAACGGAACAGTTTTTTAAGGCAGGTGAACCGTTGCACGCAATCTCTTATTTATTGATGAGCAACATTCTAGGAATTACCATGGTCGCCTTGGGATTTTTACTCTGCAGCTTCTTTAGCCTTATACGATAGTTGGAGGCTTTTACGTTGAAACTGCTTAACCGCTATCTCCTTATCCAGTTTTTAAAATATTTCTTCACCGTCAATGCCGGCTTTGTTGCTATTTATCTGCTTGTTGATTTTTTTGAAAAAATTGATGACTTCAATAATGCCGGCAAGCCATTATCCCTTGCTCTAGAGTATTTTTTTCTGACTATTCCCTATGTGGTCGATCAGTTAGGTCCGGTTTTCATACTCCTGTCCGGCGTAATAACTCTTGGCATTCTCAACCATACCAATGAGCTCACTGCTCTGAAAGCTGCCGGTGTCCCTCTTCGGCTTATCGTCAAACCATTGGTGTTGGGGTCAGTGATTTTCACAATATTGTTTGTCGCCGCCGCCCAGTGGCTCTTGCCTGCCAGTATAGCCAGAACTAACAGCATCTGGTTTGAACAGCTCAAGGGCAAAGTACCTTTAGGCATTATGCGCAATAACCGTTATTACTATAAAGGAAAAGAAGGTTTTTATTCTTTCGGCTGGGCCAACCCCAAGCATTATATCTTTAAAGATTTTTCCTATTCCTGCTGGGATAAAAGATATAATCTCAAAACGATGACCACCGCTGAATACGCAAGCTGGGTAGAAGAAGACGACAGTTGGATATTAAAAGTTGGACAAGTTCAACAACAAGATGAAAACAATGGTTATCAAATCACTAACTTCGTCAGCACCAAAGTCAAATTTCCCGAGAGGCCTCAGGATTTCCTTGTGCCTGTCAATAAATCAGCAGAACAATCACTTACGAACCTATATAGGGATATCGACAGGAGCGAGGTCGAACACGAGACACGGGCAGCCTTGACAAAATTTCTCAGTCGTGTTTCCTACCTTATTCTCGGCATACCTTTGCTATTACTCGGGTTGCCTATCCTGCTCTATTCCTACCGAAAATGGGGAAGAGATCTGTCCATTGCCATTCCAATAAGCTGCGGTCTCGCCTTTGTTGCCTGGGGAATATGGGGAGCAATGCAATCCCTGGCCATTGCCGGCTATATCTCTCCAATCATCGCCGCTGTCTCCATACATATTATTTTTTCAATCACAGGTCTTTTTCTGCTTATAAAAAACGATCTTTGATAGTCATAAAAAAAATGGCCGATTGGGAGATCCCAAACGGCCTTTTTTTTAAGGTCTACCTTATTTATGTGAGCAATCTATTTCACTACAGAAAGCAGTTCCACCTCAAATACAAGAACTGAATTTGGTTGGATTTTCGGTGCTGCTCCGTTTTCACCGTAGGCAAGGTCTGAAGGGATTACCAGGCGTAACTTTGTTCCGGGATTCATCAACTGGAGAGCTTCCCCCCATCCTTTAATCACCTTATCGACCTGAAATTCAGCCGGCTCCCCATGTTTAGCGGTACTGTCAAATTCTGTCCCATCAATCAAGGTACCGACATATTCAACCTTTACGGTATCTGTCGGTTTCGCTTTATCTCCCTGACCCTCTTTAAGAACCTGGTATTGCAGACCACTTTCTGTAACAGTTACGCCCTCTTTCTTTTTGTTTTCTTCAAGATAGCTCGCTCCGGCAGTCTTGTTCATGGTTTTCATTTCCTCCATTTTAGCCATCTGCTTTGCCTGCATCTTTTCAGCAAACTCTTTCTGGATAGCAACCATTTCTTCATGAGTCAATGACGGAGTGGCACCTTGATAGGCATCCTCGATACCTTTAATTAGAAATTCTTTCTGAATATCTCCCCCAGCACCCTTAAAATAATTTCCCACCTCAAAGCCCATGCTATAGCTGATTTTTTCCTCAAAGCTGGCTGGCGGTGCAGACTGCGAAACGGCAGGTATTACAATACAAAGCCCAAGAACTGCCGATACTAAATATTTTTTCATTTGAAACTCCTCCTAAGAAGTTTTAAATTTTTTTGCAATTACGACCAAAAAGTCGCGTTAAAGGTTGTCGTTAAAACCAGTGTGGACAGAAGCAATAACCCATAAGTGATAATGACAAGAGTAATTCCTCGATTGCCTTTATTCAGGTGCTTGTCAGCTCCCAGTTGAGGATATCGCTGAATGAGCGACTTGACCAGTCCGGAACGTTTGTTAAAGTCCTCCCCAGCAATGAAATTGCTGATCAGCCCTTTTTGTTTCAGGAAATCAAGATTTTTTCTACATTCCGAACGAATCACCCCACCTTTACCGCTTGAGCCGTAACCATGGATAAAGGTAAGCACAGTGACATTATTTCTTATCGAGTCCTCAATTATTTCATTCATCAGGTGGAGAGCGACATCCAATGCTGGTCGTCCCGCCTCCAGATTGACCGTTTTATGTACAAAAAGGGGTTGTTTCTCAAGCGCAGACAGATCTGCCTTGTTGCCACAGAACGGACACAATAAATTTGTCGTTTCTCTTTTATTTCCGCAGACATCACATTCAATACTCATCCGGTCGTTCACCTCCTCCTCTGAACACTACAGCCTGCGCACGTTGATGACCGCCGGCAGTTGTCGGAGATGCTGCATTAAGGTATTGAGATGATCAAGATTTTCCACCTCCAGAGAAATTGTCATATCGGCCTGATCAGTCGGAGTGGTATGAGCGGAAATATCTACAATATTTGCATTATCAAGATTAATGGCACCACTGATTTCAGAAAAAATGCCCCGCTTGTTTTCCGCACTGACATGAATGCCGACTTTATATGTTTTTTCAGCGATACCTGACCAGGATACATCAATCCACCGCTTGGGGTCGGAAATAAGAAGATTATGACAGCCAGCCTTATGCACGGAAACACCACGTCCCATGGTTATAAAACCAACTATCGGATCCCCCGGCAGGGGGCGGCAACACTGACTGACCTTGACGAGCATGCCGTCAATACCATCGATACTCACGCCGGCTTTATCTTTTTCACCCTCATTTACACGCTGGCTGACCATCAGGCTTGCCAACTCTTCAGGCGGCAGGTTAACAGCAAGCTGATCGCTTTCCTTACGCAATTCAGCAGGCAAAAGGCCCTTAATGAGATTCTGTACAGTGATCGCCCCACTCCCAACCTTAACGAGCAGCTCATCAAGAGAATTGCAGCGCAGCTGCTTAAGTATCAATCGGATATGACCGCTTTTAATAATCTTCTTAAGCGAAGTATCGTATCTTTTGATCTCTCTTTCACAGATCTCCCGCCCCAATTTCAAGGCCTTATCTTTTTCTTCGCGCCTCAGCCAGGAACGTATCCTGGTTCTCGCCCGACTGGTCTTCACCAGGTTGAGCCAACCCCTTCTTGGAACCTGTGAAGGCGAAGTAACTATCTCGACAATATCCCCAGTCTTCAACTGATATTTGAGTGGTACTTGTCTATTATTGACTTTTGCCGAGACACAATGATCTCCAACTTCAGTATGAATCGAGTAAGCAAAATCGATGGGACAGCTGCCAAGCGGTAATTCTTTAACCTCTCCTCTCGGAGAAAGCGCATATATTTCCGGAGTATAGAGTTCACCAACAAGACTATCCAGAAACTCCCTCGGATCCTCAACCTCCTGAAGCGAGGTAACAAGTTTTTTAAGTTCACGGAAGAGTTTTACGTCTTTTTTATTGACCTTCTGTCCCTCTTTATAGGCCCAATGCGCAGCAACTCCTTCTTGTGCGACCCTATCCATCTGGTCGGTACGAATCTGAATCTCTATAAAGTTGTCATGGGGGCCAACAACCGTCGTGTGCATCGACTGGTAGTTGTTCGCCTTGGGAACGGAAATAAAGTCCTTAATCCTGCCCGGAACCGGTGCCCAGTTAGCATGAATGGTGCCAAGCGCTTCATAACACTCGTTGACGCTCTCTACAATGATCCGAAAAGCAACCTTGTCATAAACCCGCTCAAGAGGAATAGCCTGAGCAATCAGTTTTTTGTAGATGGAATAGAGATGCTTGGGCCTGCCGATAATACGCAGAGGAGTGATATTGCTTTCCGACAATTTTTCATGGAGGATGTTAATAACCTCATCAACATATCTTTGACGCTCATCAAGAGAGCTTTCCAAAGTATGGGTAAGCTCGTAATGAGCTTCCGGATGCAGGAACTTAAAAGCATGATCCTCAAGTTCACGCTTTAACCAGTCAATACCGAGACGGCTTGCCAGTGGAGCGTAGACGTCCATCGTTTCCCTGGCAATATCCAGTTGCTGCTCCCTGTCGATCATATCAAGCAGGAACATATCAAGCAGTCTATCGACCAGTTTTACCAGAAGAACCCTGATGTCGGTTGCAATAGCCAGCAGCATTTTCCGTAGATTTTCCGCTTGGTTGGCCAACTTGCTGTTGTACGGCACCTTGGTAATCTTTGTCGACCCTTCCACAATACTCGCAACATCCTTGCCGAATTTATCGACTAGCTCATCAACAGAAACTCCCTCTTTTAAAACTCCATGGAGTAGACCGGCAAGAATAGTATCGAGATCAAGGTGCATGGAAGCGAGTGTCGAGGCCACTTCCAACAGGTGGATAATGTACAATTCCCCGGAAAAATGTCGACGTCCTTGATGTACTCGGACAATTATATCCCATGCCTCATCAATCCGAGACAGGTCAACGCCGTTCAGATAATTCGACGCCAGAGTTTTCAGCCCGTTAGGGTTTATTGTGGATGCATTTGTCATGGACAACTTTTCGATTATATACTGAGTTCAGCGAGAATTGTTGTCTGTAGACTTCTGACAGTTTCTTCCGGGGTGAGCTCTTCAATTTTCCCATCTTTACGACGTTTAATTTCCAGCGTCCCATTTTCCACAAAACTTTTGCCAACAGTTACACGATAAGGAATTCCCAAGAGATCAGCATCCTTGAATTTAAACCCCGGTCGCTCATCTCTATCATCGAGCAATACTTCCAAACCGGCCTTCTGTAAATCCTCGTAGAGTTTCTCTGCGGCAGAGTTAATTTGCTCATCGTTTATGCCAAGGTTGACAATTATTACGGTATAGGGTGCAAGGGGAACAGGAAAGATGATACCTTTATCGTCATGGTTTTGTTCAATTGCGGCAGCGACTATACGGCTGACTCCAATACCATAACATCCCATAACAAAGTGTTTTTCCTGCCCGTCTTTATCCTGGAAGGTTGCATTCATTGACTCGGAGTAACCGGTGCCTAGTTTGAAAACATGCCCCACTTCAATACCTTCGGTTGTCCCAAGTTTACCACCGCATTCCGGGCAGGGATCAGAAGTAGTAATCTGCCGCAGATCAGCGACTGCTTCAACCTGAAAATCCCGGCCAAGATTAACATTTTTCAGATGATAGTTTTTCTCGTTGCCGCCGACATAAAAGTTTTGCATGGCGGCTACTTCCTGATCGGCAACAATACGGATTGAAACACCAACTGGTCCGAGATATCCGGTTGGGACACCGGTTGCATCAAAGACTTCTTTATCATCGGCCAGTTCAATATCAGCAACCCCGAGCAGGTTTTTCAGTTTAACTTCCTCGACAACGCGGTCACCACGCACAAGCACTGCAACTGGTTTTCCATCCGCTTTAAACACCATGGTTTTCACCAGCTTATTTGGCAAAATACCGAGAAAATCGCAAACCGTATCCACCTTTCTCTTTCCGGGAGTTTCAACTTTCTCCATTATGCCAAGATCCTCAACCTGGCGGCCTGTTACGAGTTTTACTACCGCTTTTTCCATATTGGCTGCATATTCGCAATCAGTGCAGACCACGATGGTGTCTTCACCTGTCTCGGCCAGAACCATAAACTCATGGGAGAAGCTGCCCCCAATGGCTCCGGAATCAGCCTGAACGGCACGAAATCTAAGACCACAGCGGGTAAATATCCGCTTATATGCCTCATACATCTTCTGGTAGGAAATTCCGGCAGCCTCATCACTCACATCAAAGGAATAGGCGTCCTTCATGATGAACTCCCTTCCTCTCATGAGACCAAATCGCGGCCGTATCTCATCACGGAACTTGGTCTGAATCTGATACAGATTAATAGGCAGATTCCTGTAGGAGTGCAATTCCTTGCGGGCGATATCGGTGATCACTTCCTCGTGGGTTGGCCCCAGACATGACTCTCTGTTGTGGCGATCATGGAATCTGAGTAGTTCCGGACCATATTTTTCGTATCGTCCTGTTTCTATCCACAGATCAGCAGGCTGCACCATAGGCATGAGCAATTCCAGCGCTCCGGCCCTGTTCATCTCCTCCCGCACAATATTCTCAACTTTGCGGATTGCGGCAAGTCCAGCCGGCAGATACGTATAAATACCGGCAGTTAACTTTCGGATAAACCCTGCCCTCAGCATGAGAATATGACTGATCACTTCGGCATCAGCCGGGGTTTCCTTAAGGGTCGACAACAGTGTCTGTGAATAACGCATAATTATTTTTTATCAGTTTTAATTTTATGAAAATGAACTTGCCAACAATGGCTTATGAGGAAAATTTAAAAAATGCAGACTAACTTTTAGCAGATTTACGAACTTTTTGCCCCTCTTCTTCCAACTTTTTCAGCTCGGACATAAAGACCTCCAACAGGTCATCTTCATGAACCTTTTTCCAAATTATACCTTTCTTGAAAATTATTCCGACACCATTCCCGCCGGCGACACCGATATCTGCCTGCCTGGCCTCACCTGGACCATTGACAACGCAACCCATTACCGCGACCTTCAGCGGGCTCTCCATCGTCTGCACGAATCGCTCAACCTCTTCTGCCAGTCCGAAGAGATCTATCTGTGTACGGCCACAGGTCGGGCAGGAGATCAGTTCCGGTCCTCGTTCGCGAATTTTCAGGGAACGAAGCAACTCAAAACCAACCCTTACCTCCTCCACCGGATCCCGGGTTAGAGAAATACGAAAAGTGTCTCCTATTCCATCGTTAAGAAGGATTCCGAGAGCGACACTCGATTTAACGGTTCCGGCAATTAATCCCCCTGCTTCAGTGACCCCAAGATGCAGGGGGTAATCCGTCAATTTAGAGAGTTGCCGATAGCTGTTGATCGTGGTCAGCACATCAGCCGATTTGATTGAAATTTTTATCTCTTGGTACCCATTTTTTTCAACCAGTCCGACATTTCGCATGGCACTTTCAATCAGAGCATTATTATTATCCGGAGTTGGGTAACCATGCTTTTTGAGAAGATCCTTCTCGATGGAACCGCTGTTCACTCCTACCCGAATCGACACCCCATGCTGCTTGGCTGCATCAACCACTAAGGCGATTTTTTGTTCTCCACCAAGATTGCCGGGATTGATCCGAATACCGTCGGCTCCATTTTCCATGGCTGCAATAGCCAAACGATAATCAAAGTGAATATCTGCAATCAGTGGAATGGAAATTTTATCCTGAATGGCACGAATAGCCAGCGCTGCATCATTATCCAACACCGCAACACGAACGATATCACAGCCTGCTGACTGTAGACGACAAATTTGACCAACCGTTTGTTCTATATCCTTGGTGTCCGTATTCGTCATTGATTGAACGCTGATGGGACTGTCTCCGCCCACTGCAACCTGGCCAACCTGTATTTTTCGAGTCTTACGCCTGATAATCATTGGTTAACGAGCTTCCTTTCCGACTTTGCGGCCCCTTTTTGTAACAGGCTGAGTTCGGCATCCGAGCTTCGTACATAGACCGGCACAGCATCTGCGACATCGAGATGCTCTCCCGAAAGAAATTTTTCTCCGGCAAGCATGCCAAGGGATGATGCGGAAGGTTCGTGCAGGTGTGAAGGTGCAAAGATGACATTTTCCCCAAGCAGACTACAGAAAAGATCGCCATACACCTTTACCCCGTCACCCACCATAACCACTGGTTCGTTGATAACCGCAGCAAGGTCTTCGGGTGCCATCACGGTCACATCACTGACCCGTTCTGAAAATCCATTGCCGTCGCAACGAAAAAAAGCTGAATAAACCTGTTTCTTTCGCGCATCGAGAACAGTGCAGATAAGCCGTGGCGTGACAATTTTTGCTGCCAAAGCGTCAAGCGTTGAGACACCTAACAATACTTTTCCAGCAGCGGCAGCAAGACCTTTTGCGGTAGCCATCCCGATTCTAAGACCTGTAAAGCTCCCCGGTCCAAGACTCACCCCTATGCCGGCTATTGATGGCCAGTCGACCGCAGACTCTTTCAGCAGATAATCAACTGCCGTGAATATTCGCCTGGAGTGAGTCACATTGCCGGTTAGACTGAGAGATGCCAGAACCATCCCTTCTTTTCGGGTCCCGAAGGTTAATGCAACGGCACTGCAGGGAGTCGCAGTATCCATCGAAAGTATCAGTGGCTGCTGCTGTTCCATTAATGAAAAAGCCTGACAATGTCGTTGTAGAAGACAAAAACCATAAGAGTTCCGAGAAGGCCGATGCCAATCTGTTGGGCAATGATCTGCGCCCGCTCATTCATTGGTTTTCGCCGCACCCCCTCTATGGTCAGAAAGACCAGATGGCCGCCATCAAGTACTGGAATCGGCAGGAGATTTAAAATACCCAAATTAACACTCAATAAACTCATAAAATATATGAGGTTCAACCACCCTGCCTTCATCTGTTCTCCTGCAATCTGAGCAATGAGAATAGGTCCACCTATTTCCGAGGCGGGAACAACTTGCTGAATAATTTTCACAAACCCCATGACAGTCAGTGAAATGTACATCCAGGTCTGGAGGCAGGCACTTTTCAAGGCACCAAGCAGAGAACTCTCCTTATAAGTGAGCTCATCGGCCTTCATTATTCCGATCATAAAACGCTTTTCGACTTCTTCGCCAAAAACATTTTTGACAGTATCAATCGCCGGTACTATTTCTAAAGTCAATCGTTCGTTCCCACGTAGAACGACAACACTTATTGGTTTTCCTTCACTGTTTTTGACTGACTCCAATACATCCAGCCAGGCAGTAGTCTCTTTGCCATCAATAGATAGAATGACATCACCCTGTTGCATTCCGGCTATGGCAGCAGGGGAATTTTCATTAACTTTACCAATTTGAGTTGTATCAACAGCTGTCGGAATACCAACAAAACTAAACACTGCAAAGAAGAGAACTACAGAAAAAATAATATTAAAAAGCGGCCCGGCTAAAACAACAAAAAACCTCTGCCAAACAGGTTTGTGAGCAAAAGAGCGATCTCTTTCATCACTTTCTATCTGCTGTTCGTCCGGATTTTCTCCAAACATTTTGACAAACCCACCGAGAGGAAATGCAGAAATGACGTATTCGGTCTCGCCAATTACCTTTCCCACAACCCTCGGGCCAAATCCTAGGGAGAATTTCAGCACACGAACGCCGAATAACTTGGCAAAGACAAAATGCCCAAATTCATGGACAAAGATAAGGAGACCAAGAACCAATATAAATGAAAAAATTGTTGTCATAATAAGAATCAATTATAGGAAAACGCCGCTCAGATTAAGCAACGTATATTTAAATGCCGGAAAATTTGAAATCCTTTTCTCACTCTTTGCAGTTAGTTTTTGCTCTCAATAAGTCGATGTGCTTCTCGCCTTGCGGTAGCATCTGCGCCGAGAATATCATCAAGGATTTCCTCGCTGCCTTGATGTACAATATCCATTGTTCGGGCAACTGTCTCTGTTATTTGTGGAAAAGTTATCTTCGACTGAAGAAATGCTTCAACCGCTACTTCGTTAGCGCTATTGAGTACTGCCGGTAAAACACCACCACTTTCCAGAGCAGCAAAAGCGAGATTCAAGGCTGGAAAAGATAGATAATCCGGTTCAAGAAACTCGAGCATACCACACTCAGCAAGATTGAGCGATTTTAGCTTAAGCGGCAGTCTGGCAGGATAGGAGAGAGCATAGGAAATGGGAATACGCATATCAGGAATTCCAAGCTGGGCCAGGACAGATCCATCCTTATATTCCACCAAAGAATGAACTATCGATTGGGGGTGCACTACCACATCGATCGCTGTATTCTCAACTTCAAAAAGCCATCTCGCCTCAATAACCTCCAATCCCTTATTCATCAATGTTGCCGAGTCTATGGAAATTTTCCTGCCCATATTCCATTTGGGATGATTTAGAGCCTGCTCTCTGGTAACATGCTGTAAATGCTGCTGGCTCATTCCACGGAAAGGACCGCCGGAAGCAGTGAGAATAATTTTTTTCAGATCTTTTCTTCGTCCGGCTTCAAGCGCTTGGAAAATTGCAGAATGTTCCGAATCAACAGGTAGAAGCTTAACCTTTTTTTCCACCACCGCTGTCATGACTATTCTGCCTGCCATGACCAGGGTTTCCTTGTTGGCAAGACCTATATCCTTGCCCGCCTCAATGGCTGCTAAAGTTGGCAACAGTCCCGCTGCACCTACAATAGCCGAAAATGTAAAATCAGCCGCAGGGAAGGCTGCCACAAGACTATTCCCCTCGGTACCATGCACGATTCGGTTTTGATATACTGCAGGTAAAAGCAGTCGGAGTGCATGAACTTTCTGCTCATCGCCTATAGAAATTAACTCTGGCTTGAATTCTATTACCTGTTCGGCCAGTCGTTGCACATTGCTGCCGGCTGCCAGGGCAACGATCTTATACCGTTCAGGAAACTGTCTGACGACGTTGAGTACATTAACGCCAATAGAACCGGTGGAACCTAACAGAGAAACACACCTCATTATATCCTCAGGAAAACTAGAAGGTAATAGAGAATCGGGCAAACGAAAAGCAGCGAATCAACTCGGTCAAGTACCCCGCCATGGCCCGCCAGACAGCTGCCGGAATCCTTTGTGGCCGTGCCTCGTTTGATAATAGATTCGGTGAGATCACCAGCAATGCCGACAACGCCCAGAAAAACAGCAGCCCCAATTATAAAAAACCAGTTAAATGCCGGGAGGAGCAATACTGCAAAAACCAATGCCCCCAGAACACCTAACACAAGGCCACCTACTGCACCTTCCACAGTTTTATTGGGACTTATGTTCCGGCAGAGTTTCCTTTTGCCTAGCGCCCTGCCGACGAAATAAGCCCCGGTGTCGGAGCAGGCAGTTATGGACGAGGCAATTATCAGCCAACTGCCGCCATCAGGAAGAAAACGCAGAAGAACAAAGTGTACTCCAAGAACACCTATGTAAATTACTCCAAAACTTAGGCGACAGAAAAGATTGTAACTGTCGACAATATTTTTATAACGACACAGGAAATAACTGGTCAGCGCAAAAAAAGATCCCAGTATGGTTGGGAGAATGATATTTGCATGAGGATATAGACAGATTACGATAACGGGCATGGCCAGGATGACGTTAAGCAGCCAACGTTCCGGTAAAGCCGTCTTTCGTGCATCAGCCATTTTCACGTACTCGTTGGCAGCCACCAATACTATCGGAGCAATCAACAAGCAAAAGAGTTGCGCAGAACCAATAAGCAATAAGAGGAGCCATAAAAAGGCGATCAACAATCCTGGGACAATACGTTCCATAATCTACTCAGAATGATGCAGTTGTTCGCCTGTACGCCCGAATCGTCTCTCCCGAGTCTGGTATTCCGAAAGCGCCTGTAAAAACACTTCTTTTCGGAAATCCGGCCACATTGTTTCGGTAAAATAAATTTCGGAGTAGGAAATTTGCCACAGGAGGAAGTTAGACAATCTCGCTTCCCCTCCTGTGCGTATCAAGAGATCCGGATCCGGTAACATAGAGGTATCCAGATTTTCCGCTATTGTCTGATCAGATACTTGTTCGGGAGTCATGTCACCCTGCATGCAGAGTCTGCTTATCTTTTTCACTGCACGCAGAATTTCGTCACGACTACCATAGCTTAGTGCAAGATTCAGAGTGAGGTCGGAATTCCCGGAAGTTGCTTCAATCCCTCTTTCCAGAGACTCCCGCACAACCGCAGGCAAACGTCCCCTGTCACCTATAGACAATAGTCGAATGCCGTTTTTCTGCATCTTTGGCAATTCTGATTCAAGGTAATTTTTCAGGATTGACATCAAACCGGTTACTTCCTGTGCGGGTCGACTCCAGTTCTCAGATGAAAAGGCATACAGGGTAAGAAACTCAATGCCAATTTCCCGACAGGTTTCTACAATATTCTGAACAGATTCAGCGCCGGCTTTATGACCAAACAACCTGGGTTGATGTCTCTTCTGAGCCCATCTCCCATTTCCGTCCATTATAATAGCGACGTGACGAGGAAGACGGGTAAGATCAATTGTGGAGGTGCCAGACATACGAAACCCAGGTTAATGTGCTATGGAAAAAAACGACAAGAAAATCAGACCTCCATAACCTCTTTTTCTTTGTTGGCCGTAACTTCGTCAATAAGTTTAATATATGAATCTGTTTCGCTCTGGGCTTCGTCTTGATATTTAAAGAGTTCGTCTTCAGAAATTTCTTTATCCTTTTTTTGTTTCTTCAATATTTCAATGGCTTCTCTTCGGATATTTCTGATTGCTACACGAAATTCTTCAGCTACCTTTTTCACCGACTTCACCAAATCCCGACGACGTTCTTCTGTCAACTGAGGAATATTCAGGCGAATAACCTTACCATCGCCAATGGGGTTAAGCCCTAGAGAGGATTTGAGAATAGCCTTCTCGATGGCAGGTAACATCTGGGGATCCCAAGGTTGGATAACAATTAATCTGCTTTCCGGAATAGTAATAGATCCAACCTGATTGATGGGCATGGAACTTCCGTAGGCATCAACGACAATACCATCAAGAATTGCAAGAGAAGCCCTACCTGTACGGACTTTGGCCAATTCCTTTTTAAAGGCATCAACACTCTTCTCCATCTTATCAGACAGTTCCAGGATCGCTTCGTTCATAGTTTTATCCTCTACTTTTGATCATTTGCTCGATCGGAATTTATGATGTTATCAGCGTGCCGATACTCTCACCAATTGCAGCACGTTTGATATTCCCTGCTACCACCATGTTCAGTACCATAATAGGCAGATTGTCTTCTTTGGCAAGAGCAATTCCGGCGGCATCCATGACACGTAACCCTTTCTGCAGGACATCATCATAGGTAAGTCGATCAAATTTTACAGCTTCAGGATGCAGAGCAGGGTCCATG
Organism: uncultured delta proteobacterium; assembly: GCA_963709755.1. Taxonomy (GTDB): domain Bacteria; phylum Desulfobacterota; class Desulfobulbia; order Desulfobulbales; family Desulfocapsaceae; genus Desulforhopalus_A. The sequence continues at coordinate 442,788 of CAVPXO010000001.1, forward strand.
TCATACACACCATCGACCTTAGTTGCTTTAATAACAACATCGGCATCAATTTCCAGCGCCCGAAGAACACCAGCTGAATCTGTAGTAAAATAAGGATTCCCTGTTCCGGCGGCAAAAATTACAACCCTTCCTTTTTCGAGGTGCCTGGTCGCCCTTCTTCTTATATATGGCTCTGAAACAGATTGCATGGGAATTGCTGACATTACCCGTGTAATGACTCCGATTCGTTCAAGAGCATCCTGCATTGCCAAACTATTCATAACCGTAGCAAGCATACCCATATTGTCTGCCGTGGTACGGTCCATCCCCTTGCTTGCTCCGGCAACTCCCCTGAAAATATTCCCGGCACCTATTACCATGCCAAGCTCAACACCAGTTTCTACCACTTCTTTCACTTCAGCAGCAACAAATTCAAGTATCTTGGTATTGATACCGTAGGCATCACTCCCCATCAATGCCTCACCACTAAGCTTCAGCAGTATTCTCTTGTACTGTAACTTTTCTGTCATAATGTTTTCCTTGAAAAGATATTCTCGAGACGAAAGCTGATTTTCTTTTAGCAGGTGGCTTGTGATTTACCCACCTGCTGGGGAGATATTATTCTACACCGACCTGAAAACGGGCAAATTTTTTTATAGAAATATTTTCACCAATTCTTCCAACCAGTTCATTCAAAAGATCTTGAATGGAAAGGTCAGGATTTTTGACAAACTTCTGTTCGAGGAGAACAATATCAGCAAGGTATTTTTCGACTTTACCAGATACCATCTTCTCAACAATCGCTTCAGGTTTGCCTGAATCGAGTGCCTGCTGAACATAAATTTCCTTTTCCCGAGCAATCACAGCTGCCGGCACTTCTTCTCTGGTAATAGCGATAGGGGAAGCTGCGGCTATATGCATAGCAATATCTTTAGCAAATTCCCTAAAGTCGTCATTTTTTGCAACGAAATCAGTTTCACAACCCAACTCAACCATTACGCCCAGTTTGCCGCCTGCGTGGATATATGTTTCAATAACTCCCTCACTTGTTGCTCGGCCTGCTCTTTTTGCAGCAACTGCCAATCCTTTCTGACGAAGCAGATCAACAGCCTTTTCCATATCACCATCGGTTTTCTCAAGGGCTTTTTTACAATCCATCATGCCCGCCTGAGTTTTATCCCGCAGATCTTTTACCATCTTACTTGTAATTGCCATGGTAAATCTCCTTTGTCTTTCTTTTAATAATATTTTTGTTTTTCAAAACAACCAATAAAGCTGCTGAAAAAATGTTCATGACATATACATACGAAAAAGGGGCGGTCCCAAGACAGCCCCTCTAAATAAACGCCACTTTCATCACCGGAGCAGAACAAAAACGGGCTCTGGTACTATTACGCTTCTGCTTCCGTTGCATCACCCTGGATTTCAACAGCTACATCAGCCATGGAAGCTGCAACTGCTTCATCAGAAGCATTTTCTCCATCACGCTGGGCCTGTCCTGTCAATACCGCTTCAGCAACATGATAACTGATAAGCCTGATAGACCTGATGGCATCGTCATTGCCTGGAATAACAAAATCGATATTATCAGGATCACAGTTGGTGTCAGCCATAGCAACGACAGGAATACCAAGTTTTACAGCTTCACTTACGGCAATAGCTTCCTTGCGCGGATCGACAACAAACAATACCGAAGGCAAGGAACGCATATTTTTAATGCCACCAACGTTTCTCTCGAGCTTGATGCGCTCTTTTTCCATAAGTACCATTTCCTTTTTGGGGAACCTGTTTATGGAGCCGTCAGCCTGCATAGATTCAATAAGTTTCAGTCTGTCAATGCTATTTTTAATGGTCTGGAAATTTGTAAGCATTCCGCCTAGCCAGCGATGATCTACGTAATACATGCCTGCACGTTTTGCTTCATCACTGATAATAGCCTGTGCCTGTCGCTTTGTGCCAACGAAAAGAACAGACCCGCCCTTTTTGATTTCTTCGGTAATAAAATCGCATGCTTTATCGAAAAGACGTTTTGTGACATCCAGGTTTATAATATAAATTCCATTACGAGGCCCATAAATATAGGGCTTCATTTTAGGATTCCAACGTCTCGTTTGATGACCGAAATGCACGCCGGCCGTAAGCATGTCTTTAACTGTGGCGTATGCCATAATATTCTCCGTTTCTGGTTATTCCTCCACCTTCTGTAATCGTGAACATCAATACGATGCTTTCCGACACCAGTTGCGAGCGAAGATGTGTGTAGTTGTGCCTCGGAAATTATAATCTTAACTTATCCAAAGAAAATAATCTCGTAGGCCCTATTCCCTTTTATCGGGATCTCGAAGTAGGCCACCTTAGTCTACTATATAAAAAGAACAACGTCATTCTGTACCACATGTTTCATTGCTTTGCAACTCATGGTTATAAATTGGACAGGAGAAACCTATTTTCTCATCAAAGAGCTTTTTCCGGTAAGAATCAATCGTAGCCACTGGAACCCGAATTTGAGTAGCTCTCCATCCTCTTTAGCTATCCGCTTTTTAAAATCTTTATCAAGCATAAATTGTTTGAGAAGTGCATGTTCCTCTACAAAACGCCTAAATCCGTCTATATTGTAACATACCATAAATGCAAGCTGTTGCTTCTCACCCGCAGTACCTTCACCCTTCCATGGATTAAGACTAAAGATTGTATCGATTTCCGCCCATAATTCATTCATGGCATTGTAATCAAGAAGCTGCTGCTTTCTAATCCAGGTATTCACAACCTGGCAATTCTCTTCCTTATGACCAAGACAGTATGAGTGGTTTGTTAAAAAATAATACTCATTGCTCGTACTACCAACCCTGGAACGATCAACTGCTCTTTCCAGAGGATATGTTCTGCATGCTGAAGGCCGATTCTGGTAAACTGAACATCCTTCAGAATTTAAAAATGGACAGGCATTTTTATTATCATCAGTCAATTTGAGTTTTACTGTTGGAAAAAAAGGATTGTCCCCTTTTTCAGTAACAGTATATGTTCGCATAAATTTTTCCGAATGGATGTCGAGAGCCAATTTCAGTCGGATTATATCGTAAGGGTATAGATTCATATCAACATTTCGACAACAAAGAGTGAAACACTCCACTCCCGGATGGCAGTCGAACTGGAACTCATCATTGCCAAGAGGAACCATACCCTCGGGAAATTTATTAACACCATTTTCCAAGATAACCTCCATTTATCAAACAACTATCAACAAAAAAAAAGCTGGCAGGGGACAAAAAATCCCAGCCAGCTTTTTACTCTATTTGTAGATCAAATTAACTTTCAGCTACTGGAACCTCAATGGTCTCTTCATAGCCAACAAGTTCAATTATTGCCATGCTGGCTGCATCTCCGTTCCTAACACCCGTTTTAAGGATGCGAGTGTAACCACCCTTTCGATCGATAAATTTATCCTTAATTTCGGTGAAAAGCTTTTCAACAACATCCTTGCGGCGTATAAAAGACAAAGCTTGTCTTCTTGCATGAAGATCTCCGCGCTTACCTAATGTGATCATCTTCTCAGCGATTGGTCGGAGTTCTTTTGCTTTTTCAGTAGTAGTGACAATGCGTTCATGCTCAAAAAGAGAGGTGACCATATTTCTGAACATTGCCATCCTGTGTGAAGTGGTACGGCCCAATCTTCTACCTGCTAATTTATGTCTCATCTCTATATCCTCAGCTACTACTTAAATCCTGATATGGTAACTTTCAATTGATTATAAATGCTTACTGACAGTCTAAAGACTATCCTTCCTCTCTCTCTGCACGCTGATGCGGTGGAATCCAACTTTCAAACTTCATACCAAGCGTCAGATCCATTTCGGAAAGCAGAGCTTTTATCTCGTTGAGCGACTTGCGACCAAAATTTTTGGTTTTCAGCATCTCTTGGTCAGTTTTCTGAGCAAGATCGCCTATGTAATTGATATCCGCGTTCTTTAGACAATTAGCTGAACGAACAGAAAGCTCAAGATCTTCAACTGGTTTATCAAGATAGGGATTCAATGGTTCTGAATCTTTACTGGAATCTACCAGGACTTCAGGCTCAGCTTCTTCCTCATCAAAATTAATAAAGATAGTCAATTGCTCTTTCAGAATCTTCGCAGCATATGCCAGCGCGTTCTCTGGTCTCAAACTACCATCCGTTTCAATCTCGATAATCAGTTTATCGTAATCCGTCTGTTGTCCTACTCGTGCCTGTGATGTGCTGTACTGTATCTTTTTGACAGGAGTGAATATAGCATCTATTGGTATCTGTCCGATAGAGAGATTCTCTTTATCCATCTTTTCGGCTGGTTGATACCCCTTGCCCCAATCGACTGTCATCTCTGCATGAAAAGATGTATCACCGGTTAATGTGCAGATAACCTGATCTTTATTCATTACCTCTACGTAACCGGATTCAACAATATCTCCTGCAGTGACAACACCAGGCCCATTCTTATCAATTATTACCTTTTGCGACTCCGGTGAATGCAGTTTGATTCGTACCTGCTTGAGATTGAGTATGATCTCACTGACATCTTCCATAATATCCTTCATGGAAGTGAACTCATGCAGTGCACCATCAATCTTAACCGAGGTAATCGCTGCACCCTGAATAGATGACAAAAGGATACGGCGCAAAGTGTTACCGATTGTGGTGGCGAATCCTCTTTCAAGGGGCTGACAAATAAATTTACCGTATATTTCGGTATATTTTTCCCTGTCAACCTCTAACTTCTCAGGTTTTATCAGCTCATGCCAGTTTCGGTGAAACGGTATTTTTTCGTCGGCAACTTGAGTCATAGATTTCCTTCTCTGCGTTTCTACTAACGTAGTAGTTAATGCCTTAATTAGACTCTTTTCAGGATCAATGTGTATCGGTAGCTAGCCAGATTTTGCACCGGTAAAAGACCAAAGCCTGGCTCATATTACACACTATTATTTTGAATAGAGTTCTACGATCAGCTGTTCCTGGATTGGCAAGGTCAATTCTTCTCTGTTTGGAAGGGCTTTAACCGTGGCCTTATAGTTATCTTTTTCCAGTTCGAGCCAACTCGGAACTCCTCGACGAACTACAGCCTCAATATTTTCATTGATAACAGTGTTAGCTCGACTTTTTTCTTTCAGTGTAATAACATCACCTGGTGATACCAAAAATGAAGGCACATTTACTTTTCTGCCATTGATCTGGATATGATTGTGACGTACCAACTGACGCGCCTGATTCCTTGAAGAAGCAAAGCCGATCCGAAATATGGTATTATCCAAGCGCCGTTCAATAAGGATAAGCAGATTTTCACCCGTTACACCCTTCTGCGCATCAGCCTTTTGAAAGCTCAGGCGAAATTGTCCCTCAAGCATGCCATACATGCTCTTTACTTTCTGCTTTTCTCGAAGCTGTACGGCATAGTCCGATAATTTTTTAAATCTGGCTTGTCCATGCTGCCCTGGACCGAATGCTCTCCTTTCGAACGAGCATTTATCTGAGTAGCAACGGTCACCTTTAAGGTACAATTTTAAATTTTCTCTTCTGCATCGACGACACGCAGCACCAATATTTCTAGCCAACTTAGGCCTCCATTTTCATTAGTACCTTTGAAATCCCCATCGTTTTCCGACAAGAAATACAGCAAAGGTTCTTATCCCACGCTTTTCCGTGGGGTTAGATTCTATAGCAATTATACAATGCCGTTATACTCTACGGCGCTTTGGAGGTTTACATCCATTATGTGGGATTGGAGTAACATCACAAATGCGACTAACCTCGAATCCGGTTGTAATGAGAGCACGTAATGCTGCCTCCCGTCCAGGACCAGGTCCTTTTACCTTAACTTCAACCTTTCGCATACCGACATCTGCAGCCTTCTTAGCAGCATCTGCCAAAGCATTCTGTGCAGCAAAAGGAGTACTTTTGCGCGAACCTTTAAAACCTAGAACGCCAGCACTACACCAGGAAATTACATTTCCCTGTTTGTCGGAAATTGTAACAATAGTATTGTTGAAAGTAGAATAAATAAAAACAATACCTTCAGGTATGTTCTTTTTTATTTTCCTTTTTTTAGCTACAGCCATAACTTACACCTGTATTGAGTTCAATTATTTTCGGCGACCCGCATTTCGACGCGGCCCTTTCCGGGTTCGGGCATTCGTCTTGGTCTTCTGCCCACGAACGGGTAACCCCATGCGATGACGACGACCACGATAACATCCCAGATCGGTCAGCCTTTTAATGTCCATGGACACTTCTCGCCTGCGATCACCCTCAACGATGTACTCCTCTTCAAGCACCTTCCGTATCCGATTTACATCGTCACCGTCCAGATCATCGCTATTCATGGTGAATGGCAGATCTACTTTATCAAGAATCTTTCTTGCAGAGGTCAACCCAATACCGTGTATATAAGTTAACGCCCGATCCATGTGCTTATTTTTTGGAAGGTCAATTCCTGCTATACGTGCCAAGTTACATCTCCTTAAAAGAAGTAGGTAATTAAAAGCGATAACACCTTATAGGCGTTACCTGTTTATCCCTGCCTCTGTTTATGTTTTTTTATCTTACAGGAAACGCGAACAATACCGTTGCGCTTGAAGATCTTACAATCACTGCACATTTTCTTTACAGACGCGCGTACTTTCATGATAAACAAACTCTCTATTTTTTCTTTTTGGCATTCTTTGCCCGAAACGTAACCCGTCCCCTATTCAGATCATAAGGAGAGAGTTCGATTGTAACCCGATCTCCAGGCAATATTTTAATAAAATGCATTCGCATTTTTCCGGAAATATGGGCCAGCACCTTATGACCGTTATCTAATTCAACGCGAAACATCGCATTTGGTAAGGGTTCTATAATCGTGCCTTCTACTTCAATTGCTTCTTCTTTTGACATTTAATATCCTGAAAATTCAAAGTTCAGTTAAAAACGGAACAGTATAATACAGCTTCCCTTAAAAGAGAAGAAATATTTTGCCACGCCATTACTTTTCCAGAGAACTCAGAACGAGTGGCCCATTTTCAGTTACAGCAATGGAATGTTCAAAATGAGCCGATGGCTTTTTATCATTGGTGATAACCGTCCACCCATCTCTCATCACTTTAACTTTATGTGTGCCCATGTTGACCATTGGTTCAATGGCCAGTACCATGCCTGGTATTAATCGAACAGTATGTTCACCCTGAAAAAAATTTGGTATTTCAGGAGCTTCATGCAGTTCAGTGCCAATACCATGACCTACAAATTGTCTAACAACAGAAAAACCGTTTGCCTCAACGTATTCTTGAATTGCCTTGGAGATATCTCCAACCCTATTTCCAACAACTACCTGTTCAATACCTTTTTCCAAACCTTTTTGGGTCGTTTCAAGTAGTAGGTTAACATCATAAGATATTTTCCCAACCGGAAGTGTTACCGCAGAGTCACCGTAAAAGCCTTTAAATAACACGCCGAAATCGATAGATATTATATCTCCCTTTCTCAGCTTTTTCTTCCTGGAAGGAATACCATGCACAACTTCTTCATTAACGGAAACACAAAGACTTCCAGGAAAACCTCTGTAGCCTTTAAAAGCGGGTTTGGCCCTTCTTATAACGCAAAATTCTTCTGCCAGCTTATCAAGTTCCCAAGTAGAAATTCCTACGTCAACTACACCTTGAAGCATTGTCAATGTTTCAGCAACAATCTGATTTGCTTCTTGCATGATAAGAATTTCATCAGGTGTTTTGATGACAATATTCCTACCCCGATTTTTACGATCGGATGCCGCCACTCTCTCTTTACCTACGACCTTTAATTCTTCCCTGCTTCATAAAACCTTCATAATTTCGCATATGCAAATGAGATTCAATCTGAGAGATAGTATCAATACCAACACCGACAACAATCAATAAAGCGGTCCCCCCAAAAAAGAAGGGTATATTAAATTTAGAAATCAGAATGGTAGGTAACACACATACTGTACTAAGATAAATAGCACCCACAACGGTAAGACGAGTTAATACCTTGTCAATAAACTCAGCGGTTTTTTTACCAGGACGAATACCAGGAATAAAACCACCATTTTTTTTAAGATTCTCCGCAACATCTTCTGGTTTGAAAGTTACTGCTGTATAAAAAAAACAGAAAAAGACGATCATTCCAACATAACAGATATAGTAATAAATTGTTCCTGGTGACATTGCAGCAGAAATTCGCTGTACCCAATCAATATTGATAAAACTGCCAATAGTTGCAGGAAACATCATGATGGAAGAAGCAAAAATTGGTGGAATAACACCGGAAATATTGATTTTCAAAGGTAAATGTGAACTCTGCCCACCATATACCTTTCTACCCACGACCCTTTTAGCATACTGTATCGGAATTCTTCTTTGAGAGGTCTCAAAAAATACGATAACTGCAACTACCCCAAACATAAAGAGGACAAGAAAAGGAACAAAGAAAAGTGAAATTTCGCCTGCCTGTACCAATTGAATGGAGTTGACAATGGCCGAAGGACCTCGTGCAACAATCCCTGCAAATATGATAAGTGATATTCCGTTTCCTATTCCTCTTTCTGTCATCTGCTCACCAAGCCACATTATAAATGCGGTGCCTGACGTGAGTGTCAACACAGTCATAAGTTTAAATTCAAGACCGGGAGCAAGAACAATTGCCTCCCCTCCAGGACCTGTCATGCCCTGAAGTCCGACAGCGATAAAAGATCCCTGAATAATACTCAATAATACTGTTCCATATCGTGTATATTGAGTGATTTTTCTTGTTCCAGCTTGTCCTTCTTTTTTTAGAGCCTCTAATTGCGGAATCACCACTGTCAATAACTGGATGATAATCGAAGCACTAATATATGGCATAATGCCCAGGGCAAAAATAGAAAAATTTGATAAAGCACCACCGGAAAACATGTTAAACATGCCAAACAAAGTACCAGCATTTTGGTTGAAAAAAGCCGACAGTGCCTCTCCGTTTATTCCAGGAGTAGGGATCTGTACCCCCATCCTGTAAACAGCAAGCATTATAAGCGTAAATAATACACGCCTACGCAGCTCTGGTATATTTGCAGCACTCTGCAATCCACTCATTATCAATACCTTTGTACAATGCTACTTTTTAAAAATCGGGTTTTTTAGTAATCTGAATTTACCTTTTCAAATTGTAAACTCATGAAGAGGTACTAAAAAAGTCAAGCAAGTTTGGAAAGTACACAAGAACCTTAAACCTCTTTTTGCTCTCCGGTAGTAACAGTACCACCTGCAGTCTCAATCTTGATTTCTGCAGCCTTACTGATTTTATCTACCTGAACTTTCAACGGTTTTGTCACCTCTCCATTGGCAAGGACTTTAACCAACATACCCTTTTTAACAATGCCTGCAGCAACAAGAGCATCAACGGTGATTATTTCATCACCACCTAATCCATCAAGCTGAGCGAGTGATACCAATGCATATTCTTTTTTGAAGATATTATTAAATCCTCGTTTTGGTAAACGACGCTGCAATGGCATCTGTCCACCCTCAAAACCAGGTTTAACTCCAGAGCCGGAACGAGATTTAAAACCTTTATGGCCCCGACCAGCAGTTTTTCCATGCCCGCTTCCGGGGCCCCTGCCTACACGTTTAGGTTGTTTTGTCGAGCCAGCTTGGGGAGAGAGATTCGCTAAAGTTAACATGCTATACCTCCTCCATACGAACAAGATGAGACACCTTTCTAAGCATGCCTCTCATTTCAGGAGTATCTTTTCTTGTTACAGTTTTATTCATTTTGGTGAGCCCCAGCCCTGTTAGGGTTGCATTGATCTTCTTTGTACTGCCAATGCCACTCTTAATCAGAGTAAATGTAATTGTCTCGGCCATTCGACTACCTTCTTTTAATCAATTATTACACAACAATGATCGCCATTCACTAATCCGGCAATGTTAACGTTGTAATTAAGCAGTAATTTCTTCTACGGTTTTACCACGCATCTCTGCTATACTTTTAGCCGTTCGCAGTGCGCCTAACCCGGCCAGCGTAGCCTTGACCATATTATGAGGATTATGTGATCCCAGGCATTTTGTGAGAATATTTGAAACGCCGGCTGCTTCAAGCACCGCTCTCACTGGACCACCAGCAATAAGACCAGTACCCGCTGATGCTGGTTTCAACAAAACTTTTCCAGCTCCGAATTTTCCAATAACCTGGTGGGGTATAGAATTCTCAGTGAGGGAAACTGCAAACATGCTCTTTCGCGCTTGCTCTATACCCTTCCGAATAGCATCAGGAACCTGGTTTGCTTTCCCAAGGCCATAGCCAACTTTTCCGTTTCCATCACCGACAACGACAATGGCACTAAAACTGAATCTACGACCACCTTTTACAACTTTTGCAACCCGGTTGATAAAAACAATCTTCTCGATCAGTTCCTCAGTAGCAACACTTTTGGAACGTTTGAAATCAGACAAGGGACACCCCCGTTATAATAGATATCATTAAAATTCAAGACCACCTTCCCGAGCACCATCGGAAAGGGATTTCACCCGGCCGTGATAAACAGATCCACCTCGATCAAAAATCACTTTGCTTATTCCAGCGGCCTTTGCGCGAGTAGCAAGTACAACTCCAATTCGCTTTGCAACAGCGACCTTACCTTTTTCGTCACCAGGCTCGAACTCTTTATCTACAGTTGACATGGATACTAGTGTATGTCCGGCCATATCATCAATTATTTGCGCGTACATATGTTTATTACTCTTAAAGACTCTCAACCTAGGACGCTCACTGGTACCGGAAATTTTCTTCCTAATCCTGCGAACGCGTTTGGCCCTAGCTATGGTCTTGAAATTCGTCTTAGCCATTGCAGTTTACCATTCAGTTTATTATTGACCTTTTTGACAGCACAAATTTATTTGGCGCCAGATTTGCCAACTTTTCTTACGATATGTTCACCTTCATACCGAATGCCTTTGCCTTTATATGGCTCAGGCTTTCGAATTTGGCGAATTCTTGATGCAACCAGTCCAAGTAATTCTTTATCGATGCATTCCACAACGATTTTAGTGTTTCCTTCTACGGTAGCTGTAACTTCCTTTGGCAACTGAAAATTCACAGGATTCGAGTATCCGACATTAAGAGTCAAAGTGTTACCACTTACATTAGCTTTATAGCCTACTCCCTCGATAATCAATACTTTTTTGAAGCCTTCGACAACCCCGGTAATCATGTTGTTGATTAAACTTCTAGTAAGCCCTCTGAATGCATTTACTTTTGTGTTTTCAATGCGGTTACTGACCTGGATTATATTGTCCTGAATTTGAACATCTACATCCTGAACAATTTCACGTTGCAAAGTTCCTTTAATTCCAGTAACCGTAATATTCTGACCCCGCAGATCTATCTTAACCCCTGCGGGTACCGGAATTGGTTGTTTACCAATACGAGACATAATTTCCTCCGTTATCCGCGGGCCTACCAGACCTCACAAATTATCTCTCCACCAGTATTCAGTGATCGTGCTGTCTTATCAGTCACAATACCTTTTGAGGTGGATATAATAGCGACCCCGAGTCCATTCAACACCTTGGGAATAGCATCTGCCTTGGCATATTGACGAAGGCCGGGTTTGCTTACCCTTTTTATTCCGGTGATAACGCTCTCGTTCGCCGAACTGTATTTCAGATCAATTTTCAAAGTACCCTGAATTTTTCCAGGGATGACTTTATAGTTTCCAATGAAACCTTCTGCCTTAAGTACCTTAGCAACATCAACTTTGACAGTAGAGGTTGGCATCTCAACTGAATCAAACTTAGCCATTACTGCATTTCTTATCCTGGTCAGCATATCTGCCAGGGGATCGCTCATTGACATAGCGAACACTCCTTATTTTCAAAATTGTAAACGAGTTCAAACAGCGACACGAACAGTATCTACCAACTGGATTTGGTGACACCGGTAATTTCACCGCTGAGAGCCAGTTTACGGAAGCAGATTCTGCAAATACCAAATTTTCTGATGAACGCTCTGGGACGGCCACAAAGTGGACATCTATTATATTTTCGCACACCGAACTTAGGTTTGCGTTCTGATTTTGCAATTATGGATTTCTTAGCCAAACCGACCTCCAAGTTTTCTCAATTAAAGAATTTTTCAGAAAATGATTATTTTTTAAAAGGCATTCCCATCATCTTTAGCAGAGAATAGCCCTCTTTATCGGTTTTCGCAGAGGTGACTATGGTAATATTCAGCCCCTTGATCTTATCAATTTTATCGTAATCTATTTCCGGGAATATGATCTGCTCGGTAATACCCATTGAATAATTACCACGCCTGTCGAAACCTTTTGGGGACAACCCTCTAAAATCTCTTACTCGAGGCAAGGCAATGTTTACCAACTTGCTGAAAAAATCATACATTCTATCACCACGGAGAGTTACACAGCAGCCAATCGGCATTCCCTCACGTAGTTTAAACGTCGCTATCGATTTTTTCGCTTTGGTAATAACCGCCTTCTGGCCGGCAATCATGCTGAGTTCTTGAGCAGCTCCATCTACTATTTTAGGATTTTGAACTGCCTCACCTAAACCCATATTAAGAACTATCTTTGTGATTTGAGGAATTTGCATGGCATTTTTATAGCCAAATTCCTCCTTGAGCGCAGGTACACACTCGTTTATATATATATCTTTAAGCGCACCCATGTATAACTCCTAGCGTACCGTATTTGATAATCTATGATTTACTCTCGATGGATCCGCCACAACTCTTGCAATAGCGTACCTTGGTACCATCATCGAGGACCTTCTTCCCTATGCGACCTGTTTTGGTGCACTCAGGACAGATGAGTTGAAGATTGGAAACGTGGATCGGTGCTTCTTTTTCCACAATCTGACCCTGCTGATTCATCTCTTGTGGCTTAGTATGGCGCTTAATCATGTTAATGCGCTCTACGACCACCTTGTCTTTTTCGCGAAGGACCCGAAGAACTTTCCCAACTCTGCCCTTATCTTTACCGGCAATTACTTCAACCTGATCATTTTTCTTCAGGTATGTTCTACCCTGTCTCATTGCTATACCTTTATTCAATCAATGTATCTTTTCCCCATTGCATGCAAGGGAGCTTACAGAGCCTCTGGGGCCAAAGATATAATTTTCATGAACCCTTGGTTTCTTAATTCTCGAGCAACCGGTCCAAAAATACGAGTCCCAACTGGCTCACCCGAAGCCGCCAGCATTACAGCCGCGTTATCATCAAATTTAACCCAAGTATCGTCCATACGTTTCATCTCTTTTGCAGTACGAACGATAACAGCTTTCATGACATCGCCCTTTTTTACTTTGGCATTTGGGATAGCTTCTTTTACCGCAACGACAATTACATCGCCTATGGTAGCGTAACGTTTTCCGGTACCACCAAGAACTCTAATGCAGAGAACTTTCTTGGCACCGGAATTGTCAGCAACATTAAGTACTGATTCTGTTTGTATCATAATTTCACCTGATATCTCATCCGAAACAAGTCGTTTCTATCGACTTAACACTTGAGGCCGGTATCAAACCGCCTGTTCCAGTATTGTCTTAACCCGCCATCTCTTACGTTTACTCAGCGGTCGACATTCTTCTATAAGAACGGTGTCTCCGATGTTGCACTGGTTCTCAGGATCATCAGCCAAGTATTTGACACTTGTCTTCATGAATTTGCCATAAAGCTTATGGCGTACCTTGCGCTCGACCCGAACGACAACACTCTTTTCCATTCTGTTGCTGACAACAGAACCGGTTCTTGTCTTTCTTGATTTATTTATTTCACTCATAGTTTAGTCAATTAGTGATTTTTTTTTAGAATCATACCATACTGCACTAAATTTCCTAACAACTTGTCAGTTGACAGTTTGCATTTTTATGGTCTCGATTCTAGCAATTTCTTTTCTAATTTTCTTCAGTCGAGACGTATCTTCGAGAGGTCTTATCCGATGTTGAAAAGAGAGTTTACCAAGTTCTTCACGAAGATCCTTTAATTTTTTTTGCAGATCCTCTTCGGACATATTCCGGATTTCTTCCAATTTCATAACGTACCTCTCTTTGATACGACTTTGGTCGAAAACGGTAGTTTATTACCAGCAAGAGTCAATGCTTTTATTGCAAGTTCCTCGCTTACCCCGGTAATTTCATACAGAATCGTACCTGGCTTTACTTTAGCAACCCATGAATCAGGACTGCCCTTACCCTTCCCCATACGAGTTTCGGCTGGCTTGCTGGTAAGCGGTTTATCGGGAAAAACTCGTATCCAAACTTTTCCCCCACGCTTCATTGTCCTATTGATAGTAATACGTGCAGCTTCTATCTGCTGTGCCGACATGAAGCCACATATGGTCGCCTTGAGTGCATAATCACCGAAGGATATTGAGGATCCACGGAAAGCAACCCCTCTGGATCTTCCTTTAAAAACTTTTCTATGTTTAACCTTTTTAGGACTTAACATCATTTACTCCGAATAATTTATGGAATCCCTTGAACCGCAATCTTACTGCGCAATCCCTTTATCGGAATCGCTCAGGACTTCGCCGTTGAATATCCACACTTTTACCCCAATAATTCCATAGGTAGTATTGGCTTCGGCTAAGGCATAGTCAACATCGGCTCGTAAGGTATGAAGGGGTACTCTTCCCTCGCGAACCCACTCACACCTTGACATCTCAGCTCCGCCTAATCGACCAGAACAAGAAATTTTAATACCTTTTACTCCAAATCGCAATGCAGAGCTTACCGCTTTTTTCATTGCTCGACGAAAGGCGATCCGCCGTATAAGTTGCTGTGCAATATTTTCAGCTACAAGCTGAGCATCCGCTTCAGGACGTCTAACTTCCTGAATATCGAGTGTTACTTTACGTGTGATGAGGTTTTCAAGCTCTTTTTTAAGAATCTCAATTTCAGCGCCTTTTTTGCCTATGACAATCCCAGGTCGAGCTGTGAAGAGTTTAATTCTTACCTGCTCACCTGTCCTTTCAATTTTGACCTTAGACAAGCCAGCATGCAGAAGTCTCTTTTTGAGAAACTTTTTAATTTTTTGATCTTCAATCAGATAAGTGGAATATTCCTTATCAGCATACCAGATTGAATCCCAAGTCCGGGTAATATTCAGTCTTAGTCCGAGTGGATTAACCTTCTGCCCCAAAACAGTCCTCCAACAAATCCATTTTTATTAATTTTCAGTGCCCATCAAAGCATTTTCTCATTCTTGAAAAAATTTTTTGACTTAGGCACATACCCCGTTTATCGGGTTTTTAGAGTTTATAAGGTGTTAAAATGCAACTAACCAGACTAGTTCTCATCCAAAACAACTGTGATGTGACTTGTCCTTTTGATGATACCTGTAGCTCTACCTTGTGCTCTGGGACGAATCCTTTTTAGGGAAGGTCCACCGTCAATTAAAATTTTCTTCACATACAAATTATCGACATCTGTCTGATCATCCTGAGTTGCATTTGCAACGGCCGATTCGATAACTTTTTGT
Source organism: uncultured delta proteobacterium (assembly GCA_963709755.1). Lineage (GTDB taxonomy): Bacteria > Desulfobacterota > Desulfobulbia > Desulfobulbales > Desulfocapsaceae > Desulforhopalus_A. The sequence goes on from CAVPXO010000001.1 coordinate 458,261, forward strand.
AATATACCAGCACCTTTCTTGGGCATATAGCGAAGGGTAGTTATTGCCTGATCAACCCCCATCCCCCTTACCACATCGGCAACCAACCTGGCCTTTTGTGGTGAGATCCTAATATATTTTCCTACGGCTTTTGCTTCCATAGTTAATGCTCCTGATTATTCCTGCCAGAAACTAGACATTTCTAACTATCTTTTACCCTTTTTGTCTGAGGCATGGCCATAGTAGGTTCTTGTCGGCGAAAACTCACCGAGCTTATGACCGACCATGTTCTCTGTTACAAAAACCGGTATAAATTTTTTCCCGTTATGCACAGCGAATGTGAGTCCAACCATTTCGGGACTTATATCGGACCGCCTCGACCATGTCTTAATGACCTTTCGGGACCCGCTTTCAAACGCTTCTGTCACTTTCTTTTGAAGATGATCATCGATGAAAGGACCCTTTTTGATTGAGCGTGACATACTTAACTCCTCGTAACTTATGATCTCTTCTTGACAATCATTCTGTCAGAAGCCTTCTTTTTCCTGGTCTTGTAACCTTTAGACGGAATACCCCAAGGACTACATGGATGCCTACCACCAGAACTCTTTCCTTCACCACCACCCATAGGATGATCAACTGGGTTCATTGCCACACCTCGTACATGGGGACGCGTCCCCATCCATCTGGTACGACCTGCCTTCCCTAGCTTTTGGCTTTCGTGCTCACGATTACCTACCTGCCCAATGCAGGCACGGCAATTGTTGTTAAATTTTCTTACTTCTCCGGATGGTAACCTGACCAGTACATAACCACCCTCTTTGGCCATCAATTGAGCTGCAGTACCAGCACTCCTTACCATCTGAGCGCCTTTACCAATTTTCATCTCGATATTATGAATAATGGTACCGAGTGGAATATTAACCAAGGGTAAACAGTTACCTGGTTTAATATCCACTGTATCACCAGCCACAATGATGGAACCAACCGAGACACCATCAGGTGAAAGAATATATCTTTTTTCCCCATCTTTATAGCTCAAAAGAGCAATATTGGCTGAGCGGTTTGGATCATACTCTATTGCAATCACTTCTGCATCAATATCAATCTTGTTACGTTTAAAATCAATGATGCGGTATTTTCTTTTATGCCCCCCACCAATATGTCGTGAGGTTATTCGTCCGTAATTATTTCTTCCACCTGATTTAGTAAGACTACAAACAAGACTTTTTTCCGGACGCTTGGCTGATATATCCGGATTTTTAGACGACACTTGTTGTCGTTTACCAGGTGATGTTGGTTTATATACTTTAATAGCCATGATTTCCCAATCGCTCCATCATTATTGGATTAGATAGAAACATTTAATGTAGAAGGTAGATAACCGTATTTGTCTTTTACAGTTCATCCGCAAAGTTAATAGTTCCTTCCGACAAGGTTACATAGGCCTTTTTCCAATCATTGGTAAAGCCAACCGTCTTTCCAACCCGTTTCTTTTTACCGTGAAGGGTAACAGTTTTCACATCTTTGACCTTCACATTGAACATCAGCTCAACTGCATTTTTCACTTCTATCTTGTTTGCCTTGCGATGTACTTTAAAAACGATCTTGCCGTCTTCTTCCTGCATCAAGGCAGCCTTCTCGGTGAGACATGGCCCTTGTAGTACTCTATAGATGTTTTTCATGCCATTAACCTCTTCTCAAGGTTTTCAATTACCGGTCGTAGCAAAATCACCTTTTTGTGCAGCAGCAGGTCATAGACATTAAGACCTTCAGACGACATCACTTTGTAACCATTGACGTTACGGGAAGATTTTGTGAGCTTATCAGTCGCATTGTCTGCTACTATTATCCCATTATCCACCTCAAGGATATTCATAATATTTACGAAATCCTTTGTTTTGATTTGATCCAAAGTGAAATCATCAAGTACGATCAAATTTCCTTCCTGGAATCTTGCGCTAAGAGCCATCGAAACTGCCTGTTGTCTAACCTTACGATTTAACTTGAAACTGTAGTTTCTGGGCTTGGGTCCGAAAGCGACCCCACCTCCACGCCACAGAGGGGACCTATTAGTACCGGCTCTTGCTCGCCCCGTCCCTTTCTGTTTCCAGGGCTTTCTACCACCACCACTCACTTCGACTCGGGTTTTCGTGCAGGCATTACCAGCACGTCTTGCTGCACGTTGCATACGAACAACTTCATGAAGGATATATTCTTTTACTTCACGGTTGAACACATCATCATTCAGCTCGATTTCGCCAACACTCTCATTCTTTGTGTTGACTATATTTACAGTAGACATAATAATCTCCTCGAACCTGTCAGACCAAATTCCAATTATTTCTTAAAAATCTTCAACAGGCCGTTTTTTGCTCCAGGAAGCGGTCCTTTCAGGAGTACAACGTTTTCCTCAGACCGAACGTCAACAACCACCACGTTCTTTCTTAACACGGTATCGTTACCCATTCGTCCGGGCATTTTTTTACCCTTAACGACCCTTGCCGGATAAGCGCTGCAACCAATGGAACCAGGCGCCCTGTGGAACATTGATCCATGGCCGGAACCACCCCCACTGAACCCATGACGTTTAATTACACCCTGGAAACCACGCCCTTTGCTGGTCCCTTGAATGTCTACTTTGTCACCGACTTTCATAATAGTATCAAGGGTGATTTCCTGCCCGACTTCATAGGCTGAGTCCGTTTCCACCCTGAATTCACGAACGAAATAAAATCCCTCGGAATCCGATTTTTTAAAATGGCCGGAAAGCGATTTATTAATTCTACTGGCCTTTTTATTCCCAAAACCAACCTGAATCGCATTGTAACCATCTTTAGCGTTGGTTTTAACCTGCAGAACCTTACATGGACCAGCCTCTATTACCGTAACCGGAACAGCTTGTCCCAACTCACCATACACGCGAGTCATCCCAACTTTTTTCCCTAATATACCCATTGACTTTGGCATAATATTACCCGATACTTCAATTTACCTTTACGTCGTGCCTTTTACGGCAGCTTGATTTCAACATCGACGCCTGCGGACAATTCCAGCTTCATAAGCAGATCTATTGTCTGCTGCGTTGGTTCCAGAATATCAAGTAAACGGCGATGGGTTCTCATTTCAAAATGTTCTCGAGATTTCTTATCCACATGAGGTGAACGAAGAACACAATATTTATTGATTGTGGTAGGCAAAGGTATCGGCCCTGCCACAGCAGATCCTGTTCTTCTGGCTGTTTCAACTATCTCGGTAGTAGATTGATCAAGCAATTTATGATCATATGCTTTGAGCCGGATACGAATTTTTTCTGTTGGTATCATTACACACCTTTAAGCAATAATTTCACTGATAACTCCGGCACCAACAGTACGCCCGCCCTCACGGATGGCAAAACGAAGGCCGACATCCATAGCGATTGGCGTGATCAACTCTACTGCTGCGCTGATATTATCGCCGGGCATTACCATCTCAACTCCCTCAGCGAGAGTTACAACTCCGGTAACATCAGTGGTTCTGAAATAAAACTGGGGCCGATAACCGTTAAAGAAAGGTGTATGACGACCACCCTCATCTTTACCAAGGATATAGCACTCAGCATTGAACTTCGTGTGGGGAGTGATTGACTTCGGCTTCGCAAGTACCTGACCGCGCTCAATATCCTCACGTTTTACACCGCGCAGAAGCGCACCGATATTATCACCGGCCTGACCTTCATCCAGTAGCTTACGGAACATCTCAACCCCAGTACAGGTAGTCTTCTGGGTATCACGGATACCTACAATCTCAAGCTCGTCACCTACGTGTACAACGCCACGCTCGATACGACCAGTCGCTACAGTTCCACGTCCGGATATAGAAAACACATCCTCTACCGGCATGAGGAACGGCTGATCAATTTCACGTTTTGGCTCAGGTATATAAGAATCAATGGCTTCCATTAAGTCCCAAATACACTTGGCTTTTACTTCATCTTCAGGATTTTCCAGAGCCTGTAGGGCAGAACCTTGAACAAAAGGAACATCATCCCCAGGAAAATCATACTTATCGAGCAGTTCGCGAAGTTCCATCTCAACCAGCTCGATCAGCTCTTCATCATCGACCATGTCACACTTGTTGAGAAAAACAACAATCGACGGAACACCAACCTGCCGAGCCAGAAGAATGTGCTCCCTGGTCTGAGGCATAGCACCATCGGTTGCCGCAACCACCAATATAGCTCCATCCATCTGGGCAGCACCCGTGATCATATTTTTAATATAATCAGCATGGCCGGGACAATCGACATGGGCATAATGACGCTTGGTTGTCTCATATTCCACATGTGCTGTCGCAATGGTGATGCCGCGCTCTTTCTCTTCAGGTGCCTTATCTATTTCACTGAAGTCAGTAAACGTTGCTTGACCTTTAAGAGATAAGACACGAGTAATTGCTGCGGTCAGTGTAGTTTTACCATGGTCAATGTGTCCTACGGTACCTACATTGACGTGTGGCTTAGTCCTTTCAAATTTTTTCTTTGACATAATGGTTCCTCAATATACTTGGACTTAGATCCCTCTAATTTTTTTAATAATTATCTCTGCTTTCTGAGCAGGTACTAAATCGTATTCTAAAAATTGCATAGTAAAATTGGCTCTGCCTTGGGTCGCGGATCTGAGTGACGTTGAATAACCAAACATTTCAGCCAGCGGTACATGCCCTTTTAAAACCTGCAAATTCGCTTCGGCAGAAACACCGACAACCTTCCCTCTTTTACTGTTTAGATCGGCAATCACGTCCCCGATATATTCCTCCGGAGTAATTACCTCCAGCTTCATTATCGGTTCCAGAAGTTTAGGCTCTGCCTCGAAAGTTGCTCTTCTTATTGCCATTGCTGCAGCAACTCCGAAAGCCATTTCAGTAGATTCTTCTTCGTGATACGAGCCGCCTATAAGACTAACCTTTATATCCGTCACTGGATAACCAATTAAAGGACCAGAGTCAAGGCTGTCAACGATGCCTTTTTCAATTGATCCTAAAAACTGATCAGGAATCAACATATGGTCAATACAACTTACAAAAACTATTCCTTGACCCCGTTCCAAAGGATCAATCTTTATAATGACATGGCCATACTGACCTTTGGATCCTGTCAATTGATCAAATTTTGCCTCGGCTTTATGACTGACACCAATGGTCTCCTTATAGGCAACCTGAGGTTTGCCCACCTTAGCAGAGACTTTAAATTCGTTGAGCAATCTGTCTACAATTATCTCAAGGTGGAGTTCACCCATGCCTGATATAATTGTTTGTCCTGAATCTGCATCCGTCGATACCGTAAACGAAGGATCCTCCATGGCAATTTTAGCAAGTGTTTCTGAGAGCTTTTTTTCCTCAGCTTTACTTTTGGGCTCTATCGCTACCCCAATTACCGGATCGGGGAAATCCATGCTTTCCAGAATTATAAAGTCGCCTTTCTCACATAACGTGTCGCCGGTTGTGGTGAACTTCAATCCAACAATAGCGCCAATATCCCCAGCAGAAATCTCCTGCACTTCATCACGCTTATTAGCATGCAACTTCATTAACTTGGTAATCTTCTCCTGTTTTTTCTTAACAGGATTATATACCTTATCCCCAACAGTGATTGTACCGGAATACACTCTGATGAATGCTAAATTCTCAACAAAAGCATCGCTCATCAGTTTAAAAACCAACCCTGCAAGTTTCTCTTTGGGGTCAGATTTCCGACTTATTATCTCACCATCCGGACCCTCCCCTTCGATTTCTTTCACATCGAGTGGAGAAGGAAGAAAATTAATTACGCTATCAAGCAGTGGCTGCACACCTTTATTCTTAAAAGCACTTCCACAAAGTACTGGAACAATGTCCAAGGACAAAGTAGCCTTTCTGATAGCTTTATACATCTCAGGTGCAGATACTGTTACATCATTTAAATATTTTTCCATGATGTCCTCATCGAAGTCGGCCAACTTCTCGAGGAGCACCAGACGTGCGGCCGTGAATTTTTCTTTATATTCGGCAGGAACTTCTTTTTCAGTTACTTCCTGTCCGAGAGACTGCTCACTAAAAACGAGCATTCTCTCTTCGATAAGGTCGATGATTCCCTCAAATCCGGCTTCTTTTCCAACCGGCAATTGAATCGGCAGAGGGTTTGCACCAAGCCTGTCGGATATCATCGAGACGCAACGTTCAAAATTAGCGCCGATCCTATCCATTTTATTAACAAAAGCTATTCGTGGTATGCCATATTTATCAGCTTGCCGCCAGACGGTTTCTGACTGTGGCTCTACTCCGCCAACGGAACAAAATACAGCAACTGCACCATCTAAGACACGCAATGACCGTTCGACCTCAACTGTAAAGTCGACATGGCCGGGAGTGTCTATGATATTAATCTTTTTATCTTTCCAGAAGCAGGTTGTTGCCGCGGAAGTGATCGTAATCCCCCTCTCTTGCTCCTGCTCCATCCAGTCCATAATGGCAGTGCCATCATGAACCTCACCTAATTTATAAGAACGCCCTGTGTAAAAGAGAATTCGCTCAGTTGTTGTTGTTTTTCCGGCATCAATATGGGCCATTATGCCAATATTGCGCACGTCACATAGATCTTTCTGGGCTGCCATAACAATTGCTTAGCTCTTAAAATAGTATGTTCGCCAGCCACTTGTTGCGGCAACCTGTTAAGAAGCCTTAAGTTCAGTTACCAACGATAGTGAGCAAAGGCTTTATTTGCTTCTGCCATACGGTGGGTATCATCTCTTTTCTTCACTGCAGCACCGCGATTGTTGTAGGCATCCATCAATTCAGCAGCCAGCTTTTCAGCCATAGACTTACCTGACCTGGCCTTAGAAAAATTAATGATCCATCGAATAGCCAAAGCGTTTCGTCGAGTTTGACGAACCTCCATAGGTACCTGATACGTTGCTCCACCGACACGCCGAGACTTAACCTCAACACGGGGGCGCACTTTCTCCATAGCCTCCTCAAAGACGGTAAGAGAGTCGGTATCCTTGATTCGTTCCTCTACTATATCCATCGCTCCGTAAAAAATCCTTTGAGCGAGACTTTTCTTTCCTCTTTCCATCAATCCATTGGTAAACTTAGATACCAAAACGCTATTAAAACGAGCATCTGGATCAATGGGCCGCTTCTCTATTGTTCTTCTTCGTGACATTTTTTAACCTCGTATCAAGCAGCAACCAATCAAGCTGGTTTCTTTGCACCATATTTTGAACGACCCTTACGCCGGTTAGAAACACCCAATGTATCCAACGTACCACGTATAATATGATAACGAACACCAGGAAGATCCTTCACCCTGCCGCCTCGAATCATCACCACCGAATGCTCCTGAAGATTATGCCCAATACCAGGGATATATGATGTAACCTCAATACCGTTTGTCAGCCTCACCCTTGCAACTTTTCTTAGAGCAGAGTTCGGTTTCTTTGGTGTCGTAGTATAGACCCTCACACACACGCCACGCTTCTGGGGCGATCCTTTCAAAGCTGGGGTATTGGTCTTCTTAATAGACTTCTTACGGCCCAATCTTACCAGTTGGTTAATAGTTGGCATTACGTTGACTGCTCCTGTTTACATACCTATTTTTAGAATCCCAGTTCTACTCCTGCTGAACCGAACACTCATTTTTAAACACGAAAGTGGTGATAATTACCCTAACGGCACTTCAGTGTCAAGGGAAAAATCCACTTTTTACATTTTTCCATTCCTACCGTTTGAACGACAATCCGGTTCCGGCAGAAATTAACCTGCCCATGATAACATTTTCCTTAAGGCCTGCAAGTTCATCTATCTTTCCAGCAACTGCTGCATTAGTGAGAACCTTGGTTGTTTCCTGAAAGGATGCAGCGGAAATAAAACTCTCAGTTGATAGAGATGCTTTGGTAACTCCAAGCAATAATGGTTCTGCCACAGCCGGTTTCAATCCTTCAGCGATCAGTTTGTCTCTTTCTTCTTCAAATTTCCACCATTCTACCTGTTCTCCGATCATGAAACGGGAATCGCCGGAAGATGTTATCATGACCCGTTTGAGCATTTGGCGAACAATGACTTCAATATGTTTGTCATTAATTTTAACACCTTGCAGACGATACACCTCTTGGATTTCATTCACAAGGAACTTAGCCAATTCTTTTACACCAAGGACAGCCAGAATATCATTGGGAACGATGGTACCTTCCATGAGTGGCTCACCTGCCTGAACATAATCTCCTTCATGCACGATAATATGTTTGGCCTTAGGAACAAGATATTCCTGTGCTTCACCGTACTCGGGGGTAACGACAACTCTGCGCTTACCTTTTAATTCTTTACCAAAACTTACCTTTCCATCAATTCTGGCAATGATTGCAGGATCTTTCGGTTTTCGCACCTCGAATAATTCGGCAACCCTGGGAAGACCACCGGTAATATCCTTGGTCTTAGTCGTTTCTCGAGGTATCTTGCCGACAACCATTCCCGGTTGGATAACATCTCCCTCGTTGACGTTAATAATGGAGCCTACTGGTAGGCTATACCTTGCGTAGGTATCTGAATCTTCCATTTTAACAGTTTTGCCACGTTCGTTTTTAACAGTAATTCTTGGACTTAGTTGAGCACCACCTGCAGTATGAATGATCACAAAAGATGAGCGACCTGTTACCGCGTCAACCTTCTCCTGCATGGTAATACCTTCAATGACGTCACCATATTTAATGGTACCGCCAACCTCGGCTACGATAGGTATAGTATAGGCATCCCAGTCAGCAAGAATAGTATCTCTTGGAACCACATCACCATCTCTGACCAAAAGCTGTGCACCGTAGTTGACTTTAAACTTTTCACGCTCCCTGCCAAGATCATCCTTTATAGAGATGACCGCATTACGATTCATGACAATCTCAGTTCCCTCGGCATTGGTAACTGAGTGCAGGTTTGAACAAGCAACGGTACCACCAATATTGGTTTTTAACTCAGCCTGCTCTATAGACCTGCTCGCCGTACCACCAACATGGAAGGTACGCATGGTCAGCTGGGTTCCAGGCTCACCTATTGACTGCGCCGCAATGACTCCAATGGCTTCCCCTCTGTTAACCATATGGCCACGTCCAAGATCTCGTCCGTAACATGCGGCACAGACACCTCTTTTGGACCGGCAACTGAGCACAGATCGAATTGGAACCCTGTCAATCCCGGAAGCGGTTATTTTTTCGACTATATCTTCGGTTATTTCCTGACCAGCTTCGACGATAATATCCTCTGTAAAAGGATCCTCCACATCGTCAAGTGCAACTCTGCCAAGTATCCTGTCACTGAGAGGAACGATTATTTCACCACCGTCCATCAATGGCTCGGCAACAATGCCATCGAGTGTCAAACAATCAACCTCAACAATAGTAGCCTCCTGAGCAACGTCAACTAATCTTCTGGTCAGATATCCTGAGTTCGCAGTCTTGAGCGCGGTGTCAGCCAATCCCTTACGAGCCCCATGAGTAGAAATAAAATACTCAAGCACCCCAAGCCCTTCGCGAAAGTTAGCTTTAATCGGTGTCTCAATAATCGCACCACTGGGTTTAGCCATCAAACCACGCATTCCGGCCAACTGCCGAATCTGGTCTCTTGATCCACGCGCACCAGAGTCAGCCATTATAAAAATTGAGTTAAAACTCGGCGACTCAATAAGCTTTCCATCCCTGTCACGAACGTAGTCGACTTTGATCTCATCCATCATGGCATTGGCAACGTCCTCCGTAACCTTCGACCAGATATCAACGACCTTGTTATATTTTTCTCCGGAGGTGATCAAACCATCTGTATATTGCTGATCAACATCAAGAACATCATTTTCACCCTTTTCAACGAAGTTCTCTTTCTCAAGAGGGATTTTCATATCGTTGATACAGATAGAAATTCCAGCACGGGTGGCATGTTCATACCCGGTGTCCTTTAACCTGTCAGCCAAAATTACTGTATCCTTGGTGCCGGCATGGCGATAGGTGTGGTCAATAAGATTGGCCAGAGCCTTCTTTGTGAGAACCTTGTTTACTTCCTCAAATTTAACAGAGTCCGGCAAAAGTTCACCAAGTAGAATCCGCCCCATCGTGGTGTCTACCAGTTCACCTTTTTTGCGAACCTTCACTTTGGCCTGCAAATGAATTTCGCCATAATCATAAGCGATGATCGCTTCTTCTACAGAGCTGAAGACCTTTCCTTCTCCCGGAACATTAAGACGCTCTCGACTCATATAATAAAGCCCGAGCACAATATCCTGGGAAGGGATAATTACCGGTTCACCATTTGCAGGTGAAAGGATATTATTTGTAGACATCATAAGAACCCTGGCTTCAACCTGGGCCTCAACAGAAAGCGGTACGTGTACCGCCATCTGGTCACCGTCAAAGTCGGCATTAAAGGCCATACAAACCAGTGGATGTAACTGAATGGCCTTTCCTTCAATAAGGACAGCCTCAAATGCCTGCATACCGAGCCTATGTAAGGTAGGCGCACGGTTAAGTATAACCGGATATTCAGTCACCACCTCATCGAGTACATCCCAAACTTCTTTCACCTCTTTTTCCACCATCTTTCTGGCACTTTTTATGGTGGTAACGAATCCCTTTCTTTCAAGCTTGTTATAAATAAATGGTTTAAACAACTCGAGAGCCATTTTCTTAGGAATACCACACTGATGTAAACGAAGATGTGGTCCTACAACGATAACGGAACGGCCTGAATAATCGACACGTTTTCCTAAAAGGTTTTGCCGAAAACGCCCTTGCTTACCCTTGAGCATGTCGGAGAGTGACTTGAGTGGACGTTTGTTGCCACCCGTTATAACCCTACCCCGTCGCCCATTATCAAAAAGAACATCTACAGCTTCCTGCAACATTCTTTTTTCATTACGAATAATGATGTCGGGAGCATCAAGTTCAAGAAGTCGCTTCAAACGGTTGTTTCTGTTGATGACTCTTCGATATAGATCGTTCAGATCAGAAGTCGCAAATCGTCCACCTTCAAGAGGCACGAGAGGACGGAGATCCGGTGGTAATACAGGAATTACTTCAAGTATCATCCACTCCGGCTTATTACCGGAATCGCGAAATGCCTCTATAACAAACAATCTCTTGCCAAGCTTGAGTCTTTTGGTCTGAGAGTTTGTTGAAAGCATTTCTTCGCGTAACTGTTTGGACAAAGATACAAGATCCTGTGCGCTAAGAAGTTCCCGAATAGCCTCGGCACCAATTCCTACTGTAAACTGAGCGGCATACTCTTCACGAGCCTGTCGATACTTTTCTTCTGTGAGAAGCGTCCCAACAGGAAGCGCTTCTACCTCGGAGCTCACCACAGCATATTGTTCAAAGTAGAGAATCTTTTCAAGTTGTTTGAGCGTCATATCAAGAACAGCGCCAATCTTACTTGGCAGGCTCTTTAAAAACCAAATATGAGCAACCGGTGCCGCTAGTTTAATGTGCCCCAGACGCTCTCTTCGCACCTTTGACTGGATAACCTCTACGCCACACTTTTCACAGACAACTCCGCGGTGTTTCATCCGCTTGTATTTGCCGCAATTGCACTCGAAATCTTTTACCGGTCCGAAAATTTTGGCACAGAACAAGCCATCTCTTTCAGGTTTGAAGGTCCTGTAATTGATGGTCTCAGGCTTTTTTACTTCACCGTGTGACCAATCCATGATCTTCTCAGGGGAAGCCAGAGATATCTTTACACTTTCAAATTTTACTGGAGCTTTCGGTTTTTGAAAAAAATTGAATAACTCTTCCACGAAATCACCTCTCCCTTATGTTAAAGGACTTCTCCAGCTTCGCCTTAAATTTTACAAGTCCGGTGGGAATCCCATCTAAACTTGAGCCATGCTTTAAAGTGTCAGCCAGCCGACTTTCGTCTTTTCCTTTATTCTTCAATAAGTTCCATATTTAAACAAAGGGCCTGCAGTTCTTTGACAAGAACGTTAAACGACTCAGGTAATCCTGTTGTTAAAAAGTTATTTCCTTTTACTATCCGCTCATACATTAATGTACGACCTTCTACATCATCGGACTTCGCCGTCAGGAATTCTTTAAGCGTATATGCAGCTCCATAGGCTTCCATAGCCCATACTTCCATTTCACCGAGCCTCTGTCCACCAAACTGAGCTTTACCGCCAAGTGGCTGCTGGGTAACAAGAGAGTAGGGTCCGGTCGACCTGGCATGGATTTTGTTGTCGACCAAATGATGTAATTTCAACATGTACATCACGCCAACTGTAACCTTATTGGAGAAAGGCTCTCCGGTGAAACCGTCATACAGTTGAACCTGGCCGACCTCATCAATACCTGCTTCGACTAGAAGCTTTCTTATAGCCGCCTCAGGTGCGCCATCAAAGACAGGAGTAGCCATGTGGATCCCTGCATGATGTTTTCTCGCCCATTCAATGATTTCCACATCGCTTCTTTCTTCAGTAAGCGCGTTAAATTCAATCTCTGAATAAACTGCTTTCAATTTATTCTTTATCTCAGATACCGCTTCACGACGAGCGAGGATCTCCAATTGTTCCCCAAGCTTTTTGGCGGCAAATCCTAAATGTACTTCAAGAACCTGTCCTACATTCATACGGGAAGGAACACCAAGCGGATTAAGGACAATATCTACGGTAGTTCCATCACTGAAAAATGGCATGTCTTCTTCAGGTAGCAATCTCGACACAACACCTTTGTTACCATGTCTACCGGCCATTTTATCACCAACCGAGAGTTTTCGTTTGGTGGCAACATATACCTTGACCATTTTTACTACACCGGGAGGAAGATCATCTCCCTTTTTCAATCTCTCAATAATTCCATCATATCTTTCGGAAATGAGTCGAGACTGTTTGCCGCATCTTTCGTATACAGCTTCAATCTGTTCGAGGTATTTTGCCTTTTCAGAAAAATCTATATCTCGAAGTTTAGAAAAACCAATAAGCTCTGCCTGCTCCGCGATAATTTTTTTACCGAGCTTGACAATAACTTCTCCATGTTTGTTGACGATATCAGTCTTTGCAGTACGGCCTTCGAGTATATTTCCAATTTCCCGGCAAACGCCACGTTTGAGGCTACGTAATTCGTCTACTTTGTCTTGATTCAACTTCTCGATTTCGAGATCCTCAATCAACAAGGAACGTTCATCTTTATCCACTCCCTTACGCGAGAAGACTTTGGCATCAATGACAACTCCACTCACCCCCGGTGGGACTCTAAGAGAAGAATCTTTAACATCCTGTGCTTTTTCACCAAAGATGGCCCGAAGCAATTTTTCTTCAGGAGATAAAACGGTCTCTCCTTTTGGTGTTACCTTGCCTACCAGAGTATCTCCGGCTTTAATTTCGGCACCTATCCTGACAATACCGGAATCATCCAGATTCCTTAGGGTTTCTTCACTAACATTTGGAATATCCCTGGTAATTTCCTCTTTACCAAGCTTGGTATCCCTGGCCATTGTTTCAAACACCTCTATGTGGACAGAGGTGAAAGTATCCTGCTTGAGCAATTTCTCGTTGATCAGGATTGAATCCTCGAAGTTATAGCCTCGCCAAGGCATAAATGCGATTGTCACATTTTTACCGATAGCAAGCTCACCTGCTTCACAAGACGGGCCGTCTGCCAGCACGACACCTTTTTTGACCCTGGTCCCGGGTAATACAATAGGTCTCTGATTAAAGCAGGTGTTCTGATTGGATTTTTTATTTTTTTCCAGTCTGTACACAGCGACACCTGTATCAAATCCGTCGGTTCCTGGTTCATCATATCTAACTACTATACGATTAGAATCAGATTCCTCGACGACACCATTCCCAGCACTGAGCAAGCAGGCACCTGAATCCCTGGCAACATATCTTTCCATTCCCGTTCCAATCAAAGGGGCTGACGTAACGAGCAATGGTACAGCCTGTCGCTGCATGTTTGACCCCATCAGAGCACGGTTTGCATCATCGTTTTCAAGAAACGGCACCAAAGATGCTGCCACACTAATCATCTGGTTCGGGGCAATATCCATATAAGTGACACTTTCAGCGATGGTGGTAATTACCTCCCCAGCTTCTCTAACAATAAGATTGTCCGGAATAAGACGATTATTTTCATCAGCTTTAATGAGAGCGGGAGCGATGAATTGATTCTGTTCCTGCAAGGCACTGAGATATTTAACCTCATCCAGAACAATCCTATCTTCGACCTTTCTATAGGGAGTTTCGATAAAACCATATGGGTTAATTCTGGCAAAAGTAGCAAGCGAGACAATAAGACCGATATTGGGTCCCTCAGGAGTTTCAACCGGACAAATACGACCATAGTGAGTAGGATGAACGTCTCTGACCTCAAAGCCAGCTCTTTCTCTTGATAACCCCCCCGGTCCGAGGGCGCTCAATCGCCTTTTATGGGTAACCTCTGAAAGCGGATTTGTTTGGTCCATGAACTGTGACAACTGACTGGTTCCAAAGAACTCTTTGATTGCAGCTGATATTGGTTTTGGATTAACAAGATCATGAGGCATTAAGGTTTCAACATCCTGTAGAGTCATCCGTTCTTTGATGGCTCTTTCCATCCGAACGAGACCCATACGATATTGATTCTCAACGAGTTCACCAACCGTTCGAACACGTCTGTTACCAAGGTGATCGATATCATCCACACCGCCCTGGGTATCCTTTAACCTGACCAGGTGGCGAACTGCAAAAATAATATCTTCCTTAGTCAACGCTCTGGTTGAGATATCTATATCCAGATGCAGCTTGGCATTTATCTTGTATCGACCAACTTCCGAAAGGTCATAAAGATCCTGATTAAAGAACAGGTTATGGAAAAACGATTCGGCAATTTCGCGTGTCGGCGGACTTGATGGTCTGAGCCTGCGGTAGATTTCAATCAGTGCATCTTCAGTAGTTTTTGCCTTGTCCAGAGCCAATGTTTTACTAAATGATGGCGAGTACTTGACTCCATCAATATGCAGAACTTTAAACTCATCGATACCTTCACCTTCGAGGGACTCTAAAAGAGTTTCCGTAATTTCAGTATTACAGAGGGCAATAACATCACCAGTTTCCTGATTCACTATAGTTTTTGCCAAAACCTCGCCAAACAAGGATTCCCTTAGTACTGGAAGGTGGGTGATTCCCGCAGCATCCAGTTTTTTGCAGAGCACTTTGGATACTTTTTTACCCTTTTTGCCAAGAACTTCACCATCAACTGGGCTTATAATATCGAATTCAAGCCTCTGGCCTCTTGCCAAATCAGAGTCGAAACTGATTTTATAATTTTCTCCATCTTTTATGACGTCTGAGGTTGGATAAAACTCATCGAGAAGTTCTTCGCTCGTCAACCCTAACGCTTTCAGTAGAGTGGTGACCGGAAATTTTCTTCTCCTGTCGATACGTACGTGCAGAATGTCTTTTATATCAAACTCCAGATCAATCCATGAACCCCGTACCGGAATAATTCGTGCAGAATAAAGCAATTTCCCGCTTGAATGGCTCTTTCCGTTATCATGGGTATAAAAAAGCCCAGGAGAACGCTGTAACTGGGAAACAATGACTCTTTCCGTTCCGTTGATTACAAAAACTCCATCACCGGTCATTAATGGTAACGAACCAAGAAAGACCTCCTGTTCTTTGATATCACGAATGGACTGAACACCTGTATCCTCATCAACATCGAAAGTAATGAGCCGAACAACAATCTTCAGTGGAATCTCATAAGTCATGCCCCTCTGAAGACATTCATTAATTGTATATTTAGGATCTCCGAATTTATATCGTACAAACTCAAGAGAACAGACCCCGTTAAAGTCATTGATTGGAAATACATTCTGTAGGATTCCCTGCAATCCAAAATCTTCCCTTTCGTCAGGATCGCAATCCATCTGCAGGAATTTCTCATAAGAGAGACGTTGCATTGATATCAAATGGGGCGGCTCCAAAATGGCGGCAGCCGTAGCAAAGCTCTTTCTCACTCTTTCCATAATTTTCCTCGAAATTGCCTATGAATATAACTAGATAATTTGAATTTACTGCTCAGATACGCCGATCTGCAGGTTGCTAATTGGGCTGGGTGAATCCTGTCGTGATATAGTTGCAATCAGAAAACACTGGTGAAGATAGTAAGTCGATGTTAAAGGTATCGCCAGAAAAAAAATAAACATTATTTTCAAGCATAGCATTATCCCCTATATGCAATTTTCATTTAGACGACAAAAACAGCAACGAACTTAAACAAAACCATATGATTGTAATCAAAAATATTACTATCTATAAAACACAACACGCCACGATGCAAAAGCTCGTAGCGTGTTGATATCAAGTAGCAGTTGTTCAAAAAGTGAACAACTCCTTGAAAGAAAAATTACTTAATCTCAACTGTCGCTCCAACAGCTTCAATTTTCGCTTTTATATCAGCTGCATCTTCTTTTGTGGTGCCTTCTTTTAGAGGTGCAGGTGCAGATTCGACAAGAGTCTTAGCTTCTTTCAGACCAAGACCGGTCACTGCGCGAACCTCTTTGATGACTTTGATTTTTTCACTGCCAACAGAAGCCAGGATAACATCAAATTCGGTTTTTTCTTCGGCAGGAGCCTCTGCAGCAGCTGCACCAGCAGCAGCAACGGCAACTGGAGCAGCTGCAGACACACCAAATTTAGCCTCGAATTCCTTGATGAGTTCTGAAAGTTCGAGAACGGACATATTAGCGATAAAATCGATTACATCATCTTTAGTTACAGCCATGATTTATTACCTCTTTTGTATTGAATAATAATATTCTGGAAAAATTTTTTTACCCCTTAAAGACGGCCAAAACGTGTCCAAGCTTATCAGCAAATCTTCGGGGTTAATTAGTTGCAGCTTCTTTCTGCTCTTTGATGGCTTGCAGGGCGTAGACAAAGGTGCGAGGAACTCCAGTGAGTACCTGAACAAGGCCAGTCGGCACGCTGCTCCAGGTAGACAGTAACTGTCCAAGCAAAACTTCCTTGGAAGGAAGTTTGGAAAGAGCAATCAACTCCTCAACTCCAATTTTTTCTCCATTAAGAGCTGCACAACGAATTATGAATTTTTTATGATCATCCGCAAATTTAGCCACAACCTTTGCCGGTGCAACAGGATCATCATAACTCATAACTACCGCTGTTGTACCAGTGAAATTATCACTCAATGCGGCATTATCTGTATCTGTAACTGCTCTTTTCAGGAGAGTATTCTTGGCTACACGGATTTCAGAATCACAGTTTTTTAATTCAATACGAATCTTCTGTAACTCAGAAACCTTTAAACCACAATAGTCAGCGACAACCGCAAATTTGGCTCTACTGAATGATTCATTCAATTCAGAGACAACTGCTAACTTATCATCACGATTCAAAGCACTCCTCCTAGGTTAATGTGAACATTGCTCGAAACAGCAGTTACAACTTTATCAAGACAGGCAGAAATCGAACTTCTTTTTCAGAACGTAATTATAATTCAGCCATTCTCGTCTCGGCAGGTCGTGATAAACACGATTAAACGTTTTGTGCCCGCTGTCTTCGACTAAATTAGCCGTCCGAAAACCCTGCTAAGCAGAGCACTTCGACGGTTTACAAAAATAATTTATTTAACTGCAGCTCTTACAGCTAATGGATCGAGTTTTACACCTGGCCCCATAGTTGAAGAGATTGTAATGGAGCGAAGGTATACGCCCTTACTTGTAGATGGCTTAAGTTGAAGAATTCTATGTACAAATGCAATGAGGTTTTCACCAAGTTTTTCTTTGCCAAACGATAGCTTGCCAATTCCGGCATGAATAATTCCAGCCTTATCAACTCGGAAGTCAACCTTTCCCGCTTTTATTTCTTTAACAATATTTCCAACATCCATGGTAACAGTACCTAATTTAGCATTAGGCATAAGGTTACGAGGCCCTAATATTCTACCAATTTTTCCCACAACACCCATCATATCGGGGGTTGCAACGGTTTTATCAAATTCCAGCCAACCATCTTTGATCTTATCAACTAAATCATCTCCACCAACATAATCGGCACCGGCCTCAAGAGCTTCAGCTTCTTTAGGACCTTTAGCAAAAACCAAAACTCTGGTTACTTTTCCAGTGCCATGTGGAAGAGATACGGATGATCGGATCATTTGATCAGCATGTCGGGGATCGACGCCCAATTTCATTGCAACATCGAAGGTCTCATCAAACTTTGCGAAAGTCGATTTCAGAACCATTTCGATTCCTTCTTCAACACCTTGCAATTCTAATCGGTTGATTCCCTCAATTATATTTTTGTATTTTTTTCCGTGTTTCGGCATGTCAGCCTCCTACTTGTATAAGGCAAATTCTGCCCTATCAGCAGTATTTTCAAAATTTTATCTTAATCAGTCAACTACTGTTATTCCAGCACTACGGGCGGTACCCTCAATAATGCGCATAGCACTTTCAACGTCATATGCGTTCAAATCAGGCATCTTCAACTCTGCAATTTCCCGAATTTTGTCCCGACCTATCTCTGCGACACGATCAACTTTAGGATTACCGGAGCCTTTTTTCAGACCTGCGGCCTTAAGCAACAATACAGAGGCGGGAGGTGTCTTGGTAATATAACTGAATGAGCGGTCCTGATAAACCGTAATAACAACAGGCACAATGGTGTCACCCATTGATTGTGTTTTGGCATTGAAGTTTTTACAAAACTCCATGATATTCACACCATGCTGTCCAAGTGCCGGACCAACAGGTGGTGATGGGTTGGCTTTACCAGCTGGAATTTGCAACTTTATGTAAGCCGTTTCTTTTTTGGCCATTATTTCACTCCACTAACTATTTTTCAAATACTTCCAGGTAAATTGGACTTCCGAGTACTACACCAGGAAGTTAAAACATTATGATTGCAATTAAGTATTAGTAACCTGGACAAATTCCAATTCGACCGGGGTTTCTCTTCCGAAAATCGATACCATAACACGAACACGCCCTTTTTCTGGGAAGACTTCGTCAACCACACCTTGAAAATTGGCAAAAGGACCATCAACAACCCGTACAACTTCACCAATGTCAAAGACAACTTTGGGTCTCGGACGTTCAGATCCATCTTGGATTCGCCCAATAATTTTTGCCGCATCGGTATCAGATAACGGGATCGGATCTCGATCATCCCCAACGAACCCTACAACTCTTGGCATGTTGTCGTGGATCGTATGCCAGGTCTCGTCATTGAGATCCATGCTTACCAGCATATATCCCGGGAAAAATCGGCGCGAAGAAGTTTTGCGCGAACCCTTGATCATCTCGACGACTTGTTCTGTTGGAACAAGAATCTCTCCAAAATATTCTTCCAATCCATCTTTACGAATTCTTTCTTCGAGAGTCGCTTTAACCTTGTCTTCAAATCCCGAGTGGACCTGGAGTATGTACCATTGTCTTGCCATGTCATCCAGAAATTAAATGTTGGAGATACCAGTTTGCAGTATCAGGTCAACCTGCTGTAAAATGCCTATATGGTTTTGTTATCGCAAAAACGATGAAACCACCTTTCCAAGAAGCAAGTCTACTGAGCCGAGATAGATTGATAAAATAATCGTCATAACCACCACGACACCTGTTAACCCAAGTGTCGTTTTTTTATCTGGCCAGACAATTTTTAAAAATTCTACCTTTACCTCTTCAATAAATTTCTTGATTTCAGCGGGTGAGAATGGTGAAGGTTTATCGGACTTCACAGCACTATTTTTTTTTGGTTTTGTACTCGCTGCCATAGCAACTCTACCTCCGGCCGTTACATCACTCACTCTACTCAAAGAACCGAGTAATCTTAAAACATTACCTGCAACACAGACAAATATGGCAGGCCAGGAGGGACTCGAACCCCCAACATCCGGATTTGGAGTCCGGCGCTCTACCAATTAGAGCTACTGGCCTGCAAATAATATGTTATTTTGTTTCTTTATGCGGGGTATGTTCCCGACAAAAGGGACAAAATTTACTGAATTCCAATTTATTAGGAGTGTTCTTTTTATTTTTTGTCGTCGTATAATTTCGACGCTTGCATGTACCACACGCAAGAGTTACGGTATCTCTCATTGACTCTTCCCATATGAATAATTGCCCTGGTTCCTTTTAAAGTATCAGGGCAATATCATTAAACATTCAAATTAGGCGATAATTTCACTGATAACTCCGGCACCAACAGTACGCCCGCCCTCACGGATGGCAAAACGAAGGCCGACATCCATGGCGATTGGCGTGATCAACTCTACTGCTGCGCTGATATTATCGCCGGGCATTACCATCTCAACTCCCTCAGCGAGAGTTACAACTCCGGTAACATCAGTGGTTCTGAAATAAAACTGGGGCCGATAACCGTTAAAGAAAGGTGTATGACGACCACCCTCATCTTTACCAAGGATATAGCACTCAGCATTGAACTTCGTGTGGGGAGTGATTGACTTCGGCTTCGCAAGTACCTGACCGCGCTCAATATCCTCACGTTTTACACCGCGCAGAAGCGCACCGATATTATCACCGGCCTGACCTTCATCCAGTAGCTTACGGAACATCTCAACCCCAGTACAGGTAGTCTTCTGGGTATCACGGATACCTACAATCTCAAGCTCGTCACCTACGTGTACAACGCCACGCTCGATACGACCAGTCGCTACAGTTCCACGTCCGGATATAGAAAACACATCCTCTACCGGCATGAGGAACGGCTGATCAATTTCACGTTTTGGCTCAGGTATATAAGAATCAATGGCTTCCATTAAGTCCCAAATACACTTGGCTTTTACTTCATCTTCAGGATTTTCCAGAGCCTGTAGGGCAGAACCTTGAACAAAAGGAACATCATCCCCAGGAAAATCATACTTATCAAGCAGTTCGCGAAGTTCCATCTCAACCAGCTCGATCAGCTCTTCATCATCGACCATGTCACACTTGTTGAGAAAAACAACAATCGACGGAACACCAACCTGCCGAGCCAGAAGAATGTGCTCCCTGGTCTGAGGCATAGCACCATCGGTTGCCGCAACCACCAATATAGCTCCATCCATCTGGGCAGCACCCGTGATCATATTTTTAATATAATCAGCATGGCCGGGACAATCGACATGGGCATAATGACGCTTGGTTGTCTCATATTCCACATGTGCTGTCGCAATGGTGATGCCGCGCTCTTTCTCTTCAGGTGCCTTATCTATTTCACTGAAGTCAGTAAACGTTGCTTGACCTTTAAGAGATAAGACACGAGTAATTGCTGCGGTCAGTGTAGTTTTACCATGGTCAATGTGTCCTACGGTACCTACATTGACGTGTGGCTTAGTCCTTTCAAATTTTTTCTTTGACATTTCCTTGTCTCCTCAGGCCGTTGAAAAGGTTTTCAGATTGCTAATGGTGTCTACTTGGAGCCCACGACCGGAGTCGAACCGGTGACCTCATCCTTACCAAGGATGCGCTCTACCAACTGAGCTACGTGGGCTTGCCGCACACAAGAACTAACAATGGAGCGGGAAACGAGACTCGAACTCGCAACCCTCAGCTTGGAAGGCTGATGCTCTACCAATTGAGCTATTCCCGCTCGGGATATTTCCTACTTCACAAAGTACAAGATACAAGAGTTGGTGGAGGGGGGAGGATTCGAACCTCCGAAGGCTGAGCCGACAGATTTACAGTCTGTTCCCTTTGGCCGCTCGGGAACCCCTCCAAGGGGAGTGCCTGAATTAGACAACCACTCTTTATACGCTAAAAACCACTTTGTAAAGTAATAATTCTATTGGAGCTGGCGATAGGACTTGAACCCACAACAACCTCATTACAAGTGAGGAGCTCTACCATTGAGCTACGCCAGCTTACAAGACCGGAGAATATACTAACTTCAAAATCTTAAATCAAGATCTATTTTAAGTTTTTGTGCTTTTTGCTATATATTATACACAATATCCCATAGTAAACGTAGACCTCAGATCATAATCACTGACCGTGGAATGGGGAAAAAAAAACCGAGTCATTAGACTCGGTTTTTCAATTATGCGTGGCAAGGAGTTTCTTCAACCAACATTTTCCAAATTTTTTACAATTGATTATTACCGTAGACACTATTACGGTATTTCTCAAAAGTATACGCGCCTGTTCTATAAATCAAATGAGCAAACTTTGTATAAGGCAGATACAAGAAAAGCATCATAATGGAAACGAGATGCAAGAAATAGACGATATAGCCAAAAACCGGCATACCTGCCCATCGAAGTAACTCAGCACCGAGCCCGGTAACACCAACAGCAGTGATTTCCCAGATAAGAAACCAATCATAAAATGTCGGCTGAGTATTCAATTCCCTTTCTGCTTTTTTTCTATTACTCCAAAGTACACCAATACCGAATAAAAATGCAATTGCGGAGACATTGGCCAGAATCTTAAAAGGATCTGTCATCGGCAGAGGACCATGCAGCGACGGCCAAATAAGACCAAGCACATCATTTTTTAAAAGAGACCAACAGGTAACAATGAACAAACCAATAAAGGCCAGCATCAATGGAAGATGACCACGTACCCTGTCAACATTGACAGTACACTCACGGAACCTTGAGTGCTTAACTATCTCAACAACAGATGGCCATAAAAATTCCTTGCTGAATTGAACAACTGAAGGCCTGTATTCCTTATTGAGCCCGGCATCTTCAGACATACTTTTCCACATCTTGGATATACCCTTGAATCCAGCAAAAAGACCCAGTCCTAACGATGGCACCATTATCAACACAATAAAGAAAATATTTTTTGCATACCAATAGAAATCCCAGGTACCAAAGAACTGCTGATAACCGTGGCTGGCAAACTGCTCTTTTGTTGGAATATGCATCGCACCGGAGAGTATCCACATGATAAAAATCACCACCACAGGAATACCAATTAGAACGGGTAAGCCTTTTGCACTTGAAGCAAGTTTAGCAAGTGGTCTCGGCCAACCATAAAAGGTGTATGCATATGCACGAATTGCACTTAAAACATCGCCCGGTTTTGCTCCTCTAGGGCAGTTCGCAGTACAATCACCACACTGATGACAGAGAAACACATCAGGGTCAGTCACTAATTTTTCTTTCATGCCCCATTGGGACCAGATCATTTCTTTTCTGGGAAACGGTTTCCCTTCTTTGGCAAGAGGGCACATCACCGAACAGGTAGCGCACTGATAACACTTCTTCAGTGTATCTCCTCCTGCCTCCTTCAAGGATCTTATAAATTCTAAATCGGGTTGAACATTCATTTGTCACTCCTGTATATCATCAATGTAAATCATTCAATCATAATCAGCCGTTTCTCAGGCTATAAAATCCTGCAACTGAAGTTATCCCAGCTGCAGGTCATGATAAAAACAGATTAGAAGCCTTTGAATGGATTAGGTCCCATCTCGACGATTTCCTCAACAAAATCGTTAATTATTTGAGGGATCTTATTGTAATCAGTAATTGCTACCTGATTGGCGGCAACTCTTTCCGGTTCAAGCCCAAGGGTTGACAGGGTATCACCAATATTTTCCATTCGCTTATTGGCAATTTCCGATCCTTTAACGAAGTGACATTGGTAATCGTCGCCATATGTGCACCCGAGTAACATTGCTCCATCCAAACCGGCAGAGAGCGCATCTCTGATCCAGGCCATATTAACCGAACCAAGGCAACGAACAGGTATAAAACGAACCATATGGCTAATTCCATTTCGTTTCATGCCTGCCATATCAAGTGCTGGATATGCATCATTTTCGCAAACTAATACAAGGATTCTCAACCTATCCTCGTCGTCTTCGGGTACTTCTATTGCTTTGATCATTGAACCAATTAAATCAATGTTGTAATCCTTGAAACCAATAATTCTTTCAGGACATGCACCCATACAGGTACCACAACGACGACATCGAGTCGGATTTGGCAGTGGAGTTCCTTTTTCATCGTCATCCAATGCGCCAAACGGACATTCCTCAGTACAACGTTTACACTGAGTACATCTCTGCATGAAAAATTCTGGGTAGGTAGCATCTCCTGAACGAGGATGAACAGAGACACCTCTATCAACAGATTCTATACACTGAATTGCTTTAAGCGCTGCTCCGGCAGCATCGTCCACAGCCTCTTCCATGGTTTCGGCTTTTCGCACACCACCACAGGCATAAACACCTGTACGACGGGTCTCGTAAGGAAAACAAATAAAGTGAGAATCAGCATAACCATCAAAGAGATCAAGATCATTAAATCCAGGTCCTTGTCTGTAGGCAAGATTTATGCTTTTTTCATGGAGTGTCGCAGGTTCCATGCCTGCCGCAAGAACAACCATGTCAACATTTATATTAATGTTCTCACCAAGCAATGTATCTTCAACTGCAACAGACAAGCCTGCACCGGTCTCTTCAACCTTCATGACGTTTCCTTTGGTCATGAAGATTCCATCATTGTTTTGAGCGCTTTTATAAAACAACTCCATATGTCCGGGAGTTCTCATATGCTGATACAAAATATAGGCCTTTCCTTCTGCATTATCCTCGAGAACGTACTGAGCCTGTTTAAGAGCGACCATGGAAGTAACCGAGTTACAGTATGGGAAATCTTTGTCGTCTTCTTTTCCACCAGGACTCTGAATAAAAGCGACGTTTGCTGGAACTTTCCCCTCCTTGGCCATTTTTTCAAATTCGGCATTGGTTACTACATTTTGTACCTTGCCGTACCCAAGATGCTCAAATTGCGAAACATCTGCGGGTTTCCAACCAGTGGCAAGCACCACAGCCCCAACCATCACTGCATCAGGATTTACCTTGGTATACTTCATAAGACCAACATTGGGGTCTTCCATTTCCCCTTTACCGATCAAATCTGCATCTTCAGTCGTCACTTTAGCAGGGGCATCCCATTCATTTTTAGTTCCTGCAGCCTTAAAGCTGATACCAAAATCACCTGGAGCACCTGTGATACGCGCAACCTCAGTACCCGTCTTAACTTTAATTTTGTCATTAGCTTCAACTTCTGCAATAAGTGCATGAATAGGGTTTTCTTCCAAATCGGTCCAAGGGGACTTGGTAGGAAAACTTTTTCTCCAGCCTATCGCTTTTCCACCGAGCTTATCCTCTTTCTCGGTAAGAATTACATCATATCCGGCATCTGCCGCTTCTTTTGCAGCAGTAAGACCAGCAAGTCCACCACCCATTACAAGAATCGTTTTGTTTATAGTTTCGAGTTGATAAGGATCAGGCAGTTCAGTCTTTTTGGCACGGGTACATGCCATACGCATGTAGTCTCCAGCAGTTTCCATTAAAAACTCAGCGGCTTCGCTATGGGGCTCAGCACCTTCTGTGGGTTTAACCTCTGACCACACTACCTGCTCACGCAAATTTGCTCGAACTGTAATTTTATCCTTACCAAAGCTAAATTCCTCTGTCATTACACGGGGAGAACAGGCACCAACCACAATGGTGTTCACTCCACCTGCGATATCCTTTTCGATCAGGGCACGGCCTTCAGTCCCACAAAGACATTCAAAGGTTTTGCACTCCATTGACATCTCACCAGTCACAACCCCGGCAAGAGCCTCAAGGTCGAGTGCATCACCGATGCCACAACCGGCACAAATATAGGCGCAATATTTCTTATCCATCGATTTTTACCTCCTGGAAACCTGAATTGCCTTTAAGGCAGCTGCAGTTGAAGATTGAGTACAAGTTACAACATCCGCGGCTTTCTTTGCACAACCCGCTGCTATCATAGCCTTATCAAATTGTGAAATGATAAAACCACTGGTATCCATTTGCAGATCGGTTGGTGCTCCTTGCAGACCAAGTGACGGTTGCATTCCTGTCGCCAAAACAGCCATGTCAACCTTTTGGGTGATTTTTTCAGCAGTTATGGCATTTTCAGCAACAACAGAAACACCGCCATCGGCTTCTAGAATAATATCTGCGACTTTTCCCTTAATGAAAACAGCATTCGCATCAGCCATACGAACTTCACGAAATTTCTCGTATTTTCCAGGGGTTCTCAGGTCAATGTAGAAAACATAAATTTTAGCATCGGGATACTGCTTACGAACGTATGTCATCTGTTTAAAAGTTGCCATACAACAGATATGGGAACAATATTCAAGATGGTTTTCATCACGTGATCCGGCACATTGTATAAACGCTATGGACTCAATTTCCTTCTCGTCCCCCGGTCTGACAATTTTTCCACCGGTTGGTCCATTTGGAGCGGCCATACGCTCGATCATCATATTAGTGACAATTGCTTTTGATTGTCCGAATTTGAGATTTTCCATCTTTGTTGGCTCATAGGGAGTCCAACCGGTGGCCCAAATTATTGAAGCAACATTAATCGTAAAAGTCTCGCTTTTCATGTCCAAGTCTACAGCATTGTACTTACATGCAGCTTTGACAGCCTCTGCGCCAGCAGCGCTGAGTGCTTCTTTTTTGATAACATATCTTCTCGGGAAAGCCATCTCATGCGGCAGATAGGCTGCTTTGGATTTGTTCATTCCGAAATTGAAGTCATTGTCTATCTCATCCGGGCACGCTACACTACAATCGCCACAACCAGTACAGTTGCTGTTAACATAACGTGGGGATGTCTCCAGAGTAACTTCATAATTTCCAGCAGAACCACTCACAGATTTCACTGTGGTCATTGTGTAGGTTCTAATTTTACGATTATCCCTTACACGACGAAAATTTATTTCCAAGCCGCAACTTGGTGGGCACAATTTAGGGAAATATTCATTTAGCTGTGCCACACGCCCGCCAAAGGATGCACTTTTTTCAACAATAAACACATCGTTTCCGACTTCAGCGGTCTCAAGAGCAGCAGTCAACCCACTGATGCCTCCGCCTACGACCAATACTGCACCAGAAGTGCCATGCTCGTCAGTCATACCTAACCTCCATAATTGCTCTTAAAATATCGTACCATTGTCATGCATATCAGAGATCTGTTCTACAAGAACAGAAAAAATACACAACAACTATTTAAACACAGAAATATTCCCGGAAAATTCTATTAAAAATTTTTTTGGCTTCTGTCGATAAGAGTTGCGTTAATCTCTTGCCGAAAGAAGCCAACCCCGTTAAAAAAGAGAGCCATCATTTTTATTTTCTCTTGCGGGATATGAGTTTTTCACAAAATGATACTGATTTAAAATAAAGAAAATCATTCGTCATTCAAAAAACCCTGAATACCAAAAAAATCTCCAGGAGTCAAAGACTCCTGGAGATTTTATTTTACATCAGCTCAACAACACTCCAAGCTATTACAGCCAAGGATCGGTTGGGAAAATATTCAGACATTCAACCTTTTCACACTTCCATTCCTGAGTTTCAGGATTGAAGGTCGAGTTAACGAAGCACTTCCAATTCTCGTCATCACAGGTTGGAAAATCAGATCTGTAATAGAACCCTGGATAACGGGATTCTTTACGGAACTCAATGTGGCGGATATGAGTCTCTACACACCAGATACGATGGTAGTTTTCCCAGCAACGGAGCAACTCATGCAGATCGCCAGCAGCCATCTTCGCAGCATCTTCACGGAGAAGTTTGAGAAGATCAAGGCAGATGTTCAAAAGCTTGCCCGAGGTCATGTAGTATGTCGCAACACCACCACCATACTCGTCGGTGGCTTTCATAAGACGCATCATGAGCCCTGCAGGTTTGCAGTAATTAGGATTCACATCGGCGGCGGTAGACGCACCTTTGAACTCCTCGTAGAGCTTAACTGGTGCATAAATCTCATCAGCTATTTCCTGTGCAGTCTGCTTCAACTCAGGTTTGAAATCGTTATCGCGGCAGAATTTAACCATCTGCTTGGCGGCAATACGACCTTCTGCGTGAGAACCGGAAGAAAACTTATGACCGGATGCGCCAACACCATCACCAGCAGTAAACAGGCCGTCAACGGTGGTCATACGGTTGTAGCCCCATTTGTACTTATGGGCACGGGACTCGTTAGCTATCTCAGGAACCCAAGCCTCTTCCGGACCAGAAGTCCAGATTCCACAACAACCTGAATGTGATCCAAGCATGTAGGGTTCGGTCGGCATGATTTCAGAACCAACTTTTTCAGGCTCAACGTTCGCACCAGCCCAAAGACCAGCCTGCCCAACAGACATATCGAGGAAATCTTCCCAAGCTTCAGACTCAAGATGTTTCCAGTATTTCTTCAGTGCCTTATCATCCATGCCCTTTGCTTTACGATCATCAAGGAAGGCATTAAGAGCAACATCAGTAGCCATGTAGATTGGGCCACGGCCTTCTCTCAGCTCGTTGATCATCAGGTGATTACGCAGACAGGTGGGAGTAACTGGAGATGCGCCATAAGGCATGAATTTCTCGAGCTCATCTTTCACTGCGTCGCTGTTTGCATAGAACTCACCAAGACCGTTCTGAACTTTGGCTTTGAAGAGAAGGAACCATGCACCAACAGGACCGTAACCGTCCTTGAAACGAGCTGGGGTGAAACGATTTTCCATCATGGTAAGAGTAGCACCAACCTGAGCACACATGGTGTAGGTGGAACCTGCATTCCATACTGGGTACCATGCACGGCCTTTACCTTCACCAGTAGAACGTGGACGGAAAATATTAACAGCACCACCACAAGCAACCATAGCTGCTTTGCAACGGAAAACATGTACTTTGTTTTCACGGGTGGAGAAACCTGCTGCACCAGCAATCTGATTCGGTTTGTTTTTGTCAAGGAGAAGCTTAACAATAAAGATACGTTCCATGATGTTTTCAGCGCCAAGAGCGGTAGCTGCAGGCTCTGCAACGATACACTTGTAAGACTCACCGTTGATCATGATCTGCCATTTACCAGTACGTACAGGCGTTCCGCCTTCACGAAGTGTTTTGGCAGGTTTGGAACCGTCGAGTGTCTCACCGTCTGCATCTTTTTTCCAGATTGGGAGACCCCATTCCTCGAAAAGCTTAACGGATTCATCAACGTGACGACCACAGTCATAGACCAGATCCTCACGAATAACGCCCATCAGGTCATTACGAACCATTTTCACATAGCTCTCGATCGGATTCTCACCGATGTAGGTATTGATAGCAGACAAACCTTGAGCTACAGCACCAGAACGCTCAAGAGAAGCCTTATCAACGAGAACAATTTTCATACCTTCCGGAGCCCATTTCTTGATCTCGAAAGCGGTACCACATGCTGCCATACCGCCGCCAATGATGAGGATGTCGACATCATGCTCGACTACCTCTGGGTTCACTACTGCTTTGAGCTCACCTTTTGGTTTATTTGGTAATGCCATTTTCAAATCTCCTTTAAATAAAGATTTTGTAGTTAAAAAGTTTCTAACTTAGCTTAATTTGGGGCTAGGAAGATTCGCCTCGAGGAACAGACACTCGTCATCAAGACTGGCACCTTTCTGTCCGGGATAAGCATTGGCAGCACCCTCAGCGGTAGTGCGAATAGGAAACTTAAATCGCTTCATGTTGCCATTACGGAACTTCACAGTCCACATTATGGAATCAGAAGATCTCATTGGATGAACCTGGCCGCCCATAGGTACGAAGTCGTCATAACCGCGAACAAAGATTGCGCCCTGGGGACAAATCTTAACGCAGGAATAACATTCCCAACATGCATCCGGCTCTTGATTATAAGCCTTCATCTCCTCAACGTTCAAAACCATCAAATCGTTGGGACAGATGTACATGCACGCCGTTTTATCTCCACCTTTGCAGCCATCACATTTGGCAGGATCTACATAACTTGGCATTCAACTACCTCCTCAGTTTTGTATTAACTGTTGTGACCCTGAACCGACAGGATCCACTTAAACTATATACAACTAAAAAAAATCGCTCGGTTCCCATAACCAACATAGCTACAGATAACCAAGTAACACTACATATAAAATCATCAAAATTCAATATACTGATTTTCACATCTACTGAATGACTACTCATTTTTTCTCAAGAACTTTTTATATTAGGTTGCCTGGAAATTGTCAAGAAAATTCAACAAGACGCCGATTATGTCTACGTGTAGTTATTGCGCGCAATAACCTCACGTGGTTTAGCGCCATCAGCCGGTCCGACGATCCCTTCTTTTTCCATCATTTCAATCATCCTTGCAGCTCTATTGTAGCCAACCCGAAGTCTTCTCTGTACCATTGAAATCGAAGCCTGTCCTGCCTCGGAGACCAATGCGACCGCTTCGTCATAACGTTCATCAAAATCGTCCTCACTTTCACCAGTTGCTCCATTCTCCTCTTTATCAATTTCCTGAATCACCGTCTCATCGTAGCCAAAACTACCCTGTTTTTTCCAAAAATCCACAATATCAGCCGTCTCTTTCTCAGATATATATGCTCCGTGAATACGTTTGATATTTGCGGTACCCGGAGCCAGAAAAAGCATGTCCCCGGCTCCGAGCAGATGCTCGGCCCCTGAAGCGTCAAGGATAGTCCTTGAATCGATTTTCGATGATACTTTAAATGAAATTCTTGTCGGAAAGTTTGCTTTTATAAGACCGGTGAGTACATCCACTGATGGTCTCTGGGTGGCAAGAATAAGATGTATACCCGCAGCTCTCGCCATTTGGGCAAGACGGGCAATCGCCGCCTCCACATCCTTTGAAGCGACCATCATCAAATCAGCAAGTTCATCAACAATTACAACAATATACGGTAATTTTTCTTTGTTTACTTCATTATAGGTATCAAAACTTTTTACCCGAGCCTCTTCAAGCAGTCTATATCGCCGCTCCATCTCCCTTACTGCCCAATTAAGGGCCCTTGAGGCTAACTTAGGGTCAACAACCACAGGATGCAACAGATGAGGGATTCCTTCATAGCCGGAAAGCTCTATTCGCTTGGGATCAACCATAAGAAAGCGAACTTCCTGCGGAGTTGCATTGTATAGGATAGACGCAATAATTGTATTGATACCTACACTCTTGCCGGCGCCGGTCGCACCCGCGATGAGTAGATGGGGCATTTTTGCCAGATTGGCCATGGCCAGATTGCCAATAACATCCAGACCAAGAGCAATTGCTAATTTATGAGAATGAGCCCGATATTTTTCATTTCCGATAAGTTCGCGTATATAGACAATCTGCCTCTTTTCATTTGGTATTTCTATGCCAAGGGCTGCTTTTCCAGGCACAGATCCGACAACGCGTACCGATTGTGCCTTTAACCCCAGAGCAAGATCGTCAGCAAGACCGGCGATTTTATTGATTTTCACCCCGGGAGCAGGCGAATATTCGTAGGTGGTAACTACAGGACCAGGCGAAATGCCAACCACTTTTCCTGATACTCCAAAGTTTTTTAATTTCTGTTCAAGCTGTTTGGAGAGTTTATAGTACTCTTCATTATCAATTTTCTCATGGACATTATCATTTTTGCTTAGCAGCGATAGGGGCGGCAGCTTCCAATCCCCTCTGGCAATCGGCTTGGCAGCGAAATCATCATCTATCTCCGTACCCTTAGCCGCCCGAGCCGGTTCCTTTACTAAAGGAACTGTTATAGTTTGTAAAACCTGCTGTGCGAGTAAAGGTTTCTCTTGTTTTTCGAGAATACTGTCTGATAATCCGGATCTCCTTTGCACCTTCCTGCTCGCGACCTGTTCTGGATTTTTCTCAAAAATAACTGAAATATATTTTAACATTCGCCACATTGTAGCGATCAGCCGATATGGAGAAAACGAAGTTGAAAGCATCAAAGAAATCAGAAAAACCATCACAAAGAAAAGAACTGTACCGCCATGACCGACAATGGAATCCAGCAAGGTAAATCCGGTTTTACCCAAAAAACCACCCGCTTGAAGATAATCCGGGTTCTTAATCGTCAAAGACGAAAGCAAACCGCTAAATGAGATAATTGCGCCGGTCAATCCGGCAATCACCTGAGGCAGACGTTGAAAAGACATCCTCGGACTGAAAAAGAGAAAGGACGATAAAAGCAAAAGTGCAGGGAGCAGATACCCCCCCCAACCTATGAAACCAAAGAGGACTTGGGCAATCAGCGTTCCTATTTCACCACACCAGTTGCCTTTGATCTTGAGCGAATAGGAAATGAGACTTAGATAGAGGAAGAGGGAAAAAAATATGCCGAGTACGGCAAGGGCTTCCTGCTTAAGCCCCGGTTTAGTTATTTCATTTTTTTGAGCCATAGACCTGTGAGCCATTCCTGAATGAAAACCTAAAATTCTTTTCTTGTTTTTATGCCTCGAACTGATAAAAAAAATCAGAAAAGAATCGCATCCCCCAGAAAGGAAGCGCTGCTTGCCTGGGGTATCATTTTGTGTGCAATTTCCTGAAAAAATATCTACTCGATATTCTCATTAAATGCAAAAAGAGGAACGAATCACTTCACAATGAGGTTGACTCTTACAGCATCCAGCACTCCATTAATGAATTTGGGAGAATCATCTCCTGCAAAACGTTTGGCAATTTCAACAGCCTCATTGATTGCAACCTGCGGAGGAACGTCCACTATTTCAAGCATTTCGTAGATAGCAATGCGCAATAAATTCCTGTCGGTTGCAGCGATGCGAGCCAGACGCCAATTGCTTGCCGCATCTGTAATCAACTGATCAATTCGTGCAAGATTAACAGTTATTCCCTGTAACAGGATAAGAGCATACGGCCGAGCTTTTTTGTTCACCTGGAAAAGCGCACAAAAGAGCTCAAAACGCTCTGCCAGATCGTAGCCAAATTGTTGGTCAGGATTAATGGTGAAATCTTCCTGATAAAGAAACTGGAGCGCAGCCTCCCTTGAATTTCGGCGGGTACCCATAATTTTTTTTCACAATACAATTAAATAAAAAAACAAAAGGGGCATAAGCAAATAGGTTAATCCTATTCTCTGCCCCCATTTTCAATGCAGATGAGATTTGTATCTCAAGGAAGCAGATCGATTACATTGGCCATTTCGATAGCGGCTATTGCTACTTCGGATCCTTTATTACCAGCCTTTGTTCCACTTCGCTCGATAGCCTGTTCAATCGTTTCAGTGGTCAAAACACCAAAAAGCACAGGTACTCCTGTCTCCAGGCTAGCCTGAGCCGTACCCTTGGACACTTCATTGACAACAACATCAAAGTGAGGAGTGGCTCCTCGAATAACAGCACCCAGAACAATGACGGCATTATATTTCTGCGAGCCGGCCAATCTTTTTGCAATAAGCGGGATCTCAAAAGCACCAGGTACCCTCACAACATCAATGTCGTCATCGGATGCTCCGGAACGAACCAGACTATCAAGAGCGCCCTCCAGTAGTCTTTCACTGAGGAAAGAATTGAATCTTGCCACTACAATTGCAAATTTTTTTCCATCCGCCTTGAGACTTCCCTCTATAAACTTTGCCATACCCTCTCACCTGAAATTGTTGATTTGTAATGACAGAACCTTGTAATGACAGAACCGTTCTTTAAGCATCTCACAATAGTTTACATATTATATGAAAACGAGCTCAGGTACTTCTATCCCTCAAGGGAAGATTGGAAAAATTCTGACTCGCTGCCTTTTTATCGATTTTAATCTTCTACGGTCATGAGGTGACCCATCCGGTCACGCTTGCACATTAGATATTCCTTGCTTTCTTTGTTAGCCGGCATCTCCAGTGGAAACCTATCAACTACCTCAATACCATATCCTTCAAGTCCCACAATTTTTTTAGGATTATTCGTCAATATTGCCATTTTTTTCACTCCAAGATCACGGAGAATCTGTGCACCTATGCCATAATCCCTAAGATCACTTTTAAATCCAAGCCGCAGGTTTGCCTCGACGGTGTCCACCCCTTCTTCATCCTGCAGGCAATAGGCCTTTAATTTATTAACGAGCCCAATTCCACGACCTTCCTGACGCATATAAAGAACAATACCAGCTCCTTCCTGATCAATCATTTTCATCGCTGCGTTCAACTGAAGTCCGCAGTCACATCGGGAGGATCCGAACACATCACCAGTCAGACATTCAGAATGTACCCGTACAAGCACCCGGTCAACTTTGGAAATATCTCCTTTAACAAGAGCCAGATGATCAAGCTTGTCTACCGAGTTGGTATAGACTACTGCCCTGAATTCGCCGGCATGTTCAGTTGGAACCCGTGCTTCCACTGCTCGCTGCACAAGGGTATCTTCTCTCAGACGGTAAGCAACAAGATCAGCTATCGTGGCGATTTTTAAATTATGTTTTTCAGCAAATTTTTCAAGATCCTTCATGCGGGCCATTGTCCCGTCTTCATTCATTATTTCGCATATCACTCCGGCAGGAGTCAACCCAGCAAGTCGCGAAAGATCCACTGATCCTTCCGTTTGCCCGGCGCGGACAAGAACACCTCCATCCCTGGCCCTGAGTGGAAAAATATGACCGGGGCTTACAAGATCGGCTGGTTTTGTTTTCGGATCGACAGCAACCTGAACTGTACGAGCTCTGTCGGCTGCGGAAATACCAGTCGATACTCCGGTTCTGGCTTCGATACTTACAGTGAAGCCTGTTCCATATGGAGATGTATTATTAGAAACCATCATAGGCAAACCAAGCCTGTCGGTCATCTCTCCATCCAATGTCAGACAAATGAGACCTCTTCCATAGGTCGCCATGAAATTAATATCAGCTGCACCAACCTTTTCGGCAGCCATATAGAGATCACCCTCGTTTTCCCGGTCCTCATCATCAACCAGAATAATCATCTTGCCTGCTTTGATGTCCTTGATTACTGCTTCAATTGAACTAACTGCCATAATAATTCACACTTATAAATGTAATGGTTAACCGCATCCCTTTTCCGGGATCATATATAGCCGTGCTGTGCAAGAAATGCCTGATTTATTCCCTGACTGCCACCAGAATCCGATAGTGTCCGCGCTGGAGCCAGCATTTTTTCAACATATTTGCCAATCATATCGACTTCAATGTTGACTTTGCTGCCGACTTTTATTGCTCCAAGTGTGGTAACTTCCAGTGTATGAGGTATGATAGAGACTGTAAAGAAACCAACCCCACAACTGTTAACTGTCAGACTCACACCGTCAACAGTAATTGACCCTTTTTCAATTATATACCGCTCCTGTTCATTTGGCAGCGAAAAAGAAAAAATAGTATATTTACCAATTTCCTTTCTGCTCGTAGCGGTAGCCAGACAATCAACGTGCCCTGAAACAAGGTGTCCCCCAAGTCGATCGGAAAGCCTGAGGGCTCGTTCAAGATTAACAATTATTCCAGGTCCAATTAAACCAAGCCTGGTACGAGACAGGGTCTCCGGTGAAACATCTGCGCTGAACCTTCGACCATGAATATTATAAGCCGTCAAACAGACCCCGCTTACAGCAATCGATTCACCTTCTTTGGGCTCGATCAGGTCAAAACCTGCCTCAAGATCAAAGGCTATTCCACCGCCGACTGTTCGTTTTCCGATAATCTTTCCAGCCCCTTCTACTATCCCTGTGAACATTGTCTCATTTTATCCTAATCAGGAGTCACTCATTAATTGTTCGGCTTTTTTCATAAATCCGGCAGCAATGGTTTCATGTCGGAAATTTTTATGAATCGAACCGATGGTCCGATAGGCATCAGCTGCTTTCTCCTTTTTTCCGAACATCAGGTAGATATCTGCCATTTCCTCCAAGATTATTACTGTTCCCTGAGGATCCCTGTTATCTTGATAATGATCAAGGAGCTCCAAAGAGACTTTAATGGCAATTTCATATTGTTCTAGTTCTTTATGCACATTAACGATCCTTTTCAAAACGGCAAGAATACTCATCCGATCATTGGATTTTTCACAGATTGACAAGGCCTGTTGATAATGATTCAGGGCACTTGTGTATTCTTCCCGGGCAAAACAAACATGACCTAATTGATTACTGGCATTGGCGATTCCAGCTTCGTCGTTTTTTTCTTTAAAACCAACAAGCGCATTATGAAGAGCTACTGCGGCCTGACCGTACTCCTCGTTTTCTAAATATCTTTTCCCCTCTTCATATTCTGCCTGCAGAGGATCTGTAGACTTACCTGCCTTGGACTTCCCCATTGTGCCGATTGAATCAATTGATTGTAAATTTTCAGTCATTATTACTTTCTCCTTGTATCAACTGTAGTGCTGTTCTTGCCGCTTCAGCGACAGTTGAGGATACGAGTTTTCCTTCTCTACAATACCAAAACTCTCCTTGATCTGCACTCAGCTCCATGAGTTGAATCGCCACCTCAGTTGCTTTAATACGCCCCATGAGTCTGGCGATTTGTCCTCTCACTTGAGGTTCCGGATGTTGAAGGAAATGGAATAGATTATAAAAGGGAGTGTCACGAATCAGATCGGGTCTGGAACCAGCAATTTCAGCCAGCGCCCACAAAGTCTGATTTTGAGTCGAAGGTTCACCTATATAGTTCAAAAGGTGCCTGGTAAAAGCTCCGAAAATATCGCTTCGCCGGGAGATAACATAGCCAATCGTTTCAATCATGCCCCAAGGCGTTGCCGCCGAATCAGAGCAGGCCTCGAACATCCGATGCAGCAACTCAGAGACAGGACCGGGTTCACGGGTTGAGGTTCTTTCAGTAACCCGCCCAATTGTATAGGCCACCCGCCACCTGTTATTTTCAAGTGGGTCATACAACAATCGCTGCATCAGCCGCAGGGCCTTTTTATCGTCAAAGCAAAGAGCGACAAGTGCATCAATGTCCTCGCTCTCAACCAGTTCTTTGATCAATTTTTTGTTGGCCTTCCTGCGTATCCTTTTTTCATCAGGAGCCTGTTCAACAGAATATGGCTTCTGGGCTCCTGCCGGTGATATGGTTTTCTGGGCAGCCTCTATTTTTTTCTCTTTTACTCGCTGGGCAATATCTTGAATTTCAGTATGCAGACGAACGAAATAAAGCACCCCACGAACAGGACGCCCATCTAAATTTTTCTTTGCCGCAACTTGATGGCTCTGTTCATCGTAATTTTCGACCCGCCCGGTCAGGTAATCTTCCTCAGGTAACAATTCCCAAGCGAAATCAGGATTGTCATTACAGGCATAGACCAGAGTTTCAACTATTGCTGCCCCAACATTATGTCCTGTTGCATCGCAGCTATATATGGCGCCACATTGGCAGCGTCCAACCGGAAATTCAGTCATTTTTCTGACAGGGGCATGGGTTGCCCTGCCAACCTTCTGACCACAAAACGGGACACCAGGGTCGTACGATAATTTTTTCTTTAGACATCTAACTCGCTCATTTTTTACTTCTACGATTCTATCTAGTTATGCCATTTTTTTCTGTAGGCTCAACTCGAAATTGGGATCAACGGAGTAGCCAAGCTCTTTAGCCTTATCCAGATGATTCCTGGCGTCATTAAAGTTTCCTTTAAAATACAAGGCCACCGCTAAATTATTGTTCCCCAGAGCTGAATCCGGGTCAAGTTCAAGACCCTTCCTCGCAGCCTTTACTGCGCGATCATCCTCTCCCTTCATAGTAAGAACAGCGGTAAGATTTATCCAGGTACTGGCTAGTTTGGGATCGTACTGAATTGCCTTTTCATAGCAGATAATAGCTTTATCAAAATCACCGCGCTGCTGCCAGATCAGTCCCAAATTTGCATGGGCTTGAGCGCTTTCAGAATTTACGGAAAGAGCTTTTTCATTAAGTTCCTGGGCTTTATCCAGGTTCCCCTGCCCAAAATAAATTGCACCGAGGTTTATCATGCTCTCACTGCTCAAGTCATCGATATCAATGGCCTTTTCCAATGCTGCTACTGCTTCCGGTATTCGACCGGCTTTCATATAAACAAGCCCCAGATGGTGAAAGGCCATTACCGATTTAGGATGTTCCTTGCACTTCTTTTCCAGTTCTTCAATGACCTTCGGTAAATCTTCCCGCAACTGTTCTGACATAATCACCCTCTTTTAAACGAACATAGATCCTTGTAAATTTCACCATTTCTCAGTCAATTAAGCCAAAGAAATTCCTTTGGAACGACCCAAGGACTTCTCTCTCATAAAAGATCAGAAGACCCTGCCCGCAACGAGCGCATACAATATAGACACCTTGAGCGTACTTGCAACAACAAAATATTTTGCCGATTCTCAGCAACATTTATTAAGCGCAAGCAACGGCAAAAGAGAAAGCCACGAATTATTTTGATTGTTGAGCTAATATTTTTTTTGCCAATATGACATCATTGCCTATCTGTTCCGCCAGCTCTTTGGCCCCGGAAAATTTCCTTTCGCTACGTAAAAATTTCAATAGATTGACTTTGATCGGCTTGCCGTAGATATCTTCATTGAAATCGAATATATGAGTCTCTGCCACCAATTGTTCTTCTCCAAACGTCGGATTGTAACCAATATTGAGTATACCGCCATAGTGCCTTCCTTCACAGGAGACCTGCGTTACATATACCCCATGTTTTGGGACAAGGTCTTCCTCATTAAATTTCAGATTTGCGGTTGGGAAACCTATTACCTTGCCACCGCGCTGTTTGCCAACCTGTACGGTACCTCGAATTTGGTAAAAACGACCAAGTAGTTCTCTGGCGTCAGCCATTTTTCCTTCTTTCACCAGCTCGCGTATTTTCGTTGAACTGACAAGCTGGTCTCCGATATAACAGGCCTCTACAACAGTCACCGGAAAATTATAAAGTTGTCCCTGCTTCTTTAAGAACTCAATATTGCCGCTGCGACCTTTACCAAAAGCGTAATCGTAGCCAACCACCAACTCTTTTACCCCCAGCTTCCTGACAAGCAGATCGGCAACAAATGAATCAGCAGTAGTCTTGGCAAATTCTTTAGTAAAAGGGATGACTAATAGTGCATCGATTCCGGAAAGTTCAATGAGCTCTTCCTTCTGCTGACATGTTGATATTAATTTGATTCCACCAGGCAGCAGTACCTGCAACGGATGCGGATCAAAGGTGATAGCCACACTGGTCCCGTTTATAGACCGTGCCTTTTTAACTACAGTCGCAAACAGCTGCTGATGGCCGTAATGAACACCGTCAAAATTGCCAATCGTGACACAGGCATTCATTAATGGCTGGATTATATCTTCAATTTTTCTATAAATTTTCATAGTTACAACAAGAAGTAAATTTTTTTTAATGATATCATTAAGAATGTCTTGACAAAAACACGTGCAAGAAGCATATTCAGCGCGTTGCCGAAGTGGCGGAATTGGTAGACGCGCTAGGTTCAGGGTCTAGTGGGGGTTTCCTCGTGGAAGTTCGAGTCTTCTCTTCGGCACCATTTAAAATCTCAAGGGCTGTGATCCTTATTGGATTACAGCCCTTTTTAATTTCTTCATACTTTTGATCCCTACCAAACATCGTCTTACTCTGCTCTATATTTCCCAGCGATACTTTCACCTGTCTCCAAAAAAACACCACATCCTTCATCTCAGGAATGCTGCCGTATAGCATGAATCCAGACGAGATGCAATCTCCCTTTCGTGCACTCAGGGAGGATCGCCTTCAGCATTTCAAAGAAACGAATTGGTTTTTACACTTAAAAAATCTCAACCGAGACAGGCAGCAGGAAACAAAAAGTTGTTCCTTCCTTTTCATTCTGCTCCGCACAAATATGCCATTATGATCTGTCAAAGATACTTGACATAATCATCATCTTTACTTATAGATACCTCCGCGAAGGTAGCAGTGCTCTCGATTATCTAGAATTTTTTTATGAAAATCGGGATATTCCCATATCTTATTTTTCTACAAACAAACAGCATCTGAACTTGACGGCTATTGGATAAGCTCCTATTATACCACGATTAGACTTATTCATAAGTCCATTATTTTTTAATCCATGGTGCGAACCAGGCTATCATAAAGGAAGGAGTAGAGAATGCTTGAACTGAAAAAAGGCGATGAAATACTTGCAGTTGTTGGGGGCATTATCACCATTGCCGAAGCGCAAAAAATATTTGCTGATAATCTTGACGAAACCAACAACAAGAAACTGGCAATGATAACAAATGAAGAGGCTCTGATTAAAATTGCCAATGCCATAAGCATGTGTCGGCCTGATAGTGTCTTTGTTAATACAGGTTCGGCAGCTGATGTTCAATGGATCAGAGAATACTCACTCAAGAAAGGTGAAGAAAAGAAACTGGCTAAACCCGGACATACAATTCATTTTGATCTGCCGGAAGACCAGGCTCGTTTGGTGAAACAGACCTTTTATATCATCAATGAAGGCGAAAAAATGAGTTCCCTGGCCAAAACGGTACTCCGGAGTGAGGCTACCGATTACGTCAAAAAATTCATGCCTGGGATAATGACAGGAAAAACCCTCATTGTAGGTTTTTACAGTCGCGGACCGGTCGGTGCCGAAGCAGCTATTCCTGCAATTGAGATATCTTCTTCAGGGTATGTTCTGCATTCTGCCGAATTATTGTACCGAAACTGTTTCAGTGACTTTGACTCTGAAATACAGCGAACCGGCGGCCTCTTTTTCACGAATGTTCACGCTGAAGGCAATAACACCTCAGAGGATGTGCCTAATGCACGTATCTTTATGGACAGAAGCTGGATGACAACTTTTTCCACCTTCTGTACCTATGCCGGCAACACCCTCCTGCTCAAAAAGGGTAATCATCGTTTCAGCGTTGACTATGCTACCTATTATAAAGTTGAAGAGCAACTTTCCGAACATATGTTTATCACTGGAATGACCAGCCCCGGAGGCAGAAAAACATTCTTTGCCGGAGCAGCTCCATCTGGTTGTGGTAAAACTACCACAGCTATGGTGGGAACCGACTTTATCGGAGATGATCTTGCTCAGTTCTGGATTGATAAAGACGGTGTACTCCGTGCCATCAATCCAGAGAAAGGTATTTTTGGTATTGTGGAAGATGTTAATCGTGAGGGTGATCCCTTCCTGATGGACTGTCTGCGTGGCGATGGAACCGAGGTTATCTGGTCGAATGTTCTCATTAATGAAGGAGTGCCTTACTGGGTGGGCAATGGTGAGCCGGCACCTGAAAAAGGAATAAATTTCCAGGGTGAGTGGTTCAAAGGAAAAATCGGTCCGGACGGCAATCCCATACCGATGTCCCATAAGAATTCCCGCTGCACTCTTGTTGCCTCGGCAATTGCTAACCACGCTACAAAGTTGTCCGAAGACCCAAATGGTGTACCCATTAAAGTAATTACCTACTCCGGCAGGGATGCAGACACCATGCCGCCGGTCTGGGTGGCCAAAAATCCTAACGAAGGCGTTGCGATTGGTGCGTCAATTGTATCCAAGGCTACAGCAACGGAAGTCGGCGCTACGGGGATAAACAGGCAACCCTGGGCTAATGCGC
This sequence comes from uncultured delta proteobacterium, assembly GCA_963709755.1. Taxonomy (GTDB): domain Bacteria; phylum Desulfobacterota; class Desulfobulbia; order Desulfobulbales; family Desulfocapsaceae; genus Desulforhopalus_A. The sequence goes on from CAVPXO010000001.1 coordinate 499,519, forward strand.
CTTTTATTCCGGGTGCACTTGCCGATTACATGGAAGCTCAATTCACCTTTTTCAACTCCACAAAGTTCACCGAAGCCACTCGACCGATTATGGCGGGATTAAACTATTTCCTCACCGATGAAAACAGGGGTGGAACCAGTAATAAGCTGCTCGGTGAAAAAAAGGATGTCAAGGTCTGGCTCGGCTGGTTGGAACTCTTTGCCAATGGCGATGTGGAGGCAATAACAACGCCTATTGGTTACCTCCCTAAATATGAAGATCTTGTTACCTTGTTTCAAACAATAAATAAAGGGTATCCAAAATCTTTGTACGATAGGCAGTTTGCCCTGTATGTAGATAAGATTGTCGAACGACTGGATCTCCAACGTGATGCATACAGTAAAGAACCAGAAGTTCCACAAACCCTTTACAAGATTTACGAGAATCAAAAAAACGAACTGCTCCAGCTAAAAGATAAATTCGGAGCCATTCTCCTTATGGATAACCTCGTCTGATTCCCCCTCTGCCACAGCCCAGCCACTAGGCTGGGCTGTGGCAACCCTGCTGAAATGAAACCTTCCTCGGAACAATCCCCAGAAAGCCTGATTGTAAAGGCTTCAGATACCGAGCTCCTCAACATCTATTCTTTGGTCCTCTCCGCAGCGGATATCACTCATCGTATTCAATATATTTCCGCGGATAATATAGAAATTTACGTGGCCGCAAGACTGCAGGAAAGAGCTTTGTATGAAATATCATCCTACGACAGAGAAAATCGAAACTGGCCACCTTCTTTTCAACCAGACACCTTTCTTCCTACCTTCCGCGCCATGAGTGTGGTTGTCATCGGTTGCCTTATCTTCATGTATGGACTTACTGGTGAATGGCAGCTTAAATCTTTCTGGTTCCAAAAAGGTGCAGGTGACTCTTCAGCCATTTTAAATAATTTAGAAGTATACCGACTGATAACCCCACTTACCTTGCATGCCGACATAGTTCATCTTATGGGCAACTGTTTCCTCGGGGTTTTTCTTTTACATTTCTTTTTCCACCTCACGGGAAATGGCATGGGTCTCTTTGCTTTACTGGTCACCTCGGCACTCGCAAACCTGATCAATGTGATAGTTCATGGTCCAGGCCATTTGTTTGTTGGTTTTTCCACCGCCATCTTCAGCGTAATCGGAATGCTCTGTACAATCAGTTTTGCCATGCAAACCAAGCGTTTTTCACATTTGTTCATGCCTGTGATGTCAGGCTTAGCGCTGCTGGCCTTTCTTGGTTCAAGCGGAGAAAGAACAGATCTTGGAGCGCACCTTTTTGGACTGCTATGTGGACTCGTCTCTGGTAATTTTGTCAGACTGCCGATCTTTGCCGTCTTACGTTCCTCATTTCTTATCCAAACGTTACTGGGCGGTCTCACTTTTGCAGTATTTTATTTTTGCTGGCTTTCTGCACTGCGTTAGGGGAATAAGCCAAAATCGTTATCGGTTCATTATAATTTTCACGATTCAGATTGCAATCGTCACTCTGAATTATTACCCTTAAGCATTTACTGTAGCATTTTGAGCGATCCTCAATCATTAGAATTCTGGTTTTTATTAGGGAATAATGGAGAGGATATGATATCAGACCATTATTACCAGGAGATTTTCTATGTCCAGTCAGGATCAACAGCCTCCATGGGGAAAGAAGCATAAGCCTCAAACCCCGGAAGAGATTGTGTCACAGTTGATTAACAAATTACAGGATTTTTTTTCAGACAACAAGAAGCCGCCCCCATCCGGAGATGAACCGAAACCGTCTTCCCCGTCTTCGCCTTTTGCCAATCTGGGGAAACTTCTGATAGTTGTATTAATCATTATTGTTCTACAGGGAGTTTACTCATCCTTTTTCAAGATTACCCCAAGTGAGGTTGGCGTTGTTCTTCGACTTGGTCAATATTCTCGCACGACACCTTCCGGATTGCATTTCAAGATTCCGTATATAGATAAATTATTTAAGGTTGATGTGGAAAATATTCGGAAAGAGGAATTTGGTTTTCGAAACAAAGTTCTCGGACAACAGGCGTCCTTTGACAGGCGTGGTTATGATAGTGAGTCGCTGATGCTTACCGCCGACAAGAATGTTATCAACGTTGCCTGGATTGTTCAGTACAGAGTCGCTGACCCATATTCCTTTCTCTTTAAGGTCGCCAATGTGCGTCAGGCGATTCGTGATAATTCCGAGAGTGTTACCAGACGGATAGTCGGCAATATGGATTTTGACTATGTGCTAAGCAACCGCGACCTTCTCGCTGCCTCAGTAAAGCAGGAACTTCAGGAACAACTCGACAAACTCTTTCCTAAGGGAGCAAGCGGCGTCAATATCGGTACCGTACAGTTCCAGGATATTAATCCGCCAGACCAGGTTAAACCAGCTTTCAATGAGGTAAACGAAGCAGACCAGGACATGAAACGATTGGTAAACGAGGCACAGGAAACCTACAACCGTGTCATTCCCAAAGCATCGGGTGATGCCAAAAAGATTATAGAAGAAGCATACGGATATCAAGCCGAGCGTATCAATAACGCCCAAGGTGAAACTCAGCGTTTCAACGATATTCTCAGAGAATACAAAAACGCCCCTGACGTCACCCGTAAACGGATGTATCTAGAAACTATGAGAAGCATACTGCCGACAGTGGAATCCGTCTATGTCATAGATAAAGACCAGCAGGCACCCATTCCACTCATGAACATCACCTCGGCAGCCGGCCTGTCGCTGACACCGCCTCAAAAGACTGATACTACTCAAAGGAAATAGATATGAAACAAATAGCCCAATTTTTTCTTGTTGGTCTTGTCCTCCTGGCAATTGTTGTTGTGTATGACGGCTTTTTCATTCTGGAGGAAGGCAAACAAATCGTTGTTACCCAGTTTGGTGCCCCTGTAGGTGACCCTGTCACCAAGGCCGGCCTGCATTTCAAAATGCCTTTTTTGCAACAGACCGAAGTTTTTGAGAAGAAGATCCTTATCTGGGATGGTGAACCAAACCAGATACCGACTAATGATAAAACCTATGTTTTTATTGACGTTACTGCACGCTGGCGCATATCTAATGCCCTGAAGTTTCTGCAAGCTGCCAAAAATGAAACCAGAGCGCAATCTCTGTTAAGTGACATTATTGACGGTACAGTTCGCGATATGGTCAACAAAAACGATCTCATCGAGATCATTCGAAGCTCTGACTGGTCCATCGATACCATGTCAGAAACCACTGCAAGATCCACTATCGGTACAAAACCCAAAAACGGTCGAGATGGAATTTCTAACCAGGTTCGCGAAATAGCCTCGAAAATCACTCCACAATATGGCATCGAACTGATTGATGTAATAATCAAACGAGTAAACTACATTGATTCAGTCAGACTCAAGGTATACGACAGGATGATTTCTGAAAGAAAGCGGATTGCCGCAGAGAAACGATCAACTGGTGAAGGCCAGAAAGCCGAAATCCTTGGTACTGTGGAACGTAAGCTCAAGGAAATCATTTCCACCGCCAACCGGGAAGCTGTAACGATTAAAGGTAAGGCCGATGCCGAAGCTACCAAAATTTACGGTGAAGCCTATTCTCAGGATCCTGATTTTTATGGCTTTCAGAAAACCCTGGAAAGCTATCCGGTGATTGTAGGCAACAATACTTCTCTGATACTTTCTTCCGATTCGGATTTATATCGCTTCCTTAAATCGGTTGATGGAAAATAAACAAGCGTCACAAATTTGTCGGGATATTATGCAGTATGTTTGACCACGACTGCATTTTTGTCCCGACAAATTGAACATGAAAAACACAAGATACAACCTTATCCTGTGGTCTCAATATCATCCAAACCACCGCTTGTTCCCGGGTATGCCGGAGCCTGGCTTTTTTGATAAGGGATTCTCCCTTTAGCGTCAAGCAGATCCATAAACTTTTCCAGTTGCTGCTCGTCCTCGATTTCATCTGTTTCAAGCTGCTCAAAGCGACAATTACATTTGCTCAATTGCCCATCACACCAAGGACAAATTTCAACTGTGCATCCCAAAATATGGCACTCTCCTTCAAGGACACCGCACACTGCACAGATTTTTTTTTCGTTCCCTTGAGCAGCTGTATATTCTTTTAAATCTTCTGCCGGCGGACAATTTTCCAAAAAATCCTCCTGGCTTTGAAAACCAAAAAAAGATAACACCTGATCGTCGACCTCCTGCCGATATTCTCCCAGCAAGAGAACCTGATCGGCCGATACGGCATACAGATATGAGAACGCAGCAGTACTTACAACAAAAAGATGAACTCCCTGCCGATCGAGAAGTCTTGCGATCCGGAGGACTGCTTCTTCACGGGCTTCAGGGAGAGAGGAATAGTATTCCCGAAACAACCTCACTATAAATGCATTATTCTTGTACCTGTCAACCAGAGCAACTGCTGGTTTTATCTCACTTTCAGGAACTGAATATTGTATGAAAAGTTTTATCTCTTCTATTATTTGGTGTGTTTTGTTCGCAATCGGCATAGTGCTCGTAACTGTACTTGAGATAACGGTTTGAAAATTGATGGTAAAGACAACAATTTTAAGATCGTTTGCCGAAAAGTCAAAATTATATTATAGTAATCTGCTAAAGATCATTCCAGCAGCAAATTCAGGTCCTGTTGTTCCAGTCGGACCTGTTTTATTTTAGCGTCATCCAATCCTTTCCGGCACATACCAGTCAGTCCTGCAACTGTAGCTTATAGCTATTCGATGTTTTGCAGAATATCTCTACTCCCTTTAGGTTGCCGGGGATACCATTAATCCAGAAGTGTGTGTTCCGATCCGGGGTCACCGTTTCGCCAACCATAAGGAATTACTATGTCACAGGAATTTGCAACACTTTCTCTTGGAGATAAATCTTATAAACTCCCAATCATTTTCGGCACAAGAGGTGACAAAGCAATAGACATTCGCGGTCTTTTAAAAGAAACCGGATATATCACTCTCGACAGCGGTTATATGAATACCGGGGCATGCACCTCAGCGATCACCTATCTTGACGGGACAAAGGGAGTGCTCGATTATCGAGGCTATGCCATTGAAGATCTTGCGAAAAACTGCAGTTTTACAGAAGTGGCTTACCTGATCCTTCACGGTGAATTACCAACATTCGATGCTCTTGAAGTCTTTAAGCATGAGATGCGTCGATTTGCTTTGCTTCATGAAGATATGATCCATTTTTTCGATCACTTCCCTCCAAATGCTTCGCCGATGTCGATTCTTTCAACCACCGTTAATTCTCTCCACAACTATTATCCGGAAATGGATAACGAAGATGACCCTTATGGTGGTTATTCGGTCACTACTGCCCGTTTACTTGCCAAGACCAGGACCATAGCTGCTTTTTCCTACAAAAAGAGTATAGGCCATCCCCTCGTTTATCCAAGTCCCAGGTTGAACTATTGTGAGAATTTCCTCAACATGATGTTTGATCGACCGAATCTGCCTTATAAAATTAAACCGGAATTTGTCTCAGCCCTGAACAAGCTGCTCATCCTCCATGCCGATCACGAACAGAACTGCTCCACATCGACTGTCCGGCTGGTCGGCAGTGCCGGAGCCAACCTGTATGCTTCAATTTCAGCAGGAATCAGTGCGTTGTGGGGACCGCTGCACGGGGGAGCGAATCAAGCCGTTATTGAAATGCTGCAAGCAATCCACAAAGACGGCAATAACTACAAGAAATATATTGCAAAAGCTAAAGATAAGAATGATCCGTTCCGTCTCACCGGTTTTGGTCATCGGGTATACAAAACCTTTGATCCCCGTGCAAAAATAATCAAAGAAGCCTGCGCTGAGATCATGGAAGAACTTGAGATCAACGACCCACTGCTGGACATTGCCGTGAAAATGGAAGAACATGCCAAAACCGATGAATATTTCATCCAGCGTAACCTTTACCCCAATGTCGATTTTTATAGCGGTATCATCTATCGTGCCATGGGAATCCCGACAAATATGTTCACCGTCATGTTTGCCCTTGGCCGACTTCCGGGATGGATCGCCCAATGGACTGAGATGAAGGAAGATCGGGAGAATGCCAGAATTGGACGTCCCCGTCAGATATATTCAGGACAGCGACGTCGAACTTTCGTTCCCATGAAAGATCGTCTATAAACTGCACTATAATTTTTATAGGGCACAGGTTTCGTTTTTTAAAAAACTCCTGTGCCCGCTGACCTCAACTCCTTTTATCATCTGGACGTGGTCGGGCTTATTTCTCAAGACTTTTACCCACTTCAAAATTAACGACCAACGGCACATCAAGTTCAAGAGCATTTTCCATGGCTGCTTTTATTATCGGCATGGTCTGCTCCAGTTCCGCTTCCGGCAACTCAAAAACCAATTCATCATGAATCTGCAACAGCAAACTAGCAGATAAACCGCTTTCTTTGATGGCATCTTCGCACCTGATCATGGCCAGCTTAATGATATCTGCCGCAGTTCCCTGGATAGGCGTATTAATAGCCATCCTCTCTGCAAATTCTCTTCGGACCCTATTCTTGGAATTGATTTCAGGGACAGCTCTCCGACGGCCTAACAGGGTGGTCACATATCCTTTTTCCCGCGCCTGGATTACGATATCCTCCATAAATTTTTGTACTCCGGTGTACAGACGAAAATAACTGTCAATGAAACGCTGCGCCTCTTTTCTGCCAATATCAAGCTGACTTGCAAGGCCGAAACTGCTCATACCGTACACGATACCGAAGTTAATACTCTTTGCCACCCTGCGCATCTCCGATGTGACCAGCAAAGGAGAAACAGCAAATATCTCTGCAGCGGTCCGGGTGTGGATGTCTTCTCCTGTCCTGAAAGCTTTAAGTAAGGCATTATCCTGGGAATAATGGGCAAGCACCCGCAAATCAATCTGGGAATAATCTGCTGATAGAAAGATAAGTCCATCGCCCGGGATAAATGCACCACGGATCCGGCCCCCTTCTTCCGTTCGGATCGGAATGTTCTGCAGGTTAGGATCACTGCTGGACAGACGACCTGTTGCAGTTACGGCCTGATTAAAAGATGAATGTATTCTGCCCGACTTCACGTCCTGCGACATCGGGAGTTTATCTACGTAGGTGGAGAGCAGCTTTGTTAATGTCCTATAGCGCAAGATGAGCGCTGGCAGTTCATGTTTCTTTGCAAGCTGTTCCAAAACTTTTACATCTGTTGATAAGCCGGTTTTGGTTTTTCTGCCATGGGGTAAACCCTGCTCCTCAAACAGTATTTGAGCAAGCTGTTGTGGCGAATTAATATTGAAGGCATGTCCTGCTAAGGCATGAATCTGATCTTCCAAAACCGCCAGTTTACCAGTGAACTCGACAGAAAGGTCTGAAAGAACCACCGGATCAATACAAATTCCGGCCATTTCCATCCTGGCTAGAATGACAAGGATTGGCATTTCAATTTTTTGGAAAAGCTCCATGACACCTTTTTCACTGAGCAAAGCTTCAAACTCCTGCCAAAGCACTAACGTTCCATAGACATCCTCACAACTATAAATTCCGGCCTTTTCGATATCCACATAGGCAAAACAATCTTCCCGCCTGTCGCCCGCGACAACTTCATCAAAGGAGGTCATTTTAAAACCACGCTGCAAACAAAGTGCATCGAGTTTAAGAGAACGCCCTTCGCACTCAAGCAGATATGCGGCGATTAAAGTATCAGCAAGTGGCTCAGCCAGCTCTATTCCCCATTGCTGCTTGATTACAGTGAAATCGTACTTCAGGTTATGACCGATCTTTACCAGCTCTTTGGAGAGCAGAAATGGTTGAAGTGCTGCACGAACTTCCTGCTGACTTAGTTGACCCTCAACAAAATTATTCTCCACATCAAGGTGACCAATGGGGACATACCAGGCCTTTTTCAGATCGACACAGAGAGATATGCCAACCAGTCTGGCGTTTCTTGCAATAAGAGACGTAGTTTCTGTGTCGATCACAAGTAATTTTGCATCTTGCAGAGCTTCGACGAGTTTAGCCAACTGTTCGCGATTACGCACTGTTGCAAAACCACTCACTGGAACGGCACTTGAAGTATCAATACCTTTCAACAGACTTAGAAATTCAAGTTCCGTATATATTTCCCCTAACTGTTGATCATTACCTTGATGTAAAAAATAGCTGTCAAGTTGCTCCGGAATTGCAACATCAGACTTGAGATTAATTAACTCTCTGGAGAGATAGGCCTGATCCCGATGTTCAATTATTCTATCTTTCAATTTCGACTTTTTTAAGTCTTCAACGTGCGCATACAGACCATCAAGTGTTTTGAATTCGGCGATCAATTTTTCTGCAGTTTTCGGACCGACACCGGGAATACCCGGCACATTATCGGAACTGTCACCAATCAAGGCAAAAAGATCGAGAAGTTGATCCGGACGAACTCCGTATTTATTAATAATTGCTTCCGGATCCATTACCTTTTCTTTCATTGGATCCCACATGACTACATCATCGCATACAAGCTGCAAAAGATCTTTATCTCCGGATACAATCACAATTTTGTGGCCGAGGCTTGTGAATTTTTTCGCCACAGAAGCAATAATGTCATCGGCTTCGACATCCTGTTCCTCCAGCATCAAAATGTTTGATGCAGCAACGAATTTCTTGATGAAGGGAATCTGAACGCTCAAATCCTCGGCCATCAGCGGACGATTTGCCTTGTACTGATCATAAAGTTGATGGCGGAAAACCGGTCCACGGCTATCAAAGGCAATGAGCAGATATTTTGGATTTTTTTCCCGGATCAGTCGTTTCACCATATTGATAAAACCGAGAACTGCATGAGTTGGCAATCCTTTACTATTCGAGAGTGGAGCTATAGCATGGTAAGCCCGATAGATGTAGGAACTCCCGTCAATAATATAAATTTCTTCCTTCACAGTCTGCGACTCCATATACATTATAAAATACTTCGGCACAGTTTTGCCCGAAGTTATGGCATTTCAATCCCCTTCAGGGGAATTGTAAGAAAAACATGTTCTATTATTCAGAGCGAACAAAATTAAGCTAACCAGCGAACTTCAAAGTATAGCGGGTTTTGTTAATTTTTTGTATCAAAGAATGGATTTTTCTTTGTATTGCGGCAGTATAAAAAAAGCCCCGGACAAATACTGCCCGGGGCCTATGACAAAAAATAATAACTTGGAATTACCTTGGAGCTCTTACCCAGGAAGCCTGTGGTCCTTTGTCACCAGTTGTTTCACCAAAAGCAACACTGTCTCCTTCTGAAAGTTCGTCCATGTTTAAATTTTTTAAAGCGTTCTCATGGAAATATATATCTCTTTTATCTGCTGAGGTAATAAACCCATAGGACTCGTGTGGTGATATTTTCCTGATTATTCCGAGTCCATCCGTGGATGCTGCCTGATTAGGCTGTTTGATGGTTTTCCTTTTTTTTCTCTGCATCTCTTTTAGCTGTAAAGTTAAAACATCAAATGACTCAGTAAGTGCGGCACGCACAGTCTCAGCGTTTCTGGTAACTACAGCGGTATCATTCGGTACTGAGGCTACTAATTTGACCTCAAACCCACCCTCTTTATAATGGGTAGTGGCTTCAATGCTGACGCGTAAATGAAGAACAAAATTTGGATAGAAACGAATTAATTTTTCTTGTTCTTCCTGAATTTTCGTCTGCCAACCTTTCCGCAACTCAACATTTCGGGCTTCGATCTTCAGTTCCATATAGCTCCTCCAGCTGTGTTTCAAACAGTGGTTACACCACTGCTTCATGCATGCATCATTTTAGATGCATCCCATACAGCCCATCACTTCGCCAGACAGAGGGAACATCTCAAATATCCTGGTCGAAAATGGGCTGCTCTTAATGGTATTATATTCCACTATCCTCGAGAATCAAGGTTGCTCAATGATTTACCAATTCAATTCAGGCGTCTCTAACTTTTTAATTTCAAATAAAGGAGAAATATGGCTATTCAAATTATTAGCTTGTATACTAATTAGCCTTTAAGACTTACAGATAAAATTACAGGAAGCAGAATACAGTGCAAAACAGGAAGAACGGGGTTATCCTCCTTAATATGGGTGGCCCTGATACCTTGGACAACGTCAGATCATTTCTGTTCAATCTATTTTCCGATCGGGAAATTATCAGACTTGGTCCCGCCTTTCTGCAAAAATTTCTAGCCTGGATAATATCCAGCAGACGAGCACCTAAAAGCAGAAAAATTTATGCGAAAATAGGGGGTGGTTCACCACTCAAGGACATTAGTTTTAGTCAGGCAAGAGCACTCCAAAAAGCACTCAGTAAAGATGGCGACTACATCGTGACCGTGGCCATGCGTTACTGGCCTCCTTTCGCCGATGAAGCAATACAAAAGATGCTTGCAGCTGGAGTCGAGCATCTTACTGCTCTTACTCTTTACCCGCATTATTCCAAAGCGACCACCGGGTCATCACTCTCTCACCTTCAGCAAAGCCTTCGGCGACTGGCTCCTGATATTCCCCTCAACAGAATCTCCTCCTGGCCGACAGAAAGCAGTTATGTTACGGCGTTAGCTGAAAATATAGAAAAAGGACTGCGGAATTTTGATACACAACCTGTAGAAATTGTCTATAGCGCGCACAGTCTCCCAATATCCTTCATCCGCGACGGGGATCCCTATGTTGATCATGTCAAACAAACTATTGAAGCAATAGAAAAAATAATTCAAATAAGAGGCAGACTTTGTTACCAGAGCAGGAGTGGTCCGGTCGAATGGCTCTCCCCTTCTACACCGGATATGTTAAAAACACTTGCGGAAGAAGGTTGTAAAAATATCCTGATGGTGCCGATAAGCTTTGTCTCTGACCATGTGGAAACCCTTTACGAAATAAGTATCCTCTATCGGGAGGAGGCGGCAAAGCTGGGCATGTGCCTCAAACCCTGCGAGTCTCTAAATATCCACCCCCTTTTTATCCAGGGGCTCAGGTCACTGGTTCTGCGAAATACGGGCTAATCTGTTATTCCCTATTTTGAAATCTCCTCATTCGAACATTCATGAGAAGCCCTAATCCAAGCATGGTTGTCAGAAGTGAAGATCCTCCATAGGAGACCATTGGCAATGGAATTCCCACGACAGGCAAGAATCCCATTATCATGAAAAGATTAATCACCGCCTGCCAAAAGATAAGCATCACGACTCCGTATGCCAGCAATACACCAAAACGGTCTTTGGCATACATGGCCACATACAGTCCCCAGAGAAGAAGCAGAAAATAGGTTCCGATAAAAATTACACTCCCGGCAAAACCCCACTCCTCAGCCCAAACGGAGAAGGCAAAGTCAGTGTGCCGTTCAGGAAGAAAGTGCAGGTGCCCCTGGGTTCCTTCCATATATCCATTACCAAATCTTCCTCCGCTACCGACAGCAATTTTAGATTGAAGGATCTGATAACCATGGCCCATCGGGTCATTTTCCGGATCGAGAAAGGTTTGAATTCTCATTTTCTGATAGGGTTTTAATAATCGTTCCCAGGCAAAACCGCCTACCCCCAGGCCCAGGCTGCCCATAATTGCATAGGTGGACATTCGCAACTTGACGAAGACAGTCATTGAGACAAAAATTATACCAAGCATCAGAGCCGTACCAAGATCAGGCTCAAGCAGGATAAGTAAAAATGGTATCGCGGTAAGCACTACGGGAATAAAGAGATCTTTTATAGAATATCCGTCATTGATCTCTTTTCTTGAATAATAACTGGCAAGGGTAATAACCAGCATCAGCTTGGCGGGTTCCGATGGCTGCAATTTAAAAAAACCCAGGTTAATCCAACGCTGGGCACCACCAGCACTATCCCCTGCCACAAAGGCAAAGAGAAGAAGAGCCACAATCAGCCCATAAAATGGGTAATTCCATGAATGCAGCTCTTGATAATCAAAGCTGATAATAAACACAAAAGCACTAAACCCCATGAGGAAGAAGTATCCCTGCTTGATATACGGAGGCATACCATAGCCCTTCGGTGGGAAAGAAGCGCTATAGAGATTAAAAAAGGCCATGATGCATACCAAAAATATAAGCAGCATCAGCACCATATCGAAATGCTCAAACAACCGTCTGTCTATTCGAAACATTTTCCCACACCATTTATTAAATCTTCAATCTTTGAAACAAAATTTTGCCTGTTACTGTTCTGTCTGGTTAAGTCTGCCACTGAAATATTGATTTAAAACCGCACGGGCGATGGGACCGGCTGCGGAGCCACCGTGCAAACCGTGTTCAACAAGAACCGTTACGGCAATTTCCGGATCTTCCGCTGGGGCGTAGCAGGTAAACCAGGCATGATCCCGATATAAATACGGAATATCCTCTTCTTTAAGGCCACGATACTGGGCAAGCTTGACCACCTGAGCAGTCCCGGTTTTTCCGGCTATTCTCAACCCTTCTATTGCAACGGAACGGGCTGTACCATGTTTTCCCTGAACTACTTCCTCCATTCCCTGTTTGATTCTCTTTAAATATCGATCGAGTCCCGTTACCTCACTTACCAGTTCCGGTGTGAAATTCTCTGTTATGTTACCTTCCGGATCGATTACCTGTTCGATGAGTTGAGGACGGTACAGTTTTCCACCATTAGCAAGCGTAGCAGTCATCGCACACATCTGCAGAGGAGTGACAAGGTTGAAACCCTGCCCGATGGCCACTGAAAGCGTCTCACCATCCTGCCATTTGGCTTTTCGATATTTGAGCTTCCATTCTTTCGTCGGGGCGAGTCCTGATTTCTCATATTCCATCTCAATTCCGGATTTTTTACCCAAACCGAGTTTTTCAGCAAACTCGGCCAATCCATCGACGCCTACCCGCTGGCCGACCTGATAAAAGTAAACATCACAGGACTCTCCTATGGCTTTTAATAAATTCACCGGACCGTGTCCCGAATGTTTCCAGCACCTATAGGTTCTGTTGCCAAAAGAGTAATGTCCGGGACAGTAAAATACAGTATCCTCATCTATCGCCCCAGTGCCCAGACCAGCCAACGCTGTTACCATTTTGTACGTTGATCCGGGAGGATACATTGCCTGAACCACTTTGTTTAAGAGTGGATGTTTAGGATTATCGAGCAAAGCCTGCCATTTCTTTACCGAAATTCCTCCGATGAAGTCACTAATGTGGATAGTCGGTGCAGAAACTGCAGCCAGTAATCTGCCGGTCTTCACCTCCATCGCCACCACAGCGCCGGATTTTTCTCCCGCCGCCATGTAACTCTCTGCTATTTGCTGCAAATCGGCATCAATAGTTAAACGGATTTCTCTTCCGGGAAGCGGTTCAACTGCCTTGAGCAGCTGTTGTTCAAAACCTTTTGCATCTACCTCTGAATAACTGTACCCTTTCTCGCCACGTAAATCTTCTTCCCGGATTTTTTCAAGACCCTTTTTGCCAACGATGTCTCCTCCACTATAGATTTCTCGATCAGCCTCATCCAGTTCCTTTTTGGAAATTGAGCCAAGATATCCAATGACATTTGCGGCAAGATCTTCATAATGGTAAACGCGGACAGGCTGCACCTCAATCCGGATGCCGGAAAACTCATGATTGTGATTCTCCAGATAAGCCAGGGTCTGCCAATCAATATCCTCACTCAGGAGTACCGGCACATACCTTGGCGTGCCGGATGCTTCTCGTATTTTATCCCACAGCTCTGAGACTTCCATATTGAGAATGGGGGCCAGTCGCTTGAGAACATCGCCAAGATCATGGGAATCTTCCTGGATCAAGGCAACATTGAAAGAAGGTCGATTGGTAACTATTTCTCTATTATTGCGATCTAGGATGTGACCTCTTGGCGGCACCAGTTGTCTGATCCTGACCCTGTTACCGTAGGCTCGACGCTCATATTCATCGCCATTACTGATTTGCAGGAACCAGAGCCTCAATATCAGCACAACCAGGAAAAAAAGTACCACAGCAGAAACTGCCAGAAGCCTCTTTTTTAAAAGATTGAGAGATCCTTCATCACGCTCTGCAATATCTGCAATATCTTTAAATGAAAATTTCAAACTCATTCTACCCTTTTTGGGTTACATCGGCTTAGGAGGAGGACGACGACGGAGAGGTTTTGTACGCAATCGACGTTTTTGCAAATACTCATACAGAGTGCTGAAAAGAAGAAAGAGTGGAATGGCAGCGGCGACCAGCAAGGCAGTTTTCTGAAGGGTAAGTCCCCACGACCATTCCGGCAAATCTTCCGATAAGTCCAGAGAATATAAAACATACAGCACGATTTGGATGAGAAAATAGCTTAAGCCAACAAGCGGAATCTGGTATGTCGATTCTTTTATGGGGCTCTTGTTGGTGAGGAGTTTCAGGACAATAAAAGCCAGCAGACACATCAGTGGATAAAATCCTAGATGAATCCCGGCTACAACATCCAAAATCCAACCCAAGCTGAATACTAAGGCAATACCTGGAATCCAGGCAAAACGATATGCAGTGAACGCTACGAGAATAAAGACAAAATCAGGTCGACCGAGCCACAGCGGCAGTGACTGCAATATAGTTGTCTGCAGAACAATTAAGACAATCCCAAGTACCCAGAATGAAAAAAACAGCATTCCCCGCTTCTACCTCCCTGTCGAAAGGTTTATTGAATCGAGTATTTTCCTGCGATCCGTCGGATCAATAAATACAAATTCAAGCTTCTGGAAATCAACATGAGGTTGCACTTCAATTTCCTGAAACATCCCCCTCCTGTTTTTATGTATATTGGACACCCGGCCAAGAGGTACTCCGGCAGGAAAAACACCTCCGATACCGGCAGTAACGATATAATCTCCTTCCTCGACATCAGCGTTTTTCAACACATAATTCAAAACAAAGCCCCGCTCACCGGCTCCTTTCAGAATTCCCCGAGTTCGGTTTTTCTGAATCATGGCATCTATTGCACTGCTTGGGGCATTGGCCAGCAGGATTTTAGAATAATGCTCACTCGCATGTATGACCTGGCCGACAACTCCACTGGGAGCAAGAACAATCATCCCTTCGAGCACATCGTCTTTCCTCCCGCGATCAACGACAATGGTCTGGTACCAGTAAGCTGGATCCTTCCCTACTACCCGAGCTGCCAGTGGTTGAAAATTCAACTTATCTTTAAAAGCCAGCAATTCCTCAAGGTAAAGATTTGTACTATACCCTTCCCTGTATTCACCAAGCTCTTTCAGATATTTATCAACAAGGGCGTGCAGCCTCTTGTTTTCTGCCCGAACATTCCACAAGGCTATATAGTCGTCTTTGATATCCACGACCCCTGTAACCGTACGCGTAACCGCGCTCTGCATGGGGCCTATAAAATCCAGGGTAAGTTGATGCGGCGTACCAAAACGTCCGTCCAGCATCGAGGCAAGCAGCAACAGACCAACGACAACAAGTATCGCTATCAGAAGCAAAAACCTGATGGTAGCAAAGACGGATCGTCCCTGTATAGCTTTCTTTTTTTTTCGCACAAATATTAGAAGTTCAGAGCAGCACATGGAATACCGGCACGTTTAAACCGGTACGGGTACCTTATTGACAAGGTCATGGACTAATCGATGGTCACCTCACGCAGTATGTCAAGGTTATCTAACGCTTTCCCGGAACCTAGAACCACTGAAGAGAGGGGATCTTCAGCAACAATTATCGGCATGCCGGTTGCTTCTCTCAAGCACTTGTCGAGATTTTTTAACAATGCACCGCCACCTGTCAGAACAATACCATTGTCGACGATATCGGCTGCCAGCTCCGGAGGGGTAACCTCCAACGCAACTCTTACCGCTTCAACGATTACATCAACCTGCTCAGCAATCGCCGATTGAATTTCTTCTGCAGTAATCTGCAGGGTCTTCGGCACACCAGAAACGAGATCACGCCCTTTTATATCCATCGTTTCATAAGGTTCTTCCGGCATGACATTACCGATCGTGGTTTTGATAAGTTCTGCAGTACGCTCACCAATCGCCAGATTATGCTTACGTTTGATGTACTGGAGGATTGCTTCATCCATCTTATCTCCGGCAACCCTGACTGACTTTGCATAGACAATACCGGATAACGATATAACAGCTACTTCCGTAGTTCCTCCACCAATGTCAATTATCATATTGGCGGTAGGTTCGGTAATAGGCAATCCCGCGCCAATAGCTGCAGCCATAGGCTCCTCAATCAGATAGACCTCTCGGGCACCAGCCGATTCAGCAGATTCTCTCACTGCTCGTTTTTCCACCTGAGTTATCCCTGATGGAACAGAGATGATAATCCGGGGATGCACCAAAGTTCTTCTGTTGTGAACCTTATTAATAAAATATCTGAGCATTGCCTCAGTTACTTCAAAGTCGGCTATCACACCATCCTTAATAGGACGTATGGCTGTGATGTTCCCAGGAGTTTTGCCAAGCATCATCTTTGCCTCATGTCCTACGGCCAGTACTTTACTCATCCGTCCATCCTGCCGGACTGCAACGACGGATGGTTCGCGTAATACTATGCCCTTGCCCTTAACATACAAAACAGTATTAGCTGTTCCAAGATCGATTGCAAGATCATTTGATAACCAGCCAAACAGAAAATTAAATGGTGAATACATACACTCTTCCTTACGATAAAAGGCACATGGAACCTTTAAAATATATAAGCTCACAGCCGAATAGAGGCGCCGGGCTTCCGTCTAAATTATATGGTTTTACAGAAATGAAAAGAATTTCTCACGAAACCGATAACCATAACAAAACTAATTTTCATTAGCAACAGATATGGTATTTAACGATCAAGATTGTACTGTTTTTTATTGACACGAAAAATAAACCCTGTTAATGATATTCCAACTTTACGACCAAGTCGGTTTTATTGACATTGGGGCTATAGCTCAGCTGGGAGAGCGCTTGACTGGCAGTCAAGAGGTCGTCGGTTCGATCCCGACTAGCTCCACCAGATATATAGTTCAAAGGGTTGCGGTTATTATACCGCAACCCTTTTTTTGTACCAAATAATTCTCCTGCTTTCGTTTTTCTAGAAAGCATAATCAGCAGCAGGTGCAGGACCATGGCAAAAGGTGCGGTCTTGGAGGCTACGCTGTTTGCCGCTCCTGCGGAGACTTTCTTTCTGGGGGCTGGATTGATGGTGGTCGCTCTGCTCTTTTTGAGAAAATCACTTTCTTGTCTTAGCGAGTGCTCCTGTTATAGATAATACATATGGTTTATGGTCACGAAGGAAAGCAGGGAGACTGTTTTTAGCAAGTTGCGCTCTCTCGATGCTTGGATATTCTCCATAAAAAACATAAATATTGTCCGGTGCTGTTGCTTTCTTAAAAATGTAGAAGTTGCCGGCTTCTTGCCGATAATCAACCTGAGCCAGCAATTTTTTGAGATTCATCTCAGCATGTAGAGACGCTAAAGCCATCAGTTGAACTGTATACATGTCTGCTTTTTTATCAGTCTTCCAGGCCAACCCAGCCAATAATCTTTCCTTATATAAATGATCAGCTGCAAGATTGCTTTTTGTGGTGGCAGCAATCTTATGCACCTTGGTTTGTGATTGTGCCTTCATTACAACCGGTATTGATTCAGGCAACAAGCTGGGTTTTGAAGGAAGCAGAGCCAACTGCTCTGCCTTCTCTGGCTCTGCTTGCGGAGAAGCAGGCAATTCTTTTAGTTCGACAACTTCATTTACTTCGATCTTATCGTTAATCCCACTCTCGAATTTCTCACCCGTCCCAATTCCAACCTGTTCGCCCGCAACTTGTACCTGATCTGAATCGGGTATCGGTGGTTTCCCCGGAGCTGTTAAATTTATCGCCTCATTAGCAGGAGCATTCTCCTTTGGTGCCTGAACTGGTGTTTTTGTTTCTTCCTGTATTGGTAATTTCCCTGCCACTTCCAGTGTAGTAGTCACATGCCTTTGTGGAACCTGACTGACCGTCTCCCGAACCACTGTAACGATTTCAGTCTGTTCGACCTGACCAACATCACTTTTTTCTTCTCCGGAACCGAGCCAGAAAATAAACATTAAAAGACCACAGACAGCACCACCTATCCACGGAAGATATGCATTAAGTTGCCGAGTAAACCCAGGAATTATTTTCCCAAGGTGCATCTCTCCTTCAACATCGACATCCTCCTTGACGTTTTCCAAAAGCACCATAAAGGAAGTCTCATCGCCATTGGTTTTTAGCGACTCTTCGACTCTCAAATAGTGGGCTGTTTCGGCTTTTGTTATTGGGGTAAGAGCAAAGTGGAGAGCGTTGGTGTTCCGAAAATCACAGATAGAGAGCTGATCACAGTTTTCAAGAAATGTATCCCGACCTGAAAAAAGTATATGTACCCGCACTCCGGATTGAGTGATCCTGTCCAGCATTTTGCGAATTCTTTCGAGAGTGGCCAGGTATATATTTTCAGCCTCATCAAAAATGATCAACAAATCGATAGACTCATGCAACAGAAAATCGATTATCTGGTCCAGAGTCAGTTCTATGCTTCTGCCATCAGCTTCTATGACCGTATCAAGTCCTAATCGCATGGCTGTAATTCGAACAACTTCTTCAAAAGAATCAACTGTTCGTGGAAAGAAAACTGTTCTGCGTGATGGCACTGTTTCCTGCTCAAGCAAACGACATATAGTGGTTTTGCCGCTGCCTTCTTCGCCTGTGAGCACCAGGAGGGTTACTCCTTGTTGCATCGCCTCTTTCAATTGAGACAACACCTCACCCCGGCTCGAGCCCGCTAAATAGTTTTCAAGTACGGTTTCTTCCTGAAAATGCGATTTTTCAATCCTTTCAGAATCTTTGCGAATTTCTGTCATAATTTTGTAAAAATGTTTATATTTTTCCCTTCAGAATTCTCCGATGCCTCTACTGTTAAGCAGGGCATTATATTTATCAAACAAATTTTAAAAAAGAATACTATACTCCTGAGATAAATACATAGGGTATTCGTGCAAAATCAACAATTGCAAGTAGCTTTGCCGCCAGACTGACCTATTATAATTTGACTTGATGCACAGCACTAAACAGTGACTTTTGTAGATAAATGTCGATTTTCCAACTGACAGAACATATTCTTTTTCCTCATCCTGATTATGCAGAAGACAACGGTCTTCTTGCAATTGGCGGGGATCTCCGGCCGGAGAGGCTTCTGATGGCTTATAGCATGGGGATATTCCCCTGGTATTCCCAGGGCGACCCGATCCTCTGGTGGTTTACCAGCCCCCGACTGGTAATTTTTCCTGATGAATTTAAAATCCCAAAAAGATTGAATCGATATGCCAGGACAGCCTCTATTGAAATAACCCGCGACCATGCATTTTCGAAGGTAATCGGCGAGTGCGCATCGATTCGGACTGAGAATAACGAGAGTACCTGGATCTCACCTGAGATGCAGACGGCTTATACGACCTTGCATCAGCTTGGTTTTGCCCATTCTATAGAATGCTGGCAGAATGATCTTTTGGTCGGTGGCTTGTATGGAGTAGCTTTAGATAAAGTATTTTTTGGTGAATCGATGTTTTCCCGAATAAAAGGTGGTTCACAATTTGCTTTGATTGCTCTGGTGGAGTATTTAAAGAGCAAAAATTTTCAACTGATTGATTGCCAGATGACGACCAATCACTTATTACGGTTTGGTGCAAGGGAAATTAACGGCCAGGAGTTTCAGGCACACCTCAGAAATAACATTAAAAATATAACCCCCTATGACGATTGGAAAAATGAACGCAAAAACAATAAATGAAACATGTACTGTCTGCGGCAAGAAAGGCAAACTTTCTGAGAGTAAAGACAATAATCTCTGTCAAGTCTGCTTGGGCATGGTTGAAATACTGAAGAACAACCCCGGAATTATTGAACCGCTCTCCAGAATAGCCGGGATATCAGCCATTTCCTGCTTGCAGTCTAAACATGTTGAACAGGAACTTCCCGACGTTCTCGATGGTGTCAGATATCGGACGACGGACAGGGATCGAAACACCTGGTATGTTTCAATCAGTGAACTTGAAGGCAACCCCGTGGAAATCTTTGCATCAACGGCATTCGACAGAGATCATCACCTACAATCCCGTATTTCCAATTTAACTACCATAACCAGGCTCATTTCTCTCATTTTACGCCATGTTTTTATGGGCGAAAAGCTCACTCTCGAGAAAACGCTGACACAGCTCGAGAGAAGCTCAAGGCAACCAAACGATTTACCGGATATGCTTGGGAAGGTGCTTGCCAACTACAAGAAAAGTGATTCCACCTTAAATGAGAGTAAGCCTGCCGACGAAGAGTTAACTTCTCCTTGACTCCGTACCACGATCCAAGAGAGGGGATTATTAAAAATGATGAAGTAAGAATTAATCGTGTTTCTGCTGATCTTTCTCAACAGTCAAGGTCAAATTCATAAAGGATATCAGACTTGTCAAAATGTTTCAGGACCTTTTGCAATGCATACAGGTTAGAAACCTTAAAAATGAGTCCCCAAGCCGGATAGAGTGAGGAATAGCTTGAAAGAATCTCAAGACTCTCCATTTCCAGTTCTGGTGGTGCAGAACCGATAATCTGCATAATATTTTTTCTCGACGCCCGTAGGATATGAAGCACTTGCTTCTTTCTTACGTTGGTATGCCTGGTATTCCAGGAGATATCTACAGCATCTTCACGTTGGAAATTGAGTTGTCGGAAACGTTCGCAGTTTTTATGATGAACGGAGAGACCTTTTGGGGTAAGCAGAGCACAGTTATCCTTAGCTGTGGGATTGGGTTTACAACAGGAGGAGAGCTTGACTGAAACCGGATCAAGTGTAGTTAACTCAATTTTATTGAAGGCACCAGTCGGCGTTACCAACGGAGACACCCCACCAAAGAGGATATTTTTAATATTTCCCATGACCTCTTTGAGAAACCCTCCCTCCCCTATCCGAACATACAATTCATCAAGAGACGGGATGGAATAATGAGCCAGAAGTTTAGGTAAATCTTCGCCTTCAATCACTTCAAAGGGAATGCCATAACGCAACATTTCCTGACGCAATATAGATATTCCCACCTCCCGTGTTACCTTTTTGCACCGTAGTTTGAAGCTTTTTACTAATTCTCCTCGAGCCCTTGGAGTTTTGCAACAGGCCAGCATATGCTGTTCAAAACGGATAGGCTGATCGGCCCGGATGATTCGTACCATATCGCCGTCTTTTAAAATATGCGACGAAGATACTCGTTTATTTCTAATCATGGCCCCAAGACATGTCTGCCCAATTTCAGTGTGCACCCTGAAAGCAAAATCAAGCACAGTGGAGTTAACCGGAAGACAGATTAAATCTCCCTGGGGAGTATACGTATAAATCTCCTTAACACCGCTGGCAGCTATAACCTCACGGTAGGAGAAGGAATCCTCCGAACCAATGAAGTCAAACATTTCCTGGATTTCTCGAATAAATTTAACTTGTTTCCCCGCCTTTGAGCTCCAATTTCTAAATAAGCCCTTCTGTGCCTTTCGTTCCATCTCCTCGGTGCGAATCTTAAAGAGAAACTTGAGTCCTTCAGCAATAGCTCTGGAATGCAAACCCTGATAGCCAGTTGGCTTAGGGTTGGCAATAAAATCGCGAATGGTGCGAGGAATAGGTTTGTAGGTCTGGTTGGCTATTCCTAAAGCTCTGTAACAGGATTGTACATCATCAACTACAATAAGTATTTCCAGAGGAGTATCTATGCGCTGCAACAATATACGGTTGGTAACATCATAATAGGCCCATAATTTTTTTGTTCGAAGTGTTACTCTGCAGGAGAAATTATTAAGTTCGGCGTTTTTCTCTACATTTTCAACTATTGCCTGGCCAACCGGAGATCTTTGCAATTGTCGAATGTGGTTATTTAATCTGGCCCCCTGTTTCGGATATTTATAGAGAAGAGCAAGATTATACATCTCCCGCTTCATGTTGAAGAGGCCAAATACTGTAGCCAGTGGAGCATAAATATCAATTGTTTCATCAGCTATTCGCTGACGCTTGGCTTTCGGCATTGCCCGCAGTGTACGGAGATTATGCAGACGGTCAGCAAGTTTGACCAACATGACCTCCGGCCGCAATGCAGCTCCGGTAAAGATCTTCCTGTGAGTGTTTCTACTATCCTTCTGTTTATCTCCGGAGAGGTGCGTCACCTTTGTACAGCCTTCAACTATCGCCTGCACATAGCTGCCAAACTTTTCACCAACCATCTCGGCAGAAATTTCCTCCACGTCCTCTATAGTATCATGAAGGAGTGCTGCTGCCAGAATTTCAGGATGGGTAATATCCATTTCCTCGGCTAGAATTTTTGCCACGGAACATGGATGAAAAATATACGCATCCCCTGATTGGCGCCATTGATCATCGTGAGCCTCGATTGAAAAATCAAGCGCTTTCCAAAAGGTTTCCACCCCTGGTTTGTCTGCAATCAAAATCTGCATCTGATTGCGATAGAGTTCAAGATCAAATGAAATACGACGCATACCTTCCCAAATCCAGTACCTTACACATTGTTTTTCTTGTTTTTTTTTGAGAAAACAATATCATGAAGGCGCTTATCCTGTTTATCAGGGGTTATAAAAACAACATCTGTATATAGACAGAACCCACTATCGTCTTAGAGTAAAGGTCCAAAATGTCTCTATGCTTCATCTAACCATTCAAAAAATGGTTACTTTCCAATTAGCTTAACAAAATTCTCCTATAGGAGAAATCAAAAATCCAGAAAATGTCAAAAAAAAGAAAAACTTCAAGGGAATATAGACCTCGTAAGCAACAACAATTTTCCAGAACAAACAGGAAAAAAGAAACTTGCAGTACAGTAGAAAACATTATTCTCTCTCTCTTGTACATAGCCGCCACTCCTCTATCATTTACGAATCTCCAGAGTAGTCTTCTACCAGACAGCCAGGGACAAAACAATCTCCAGGCAGCACTTGACTCCCTGATGCAGTCCGGGATGGTGAGTAAGGACAGTAAAAACAGTTACAGACTCAATAAAAATGCAATGTTCTATGAAGGAACATTGGTACAGCACCCAAAAGGTTTCGGTTTTGTCAATGTAACAAAAAATTCAAACAACAGCCTGCCACTCAAAAGAGATCCTTTTATTTCACCTGGTCATATGGGAGAGGCCCATCACGGCGATACCGTGTTGATACGAATCTTTAACATCCGTCGCGATGATCGGCCGGAAGGAAGTGTGATAAAAATACTCTCCCAGGGTACAGATAGAATTGGTGGCACTTACATTAAAAAAGGCCATGATCAACTAGTCTATCCAGATGATCGTAGATTTCCTTTTGTCATCAAAGTAAACGATACAGGAAACCTGCAGCCCCAAAATGGAGATGGCGTCATAGCCCGGATTGAGAGAACAAACGGTTCAGCAACTTTCCTGCAGGGGAAGATCATTGAGATACTCGGAAGAGCCGATGCTGTAGACACTCAGATGCGGCTGGTGATTGAACAGTTCAAACTTCCTTTTCAATTCAGCGAAGAGGTGATGCTCGAAGCAGAAAGACTTGACGAAAAATTGATCCCGGAACTAAACAGAGAGGATCTACGGACAACAGAGCATATAACTATTGATGGCGAAAGTGCTAAAGATTTTGATGACGCCATAAGTGTTATGAAAACCCGCAAAGGCTTTCGGCTTTATGTCTCTATTGCGGATGTGAGTCACTATGTAAAGCCCGGGTCCGCAATAGACCGTGAAGCTTACAGCAGGGGGACTTCAATTTATTTTCCCGGAAGAGTTATACCCATGCTGCCCGAAAAACTCTCAAATAACCTCTGCAGTCTTGTTCCAGGTGAAGATAGATTTACCGTCTCGGCTATCCTTGATTTCGACCGCTCCGGCAAAGTGCTGACAAAACACTTCTGCAGATCGATAATTTGCAGCAGGCATCGGTTCACTTATACAACAGTACAAATGATTCTGATCGACCAGGATCCAGCCGTTAGAAAGGAACATAAATGCTTCCTTACCCAACTTAAATGGGCTAAAGAATTGGCAATGCTTTTACAGAGTAACCGTAAAAAGCGCGGTTCGGTTGACTTTAATCTTCCTGAGCCGGAATTCATCCTGACGGACTCGGGAGAAATCGAGTCAATAAAACGAACAGAAAGAAATTTTGCCCATCAGATTATCGAAGAATTCATGCTTGCAGCTAATGAGGCTGTAGCGGCATTATTTAGTCAACAAGAAATACCTGCAATTTTCAGGGTACATGAGCCACCGGATTCTATAAAAGCCGAAGAATTTGTTAATTTCGCCAAAACAATCGGAATTCCACTGATTCCTTTTAAAAACAGCCCTGCGTGGTTTGCAGAGGTTTTGGAGAAAAGTGAGGGTACAAAATACGAATATATAATCAACAATCTTCTGTTACGCAGTATGCAACAAGCGCAGTATTCGGCAAATAATGTCGGACATTTTGGTCTTGCGGCTGCTGATTATACACATTTCACCTCTCCTATCAGGCGTTATCCTGATTTAATCGTTCACCGGGAACTTCTTCGACTACACCAGAAAACGTCGGACAAAAAACTACCGAGGAACCAATCGCCATCTCTCAGGGAGGCTGGTGAATTTCTTTCTATCCGTGAGAGAACGGCAATTATGGCCGAAAGAGATATGAATGACCGCTTGAAAATAGGCTACATGAAAAACCGAATCGGAGATTCATTTGATGCCATTATCTCCGGTGTAACAGAGAACGATCTATATATAGAAGTCCAGGAACTCTGCATCAGCGGCTCCATTCCCGTAGAATCTCTGAACGATGATTACTACATTCTGGACAAGAAGCACTATCGTTTATTTGGGGAGATTTCGGCTAAAACCTATCAGATTGGAGACAATATCAGGGTAACTGTTGTTGAAGCAGACACCATAAGTAAAAAAATCTTATTCATATTAGAATCAAATTCCGCAGGAAGAGCCAGGGTTTAATATTCTAGCTTCACCCAAAATCAACGTGGTCTTTTTCTTGACTTGTTATAGCAAATGGCATAAAAGGGGTATTTTTTATTCATGAAGTTGGACAAATCTTTCAAAAGAACTGATAAATGAACTCTAATGAGTCGTGAAGCTACCCTGCTATCTCAGATTGCAATTATACTGGTTCGGCCAAAGATTCCAGAGAACATTGGCGCAGCGGCCCGTATTGCCTGGAACATGGGACTAACCCGGCTTATTCTGGTTAAAGACAGTTTGCCGGACCGGGAACCCATGGCAAAAATGGCTACTCATAAAGCTGTTCATCTCATCGACAATATAGAAATATACCATTCTTTACGGGAGGCTCTCTCGAACTTCACTGTGGTTATAGGCACAACCGCAAGGAGAGGTCGTCAGAGATTCGTAACACAAACACCCCGCGAAATGGTGGAAACTTTGCTCCCCCAACTACCCAACAATCAGGTCGCCATCATTTTTGGCCCCGAAGACACCGGCCTGACGAATGATGACCTGAAATACTGCCAGATGGCTTCCGCCATACCTACAGCCGATTTCTCCTCCATCAATCTTGCCCAGGCTGTTGCGATCCACTGTTACGAAATTTACTATGGTATAATCCACGCTTCAAAGGACATGGTCCTGTCTCCTCAACTGGCAACATCTTTTGAGCTTGAAAGCATGTACTCGTATTTAGAAGAATCACTGTTTACTGTTAATTTTATGGGAGACAAAAGCCATATCTACTGGATGGGCAACATTCGGAATTTCTTCAGCAGAATGAAACTTACCTCTAAAGATGCCAATATCATTAGAGGTATCTGCAAAAAGTTCCTTTCGCGGCAAAAGGACACCAAACAAATAACCTACTATGGTGAAACCAATGAAACATGATGAAGGTTTGACCAATTGCATCGTGGCCTCCAATAAGTTTTATCCGCCACATATCGACCACGCCCAATCTCTGTTACGATCTAATCTGCTGCAGAATAAACTGCCCGATCAACACAATAAGAAAGTCATTATCATAGAGGCACAGGCCGGGCAGGGGAAGACCACCCTTGCTTATCAATTTCTTGAGGTCAATAACAACAGTTACATCTGGTATCAAATAGGGCCTGAAGACTCCGACCCAGTGCTGCTGCTTTCATCTTTGCTCATGAATCTTTGTTCCAACCTGCCTGAATTCACTTCCCCTCAACTGGCAAATATTCTAAGCAGAGGGAAGATAGGATTTCTTGACCTGATACGCTGTAGCAATATCCTGCTCCAGAATCTCGACACCTACCTAAAAGAAGATATCTATCTGGTATTTGATGATCTTCATCGTATTGAATTTGGCGCTCTGACTAATAAACTGCTTGAACATCTGCTGGATACCTCTCCCCCCAAGGTTCACTTCATTTTCATAAGCAGACATCCTCTCGAAATTAAAGGATCGACAATTCGTAATGGCTCTCAGATTGCCTACCTGAGTACTTCCGACCTGGCATTGGGTAGCCTGGACATTGAAGATCTGTATACTACAGTTCTTAAAAAAGAGATTAGCAGACAGGATGCCATCAAGATACAGCAAGTCACGAGTGGGTGGATCATGGGGATTATCCTTGCCAGTCATCCCATTTCCGGAAGAAGCAGATTTATGCTTGATTCGTCCACTGATTTTCTATCTACTGCGCCCCAAACTGGCCATATGCTGGATTATTTTCAGGATGAAATTTTTGACCAGATCCCCAGAAACCTTCATAAGGCTTTTCTAAAAATTTCTTTCCTGCAAGAAATACCTGCTGATCTCGCAGATAAAATCTCAGGAATAGAAAATATTGGAAAAACACTCTCGGATATGACCCGGGAAAATTATTTCATCTACAATCTTGATGACCAGCAGCAGGTTTTTCGATTTCATCATTTCTTTCAAGAGTTTCTCCAGCAGCGTGCCAAGGTAAGTCTTTCGGAAAAAGAAATTGGAGAAATCTATAACTTGGAGGCTCGATACTACCAGCAACTGGACAACACCGAAAAGGCTCTCACATGTTATAAGAATGGTGGCGATTTTCTAGCAATGGAAGACATTCTTCGAGAGAAAGGCATGGACCTGATTGCCAAAAACAGGACACTGTCCATTCTTAGTCTTCTGCAAAGCATTCCCGACAATATTCTCTATAAGCATCGCTGGCTGACACTTTATGCCGGACTCCTCCAGATTGATTTCACTCCTCAAACCACTCTGCCTTTTTGGGATTCGGCCCGAGCTCAGTTTACCGAAGCACAAGAGGAAATCGGCGAATTAATCGCCTTGTCCCAAACTATTTATTTCCATTTTGTAATATCAGGACAATACAACAAAGGCAGCGAGCTGCTTCCAAGGACTCAAGCTCTGCTTGAAAAGAACAAAAACACGCTTCCAACACCCATAATCATCATGGCTGCCTGTAATCTTGCGTCAGGTTACTGTTTTTTTGAGGGTGACATGGAAAAAGCCCGCCACTATATTCAAATGGCGGGTACGCTGGCGAATAGACATGACATCCGTAATTTTATAGCGTCTACACGATTTATCCAGGGTTGCATCGAGCTGATCAGCGGCAATCATGCCAGGTTTTTCCTCGAGGCTGAATCCTGCTTTTCTCTTTTCAATGACCCACTGGTTGGAGAATCTAACAGACTGATCATGCGGGTCATGAATCTCTGTGCTCTGTCAATGATTGGAGATCATACGAATTACCATGTTCAACAGGCGGCCCTGCAAAAAGAGAATGACCAATCAGTCGACGACCTGTCCGTGGCTGCCCCCTATCTTTACATTTGGGGAAGCAGTAATTTATTCTCTCTTGGACAATCACAACAGGGCCTCAATCTGCTGAAAAAGGGACTTGATACTATCTCCACCGCCTCAACCGACCATATGCACAGCCAGCTCTTGCAGTGGAAGGCTTTTGGGCTGGCCCTTACCGGATATGCCGATAAAGCGCAAGAAATATTATTGGAGGCTACAATATTAAGGGAAAAAGCGGGTGGGCCATTCTTCACTGCTTTTCATTATATCTTAGCTGGGGCCATCTACACCCGTGTCAGTGATTTTAAGAAGGCGAATCGCTATCTACAAAAAGGCCTGGCCATTGCCCAATCAATTCCATCTACTTACCTGACCATTTGCGGATTCTTTAATTTAAGTTATTTCAAGTATGTGTCAGAGAATCCTGAGGCAGCAATCGATGATCTGGAAACAGGTCTTTCTCTTTTAAAAATAAATGGATATAATCATTTCTGGAGCTGGGAACCTGTCATGATGATCGAGCTTCTCTCCTTGGCAATGAAAAGAGATATAGAAAAAAGCTTCGCCCATAATCTGGCAAAAAACCGCCTGGACCTTAGTTTTACAGACGATGGCAAACCGCTGCCTCTCTTAAAATTTAAGCTCTTGGATAGCTTTGAGCTCAGCATATCAGGAAAGGTGATTTTGTTGTTAAACGATTTCACCCCCCTTCAACGTGAATTACTCGGATTATTAATCACTGCCAAAGGACAACGTATTCCACAGGAAAAAATACAGCTGGAACTCTGGCCCGAAACTACTCCGGAAAATGCCAGAAAAAATTTAGATACCCTTCTCGCCAGACTGAGAAGACTTATCTCCCCTCACTTGGCAATGCCTGTTAGGCACTATCTTTATCTCCAAAAAGGCATCCTCTGTCTGACCAACTGTGAAATTGATGCCCTGCTATTTCTCGAAGCCGCGAGGATTGGTTTATCCCACTGCAAGAACAGTGATTTTTTGCAGGCACACAATGCTTTCCAAAAGGCAATTTCTCTATGGAAAGGTGCGATGCCGGAGGATACATTTCGGAGTGATCAAGTTCTCGTTTTTAATGATATTCTGGCGAACCTGATGGTTGAGATAGGAGCGGCCTGGGCAAAACTTTTAGCAGCAACCGGAAAACTGGAGGAAGCAATGAGTGTTCTCGAGCAAATTCTTTATATAAACTACCTCGAGGAAGAACTAACCAGACTTCTCTACAAATTTTATTGCCAAAACAACAATCACCTCAAGGCACGCGACGTACTGGAGAGATATAAAAAGGCACTTGGAAAAGCTGGTTACAGCCATGAAGAGACGACGTCATACATTGAAGAAATTATAGGAACAAATAGTTTATAGCATTTATCTGGATACCATATTGCTATTCGAATTACTTTGACGTAATTAAAAGGCAATTTGCACGGCATACGATCAAGGCATTCAACCTGGTAAATGATCCACAACATAGTAGAGTCAATAATATTTTTGTGAAAAACCAGCAACAAAACTTACCTGGCGCAGGATTTGCTTGTCTCTATCAGTAATGAATTTGTTTTTATGCAACTCAAAGGGTTCTGTTATTCAAACAGGAAAAAAATTCGGTACAGAGCGGGAGCAACAATGATATCGGCATACCAGACTGCACTTACCGGCTTACAGGCTTTTGGGACCAAATTAAAGTCCAACGCCAATAATATCGCCAACGCCAACACCGACGGGTTCAAGAAAACCTGGGTTACAAACACCACAGATGCCCCCCTTGGAGTAAAAGCCCAAGTCAACAAGATCTCAACCCCAGGCGCCGGCATGTTCCAGGAAACCAATTCCGGAGAAGAACTAGTTGAGCTCTCAAACGTAGATCTGGCAACGGAACTGGTGGATATGAAATTAAACAGCATTATGTATAAAGCAAATCTGAAAACTATAGAAAGCGTCAATGATATGACAGGTGCACTCCTGGATTTGAAATCATAAACCAACCGGCAGGTTATAGATTCAACCCCTGAAGCGGACAATACTCGCAAAGGGGTTTTGTTTTTTTACAGAAAGTTACGGCAACACGAACGATCAGGGCGTGAAACTCATTATACAACTGCATGTCCCGAGGTAAATGATCCAGAAACACGTTCTGAATTGTTTTGTAATCAGTCTCCTCTTCGAGCATATTGTGGCGACTGAAAACTCTGTGGGTATACACATCGACGACAAAAACCGGGTGCCTGCAAGCATAAAGAAGAATTGAATCAGCAGTTTCCTGACCAATTCCTTTCACTGAAAGAAGGTTTTCCCTTGCAATCTCAGGATTATCCCCAAGGAATAACTCCAGCTCCCCATCATAAATAGTCCCGACCATATCTAGCAAATTTCTCAGCCGCTGCGCTTTGAGATTATAATATCCCGCCGGTCGGATAAGTTGAGCTAGTTCATCGACAGTTATCTGAGAAAGTGCCTGGTAATCGAGCAGATCATTCGATTTTAAATTAGTGATAGCTTTTATTACATTTGACCAGTTGGTATTCTGGGTCAAGACTGCACCAACCATGATCTCAAAAGGAGTTTCACCTGGCCACCAGTCCTGCGGCCCAAAATGATCATATAATAATCTATACGCTTCACTGTAATTGTTTATATTCAATTCCTGTAAATCCTCTATTTTATTCTAACTCACTGATATCCTTATCTCCAAAGCAGATACCAATTTCTCTTGCAGTCAGAACCTTATCACTGTCAACATCAACCTTTTTACGCATTTTAATCGCTTCAGCAATGGGCACCGCTACCATCTGCGAATCCTTCAACGCCACCATATGATCAAAGACTCTTCCTTCCACAAGACGCACAGCTGCAGCTCCAAACCTTAAAGCGAGCAGTCTGTCAAAAGTCGTCGGTGAACCACCTCGCTGCAAGTGGCCGAGGACCAAGGAACGAGTATCTTTTTCCGTTCGTGTCCTGATTTCCGAAGCAACCCACTCCCCTACTCCGCCTAAAATCATCTCATCACGTCCCAGCTCTCCTTTTCCCTTATTAAATTTGTGACCATCTTGCGTTATAGCCCCTTCAGCCGCGACAACTATGGAGTAATGCTTATCGCGCAATTCATTGTCGGATATTTTGTCACATACTTCCTCAATATCAAATGGAATTTCCGGTATTAAAATTACATCGGCTCCACCTGATATCCCAGAATACAAAGCTATCCAACCGGAATCCCGGCCCATAACTTCCACAACCATGACGCGATTATGTGATTTTGCTGTTGAATGCAGTTTATCAAGTGCCTCTGTTGCTGTGGACACTGCCGTATCAAAGCCGAAAGTCCTGCTGGTTTTTTCCAAATCATTATCAATAGTCTTTGGTACACCTATAACGGGCATGCCTTTTTGAGCAAACCGGTGGGCAATATCCAAACTGCCGTCTCCTCCAATAGCAATATGACAATCAAATCCCATTCGACTAAAATTTCGGAGAATTTTGTCAGACACATCAATAATCTGTATTTCACCTGCAAGGTTTTTCACAGGTCTTGAAAATGGATTCCCTTTGTTGGTTGAGCCCAGAATTGTGCCCCCGGTTGAATAAATCCCTTCTACATCCCGTGGAAACAAACGAACCATATCGTCTATATCCATAAAACCACCATACCCATTCCTGCTGCCATATACTTCCCATCCTTTACGATAGCAGGCATGCACAACAGCATATATAACGGCATTCAGACCGGGAGCATCACCACCTCCCGTCGAAATGACTATTTTTTTCATATCAAAATTTCCCTGTTCATAATTTTCGGCTGCAATCTGATCTCTACCAATCCGTGATTATTACTTCCTCATCTTTAGAACTATAAACAAAAAAACGTTTTATAATCTAATATAATATGGAAAGGATAATATTTTACCAGTTAAGTTCCTCTACTATTTGATTATGCAAGCATATTTTCAGTATTCACAGCTTGATAATTTCTTTTCTTTATTGTCCATTTCAGTAATCAATTAAGAAAACACTTGCACACTTTTTCACAACCATTATTTTATCACTTACGGATGATTGACTATCTATCATCTCACCTTAGGGTGTAAACAAATAGCAATGGCTTCTCTAATAAGCAATAGGCACCGAAAGAGAAGGTATGTAAGTAACAATCTTTAAGGAGGCGTTTCATGTCCGATTTAAATGTAACAGATATGGCTGTTACAAAATTAAAAGAATATATGCAGGCGAATAATATCGACTCTGCATTGCGTGTTGCCTTGATGCAAGGAGGCTGAGCTGGTCCTTCTTTGGGATTGGCTCTGGATGAGCCAAAAGATAGTGATAAGGTTTTTGAAAACGATACACTCAAGTTTCTGGTTGAAGACAGCTTAATGGCTACCTGTGGGGGAATAACAGTTGACTATGTTGATGCAGGCCCCCGTTCCGGTTTTGGAATAACATCCATTAACCCCATCAGTTCCGGTGGAGGAGGGTGTAGTTCAGGCTCCTGTGGTTCAGGAAGCTGTGGTTGATATGCCTTACTGCCGTACAAATATTTCTATCAGTACCCCATTGCCTTTTATCTGCTAAGCAGTAGATAATTTTGAGTAATATAAAAAACGAGCCCTCTACGGGGGTTCGTTTTTTTTTGCCCTGACCCTTTTCTGTCAAAAACTTGACACCTCGATTTACCATTCTTATCCTCTCAGCGTAAATCTAACCATTTAGATAATCTGTCTTAACAATAATTTTCTGACCAGAGTGCCGAGAGGAGAGATAATGCAATTTGACAAATTCACCCTGAAATCACAAAAAGCCATACAGACTGCTCAACAACTGGCCAAAGACAGTAACCACCAGGAAATCCATACCGCTCACCTGGCAAAGGCTATAATAACACAGCCCGAAGGGATTGTCGTTCCAGTACTGCAGAAAATGGGGGTCGATCCTTCTTTGACACTCATGGACTTCAATCAGCTCCTTGAAAAACTGCCTCAGGTTTCCGGACAGGGAGTCGGCCAAAGTTATGCTTCCCGCGAGCTCCAACAAATACTTGACAATTCATTTGCTATTGCCAAGCAGATGCAGGACGAATACGTCAGTCAGGAACATCTCTTTCTGTCAATTTTAAGAAGTCCCGGTAGTGATGTCCGCAAAGCTCTCAACAATCGGGGGATAGATGAAAGTACCTTCTTACAGGCCCTTTCAGTTTTACGCGGGAGCCACAGGGTTACAGATCAGTATCCGGAAGAAAAGTACCAAGCACTCGAGAAGTACGGGCGAAACCTCACCCAACTTGCCAAACTTGGCAAGATCGATCCCGTGATTGGCCGCGATGAAGAGATCCGGCGCATTATACAGGTATTATCCCGAAGAACGAAAAACAATCCTATTCTTATAGGCGAACCAGGGGTAGGAAAGACTGCCATTGTCGAAGGACTCGCCCAGCGCATCGTAAATGGTGATATTCCCGCAACGTTAAAGGACAGACAGGTAGTGACCCTGGACCTCGCTTCTCTTATTGCTGGTGCTAAATACCGCGGGGAATTTGAGGATCGGCTGAAGGCTGTCCTCAAGGAAGTTGAGGAAAAAGCGGGTGAAATTGTTCTCTTTATTGACGAAATTCATACCCTGGTCGGTGCTGGTGCTGCAGAGGGATCAATGGATGCCTCGAACATGTTGAAGCCGGCTCTGGCCCGTGGAGAGTTACACTGTGTAGGAGCAACAACCATTGATGAATATCGGAAATATATTGAGAAAGACAGTGCCCTGGAACGACGATTCCAACCCGTCCTTGTTCAGGAACCCTCCGAAGACGACACAATCGCCATTTTAAGAGGAATAAAGGAAAAATACGAGATTCACCACGGAGTACGGATCCAAGACAATGCTACTGTGGCTGCTGTTCTCCTTTCGGCCCGGTATATAACAGATAGATTTCTACCCGATAAGGCAATTGACCTTATAGATGAGGCGGCTTCCCAATTACGCATTGAAATTGATTCAATGCCTTCGGAAATAGACGAACTTGAACGACAGAAGATTAAACTCGAAATAGAACAGGAAGCTCTTAAAAAGGAAAAGGACAAAGTTTCAAAAGCCCGTTTAGAGGAAGTTAAAAAGAAATTGGCCGACCTCGGTGATAGCCTGAACTCAATGAAAGCTCAGTGGGTAATGGAACGCGATACCATCCGAAACATACAAAACATCAAAGAGCAGATAGATGAAGCACAAATAGAGGAGCAGAAAGCTGAAAGAACCGGCAACCTCAGCCGTGTTGCTGAAATCAGATATGGCCTGAAGGTAGAACTTGAGAAAAAGCTTGCCGAGGCAAACATCAAGCTCCAGGAAATTCAGGCTAACCAGATGATGCTCAAAGAAGAAGTCGATGCTGAAGACATTGCTGCCATAGTCGCCAAATGGACGGGAATACCGGTGGTAAAATTACTTGAAGGAGAAAAAAACAAACTGGTTCAGGCGGAGGAAATCCTGGCGAAAAGAGTTGTGGGTCAGAAACAGGCAATACATGCCGTTGCCAATGCAGTAAGAAGAGCCCGCGCTGGACTACAAGACCCTGATCGACCGCTCGGTTCGTTTATTTTCCTTGGCCCTACAGGCGTTGGAAAAACTGAACTCGCCAGAGCGCTTGCGGATTTTCTCTTTGACGACGAGCAGGCAATGGTTCGGATTGATATGTCGGAATTTATGGAAAAACATTCTGTCGCTCGGCTCATAGGTGCCCCTCCAGGGTATGTTGGATACGAAGAGGGCGGCTATCTGACAGAAAGCGTCCGCAGGAGACCCTATTCTGTTATTTTACTGGATGAGATTGAAAAAGCACATCCAGATGTGTTCAATGTTCTTCTGCAACTTTTAGATGACGGCAGAATGACGGACGGAAAAGGAAGAACAGTAGATTTCAAAAACACTCTCTTGATCATGACTTCCAACATCGGCAGTCACCTGATCATGAAAATGGCTGCAGAAGGTGCAGAAAAAAAGAGTATTCAACTACAAATAAATGAACTTCTCCATGACCAGTTTAAACCTGAATTCCTGAACCGAATCGATGAAACGATAATTTTTGACAGCTTAAAGCGTGAAGATTTAGTGGCTATCGTTGACATTCAATTAAAGAAACTCATTACTCGCCTGGAGGCGAAAAACATTTCTCTTCACGTAAGGGAAAGTGCCAAAAAGTTTCTCGTTGAGAATGGCTATGACCCCTCTTATGGCGCACGACCACTAAAACGAGCAATCCAACGGTATTTGGAAGACGCTTTAGCCCTCAGGCTTTTAAAAAACGAATTTACCGACAAAGATCATATTGTTGTCGAGGGGTCTTCAAGTGGCTTACATTTCTCCCATCAAAGTAAATCATAATACTGTTTGCTAACCTGATATACCTGAATACGAACATTGAAGCAGAACCTTTCGCTTTACACTGCTTCTGACTTACATTAAATATTCATTGTAACAATAACCGACCTACCACTCGACAGGTCGGTTTAAACCACATCTAAAATAATGCGATATCTTACAACCACCTTTTTAACAGGTCATAAATAATGAGTTCAACAGTAGAAGATTTGACAATCAACTATGAAGAAGACGGAATACAAATTGTAAAAGAGACCGGAAAAGAGATTCTTTCCAAAGGAGCCTGGACCACAATCCTGTACCGTTTCAAAAATCTTGATCGGAAAACAGGTGAATTCGGCAAAGATATGTATACCATCCGTCGTTATCAGAAAAGGCAGGGAGAATAT
>CAVPXO010000001.1:540000-989153 GCA_963709755.1 uncultured delta proteobacterium
TCAGACAACAAAGTGGCTGGTTCCATGCTTCCAGGAAAATCCTCGTATCTAGTTATGAATGTGACCGTACCGTAAACCGACACAGGTAGGCAGGTAGAAGATACCAAGGCGCTTGAGAGAACTCTGGTTAAGGAACTCGGCAAAATAGCACCGTAACTTCGGGAGAAGGTGTGCCTGCATGGTGATGTTATTTACTAACTGAGCCTAGTCAGGTTGCAGTGAAATGGGGGGAGCGACTGTTTACTAAAAACATAGGACTCTGCGAAGTCGAAAGACGAAGTATAGGGTCTGACGCCTGCCCGGTGCCGGAAGGTTAAGGGGACTTGTCAGCCGCAAGGTAAAGCAATGAACCGAAGCCCCGGTAAACGGCGGCCGTAACTATAACGGTCCTAAGGTAGCGAAATTCCTTGTCGGGTAAGTTCCGACCTGCACGAATGGCGTAACGATTTCCCCACTGTCTCAACCAGGGACTCAGCGAAACTGTAGTACCGGTGAAGATGCCGGTTACCCGCAACTAGACAGAAAGACCCCGTGAACCTTTACTATAGCTTGGCATTGGTTTTTGAGATAACATGTGTAGGATAGGTGGGAGACTTTGAAGTCGGCACGCCAGTGTCGATGGAGTCAACCTTGAAATACCACCCTTGTTATCTTAGAAATCTAACTGCGGTCCATTATCTGGATCCAGGACATTGTCTGGTGGGTAGTTTGACTGGGGCGGTCGCCTCCTAAAGAGTAACGGAGGCGCGCGATGGTTCCCTCAGGCTGATTGGAAACCAGCCGTAGAGTGTAAAGGCATAAGGGAGCTTGACTGCGAGAGAGACATCTCGAGCAGGTACGAAAGTAGGTCTTAGTGATCCGGCGATTCCGCATGGAAGGGTCGTCGCTCAACGGATAAAAGGTACTCCGGGGATAACAGGCTTATCTCCCCCAAGAGTCCATATCGACGGGGAGGTTTGGCACCTCGATGTCGGCTCATCACATCCTGGGGCTGAAGCAGGTCCCAAGGGTTTGGCTGTTCGCCAATTAAAGTGGTACGTGAGCTGGGTTTAAAACGTCGTGAGACAGTTTGGTCCTTAT
Organism: uncultured delta proteobacterium; assembly: GCA_963709755.1. Classification (GTDB taxonomy): domain Bacteria; phylum Desulfobacterota; class Desulfobulbia; order Desulfobulbales; family Desulfocapsaceae; genus Desulforhopalus_A. The sequence goes on from CAVPXO010000001.1 coordinate 541,081, forward strand.
CTGTTGCGGGCGCAGGATATTTGAGGAGATCTTTCCCTAGTACGAGAGGACCGGGATGGACGAACCTATGGTGCACCAGTTGTTCCGCCAGGGGCATTGCTGGGTAGCTAAGTTCGGCAGGGATAACCGCTGAAAGCATCTAAGCGGGAAGCCCACTTCAAGATAAGATATCCCATGGCAATAGCCATCTGAAGGCTCGTTGTAGAACACAACGTTGATAGGTCGGGTGTGGAAGTGTGGCAACACATGGAGCTTACCGATACTAATAAGCCGTGAGGCTTATCCATATTTCCTGATCATTACTCTACTGACTACCCTACTATTCGATTGTCGATTTATTTTTGACATGAGCAGAAGTTGACTGTTTACCAGGCCGAAGGCCTTAGTATTCTGTCCTCTGGCTTCTGGCTTCTGTCTTCTGATATTTACGGCGGTCATAGCAAAGAGGATCCACCCGTTCCCATTCCGAACACGGAAGTTAAGCTCTTTTGCGCCGATGGTACTGCACGGGCGACTGTGTGGGAGAGTAGGTCACCGCCGTTTTTTATAATACAAAAGCCCCTTGCAGAATTCCTGCTCGGGGCTTTTGTCGTTTATTTACATTATTGTTAAGTTCAATATCCTCTTTTCTCTTTCTTCTTTTTTTGCAGCGGGCAAATTGTTTCTGTTCGCGATTACGTCGCGTATCCTCTAATTATCCCAAATGACAGTATACGGTCTTTACCGGATCTACCTTGCAAAATGCAGTCATTTTTTATATATACTTCCTTCTAGTCCTTCGAAAATGTCAGCTTCTGGTTGCTCCTTATTCGAATGAGCAGTGGACAGGTATCTTTTCTTTATTTTTTTGACATCGATATTATATTACCAATTTAATGGGCCTCAATGTTATCTTCAACTCTTTCAATTATCATTCTTGCTGCCGGTAAAGGCACCAGAATGAAATCAGATAAAGCAAAAGTATTGCATGAAGTTTTCTATGCTCCAATGGTACATCATGTAATTAAGGCGACGCTACCACTCCGATCGATTCAAACTATAGTTATTGTCGGCCATCAACGTGCTGCAGTTGAGGAAGCCCTTCAATGTTTTGACGTTGATTTCGTTATTCAAAAAGAACAACTCGGTACAGGACATGCCGTACTTATCGCCGAAGAAGCGATAAATACGGACACCGAGACGATAATGATTTTATGCGGAGATACTCCACTGGTCAAGGCCGCTATTTTGACAGAAATGTTTTCCTATCATCACAAGCAAAAATCGGCATTAACTCTTATGACAACCTTTCTTGAGAACCCCACCAATTACGGTCGGGTTATATGTGATGTCAATGGTAAGGTACAAGGTATTGTAGAACAAAAAGACGCAACAAAGGAACAACTCGAAATACAAGAAATCAATGCAGGGATCTATTGTGTTGATAGGAGGTTTCTTTTTTCTGCTTTGAAAAAAGTCGGTACAGATAACAGTCAGGGTGAAATTTATCTGACAGATATTGTTAAACTCGCAGTTGATGGTGGTCTGGCTGTTGAAAAATACATGACCAAAGTACCTGTGGATGTTCTGGGCGTCAATTCCCGGATAGAACTGGCAGATGCCCACAAAGAACTGCAAATGAGAAGGAATAGAAGGCTGATGTTAGAAGGTGTCTCGATGGATACTCCGGAGAGCATCAGCATATCTCCAGAATCCTTCGTTGATAGAGATACAATGGTTGCCCCAAATGTTACTATTTTTGATAGAAGTCGGATAGGTCTCTCTTGCAGAATCGGCCAGGGTGCTATTTTAGAGAACTGTCAAATAGGTGACCATGTTGTTATTGGTCCATACAGCTGTTTGACCGGCTGCACGATTGCTCCCCATAGTACCTTGCCGGCTTTTAGTAAGGATTGTCAATATCTTAAAAAATCTTCGGGGTTAGTACCTTAAATTTTTCAAATCCAGCCACGGCTTGCCGTGCAAGCCTTAGCTCTATAACATTTAAGAGGATAAGACATGACCGATTTAAAGAAAATGTATTCAAATATTCTGGGGGATAGTTTTCCGATGGACATGACCATTTCTTTCGGAGATCAAAAGTTACTCTACAAGAAGAAAACTTGGAAAATCCGCCAGGAAGACGGAAAAATCGACGAACGCGGCGTTCGGTATGGTGAGAATCCGGACCAGGAAGCGGCACTCTATGAATTAGTGAATGGCAACCTGACGTTAGGGAGTTGTAAATTTATTGATCCTGGTAATGGTCTGGTATCGGCAATTAATGTTGAGGATATGTTGCAGGTTGGAAAACATCCGGGAAAAATCAATCTTACCGATATTGATAACGGACTGAATATTATTAAATACCTGATGGATAAACCAACCTCGGTAATTCTCAAGCATAATAATCCGTGTGGTGTTGCCTGTGGTGATGATCTTGCAACCTCTTTTAACCGAGCTTTACGTTCAGACCGCATTGCTGCATTTGGCGGAGCAGTCGTATTAAACCGTGCCTGCGATATTGATACCGCCAAACTTCTCTCTAGCAACTATCTCGAAGTTGTATGTGCTCCCGAATTTGAGAATGGTACCCTTGAAATTTTGGAAAAGCTTAAAAATCTACGTATCATTAAAATTTCCGACATTACACGCCTTGCTGATTTTGAAAAATTCCGATTTGTCGATTTTAAAAGCCTCATTGATGGTGGAATTATCGTCCAACAGTCAGCAGTTAATTCTATCCGCAGTGTAGACCAACTCACCGCCGCAACCGCCACCTGGAAAGGCCAGGATTATAAGTGCGAACGTCAGCCTACCCAGAGAGAAATTGATGATATGATTTTCGGTTGGGCTGTTGAACACGGTGTGACCTCCAATTCCGTTCTATATGTGAAAAATGGCCGCACAGTTGGCATCGGCACGGGAGAGCAGGATAGAGTAGGTGTTGCTGAGATTGCCATACACAAGACATATAAAAAATATGCTGATATTCTTTGCTTTGACGCCCATGGTATCGGCTATGCTGATCTTGAGCTGGCCATCAAAAAGGGCACACGGGATGTTGCTGAAAAAGATGTTATTGACGAGCAGGTGAAAAACGAACGTGCCGATCTTCCGGGATCAGTCATGATATCTGATGCATTCTTTCCTTTCAGAGATGGGGCAGACGTAGGAATTGCTCAAGGGATATCGGCAATTCTTCAAGCCGGTGGTTCAATGCGTGATTTTGAAACCATTCAGGCATGCAATGAGGCAGAACCAAAGGTCGCTATGATGTTCACAGGACAAAGATCCTTTAAACATTAAGTAGTGATAAACTCGCAAGAACCAAAATTAGAAATATTATATCACATCTTTTATACTGACATACTGAACCCGCTTTCTGTACAACTCTCCACAAGACGAGATCGCCTTAACTGTCTCCTGGTGGGGATGGGCAATACCTATCCCCACCCCTCTCGTCTCAGCAATTTTGATCAGCTTTTCAAGTTGCTCACATATTTCCCTTTGATCCAGGATATTATCCAGAAAAACATTCCTTCTTGCACTTTTTACCTTTAGCCCCTGTGCAATGCTAAGGCCAACACTTCCGGAAGAGGTATAACTGTCGATAAAAGAAAGCCTCCGACTTCTGATTTCCTGCATCAGCCGAGTCATGGCAATTTTATCTTCCATATACAACGACCCCATGTGATTGTTTAGCCCAACCGCGTGTGGAACCTCATCAAGACATTTCCCAAATTTAGCTTTTTGTACCTCAGGGGAATCCGCCAGAGACAGGGCGCCAGGTCCTGGGTTCCACTGTTTTCCTTTAGGTTCTAATGGGAGATGTAAATAAATGGTTTTTCCGGTTCTATATGCAAGCCATTCCAGTTTACTGGTATGAGGGGCAAAGGGCAGAAACGAATAGGTTAATTCGAAGGGTATAGACAACAGTTCTCTGCCTGTCGATTCATGATACCCCATGTCATCAATAATTATCGCAACCTTTGGCAAAACCGGTTTCAGAATGATCCCTTTTTCCTCCACCTGTTCAAGTTCAACATCAACAGGTGGATTCGGTTCTTCAAAGACAATTGCATTTTTGATTTTCGGCAGTATTTGCTGAGCAAAGACAGTTCGAAAAAAGATCACATACCCGACGCTGCAGACAGAAAAAACCAAGATGATGAGCAACAACAGCAAGGAACACAATCGAACCAGACCAACGAAAACAGATCCTTTCTTTTTGGGCACTTTTTTACGAGTTATTTGTTTCTTTATCATGCAACAATAAATATTTAAGAAGAGTTACCGAGTGAATTCGAACATGCCTTGGCCAGGGGGTTATTTTTCTCGAATAAGCATATAGTGTGCAAGTCCTTCCAGCACATTTCGCTCAAAACCGAGATTTTCTCCTGAAACTGAACGTATCATTTTGGAAGCATGATCGACTGCATCCTCCGCCCTTTTCCTGGCTTCAGCAAAACCTTCGTATTTGGCTATAATCGAGCAGACTTCCTCAACGCATACAGATCGCTCTGCATCATCTCTCAGAATATCCATTAAGCGCTTTCTGTCTATAATTGTAGCCTTATTAATAGTCAGGATCAAGGGAAGAGTCATTTTTCCTTCCGCGAGATCATTCCCCACAGCTTTTCCAGTTTTTTGGGGATCACCCTGATAATCGAGGAGATCATCGATAATTTGGTAGGCACAACCCAAATGTACACCGTAATCCCGTAGGGCCTTCACCGTACGCTCATCTCCACCCCCGAACACTGCTCCGACCTCGCACGCGGCCGCTATGAGTAATCCGGTCTTTCCCATTATTGCATCATAATAGTCCAATTCTGAGAGATTATGTTTTGCTGCATTTCTAAGCTGCATGAACTCGCCATCCACCATGCCGGTTGTAGCCTTGCAGAAAATATCCAGCCCCATTTGGCCTGAAAATTTTCCAACCATGGCCATCGCCCGTGCATGCAAAAAATCTCCCGCAAGAATAGCGGCGATAGTACCAAATTTTCGATAAACCGACTGTTTCCCCCGACGAATTTCAGATTTATCTATAATATCATCATGAAAGAGAGTAGCTGCGTGCAAGTACTCAAATGCAACCCCCAGCTTGTATGCCTCATCGTCTTTTTTACCGCAAAGCCGTGATGCAAGAACCACAAGGAGTGGACGAATACGTTTTCCTCCGTTGAAAAGCCCATAATCCAGAACCTCAAGCAGCAAATCGTCTGCATGAGAGTGCAATTGCGCTATGTCTGCCCGCATAAACGCATCGATCTTTTCAGCCTCTGCTTTTACAGCGACGAGTAGTATTTCCGGATGAGCCGGGTTTGGCGTTTTTCCATGTACCTCAGATACTTTGGGCATTGACGGACTCAGCGTAAAATTTTTCAATATCATTTATGTCTCTGGTGATTGGTGACGGCGGCAAGCTCCTGAGAAAAACGCGACCATAACCTTTTTTGTACAGGCGTACATCCATAATGGCGATAACTCCTCGGTCGGTGACCGAACGCATCAATCTCCCTACACCTTGACGCAGAGTAAGGATTGCTCTGGGTACCTGAAAATCAAAAAAAGGTTTTCCACCTTCCTCGTTTATACGTTCAATACGTGCCTGAATGACAGGGTCACTTGGTACTTCAAAGGGCAGTTTCTCTATGATCACACAACTAAGCGATTCTCCAACAACATCAACTCCCTCCCAAAAACTGGCTACCGCTACTAAAACAGAGTTTGTCTCTTCTCTGAAACTTCGTAACAGCGAATTACGTGAGGCCCTGCCCTGAACCAACACCGGGTGATCACTAGCTGCCTCAATAAATGCTGCCAATGAATCCATCCCTTTAAAACTTGTACAAAGGACAAGCGCACGCCCCTCGCTTAAACGCAATATTTCCAGGACACGCTGCCCAGCAAATTGAAGGAACTCATTGGTTGTCGGTTCAGGGAAAGTTGCCTCAGGGATATACAGCAACGTTCTATTTTGGTAGTCAAAGGGCGAACTGTACTGAAGCACCTCAGCGTCTTCATCAAGACCGAGACGTTCTTTTATATAAGTAAAAGATCCACCGGAAGAGAGGGTTGCAGACGTTAAGATGCACGAACCAACTGTGGAGTATAAATTTCTACGCAGTTCATCAGCCACTTCAATCGGTGTTGCAGAGAGAATTACAGCTCTCTCCCTTTTCTCATACCAATGAACAAATTTATGACCATTGTTGTCGAAAAAGAGGGCGATGTCACGAAAATTATCATTGAGTTCCCCTGCCCTTTTCGCAAATATCTTCCATTGTTCCCCAAAATGATAATAATCAGCCAACCGGTTAACGAGTCCGGTTATCCCAGCCGAAAGAAGTTCAACTTCGTCTCTCCACGCATTTTGAGTTTGCTCATTTACCAAAGTTTGCAGAAAGTATCGACCGGCTTTTAAAGGAAAAAATCGGGTAAAAGTATCAAGACGCATTTTTAATCCACTCAGTGACGGCAATAAGCTGTCAATGAGATCCGAAGGCAGGTCTGCTCGTGCCTGCCGTTCAATATCTGCAAGAAGATCGATGAGTTGATATTGACTGAAACTTTTGCCGAAAAAAGCGGAGGCGACGTTTTCTAAATGATGAGCCTCGTCAAATATTACCGATTCATAGCGTGGCAACAGTTCACCAAATCCGGATTTTCTGAGTGCCAGATCCGAAAAGAAGAGATGATGGTTAACGATGAGCAGCTGTGAAATGCTTGCTTTTTTTCTTAACTGAGTAATAAAACAGCTGACGGACTCAGGACAATCGCCCCCAAGACAATGGTTTGACTGGGATGATATCTTCGACCAGAAACCGGAATTTTTACTCAGCCAATCCAGTTCAGACCTGTCACCCGTTGTGGTGGTTTGCATCCAGCTCTCGATTTTTTCCACCCATGGATCATCAATCAGGGAAAGTTGAGGGTTTGAGCAATATTGATACCACCTATAATGGCAAAGATAGTTTTCTCGACCTTTTATGCACAGAGCAGAGATCTTTTGATCTAATACTTTTTCAACAAGGGGAAGATCTTTATTTATTATCTGATCCTGCAAGTTAAGAGTCGCTGTAGATATAACTACTCTTTTGCCTGACAAGACGGCTGGTATCAGATAAGCAAGAGTCTTACCAATGCCGGTTTCGGCCTCAATCATCAGGATCCGAGCTTTTTTTTCCCTGAATTCATTATCCTCAGATGTTCCCAAAAGAATACCGGCGACAGCTTCAGCCATTGCACCCTGCCCATCTCTTGATTCAAAATTGGTAAGACAGGACGAAAGCCTGCCTTCTGGTCCGAAAATATCTGCCAAATGAATCATGTTATGATATAGCCTCTTGCAAACATTATATAATCGCTTCTGTTTTTGCCCAACAGATGATCATTGACCTGTGCACTATACAACAGAATCAGTAATGCCGTAATACGGTTTTATTGATTATCCTTGTATTCAATTCAAAATAATCTTGCATGATTCTGTGATTACTTTTGCAGACTAATGACTATATATGCTAAAACAATAAGTAATCTAATTTTTATTGCCTTACTCCACGAAAACCGCAATAAAAAACAAAAAATTCTGAGATAAACATGATATCAGAGGATTATCCTCACCTCCAAGACACTTATATTCATTAAAATGTATTAAACAGAATATTTCCTTGTGGGGTGTTATACTGTTTATGACTACTCTTCAATAATCGACATGGTTGAAATTCTCTTATCCCAAAATTCTGATTCATCATTTTCTGTTTCGGAACTTGTCTTACCCGGGGAGGTAATTGCTGTTGTAGACGATTCCTCTGAGATTGTCATGTTGCTTTCACATTACCTCACACATCAGGGATTCACAGTTGTCTCTGCTGACAGTGCCAGTGGATTTTGTCAACTTATTGCCACCGAAAACATTGCCCTGGTACTTCTTGACATCGGACTTCCCGACAGGAACGGCAATGAAATCTTAAAAGATATTGTTCCGTTCCATCCTGATTTGGGCATCATTATGGTAACCGGAACGACTGATATAGATGTAGCTCTTGACTGTTTACGCCAAGGTGCAGACGACTATCTGCCTAAACCGATCAGCGTGGCTCAGTTAAACTATACTGTCCTGAATACTTTAAAGAAAAGACGGTTGGCCATCCATAACCGGATTTTTCAGCAGGAACTTGTCCAATCAAATATCCGGATGCGCTTTCTTCATCAGCTCACTCTAAAGATGAACACGGCTTATCTTAATACCGTAGAACTACAGGGCATTTTAAAGGCTATACTTGTTGGCATCACTTCAAATGACGGTTTGCGTTTCAATAGAGCCTTTCTTGCAATGTATGATAATGATGGCCGTTATCTGGAGGGGAAACTTGCAATCGGACCAGCCTCCCGGGAACAAGCCGGTCAGATATGGCAGTCGATAAACCAAAAGGGCTTACAACTAGAGGACATCCTCACTACAATTAACAGTAGAACCATTCCAGTGGATGTTGAAGTAAATCGGATCATCCAAACCTTGCGGATATCTATCGAAGAAGAAGATCATGTATTGCTGCATGCAAGCAGGATTAAACGCTCGATACTTGTTCAGCAAGGCAAAGCTGAAGGCTGCAGAGTTCCGGAGGATCTCCTGCGTTCGCTCGAAGAATCATCTTTCGTTGTCGTTCCACTCTATTCCCCTGACAGAGCACTTGGAGTGATGATCGTCGATAATTTTGTTACGAGAGCACCCATTTCCATTGAAGATATAAATGGCCTGGAAATTTTTGCAGGTCAAGCTAGTCTTGCGATTGAGCATAGCCAGCTTTATGCGGATATGGCTGAAAAAATAGCTGAACTTGAGCTTGTCACCCAGGAACTTGAAAAAAGTAAGGACCTTCTATTAGAGGCTGAACGCGCAACAGCAATTGGCCAGATGTCTGCTCAACTCCTTCATTCCATCAGAAATCCATTGACATCGATAGGGGGGACTGCACGCCTGCTGGTCAAAAAGACAAGTGACCCTTATATCACCAACTTTTTGAATATCATCACACAGGAATCTTCAAAAATTGAATTAATACTAGAGGATCTGTTCAGCTTCGTGGAGGATAAAGAGCTTACACTCGGTATTCATCCTATTTTTTCACTTATACGTAAAAGCCTCATGGTATTCTACACTGCGATGAAGAACTCACATGTGGAATACACTTTATCTCTGGAGGGACCGGGTCCGGTGCTTAAGCTTGATGAAAACAAAATTCGTCAGGTCTTTCTGCATCTCATCAGAAACAGCCTCGAGGCAATGCCCAGCGGCGGATTACTCCAAATTGAGGCCACTGAAGATGATCATTTTGTCACTGTTTCATTTATCGATTCCGGACCTGGTATACCGGCAAATACTCTTCCTCATGTTAAAGATCCCTTTTTTACCACCAAGGTCTATGGTAACGGGATAGGTTTGGCGCTGGTCGAGCAGACAGTACAGGCTCATGGCGGGAAATTTTCCCTTCACGATGGGCCCACAGGAGGAACTCTTGCAAAGGTCAGTCTTCCGAAAATTTCACTTTCGCCAGGCAGACAAGAAACATCCTAAAAATGCCAGACAAGCCGCAAAAATAAAAGTAACCCGCAAGGCCAGAATAAAACTGATACTATTTACCAGAGCATATTCTCCCAGTTTTTCCCCTCCACTGAAGAAACCATACCACCAGGAAAAGAGAGCGGCTGCCAGCGTGGCTCCTGTTACCATGCCAAAATTTCTTGCTGTAGCTAAAATTCCCGAACTTATTCCCAAATATCTTTCATTTACCCGAGACAAAACCGATGCGCTGTTGGGGGAGAGGAAGATAGCTTGCCCAGCTCCAAGCAAAGCCAGTTTTAAAACGATTTCGATTTGCGAACTCTGTGCCGACAACCAGGCAAGTCCCAAAAGAGCAGCTCCTCCTAAACTCAACCCCAGGGTGGTTAGATATCTTGCTCCTATTTTATCGTAGAGCCATCCGGAACATGGCGAGACAACAATGAGCGTAGCCGGCACAGCCATCATGATCTTCCCCACCTCGTCAACAGGAAGCAAAAATATGTATTCCAAATAAAATGGGATGAGTGCCAAAACAGCAAACAAGACAGCAAATGAAATGGCAGCAGTCAATACAGCAATCCAATAGTAGCTCTTCCTAAAAAGAACGATTGGCAAAATGGGATTGTTTGCGTTTTTTTCAATCCGGATGAAAAGATATAAAAGAGCTACGAAACAAAAAAGGAGGGGGATGGAAGACAAACTGAATAATCTATCAAACCTATGGAAGAGACTCACCCCAAGCACGACCATAACTACCCAGCAACAACTTCCTTTCCAGTCAAACTGCTGCCGGGGACTTTTTTTTACCTGACTTAATTTACCAAGCAAAAAGAACTTTCCTAACAACACCGTCACAATACTGACCGGCAAGGGAATCAGAAAAATTACCCGCCAGGAATACATGCTCAGCAACAGACCACTGACAAACGGACCGGTCAGCAGACCACAAGCCGTTGCAATACCGACGAGCCCAAGGCTTCGTCCCAGATGTTCGGCGGGAAAGACTGTTTTAATTATCGCAGGACCGGAAGACATCATCATTGATGCTCCAAGGGCCTGAATAAATCGGCTTATCAGCAGCCGTTCATAGCTTGTCGAAAAATAACAGAACAAAGCACCAAGGGTAAAAAGGGCCATACCCGAAATATAAATATTTCCTCTGCCCAACCTGTCTGCCAACTTTCCCCAGAAAACAAGAGTAACGGTGATCGTGAGAAGGTAGAAAGTTATAACGAACGCAGCAGATTCCAGGCTGAGGTCAAAAGATCGCATGATCGTCGGCAGAGCAACATTGATCATGCCACTATCCATGGTCGATAGGAATACTCCTGTCATCACCAGGGCCAAGACAAGCCAGCGTATGGGGTTATGCTCGTCTCTTTTGGTCAACAGCCTTCACCGGAAAAAAAGGAAAAAAAAAGCCCGGTAGAGTAATACTCCACCGGGCTTTCAGGACTATACAGAACTAATCAGTAGTCGTACTCAAATTAGAAGCTGAGAGAAAGCTGTAAACCACCTTCCATAACATCTTCATCACCAAGAGCATCGCCTGCTACGAGATATGCGAAGACGAGATCAGCTTTCAGGTTTTCCAGAAGCATGTAAGACAGTCTTCCGTCAAATTCGAGACCAAGCTCGTTATCACCAGCTGCATTGTCTTCAGCAAGAGCTGCATACCATACATCAAAGTTTGCAGTCAATTTATCCATCGGCTTCAGGGTTACACCAACATTTGCTGCCCAGATATTGGAGATATGATCACCCAGCGTTCCAGTCAGGAACAGCATAGTCAAATATACCGTCACCCAAAATCTCTGCCCAGTAGTAAGAGGAACCGTAAGTACCATTACCAGCTACCGATAGTGACATAAGAGTCGATGTCGTTATCGGCAGTTATCATCATCGCCACTAGCATAGAAAGCCTGGCCATGAACGATACCAGCGTCGGCACCCGCAGCAAATAAATATGCACTTATGTCTGTATCTGCTGCACCCATACCATCAATTGTACCGCCATTATAGATACCAGTAGCCCATGCAGAAACTGCGTCAAATTTCAGGTCGGCATCAACACCTAACCAATAAATATAAGTATCCTGGCTTGTTACGTTAGCCCAGGTAAAATGAGGTGTAACCATAACTGCATCGCTGATGCTAACTTGCGGCATAACTGAAAGGATATGTACATCTCCGTCTCCAGCGGTATTACCAAAAGCGATATTGGGATTAACATTAGCAGTACCATCAGTAATGAACTCACAGTTCAGTACTGTGATGAAACTTGCTGACCTGGAGTTTCCAGTATCCCAATATTTATCGTCCTGGTTTGATGCTAACGCATAAAGTACAGGAACTTTTACCATTCCAAAATCTGCGGTTACAACTGCACCGGAGAAATCGTCAGCAAAAACAAAACCACGAGCGATGGTAGCGCCCTGGATACCGACCTTGGCATTTACCATGCCTAAGTTGAAATCAACATAGGAATTTTTGATTCTCCAGTTGCCTTTACCATCAGCAGCAAGATCGCCACCCTGATTATCACCCCACATGGTGTTGAACTCAAATTTATTGACGAATTTCAAGTCATCGTTGAATTTGGCGGTGTAATACAAACGGGTACGGGTATCAACTGCAGTTAGTAGGCTGAATCCGGCTGGGTAAAGTTATCCATAAAAAAGGCTCTGGTACGCCAGTAACCACCGAATTGGCTCTCTACTGCAGATGCGGTAGTTGCAGCAACACCACCAACCAGCATGAGACCAACAGCTGAAGCAATTATCTTCTTCATTTCTTCTCTCTCCTGAGAACTGTTTCAACCCTCTTGGGAAGGGTCATTATCTTCTTTACACGATTAACAAGCTGACTATCAACTGTAACTCCTTACAAACAAGGAGCAAACCGGTAAAGATCTTTCGATTGTGATGCAATACTATACGTCGCACCGATCAATGTCAAGATTTTTTTACCCATCAGTATAATTTTTTATACTTTCTCAAGAGTGTTTGTTATTTTTTTATTTTTTCATGAGAGAATTCCAGGTCATAAACAGTCAGATCCGTTTCGGCTGCACCCGGTAACAAGTTTGCCAATGAGCCAACTTTGGGCAAATGACCGATAAATAATCGACCAGATGTAGTATTGGTATCATTTTCTGTCTTTTCCTGATCTTGTAACTCGTCAAACATGGTAAAGCCATACCCTGCTACATAGCCCTGAAAATTACCAGTCCGCCAGGATTCGATTAATGCTGAGTCGTTCCAGGCCATGCTGACAATTGCTCCACTGTCATAAAACCGCAACCTGTTGAAAAAACTGAAACCGGCTTTTTTACCCTCACTTATGACGATTTCCTCTTTGCCGTCTTTGTCTATATCAGTCACAATGATCCTGGCCGGCACAAAAATCAGCTCACGGTCGGCATCCTCATCCGGGGTGAAATTTCGTTTATCCGTTTTGGACGTCGCCTCTCCACGACTTGGACCGAGATAGACTTTACTGCTGGCATAATTTTTCTGACTGACCCACATCAGCTCATTGCCTGGATTGTAAACTCTGATTTTTTCCTTCTGATCGACAGCAACCACTTCATAAAAACCATCGCCATCCAGATCCGCATAGACAAAATCGAAAAGATTCAATGAGTTCGGTACAGAAAGACGTTCCCCCTGAGTAACCTTATTTTCTGCATCCAGGCTCACAAGATATATTCCAGGGCTTACCAGATTAATTTTTTCTATTCCTCTCTTCTGTCCGGTAAGCTTCCAGCCTTTTCCCGGTACAAAGAGTGGCCGCAGATACCAGGGAATGTTTTTGGTTACAACCTGGAAACCATTTATAGGATCATACTTCATTATAGTGGATGAAACATACAGACCATCTGTTCCACTCAGGTATATTTCCTCTTTTCCATCACTATCCAGATCAGCCGTATTGATGGCATGATTCACAATAGTGGATGGCAATTTGGTTTCTGCTACCTGCACAATGACATTTTCTTTTATGCCGAACAGCCTGAGATCACGGCCAGACAGGACCAGAATTTCCTTTTGCCCGTTTCCGGTTACGTCTCCCACCGCCATGGCTGTCATATCAACAGGCACTGATGCAGTCAGCTTGGCACCTCTGCCCTTGGTCAACACCCCACTGCCGGCAACACCGATCACAGTCCCGGCATAAACGTTTCTCTTATAAGCCTCTTCCGGATGTACTGTAACAAAACCGTTATTTCGGGCTGTTGCATCCATTGTTTTTTCTTCAGGTACAGCGGACTTATCATCAAAGGCTGTCTGAGCAATATTCTCGGAAAGTTGCTCGACATCTGCGATAAGGGTGTTCGGCGTTTTTGAGAGTACGGAAAAGTGTAATATTTCCTTTTCGGGGGCAAGCGGATAAAGGTCCACCTGAATTTCCAAACCACCAGTAAGAGAAAAGAGAGCTCCAGTCACCAGATAATCCACCGGCTCCCCATCAATTGATAGAGCTTTCGATGATCCCGCCATCTTCAGGGAGCTCAATTCCTTTTCACTGATGGTCTTTTCCAGTACATTAACCATGTCTTTGGCCGCGAGACGACTGGCAAGGATAGCCTGAACACTGTCACGCAGGTATGAATAACTCCCGGCAGAACTGTTATCAAATATCGAAAATACAATTTGATACTGTTTATTGGCTTTTGACTGCTCTTTGTTTTCTTCTCCGAAAACTGAACCAACATACATCAAGGTGATACAAAAAAGAGTAACTGCTATTAATTTGAATCGCATGAATTCTCCCAATCATTTAATACTCGCAACCATATTCTGCATTGCAATTAATCAACCGTACCTATCACAGAAAGCTATCTATATCGCAAATTGTCAGCACAAGCAAGACAAGTATCTTGACTCACCCGACAGATGTGCTCTGAGGACAAATTTTTACTTTAAATTTTTAGAGTGATTACTGCCCACAAAGTTAATCAACCACCTGAATCATATAATAATTTAGAATTTTTCTTTCAACAGCAGACCGCCAGGCAGCCCAAATTTTGCTTGACTTTTACCCACGAGAGATAGAAAATACGAGAACAAGAATTAAACCTACAATAGTATGTACATGAGAATAGTATCCAAGAGAGAGGAAAGATGATGAAGAAAATTGTCTTCCCATTTATAATTGCCACGCAATTTATCTGCCAGACCCAGATGCTCTATGGTGAAGATCTCAATACTCACCATGCTTACAAAGTTACCTCATATAATCTGGGAGCCTTTCAGGATTTCCAAGAAAACAGATCCCCAAATTCATCACGAAATTTCAAGCAGTTATTAATAACCAATACAGCAGCAGACATTCTTAACAGTGAACACCAGAGAAGGGTTTCACTGGATGAAACATCTCGCACATCGAATATAAACAGCGTGGCCCTGTCCGCCCAATTTGACGCCACGAATAATATTTCCCTGTTGGGCACCTTGGGCTTGACACGCAATCTCTGGACACCTGAATTATCGGATAGCGGGAACGGGTCAAGTTGGGAAGCCAATCTCGGTGTTATCTATAAATTGCTCAACAATCTGTCCTATGAACTGCATTTTGGCTATATGGACACCGGAGATCTTTTTAGTGATCGAAGTGTTTATTCCGATGTAGAAAATATTATTATGATAAGTAATAAACTCACCTTGAGTTTTTAGTTCCTCAACAGAGCTACCCGCACCTCCTCTATAACATTTATTCCATTTACCGTAGAAAGGCATCTTTCTACCCAAGCCTCATTGCATTCATCAACTTGACAAGTCCCCTTCGCGGGAATATTAAAAGTATATTCTATTTACGATTGAAGCTGACGCCGGCAATCTCATCCTCACAACATTCCCGACCATGCATACTCAAAACGATCCACCTGCTTTTAATATCCTCATGTACTCACATGACACCTATGGATTGGGACATATCCGCAGAACAATGGCTATTGCCAACCATTTGCGCGACACCAATACCAACGTGCTCATCCTTACCGGTTCACCAATCGCGGGCCGCTTTGAATTTCCCCAACAGGTGGATTTCGTACGAATACCGGGGATGATTAAAAAGAGCAATGATGAATATCAATCCTTCTCTATTCGTATTGACCCGGAAAAGGCTCTTTCTATCAGGATGAATATCATCCTTGCTACCGCCAAAACTTTCCAGCCCCACCTCTTTATTGTAGATAAAGAACCGTTAGGGCTTAAAAAGGAGGTGCTTCCGACTCTTGAATGGCTCAAGGCAGAGAGTCCGTCAACTGTTACGGTTCTGGGATTGCGTGACATCCTGGATGACGCTGCGGTGATACAAAAAGACTGGCAGGAAAAAAATGTATACAGCTACTTAGATCAGCTGTATGACGAGATTTGGGTCTATGGCAACAAAGATATCTATGACCCGGTTGAGATGTATAAAATACCTGAAAAGATCCACAGCAGGATAAAGTTCACAGGCTACATCCCGCGCAAAGAAATTTCACCTGGGACAAAAGCCAGTGTCAGAAAGAGTTACAGGATTATGGCTGATGACAAATTTGTTCTCGTAACTACCGGCGGTGGTGGGGATGGTTTTGAAGTAATCGACCATTTTCTTTCCATGCATGATTATTTCCCGACCTCTCTCCCTTTTAAATCCATCATTATCACCGGACCGTTCATGCCAAAAAAGATAAGTGAAGAATTCGCCAGACGGGCTAAAAAATTTGGCATAAAAACTCTTCCCTTCCATTCGAGGCTGGAGGAACTGATGGCAGCAGCAGATTTAGTCGTCTGCATGGGAGGATATAACACTGTCTGTGAAATACTTACCCAGAAAACTCCCGCCTTGATAATCCCCAGGGAAACTCCCCGACAAGAACAATTGATCCGAGCCACAATACTCAAAAGCAGAGGCCTCCTGGATTTCATTCCCTGGACCGGCGTGACCCCCCAGCTCCTGCGTGAGAAAATTTTTTCCCTCCTGCACGACCAGAACAAATACAAAGAAACAATCAAATCATTTAAACTTTCCGGACTCGATACGATGCTCGCCAGGTTGTCCTCTTTCAAAGAAGGTAATGTTGATGTCAGGAAATCTCCTGATCATCGCCCGGCACCACTCGCCGTATTTAATTGAACGACCTGTCATGCAACAACATCCGACCTCGACTCTTGCCTATATTCTGAAAGGTTACCCAAGGATCTCTGAAACGTTTATTTCCAATGAAATCCTTTTGTTGGAAAAATTAGGTTTCACCATGCGCCTTTTTCCCATGCGTCAGCCGCGAGAATCGTTCAGTCACGCTTCCGTAAAAGAGATTAAAGCACAAGTAGATTATTTACCTACTGAACTGCTGCCGGAATTTCACCGGCTCCTTCTGCCTGCTATTTTTTTGGCCGTAAAAAAACCAAATCAATTCAAAGCAACACTCCGGACAATCGCACAAGGTCTCAGCAAAGGCAACGAACTTGCGAGCCTCAAACATTTTCTGCAGGCCGGCTATCTGACCAACAATCATCTTGAAAAAGATAGAAGCATAGTTCAGCTCCATGGTCATTTCGCTCATTCCCCTACCTCTGTGACCATGTTCGCCTCTCAGCTTTCCGGAATCCCCTTCAGCTTCACTGCTCACGCTAAGGATATCTACACATCCGACAGAGAGAAACTTCGTAAGAAAATTGCCCTCGCTCAATTCGTTGTAACCTGCACCAAACATAATAAAGAATTTCTACAGGAAATTGCCGGAAGGTGTCCCACTCCCATATATTGTATCTACCACGGCATTGATTTAAACCTTTTCCAGCAGACGGATCCGCAGCCCGCAACACACAATCCTTTTAAAATCCTTACTGTCGCAAGGATGACACAGAAAAAGGGTCTGCCCACCATTTATAAAGCGTTGGCGGGATTGCGCCAAAAAGGCATTCAGTTTCAACATACCTTGATCGGTGACGGTGAAGACAGGGAAAAGATTATCTCTTTAATTTCCTCTCTCGACCTTCAAGATCATTGCCAATGGCTTGGAACCCAGACACACGACGAGGTATTGCTCCATTTTAAAAACAGTGACCTTTTCGTTCTTGGCTGTGAAATTGCCGACAATGGTGACAGGGACGGCATTCCCAACGTCCTGGTAGAAAGCCTGGCAATGGGTGTCCCGGCACTGTCCACCAACGTGTCCGCCATACCTGAAATCCTGATTGACGGAAAAACAGGTATAACCGTACCGCCATGCCAGCCCGACCAGCTGGAAAAGGCCATGTTACAGTCACTTACTGATCAGAAGCTTCGTGCACAGGTGATTGCCGGAGGAAAAGCACATGTTAAAGATATTTTTGACAACAGCCAATGGATAGAAAAACTGGCTGAAATTTTTCGCCGACACAACCAGCAGTTCCAACCATCCCCGATTATAAAATAGGTCCGCTGCATGGAACATAGAAAAAAAACAGCAACCGTCACTACCTTCGGCCTGTTACGACATGGAGAGACAGAATGGAATATCCTGAAAAAGATTCAGGGCTCAGGAGACTCTCCTTTGACAACCACAGGAAAAGAACAGATAGGTGAATGGGCAAAAACTCTGCAGCACTTCAACTGGGACCGAATTGTCGCCAGTGATCTGGGCAGAGTAAAAGCAACTGTTGACATCCTAAACTGTGTACTCTGCCTGCCTGTAAGTTTTGATCCGAGATTACGGGAACAACACTGGGGAGAGTGGGAAGGCCTTACCTTGCCATCTATTCACGAGAACTATAAAGAAGACCTTACCCGCCGGATTGCAATGGGCTGGGACTTCTCTGCTCCCGGTGGTGAAACCCGACTTGCCGTAAAAGAGCGTGTGCTGGCAACGCTTCTTGAGAAAGCGGAAGAGTGGCCCGGCAAGAAGATACTTGTCGTCTGCCATCAGGGAGTGATAAAAACATTGCTCTACTTTCTTACCGGGCGGGAATTTCATCCCGGTGAGGACCCGCTGCTGCAACATAACCGACTACATCTTATCAGCTGCATCCGGAACAAGTTTTCTCCGATGGAACTCAACATCCCAAGAAAGCCGGAGCCATGAACGTTTCCTTCTACTGTCAACATGTTCTGGGTATCGGTCACTTCCATCGCAGTATGGAAATCTGCAAGGCAATCGCCCGTAATCATCCAACCACCCTCATTGTTGGCGGACCTCCGGTTGAGGTGCTTCATCCTGATATCAAAGTACTTGAGTTGCCTGGCCTGCAAATGGACAGTGAGTTTAACAGCCTGGTTCCCTGTCGCACCGACGTATCACTGGCGGAGGTCAAAACAGTGCGAAAAAACCTGCTTTTCGGCCACTTTCATCAAAACAGACCCGATGTCTTTATTACCGAGCTCTATCCTTTTGGCCGCAAGGCTTTCAGATTTGAGCTCGACCCCTTGCTTGAAGCCATTCGGGATGGTGCCTTGCCCAATTGTTCTTGTTATTGCAGCGTTCGGGACATTCTGGTGGAGAAGAAAACCGGAAGGGAAAAATTTGAAAAGCGCGTAGTGCAGACAATTAACTCTTTTTTTGATGGTATTCTTATTCATGCGGATCCTGAAATTATTACCTTGGATGAAACATTTGGCCGATTGCCTGACATACACACCCCTCTGCACTATACTGGTTTTGTCACCACCCCCCAACTGCGGGGAGACGGAGAGCGGATCAGGAAAAAACTTGATTTATCGCCTGCCGACAAACTCATTATCGCCAGTATCGGTGGGGGCAACGTCGGGAGTGAATTACTTACTGCAGTAACCGAGTCATTTAAAATCATGCAGGATTCCTCGTCTGCCCATCTTCAGCTGTTCTGTGGACCCTATTGCGAAGACAAGATTTATGGGGAATTGCAAAATAATATTCAGGGCAATATTACCATTGAACGCTTCACGGACCACTTCCCTGAATGGCTTGAAGCAGCTGATTTATCAATTTCAATGGCCGGATACAACACCTGCATGAATCTGGTTCAGGCCGGAATCCCCGCCCTGGTTTATCCATTTAAGCAAAACAGAGAGCAGCGGCTTCGAGCACAAAGGCTCGGCAGGAAGGTGCCTGTCGTCATTTTGGAGGATACAGACCTTACTCCCCGGATTTTATCAAAGTTGATGATTCGTCAACTCGAAAATCCCCGTTTTTCTGCCGACATCAAACTGGATGGGGCAGAAGATACGGCAAGACAAATTGAAACATGGTACGCGGAGCAATCTCTTCATGACTAAACCTGCCTCATCTCTTTATTCCAACAGACATCCAGGTCTGAATGATGAAATTTCCTCCCGTATTGACAGGGGCTGTCAATTCTCAGAAAACCGTCCGCTGGTATTTTTCAGAGCCGACGATATCGGTATCCCTTCACTCAGGTTCCAACAACTTATTGAATGTTTCAAGAGACACCGGATTCCCCTTTGTCTGGCTACCGTTCCTGCCTGGCTCACAGAAAAACGATTAAAAGAACTTTACCTGCTCACCGGGATTAAAAATCCACAGTGGTACTGGCATCAGCACGGCCAGGCCCATCATAACTTCGAAAAAGCCGGAAAAAAACAGGAGTTTGGTCCGGCAAGGACAAAAGATGCAGTTCATTCCAGTCTCGCTCATGGGAGAGAAAGACTGGAGATGCTCCTCGACACAGACTTTCACCCTGTTTTCACTCCCCCATGGAACAGATGTAGCGCAGACACCCTCCGTGCTCTCAGCGACCTCGATTTCAGGGCTGTCTCAAGAAGCAAGGGCGCTCGTCCGGAAACACTCGATAATCTGCCTGACTATCAGGTCAATGTTGACCTTCACACTCGAAAAGAGATCGAACCACACCTTGCCTTAGAAAATCTTCTGCTGGAAATTGAGCAGGGTTTGGCCTCAGGTTTGTGCGGCATAATGATCCACCACCAGAGAATGAACAGCCTGGCTCTTGACCTGCTCGACAACTTACTTGAATTGATACACAACAACAAAAGCCTTATTCCGGTTCATTTTGGTGATCTGTCATAAAAAAATAGCATAGTAGCCTGCTCCCCCATCCGCACCATTACTTTGATTGTTTGCCCCACCTTCCTAAAAATACAACAGCTTTTTGTAAAAATACCTCGCCAACAAAGTAAAGAAAGATTATCAATCTCATTATGGATCGATTATCATTCAAATAGACTACCTTTACAAAAGACATGAGAAATAAAATGCCTGCTGCCTATCGCCTGCTCGAAGAACTTTATCGAAAACTCCATCGGCTGGATCATGCGCTGACGTTCCTCCATTGGGATCACATGGTTATGATGCCCCCGGGCGGCAGTGAACCCAGAGCGGAGGCCATAGCCGAGTTGACTTCGCTGCGACATGAGTTGCTTACCGCCCGAGGGACAGGTGATCTTTTACTGGAAGCAGCAGGACAGGTAACGGCACCCGATCTCATTCGCAGCCTGCAGGAGATGGAACTTGCACACCAGCACGCCATCTGCCTTCCGCCTGAACTGGTGAAAGCTAAATCCCTCGCTGGATCAAAATGTGAACATGGTTGGCGCAACCAACGAAAAAACAACGATTGGCCTGGTTTTCTGATTAATTTCAAAGAGGTTGTCAAACTTGCAAAAGAGGAAGCACAGGCTCGACGAGATTTCACTCCCGGCCGTTTTTCAACACCCTATGACGCAATGCTCGACCTCTATTGCACAGGTGACAGCAACAGCTTTATTGCCGATGTTTTCACAAAACTAAAACAACTCCTGCCGGGCCTAGTTCAACTGGTAGTCGACAAACAGAAGGGAGTTTCAGTCCCGGACCTGCTCGGCCGGTATCCTATCGACCAACAAAAACTGCTTAATCTCGAACTGATGAAATGCTTGGGATTTGATTTTGAACGTGGACGGTTGGATGTCAGCTCCCATCCATTCAGCACCGGTTGTCGAGGAGACCAGCGAATTACCACCAGGTTCAGGGAAATTGACTTTCTCGATGCGCTGATGGCTACAGCCCATGAAACTGGGCATGCCGGCTACGAAAGCGGACTGCCAATGGAGTGGGATGGTCTGCCGGTCGGGGATGCTCGTAATATGTGCATACATGAAAGCCAGAGTCTGCTTTTTGAGAAACAGCTATTTTTGTCTCGTCCCTTTACCACATTTTTCAGCACCAGAATGCATGCACTGCTGCCTGCGACCTCCTCATTTACAGCCACTCAGCTCTGGGCAGCGGCCACCCGGGTCCAGCCAAGTTATATCCGCGTCGAGGCTGATGAGGTTACCTATCCGCTGCATATCATTCTTCGCTATGAAATTGAAAGCAGTCTTATCAATGACTCTCTCAGAGTTGAAGATATCCCTTTGATCTGGGATCAAAAAATGCAGCTATATTTAGGTCTTTCAACAGCTGAGAACTACAGTAATGGTTGTCTGCAGGATATGCACTGGACGGATGGTTCTTTTGGTTATTTTCCGTCTTATACGATAGGTGCACTCAATAGTGCTCAAATCTTTGCTGCTCTTTGCCGAACCTATCCGGACTGGCAGCAAAAACTGACCTGTGGTGAGATATCGTTCGTCAGGGAATGGCTGCAGGAAAAAATATGGAGCAAAGCTTCGACCATGGATTCACAGGAAATCATTCGTTTCGCTACAGGAGAATCAACAAACCCCGATTATTTCCTCCGCCATATCAGGGATCGATATCTCGACGAAAAATATTGATCAGCGGAACTACTCCAATGATGTGTTTTTTTTTACGATGCTGCCCGTTGTCGCTACTTTCATGGAGTGTGCATTGACAACCTGTTGTTTCAAACACCCCACAAGGGGGTACTCTTTTTAGTCCCCGTGCTTTGTGGGGGATAAGTGCCTTGGATATAACTTCAAGTTTATAATTTTAATACACTCTGCGGATTCTTGTTTTTTATGATAGTAATTCTGGAGTAAGGCACTAAACTAGATTTGAAAACAAACTTAGATAATTAACCATCTGTGTCATGCAGCACCAGGCACAGCTCCGCTCTGAACTGAACACCGGGGTAGAAGCCATGAGACGTCTTGTCGCACTGCCGCTCTCCAAATCTTTCCAGATGGCCTACCAGTCCATCCGGGTCCGATTTTTCCGCTCACTGGTGACCACCATGAGTTTGGTTCTTGCTGTTGCTTTTCTTACCTATACCCAGGCTGAAAACGATATTTCCGAAGGTTTACTCACCTCGCAAGACCCTGCTTATATTCAGATCCTTACTGAAATTGGTTATGACATTGCTCCTGGTGCTACCAGTATCGGCAGCTCTGCCAAACAACGCTGGATTGTTTTTCTTTCCCTACTGGTCTGCGTCGTCGGAATAATCAATGCTCAACTCATGTCGGTAACCGAACGGTTTAGAGAAATAGGCACCCTGAAGTGCCTGGGGGCGCTTGACAGGTTTATTGTCAGGTTATTTGTTATCGAGGCGACGATACAGGGGCTTGCCGGTGGTGTTATCGGTGCACTGCTCGGAACTCTGGTAGCTTTTGCTGCATCAATTATACGGTTTGGCCTGTCTTCCGCATCCGTGATGCCATGGTCAGACCTTGGATCAACCAATCTTTATGCCGTATGCGTCGGAACCGGACTCAGCCTGCTAGGCGTCCTCTATCCGGCGATTGTCGCCTCCCGAATGCAACCGGTGGAGGCAATGCGGGTCGAGCAGTAATCAATCTCAACAAAAAAGGCTTTCTTCAATATATGATAGAAAAGAAAAAGATAGTCAGGGTCACTGAGGTAACCAAGAATTTCGATCTCGGCAAAATCGTCGTCCACGTCCTGAAAGGCATAGACCTTGAGATCGAGGAAGGAAAATACATATCTATCATGGGACCCTCAGGATCTGGGAAGTCGACACTCTTCAACATGATCGGCGGCCTCGACAAACCGACAAGCGGAAAAGTTTTTATCGATGAGGTGGATATCGCCCAGCTTGACGCCTATGAACTTGCCTGGCTGCGGTGCAGAAAGATCGGCTATATTTTCCAGACGTTCAACCTCATTCCGGTAATGACTGCTCTTGAAAATATTACCATTCCCATGACTTTTGCCGGAGTATCAAACGACAATGCTCTCCGGCGCGGCATGGAGTTACTGGACCAGGTGGGGCTGACCGGCAGACATACACATCGGCCTTCTGAGCTCTCCGGTGGCCAACAGCAGCGTGTGGCAGTGGCCAGGGCACTTGCCAACAGCCCGGCTATCATCCTGGCTGATGAACCAACTGGAAACCTGGATCTGACCACAGGAGAAGACATTATCCGACTTTTGAAAGAACTGAGTCTCGAAAGGGGAGTCACTGTAATTTCTGCAACGCACGATTATAAAATGCTCAATGTGTCGGACCAGGTGGTATGGATCAGGGACGGTCACGTAGATAAAATTCAACAAAGAAGTGAACTGGACATCAGAACAGGCGGACTGGAAAGCGCAACGCACTGACGCTCTAACATCCCTCTGCTCTTTACTTCAAATATAAGTCCCATGTGTCTCGGCAATGAAAATAATTTCTCTTGTCCTAATTATAATCTTTTTTCTAAGCGGACAATTTTGCGCTCCCACACGGGCAGAGACGACGGTAGTTGCCACATCCCTTCGTGAAACAGTTGAGACCTTAAGTGGTTTTGGCAGCAGAGCCACCGGTTCAGCGGGATATGAACAGGCAGCAGCATATATAGAACAAAAACTGCAATCCCTTGGACTTTCACCCCAATCGTATTTCTATGAACTTCCGGTCCGTCGTTTTCTCGGTGCAGAACTGATCGTTGATGACCAAAAAATTCCTCTGACTCAACTCATCAATAACGCCGTGACTCCTGAGTCTATCGACGGAGCCATCTCAGCACCTCTCTATTATGTCGGTAAGGGTCAGCTGCAGGAAATTGATGGAAAAGACATTCAGGGAAGCATTGTCCTTCTTGATTTCGACTCCGGCAGAAATTGGCAAATATTGGCTTCCCTTGGGGTAAAAGCGGCCATTTTCCTTCAGGGTGACAACAGTCGGGAACGTATCTTCTTCTCAGAGAAACAAGAACTTACTCCACTTCAATTTCCTTGTTTCTGGATGGAAAGAGAGCAGGCCATTAGTTATTTCGGACCGCTCAAGAATCAAAGCGCGCCCCTAATTTCCAAAGTAAAGCTTCAGTCACGCTGTATCTGGGAGAATTATCTCGCCCAAAACATCTATGCAATTATTGAGGGAACGGACCCGCAACTCGGAAAAGAACTTTTGATCATCGAAGCATTTTTTGATAATGAAGAATTTGTATCCGGCAACTCTCCAGGCGCGGACGCCGCCACCTCAATAGCGACTTTTCTGAAAATCGCCGATTCCCTTGCAAGTAGACCCCCAAAACGATCTATCATGCTGATTGCCACCAGTGGGCAAGCCCAGTCTCTTGCGGGTATGCGGGATATAATCTGGAGCATCAATGCCAGATCCAAGGATTTGCGTGATCGAAAGAGGCAACTGCAAAAGGAAATGAACAGGAGCAAGTTTAATGTCGAACTTTTTCAGAGCCTCACCTTCCCTCTCACTGAAGACAAAAAAAGAGATGCCTTTATTGGAACCGCCATAAAAGGAAGTCTTGAAAAGGCCGTTGACCGGGTCTCCAGAGAACTCATGCAGCTGAGGCTGAGTGAACAGACAGATCAGATTAAAGAATTGATCAAACAGCGGGCCATTCAGCGCCGCCTGTATAGACAGCTTGGATGGGCGGAAAGCTTCAATGACCTTTCCGCAGGCGAAGCTGAGCTTTTCAAAGATTTAGTTCCCAAAGCCATTGCCGGCTACGAATTGATCATGAGTGACACTCAGCGTCAGCTCAAAGCCCTGCAGTCCGCATCGACATTTCGAAACCATGTCAGGGACTATGAAGTAGCTGCGATCGTCAGCCTCCATCTCTCCAGTCATGGCAATGGAGTTGGAGGTTTTCATCGAGGATGGCTTTATGATCTCAAACAGACAATCAACAGGACCTCGGTGTATGGGCCTATTGGTGAAATCCTTAAAAAATCAGGTGAACCTGCTGTTGGGAGGGCTCAATTTCAGGATAGTCTTCGCCCTAGTCACCTGCGCACATGGGATTCATGGTTCCTCGACAAACCGAACCTGGGTGGAGAAGTCAGTGCCCTGGCCGGTTACATCGGCCTCAGCCTGGTCACAACCGGAGATGGCAGGATGCTCTGGGGAACACCTTCGGATACCGCAGAAAGAATGGACTGGAACTACCTCCGGGATCAGGCCCAGCTGGTGGAACGGCTCATTATCGACCTCGCCAAAGCCGCAGCGCTGCATGACAACAATATGCCGAGAGACGGTTTCGTCTCGGTGACTGCGCGCACTAATTTGCTGTTACAGGGGGAACTTTTTGCCAACTACCCGGCGCGTAAGACCACGATTCTCGCCTATCAGGGTTTGAATAAGTTCTATGCGATGGTGGATGAATCAGGGTATTTCAGGATCAAAGGCCTGGCTGACAAAAAACACTCTCTCGACAAACTTATTATTGAAGGATATCGATTTGACGAAGCCACAGGCAAGGTTATCTGGGCCATTGACAAGAAAGAAACCGGGAAAAACAATTATCGGCTGAAGCTGCTGCGTCATACCATGCAGACAGATTTAGTAATGTTTAATTGCAGGCAAACTACCTTGTTCAATCTGCTTGAACCTCGCAGTTTTTCTTATATGACAAAGATCCATCTTTTTGACGGCAGACGCGACGCGCCACCCGAACATTACTGGTACAGTCGGATAGACACCAGGGATTCAATCATTTCTTCCATTTACACTGAACCGGGTACCCGCCTCAAACTGACCTTGTCAGATACTGTACTGACCAATAAAATGATCCTCACCAACGGGACGAAAGAGAATCGACTTGGACTCGGGTATCTGGTCGACAAGTACCCCTCCATCCCCAACACCATTTATCACGCAGCAAAAGACACCTGGACTCTCCTTGTCCCAAGAATCAACAACCTGGAATCCCACGGCATATATGACGAACGTATAAACAACCTGAAAGAAAGAGGATTAAGCGCCCTTGAAACGAGTTCAGAAGGTTTCGACACTTTTACCTATTCTGTAGCTCGTAACGCCGCAGCGGAGGCGCTGGCTCTTGCCGCCAGAGTTTATGTACAGGTGGAAAAAACCCAGAAGGATGTGCTTTTTGGAGTTCTATTTTATATTGCTCTCTTCGTTCCCTTTGCCTTTGTCATGGAACGATTTCTCTTTAACTCTGCTACTATCTATAAGCGTATAGTCGGATTTTGCCTTATCCTTATCCTACTCATCACGGTCATCTACAATGTTCATCCCGCCTTCGAGTTAGCTTACAGCCCCATGGTTGTGATTCTGGCCTTTTTCATTATTGGTCTCTCCTTTATGGTGACTTTAATTATTTTCTTTCGCTTTGAAGATGAGATGATCCTTCTCCAGCGGAGGGCAACCCACAAACGACCGGAAGAGATTAGTCGCTGGAAAGCCTTCGTTGCTGCTTTTTTTCTCGGAGTTTCCAATCTGCGAAGAAGGCGGTTGCGGACCATTCTGACCTGCACTACCCTTATTATTTTGACCTTTACCATAATGAGTTTCACAACCATCAAATCCAATCGGAAAGAGGTCCGCCTGCCGTTCCAATCCCATGCGCCCTACCAGGGCCTCCTGCTGAAAAGAGTAAACCGGCAGAGTCTCCCGCCGCAGGCAACCGATATCCTTGTCAGCAGTATGTCGGCAATCAGCAGGCCGGCACCCAGAATATGGCTGGAAGGAAAGGATCCCGCCCGTCCGGTTAACGTTCCACTCCGACGGGGAAATTCTGAAATCGAAATTCAGGGCCTTATCGGGCTGAGCCCAAATGAAGCATACGTTACAGGGCTGGACAAGCTCCTTACAACAGGCCGATGGTTCACAGCAGATGACCAGACGGCTATCATACTGGAAGAGCAAATGGCTGCCCGACTTGGAGTTATTGCAGACTTGAACCAGACTGTTTTATTATGGGGATCTCCGTTTACAGTAATTGGCACCTTTAAGGCGGATGCTTTCGAGAAGACAATTGATCTCGATGGGGAACCACTCACTCCGGTTATCTTCCCTGAAGAAGCAGGCTCCGAGATAACTGAAGAGGAGATGGAAGCCCTGGAATCCGGAGACGATGTCCGCTCATTTCAGAGCAGATACCAACACATCTCTGCCAGCGAGATTGCGATCATTCCGGCGAAGACGCTGCTTGCGGCTGGCGGACAATTGAAAAACATTGCTGTCAAACCCGCTGACCCAGGTGAGATCCCCGACATTGCCAGTCGTTTGAGCGACAGGTTCAGCCTGGCAATTTTTACCGGCGAAAAGGATGGAGTATGGCTCTATAACATCAGTGACACCATGAATTACAGCGGAGTTCCCAACATCATCATTCCCCTGCTCATCTCAGTTCTTATAGTCCTTAATACGATGATAAGTTCGGTATATGAGCGTAAAGGCGAGATCGCAGTGTATACTTCCGTGGGTTTGGCCCCTTCCCACGTCGGCTTTCTCTTTGTTGCAGAAGCAATGGCGCTGGCCGTCATTTCAGTGGTGTTCGGCTATCTGATAGCTCAGGTTTCAGCAGCTCTTCTTTCTGCAACGCCTCTGTGGGCAGGAATCACCGTCAATTATTCTTCCATGGCCGGGATTGCTGCCATGGTACTGGTGATCCTGGTTGTACTCATCTCAGTTCTGTACCCTGCCAGGGTAGCGGCCCGCATTGCTATCCCCGACGTCAACCGAACCTTCAATCTTCCCCAGCCCGTCGACAATAAGATTGAGGTTACCCTGCCATTTTTGATGAAATACAGGGAACACGAAAGTATCGGAGGATTTATCTATGAATATCTGGTCAGTCACCAGGATATCTCCCACGGCCTATTCTCAACAGGTTCTGTAGAGGTGGTTTTCAGCTGTTCAACAGTAGATGAAATCCATAAGATGGTTGCTGAATCGGATTCACCTACCGATTTAAGATGTTTACATATTCGCTCAAACGTCTGGCTTGCCCCTTTTGACTTCGGTATTATGCAGACCGTGGACATTCAGTTTTGCCCTGCACCGCAGGGACAAGAGTTTCTTGAGATAAAGATAACGCTGCGCAGACGATCAGGCGAATCAGGAGTCTGGCAGCGCATCAGTACTTCTTTTCTCCACGAAGTACGGAAGCAATTACTGGTCTGGCGCTCCTTTGATCATGATGCTCATATACAATTGAAAGAATCATTTCAACGGGTAATAGCCGAAAAAGGCCTTGCTCCGGAGGTCTTTTGATATGGAGAGCTCTCCGCAAAACCTGGAATTCAGGCCAATCCGTGTAAGAGCACCACTGACTGGTATCCTCCTGGCTGTGGCCATATGCCTGCTCACTCCATATAACAACATTTACCTGAGAGCGACGCCGCTCGGAGGGGGTCATTTTCCCCTCGCACCATTTTTCATTTTCCTGCTGCTCGCTGTCTTTATCAGCCTGGTTTCGAAAATTTTTCGATCTTCACTTTTGCTGACAGGCCCGGAACTGCTCGTTATCTGGATAGAAATGGTTATCGGTTCAGGTATTGCCTATACCGGATTTGCTCGCACCTTTCTGATCAACCTGACCGCCCCCGTACATTTTGCAACACTGGGAAATCGGTGGACTGAAGTACTCCACCCCCTCATTCCACCGGCCTTAACCCCAACCGATCCTGAAGCCATTGACCTCCTTTATAACGGCATTGCAGGTGCCCGAGATATGGGCTGGCTCGAGATGGCTGGGGCAATACCCTGGGCTACATGGCTGACCCCCCTTTTTCTGTGGGGGATGTTTGTGCTCCTCTCTTATCTGGTCATGCTTTTTCTAATCAATATTCTTTCCAGACAGTGGATTCATAATGAGCGAATGAACTTTCCCCTGCTCAAGGTACCAGAGATGATAAGCAAGGCGGTCAGTGAAGGAAAAACCGGCAGTTTTTTCCTCAATCGTTTTCTCCTTGCGGGACTTTCTATTCCTGTTTTCCTTCATCTCGTAAATGGATTAAACCTTTACTACCCGACGATACCGCCAATTCCGACACTCTTTCTGGCCGGACCTTATTTTTCCGA
Organism: uncultured delta proteobacterium; assembly: GCA_963709755.1. Taxonomy (GTDB): domain Bacteria; phylum Desulfobacterota; class Desulfobulbia; order Desulfobulbales; family Desulfocapsaceae; genus Desulforhopalus_A. The sequence continues at coordinate 570,739 of CAVPXO010000001.1, forward strand.
CAGCGGCATACTCACAGGTTTCCAGAAACTCAAAATCTATTTGTATCCGTCATTTATCGGCTTTGCCTTTCTAACATCCCGCCAAATCTCTTTTTCATTCTGGTTCTTTTTTTTAAGTGGTGGCCTGTTGTACGGTATTCTTAACCTTCTCGGTTATTCCATTCCGTTTTCAGAACTGGGCGTTACCTTCGGTCCCACTCTGGCACGACCGGAAGAGATGCAGATGATCGGAGCCTATGGCGTCTTCTTTCTCTTTCTTGTCTGGCTGGCACGGCTGCATCTGCTTGATGTGTGCAGGCAGTCTTTGTTTCTCAGTAAACCGGCAGCAGGGAGATCGGAGTGGATCGATGTGCGAATCTCGTTTTGGGGAGCTGTCTTTGGATTTACAGCTATTATCTACTGGTACATTTGGCTCGGCATGGCCCCGGTGACAGCAATATTGGTTGTGGGTGCATTTTTTATGATCATGCTTGTGGCAACCAGGATCATCTGCCAGGGGGGACTTGCCTACTTCACTCTCACTGCAGCGCCGACTGACGGCATGATAGCCCTTTTCGGCAGCAAGCTCTTTGCCGGTGCCAGCGGCCTACTTGCCGGAATGAGTCAGAAGGTCCTCTTTGTCGACCTGCGGGAATCGCTGATGCCTTCCCTCCTTCACGCACGCCATCTCCAACAGAACAAAAGCCCGGCCCTGCTGCTCTTTTCGGGTCTGGCAATAACTATTGTCGCCTCCATGACGGCGTCGATCCTGGCTATGATGACCCTCTGCTACCGATATGGTATTCGCGAACTGCAACTGGACTGGGCCAGCCAGACAACAACAGCCGTCTACGAAAATATTTACCGACTCGTGGCCATGGAAACCACTACCGGCAACTGGATTTATATCTTTACCCTGGCGGGCGCCCTGGTGATGCTCGTTCTGGTCACCTGTTATCATCGTTTTTACTGGTGGCCTATCCACCCGATTGGCTACCTTACCGCCTACAGCTCTGCAATGCGTATTCTATGGGTCAGTTTTTTTATCGGCTGGGCCTGCAACTCACTGTGTATGCGCTATGGAGGAATAATGGTTTTCAAGAAACTGCAATATTTTTTCATCGGCCTGATAATCGGCGATTTCCTCATGGGAGGTGGCTGGGCGCTGGTAGGACTTTTTACCGATATTAGTTACCAGGTTCTGCCTGATTAGTGACTTAGAAAAAATAATCTTGCTGTTCAAAGATTATTTTTTCGTGAAGGAACTTATCCCCGTGCTGTGCGGGGATGAGATGCTCAAATCATTTTTGTGCTCTTTTGAAGAAAAGTTTTTTCATGAAGAATGAATACCCCTAAAAAGGGTACTAAAAAGAGTCCCCGTGCTGTGCGGGGATGAGATGCTAAAATCATTTTCTTGCTCTTTTGAAAAAATATTTTCGCGTAAAAACTTATGCTGTTCAAAAGGATAAAGATAAAAAACTCCATACACTTAATCGAAAATAAAATAAAGCAATAAATTAAAAATCATCCTCCCCTCCAAGGGATATTATGTATGACGATAAAGAGTTAAAAGAATATCGAGACTTACTCAAACCTCCCAAACACTTTGAAGAAGGTTTTGACTGGAAGACCATCATTGGTGCCATCTTCATCGGTTTTTTGATGATGCCGGGATCGATGTATCTTCAGCTGGTAATCGGGCAGGGCATCGGTCCGGCAGCTCGCTGGGTGACCATCATTTTGTTTGCCGAAATCGCCAAAAGAGCCCATTCCGAGCTCAAGCAACAGGAAATTTTCCTTCTCTACTATATGGCAGGCGCAGCGCTGGCCTCTCCCTTCTCCGGCTTACTCTGGAACCAGTATCTAGTCCAGTCCGATGCTGCACGAATGCTCGGCGTGACCGAATTCATTCCTTCCTGGATTGCACCGGGACCCGAATCACTGTCGATGGTGGAGCGTTCATTTTTCCATCGAGACTGGCTTATCCCGATCCTCCTCCTGGTCGGTTCACAGATCATCCAGCGAATCGATCATTTTGGCCTGGGCTACGCTCTTTTCCGGATTACTTCCGATGTCGAAAAGCTCCCGTTTCCCATGGCCCCGGTCGCAGCACTCGGCACTATGGCGCTGGCTGAATCAGCAGAAGAAAAGAAACAAAGCTGGAAATGGCGGGTCTTCTCCATTGGCGGGGTGATCGGCCTGGCTTTCGGTTTTATTTATGTTGTGCTCCCTATAATCTCGGGGTTGATCTTTACCGAGCAGATCAGACTCATCCCCATCCCATGGATTGAACTTACCGGATATACTGAAGACATTCTCCCTGCGGTCGCTACTGGATTACAGCTTGATCTCGGACTTCTTTTCGTCGGCATGGTCCTGCCTTTCTGGGCTGTGATCGGCGGCCTTATCGGCCTTATTGTTACGATCATCCTCAACCCAGTACTCTATTCCGCTGGAATCCTGACCAGATGGCATCCGGGAATGGCCACCGTCGATACGGTGTTCGCTAACAACTTCGATTTCTATATGAGCTTTGGAATTGGTCTGGGGCTGGCAATCGGCCTGATAGGAGTCTGGTCTGTTATCCGCTCATTCAGGGAAAAAGACGGCAACAGGGGTACTCGGCATGACCTGTTCCATCCTCCGGCCGGGCGGGGTGATTTCAATTTCTGGATCGCCATAGGTATTTATTTTTTCTCAACGCTCGCCTATGTCGGACTCTGTGTCTGGCTGGTGCCGTCATTTCCCTGGCTATTTTTTCTTGCCTATGGCTTTATCTACACCCCTGTTATCTCCTACATCACTGCCCGGATGGAAGGTATTGCCGGACAGTTTGTCAGTCTTCCTCTTGTTCGAGAGGCAAGTTTTATTGCCGGTGCCCGATTTTTCGGCTATCAGGGGATTGAAATCTGGTATGCACCAATCCCTATCCATAATTACGGTGAAGCCACCGTTCAATTCCGGCAGATTGAATTGACGGGCACTTCCCTGCGGGGCATTATCAAAGCCGAACTATTAGTGTTCCCCATCGTGATGATCGCCAGTCTGGTTTTTTCTCAATTTATCTGGCGCCTGGCCCCAATTCCTTCGGCCAACTATCCATTTGCCCAGGAACTTTGGCACCTGCAGGCCTTAAATACCCTGCTGATGCAGACTTCCACTTTGGAAGGCAACTCGATGTTCTATCAGGCTTTAAATAGCTCAACAGTCTTTTCCGGCTTAGGATTCGGCCTGTTAATGTATATGGTTCTCAGCCTCTTCGGTTTGCCGGTACTGCTCATATATGGTGTTGTGCGGGGACTTGGCCAATCCACTCCCCATGGAATGATTCTTGAAGTCGCCGGAGCTCTATTGGGCAGATATTTTTTCCTGAAAAAATACGGTCCGATGTGGCGTCAGTATGCCCCTGTGCTGCTCGCTGGTTTTTCCTGTGGCATGGGCCTCAGCGGCATGTTCGCTATGGGGTTTGCTCTTATCATGAAATCTCTTGGCCATATGGCTTATTAGTGACTTAGAAAAAATATTCTTATCTTTTCAAGAATATTTTTTCGTGAAGGAACTTATACCCCTCAAGGGGGTACTAAAAAGAGTCCCCGTGCTGTGCGGGGATGAGATGAAAGTGGCGCCAAAAGCTTCCCAAAAGTCTCCACAACTACAATCCGATCGCAAATGTTTATGTAGCAAAAACCACCACCCACCAACTTAACTTGACAATCCTACCAATTAACCCATATTCTTAAACAAGAGACATGTAAGACCAACCATTTACACGATCAAGAGAAAAAGTATGACAACAATCAAAAATTCAACCCTGTTTATCATGATAGTTAGTTTCCTCTTTTCAATATTTCCCATTCCGGCATTAGCTGAAAATACACCTCATGAAATTGCCGGAATCAGACTCGGAACCAGCGTCAACGATTATCCTGATATCATCCAAAGCAATTTTCTAAAAGAAGTCGTGGTTACCGACTGGCACGGCTTCAGAAAGGGTATTATTTCCTACGGCACATGTAAGCATATTGACCAAATTCTGAAAATTGACATGAAGTACGAGAACAAAAGCAAAGAATTTTTTCAAAAATTATTAACTCAATTTCGTGAAAAGTTTGGCGAACCAGACAAATGGAAAGGCGATTCATTCGGAATAATGCACAAATGGAAATGGCAATTTATCGACAAAGAACAGAATCAGGTAAGTCTTGCGCTGCAGTATAACGATAAAGACTCCGACGAGACCATCGGCAACATGGTAAAACTCGCTTACCCAGAGAAAATAGAGGAAGAACGGCTTTGTTTTATTACCATGTGCCAAAGCAGGAAAGATCATACAGAGGCAGCGAGAAAAGAGGATTTAAAAACATCCGACTGGTCATACCTTGTCCCGGAATAGAGCTACCAAAGCAATGCCTGCCTCAACTGGCAAAGAAAAAAGATTGATCGCCTGGAATGGGATCCACCTCCAAATTCCTGCAGACTGGGATGCCCGTGTTGCAGGACAACGCCATCTCGTTTTTGAAAGAGATTTTCAACCTCAATTACAGATCAGGTGGGAACATTCAGTCCCCCAGCATCCTGACTACCTTCAGAAAAAAGTATCGCAGGTTGCCGGTACTGGAGGAACAATTATTCAGGAAAAGGAACTCCCTCGTCAATTACGGGAATTCGGCGATAATTTTGGTCCGGTAGCGTGTTATAGGGAAGCGAGCGAAACAGTCAAGGGAGGCATCTGTCTCTGTAACGATTGCTCCACTCTGATTCTCTTCCAGTTGCTTTCTACTGCTCCCACGCTGCTGCATGAGGCAGGTGATTGCCTGACGTCTATTCGATGCCACCATAATTCAGAAATGCTGTGGCGTATCCAGGATTTTTCGCTCTCTCTTCCTGTCTCATATATTTTACAAGACTACACTTTCGGCGCAGGACTTACCCGGTTATCGTTTTGCAGTTCCGATCTTTTCCTGCAAACTTGTACGCTTGGCCCAGCCGACACCCGCCTCAGCAGACAATCCCTTGCAGAAATCCTGACGACCCTGCTCGATACCTCCGACCTGAAGTTAATCATCAAAAAAGATGACAACTCTTGTGAAGGACACAGGAGCCCTACTATACTCAAACAAATATTATTGAGACTTCGCAGGGAAAAACCCTTTATCAGGGCGAAAATATGGCACGACACGGTGAACAATCGACTGCTTGCAGTGGTACTTTCTTCAACTATTCCAATTTCCTCGACAACCCTCAAAATTTGCAGCAGATATGAAATTGTTCAGAAAGAAAGCAGATCTTGAAAAACTGTTCAAAAAGCAAGACAAGAAGCTCACCAGGACAGAAGCGCTGGCCGGCATTCCACAGAGATCACCCTCAGCCACATGGCTTCTCCTTGAAAATGGCGACATTTTAATAGAATATCCCCTGAATATAAAACCGTTCTTCATTCAGCTCACCAAGCGCTTTCATAAGGGCGAAGAACAAAGACCCACCAAGAAACTGCAACTGGACAATTTGGGAAGCAGCGTCTGGCAAATGTTCGATGGTTTCAAAGACGTCAAGACCATAATCAAGGAAGTTTCAAATCAGAGCGGACTGTCTCTTCAGGAATCAGAAATATCGGTTACAACTTTTCTTCGTCAACTTGGTGGACGAGGGCTTATAATCATAAAATAGCACCATCCATGGATGAAAATTATGCACCTTTACTTCAGGCCCATTCTTTTGGCCAGCAATTGCAGATCAGCCCAGGTTGCCTGTTTCATTTCAGGATTTTGCAGAAGGTAACTGGGGTGATATGTGGCAATTACCGGAATAGTCTCGTCATTTTCTATTTTATACTCATGAAACTGTCCCCGCAGTTGTGACAGCGGCTGGGATCGTTCCAGTACCGTCCTGGCAGCAACCATCCCCATGGTGCAGATGACTTCGGGGGACAGAGCCACAATCTGGCGCCTTAAAAAAGAGACACAGCTTAGCACGTGAGTAGCCTGAGGCTGACAAGTTCCTGGAACTGCACATTTAATTACATTGGTAATAAACACGTCAGTGGCGGACAATTTGATAGCAAGAAGCATCCGGGCCAGCATCTGGTCCTGCCGAACCCCGAAAAGATGACCTGGTGGAAGCGCCTCCCCCTCGTCGCCAGCCAACCAGTCACCTACAATCAACAGGCGGATTTTATCCGGACCGCATCCAGCGACAGGATAAAGCCTCTGTTTATGGAGTTCACAGGCATGGCAGGTAGCAACTTCGGCTGCGATATCCTCAATTTTCACCGGTGATTTTTTAGGTTCGAGGGTTTTCTCCCGTGGTGATGCAGGTGCTCCTGGTATAAATTTATCCTGCGTCTTCTTATCCTCATTCCCCACAACCTGGGGCAGAATACGCAAAAATGACTGGATGTCCTGATTCCGCGGATAGTGGCTGATACCTATTGAACTGTGATAGTTGAGTAAAGATTGTAACTCTTTTACAATATCATTTTGGTCAGTACTCACAATTCACCCATCTCTTCTTCATTATTTAGCGTTTCAGAACTCTTGCCACTGCCGGACTCACTTCATGAAGCGCACAACCTTGTTCCGCCCCTTTGAGAGCTGGGAATATACTAATCAAATGGGAAATAAGATATTTCCCATCTAGGGCTGCTCCCACCAGAAGAAATAGCCTTGAATTCCCCGAAGTAACTAAAAGCAATGGAAGTGCTCCCAGCTGGTCTTGAGCCTGACACATTGATTCTCAACTTATCCGGCAATCGGCCATAGGTACGGAACAACGGAGTTATATCAACCGTTCCAAGCACTCTGCCATCGTTGTCAAGAAAGCTCATTTTAAGAAAAAATCTTTCAACAATCTCGAAAGAATCAGTCAAGCTACGGTTAAATTCAACACTCCCGGTAAAGTTGAAAATATTATCGGATTGAGAATAGGAGTAAATTAACTCTAAATCATCCGTAATCCAGCTTGCATCCTTCACCCCATCTTTAGCCAGTTCAATTCGAGCTTCCTGCCGTGCTATTGCCCCTATCTCAGGTTTGATAAAATTAGCACAACCGGTCAAACACAGAAAAAACAGCCCTGTAAATATCAACAGTAACTTGGTCATACATTGAGCAGTCATAGTATATTTACCCTCTTGGTATTAAAATTGAATATTCAAAATAAAGAACAAGTGCTGAGCCAGTGTACAATTCATATTAACCATTACTTATGAGATGAAACACTACTTTCTTAGTTTCTCCGTGGAAAAACCAAAGCCATTTTCATGAAAATTTGGTAAATATTGAACATATGATTATTATTACCAAAAAGTATCACCATTGATTACTGCTTCACGACAGCTTCTGTCGGAAAGCTGAAAGATGAAATTTTAAAATTGTATCAACACGAGGTACAGCTCTTGACCAAGGAAGAATTCAGTCTCTCCAGGAAAAAACTTGGAAAAACCCAGAAAAATCTGGCAGAACTTCTAGGAATGTCACTTAAAACCATTCATAGCTATGAACAAGGTTGGAGGACGATTCCGACCCATATTGAAAGACAGCTCTATTTTCTGCTTATAAATCAACGGGGAAGAAAGGATAGCTTGCTTCCATGCTGGGAACAAAAGCTATGTACCGTAAAAGAACAATGTCCCGCCTGGGAATTCCAGAGTGGACATCTCTGCTGGTTTTTATGCGGCACTTTGTGCGATTGCACCCAGGAATCCTCACAGAAAGACAAGCTGAAGATATGTAAATCATGCGATATCTTCACTGAATTGTTAAAATAGGATAGTCTTCCCCCTCTTGCTGGTCATTGTCCAGGTGAACTGTTCGACTATGTCTGCAGACGTATAGCCTCGCAGCAGGAAACCGATTTGGAGATAGTCATGCCGATATACGAATATAGATGCGCCGATTGCGGCAGTATTTTTGAAATAATTACTCTTTCATCCAACGTTGCAGAAAAAATTAAATGCAGCAATTGTAAAAGTGAAAAGGTCAAAAAACTCATTTCAGCCGGTAGCATCAGGCTCAACTCGGGTACATCGCTCCCATCATCGGGGTGCAATCCAAAATCCGGTTTTTCCTGAGCATCCTGATACTGGATTCCGTGAGAATCCTCGTTCTTTACTTCTTTTTTTCAGATTCCGGCGTTGAAAAATCATACACTTTTTCGTTCTTTTTAAGGAGATCAAAATCTTTTCTGGCCACCTTCTCAAGGTAGGCAGGATCGTCATGTAATCGGTCGATTTCCTTTTGCAGACTGCCGATTTGCTGCTCGATCTGAGCAGTCTCCTGCTGCAGTCTTTCCAACTCAGACCGTTTATTCATGAGAGTCATGATACCCGAACCAGGAGCAAAGATAATCCACATCAAGGCGATGACCAACAGGACAAAGATGATCTTCATCATCCTGCTTTCCTGGACACTGAAAGGTATCTGCTTAGGTGTATGGGATCTTGGTTTCTTTTTTATAAACAACATATTAACTCTTCCCTTTAACAATGCGAAACCAACATCCCATGTGTCTGGTCAGTGCGTGCCTGGTTGGCCTCTGCACACGTTACGACGGAAAAACCAAAACAAATACTGACTTTCTGGCCCAGATAAATAAAACGGGCTGGATTCCCGTATGCCCTGAACAGCTGGGGGGACTACCCACTCCACGCGAAGCTGCTGATATCATTGGTGGAGACGGCTATGATGTTCTCGCCGGCACGGCCAGAGTGGTAACCAGAAGCGGTGTCGATCTCACCGCTGAGTTTATCCTGGGCGCCAAGCAGGTTTTGCAGCTTGCCAATTTGCAAAACATCAGTAAAGCTGTTCTCAAAGCACGTAGTCCGTCCTGCGCTGTACTCGGGAAAATTGGTGTAACCGCCGCACTTCTGCAGTCAGCCGGGATCGAGGTGACTGAATTTTAGCGGCCCTCTTTTCACACATTACAAGAAATTGTTTAGCCAGACATCATTGCCTTTACTATTGAATCCTCAACATCCTCAATATGAGTATACCGGATTCATACAGCAAATAAAGCGGTCCACCCATGAGTGACATATTGACAATGTCCGGAGTAGGCGTCAATACTGCTGAGAGTATGGCAATGAGTAATAAGGCATATCGCCTGTTTTTTTCATAAAAACTGCGTTTAAACACGCCGACTTTAGCTAGAAAAACCATAAAAATAGGTAATTCAAAAATAAGTCCGAATGCCAGGACAAAAATCGTAGTGAAATTTACAAATCGACCAACGGATATTACCGGTTTGAGTTCTTCTGAACTAAAACCAAGCAAAAATTTAATCCCAAACGGCAGCGTAATATAATAGCAAAAGACGGTGCCTGCATAAAAAAGCAGGCAGGTAAAGAATATAAAGAAAAACAGTTGCCCGCCTGTGACTCCGAATGGCCTGCCGAGAGCCCGCCACATAACCAAGGTGAACCAAGGCATCAGAGCGTATAAGGCAGCAAAAAGTGATAGTTTCACATGGGCCAGAAATGGCCCTGCCACAGAAAAGAAATACAGTTTGTCAGCCAGATGTTCCTGGACAAAATGCAGCAGATGCGGCGAGAGAAAAAAAATCACCATTGTACAACAACCAAGCGCCAGGGCAAGATTGCGAATGGATTTTCGCAATTCAACAATGAAGCTTATAATTTTTGTGTGTGCCGCCATGGGATACGTCAGGTATATCGGTGATTATTGTCGGTATTGGTGATCGTGTGGAAACAATCCCTCAGTTTCTTATCTGCTCGACAAAGTATCAGAAGCATGGCGAAATTGCAATTTGATAGAGGTTGATTTCACCAATCAGCCATGATAAACAATACTTTCCCTGCTTTTAACTATTCATATAAACCAAATGAAACATTATGCTAGAGCTACGATTTATACGTGAAAACCTTGAGCTTGTTAAAGAGAAATGCATTCGTCGCGGGATGGCAACAACCCTGATCGATAATTTTCATAACACTGATCAAAAAAGGCTCAACCTCCTTTCGGAGGTCGAAGGGCTGAAAAATAAACGCAATACAGTCTCCGATCAAATTGCCGTTTTTAAACGTGGTTCTGATGATGACAAGAAGAAGGCCGATCCTTTCATTGTTGAAATGCGTGAAACCAGCCAGCGAATCAAAGAGCTTGACAATGAGTTGAACACTATTGAACTGGCCTTACAAGAAATCGTCATGGCCATTCCCAATCTCTGTCATGATACTGTTCCCGTCGGCCAGGATGACTCTAATAATATCGAAATTAAAACATGGGGTGAAAAGCCGACTTTTTCCTTTACCCCTAAACCACATTGGGAGCTTGGCGAACAGCAGGATATCATAGATTTCGAACGGGCAGCTAAAATCTCCGGGTCGAGATTTGCCCTGCTGAAAGGCTTTGGTTCAAAACTCGAAAGAGCGTTGACAAATTTCATGCTCGATCTGCACACCCAGAGACATGGCTACACTGAGGTGCTGCCGCCGTTTCTTGTCAATACTCCATCAATGACAGCCACCGGACAATTACCTAAATTCAAAGAAGATCTTTTTAAAATCGAAGACTGGGATCTCTACCTCATACCCACCGCTGAAGTGCCGGTTACCAATATCCATCGGGATGAGACCCTCACTGAAAAGGATTTACCGATCAAATACACCGCCTATACTCCCTGTTTCAGGTCCGAAGCGGGAAGCCATGGCCGAGACACCCGTGGGCTTATCAGGCAGCATCAATTTGACAAGGTCGAACTTGTTAAGTTTACCACGCCTGAGACCTCTGAGCAGGAACTGGAAGAGCTGCTTGCCGATGCCGAAGCGGTTCTTCAGTTGCTTGGCCTGCATTATCGCGTTGTCATACTTTGCACAGGTGATCTTGGTTTTTCCGCCACGAAAACATACGACATAGAGGTCTGGCTGCCCGGCCAGGAGACATACAGAGAAATTTCCTCGTGTTCTAACTTTCTTGACTTCCAAGCACGCCGAGGTGGTATCAGATACCGGCCGGAAAATCAGAAAAAAAGCAGGCTGGTACACACCCTCAACGGCTCAGGACTGGCCGTAGGCAGAACGCTTCTGGCAATTCTTGAAAACTATCAGCAGGAAGACGGTACCATTTCTTTGCCTGAGGTTCTCAAACCCTATTTCGAGACTCGTTTCTGAGTGGCTTTTAACAAACAGGACAATGCATGCATTTCTCATGAATTTATCACCATGTTTATGAGAAATGCTGAACACCTCGAAGCACTACCCCGCCTCTCTTTTCATTTCACCTTTCCTTGACTGTAAGCGCAATGGATGCGGTAATCGATGGCTTTAACCAGGAAAGAAGCTGCTGGAATTCAGGTGAAAACTGACGGTAATGATCTTTCTCCAGATATCGGGTTGCGCCACTGCTACCCAGATGGAACAATGTTATTTTGCCAGAGATGACCGTTTTCGATAAAGAAATTTCTTCAACTTTTCATTGAGCTTTCGAGAAGAATGCTGACTTCCGGAATTGCTCAGATACCACTTCCGCGGTGAATATGATTCCAGATTATTTAGCATATTCGCTATGATTTCTGCAAGTTGGTCATCCCGACCGACATGCCCTGTCTCCTGATTGAATATTGTCATATCCATTCCTGCTGTGGCTGAAGAAAGCACACAGGGAATATCGGCTCTGAAATATTCATAAACACAGCGACAGGTATTTTCATAAAGAGACAAATGAACGCCTGCCTTACAACGTTCAAGGTACGTCGGTAAATCTTGACGTCTTATGTTAGACAGAACAGTTACGCGATCAGTCAAACCCAGACGAGCTACCTGTTTTTCAAATATTTCCACATTACGTCGAGAACCTCGACCAAGAAACAGTGCTTTTTTTGTTGAAAGTCGTTGGTCATTTAAAAGCTCTAACATGAAAACATGACGTTTGCGTGGCATGTCGTCAAAAGTTGCATTAAAAACGATATCAATATCTTTTGTCACTGCGTGGTCAGGGGAGCTGATATCCGGCAGGAAATCTCCATGGGCCAGGGAAATAGGATAGGCATTTGATTGCATGGCGACAAAACGTCTATCTTCCTCTCCGCCAAGACCAAAAATACAAGGGTCCTCCAGTTCAATAAAAAAGCGCCAGTAGGAATGCCGGAAAATTACCCCCATCGGGGGTTCTACATACAATGCGTAATATTCGGAAATTTTTTTTAATACTTGTTTATTTAAAAGGAGGTAGGGAAGTGAGAAAATTCGAATAACTCCTTTTTCAAGAGGCAGGTGAGGTGATTTTAAAATCTGAATGAAATGCCGCAGCTCAAAAATATCCTGGGGTTTTTTCTTTAATTTCGCCTGAATGGTTTGCCGTTCGGTGAGTAAGAAATCGATAATTTCAGGCTCATCAGCCAAAGCGTCTATAGCCTTGGACAGCCATCTCCATTGGTTTGGAACCGGTAGGAACGAGAGAAAAAGAAGGGCTTGTTTTTGAGTTTTTTTATCACCTTCAAGGTAATATTTTTCAAAATCGGGTGCGATACGGATGCACTCGTCGTAGGGCCAATGAATACCACAAGTGTCTAACAGATATGGTCTACCCCAGATAAGCAGATCATTTAATGAGTGGCGTATCCTTCTACGTATTTGTCGAAGGGTTTCACCGGGAAGGCAAAGCAGTGAGTCGTTTTGTGCACTATCAAAAAAACGTTTTAGAAATTCAATCTGTTTGTCGTAATGATCTGAGCAGGTCACAGGCATCACCCCGTCACATACGATAATCACCATATTTTAAAATCGTCAAGAAGTTCTCAAAAATAACTCTTGAAGCAACAGGCTTTCGGGGAAAAATTCGCCGGTCTTATCGAGGAACGTCCATGAGATATTCCATTGGGAAACACAACCTGGAATGCAAAAAAATTCCCCTGCCTCAGGAGGTGAGGACAGGGGAACAACAGAAGGTTAGCTGGCTAGGGTCTTCCTGGAGAGAAGGAAAGCTAACCTTCTGAGAGAACAGCTTTCAAATATTCTCTGTTGAGTCGTGCAATATTGCGGATAGAGATGCTTTTTGGACAGACGGCTTCACATTCTCTTTCGTTGGTACAGTTACCAAAGCCCTCTTTATCCATGGTCTCCACCATATTAAGAGCCCGCTGCTTACGTTCAGCCTGCCCCTGTGGCAACAGGCAAAGCTGAGAGACCTTGGCACTTGTAAAAAGCATGGCAGCACCATTGGGACAGCTTGCTACGCAGGCACCGCAACCGATACAGGCTGCGGCATCCATGGCAAGTTCAGCCGTCTGGGCGGGAATCGGGATGGCGTTGCCATCCGGGGTTCCTCCTGTATTGACGGAAACATACCCTCCTGACTGGATAATGCGATCAAACGCCGACCTGTCAACAAGAAGATCTTTTCTAATAGGAAATGCTCGGGATCTGAAAGGTTCTATGACCAGGGTATCGCCATTTTTAAAGTTACGCATATGCAATTGGCACAGAGTTACCTCTTTTTCCGGACCATGAGCAACACCGTTCACCACCGTGCCGCACATTCCACAGATCCCCTCCCGGCAATCGTGATCGAAAGCAACGGGGTCTACGCCTTGTTTGGTTAATTTTTCATTGAGAACATCAAGCATCTCCAGAAAAGACATTTCGGTTGATATTTTTTCCAGAGCATAGGTCTCGAATGATCCGGGAGAGTCAGTTTTTTTCTGACGCCAAATTTGTAAATTAAGGTCTATATCGCTCATATTAGTATGTATGGTAGAAGTTAAATTGGCAGTTTCATCCCAAGAGATTACTTATAGCTTCTCTGGCTAGGAGTGACATTTTCGAAGATAAGCTGTTCTTTGTGCATTATTGGTTCTGCCCCTTCGCCTTTGTGTTCCCAAACCGAGACATGAGAGTAATTCTCGTCATCGCGCTTTGCTTCATTTTCTTCTGTCTGACTTTCTTCACGAAGATGACAACCGCAGGATTCCTCACGAGCCAGGGCATCTCGAATCATAATTTCGGCAAATTCCAGGAAGTCGGCGACACGTCCTGCCCGCTCGAGGGACTGATTGATTTCTTTTGTATCACCGGGGATGTAGACCTTGTTCCAAAACTTGTCTTGTATTGCAGGGAGCTTGGTAAGTGCAGTTTCCAGGCCTTCTTTATTTCGAGCCATACCACAATTATCCCAGAGAAGTTTACCAACTTCCTTATGAACTTCGTCGACGGTAACCTTGCCCGCGGGTCCACCCGCGCTGTTTTTCAACAGCTTATGAATTCGATCTTCCACTTCCCTTTGTGCTTGACTAAAAGCTTCGTCAGAAGTTGAAACAGCCTTAAGGGCATTGGTACCCAGGTAATGAGCAACGGAAGTGGCAATTACAAAATAGCCATCGGCCAATCCCTGCATCAGTGCACTGGCACCAAGGCGGTTGGCTCCATGATCCGAGAAATTACATTCACCGAGGGCAAATAATCCGGGTATTGTCGTCATAAGATTGTAATCAACCCAGAGACCACCCATGGTGTAGTGAACAGCAGGATAAATCATCATGGGCTCTTTCAGAGGACTGCTGTCGGTAATCTTCTCGTACATCTGGAAGAGATTGCCATATTTTTTCATGATGACGTCCTGACCATCCCGCTTGATCGCATCGGCAAAATCCAGGTATACGGCGAGTTGTGTGCTCCCTACCCCCTTGCCGAGATCACATTGTTCCTTGGCATTTCTGGAAGCAACATCTCGAGGGACGAGGTTTCCAAAGCTGGGATATTTTTTCTCGAGGTAATAGTCTCTATCCGAATCCGGAATATCATTTGGGTGCCGCTTATCACCCACTTTTTTAGGCACCCAGACTCTCCCGTCGTTTCTCAGGCTCTCACTCATAAGAGTAAGCTTGGACTGGTAGTCGCCATGTACCGGAATACAGGTAGGATGAATCTGGACAAAGCTCGGATTGGCAAAGCCGGCACCTTTTTTATGGGCACGCCATGCAGCAGTTACATTTGAAGCCATGGCATTCGTTGAAAGGAAATAGGCATTCCCATAACCACCGGTAGCAAGCAGGACCATATCGGCGGAATACTTCTCTATCTCTCCGGTGATGATATTGCGGGTAATGATTCCCCGTGCTTTTCCATCCACGAGGACAACTTCCATCATCTCCCGACGGTTGTACATGGTAACGCGGCCAGCATGAATCTGTCTGGAAAGAGCACTATATGCACCAAGCAACAGTTGCTGTCCGGTTTGTCCCCGAGCATAAAAAGTACGTGATACCTGGGCTCCGCCAAAAGAACGATTGGCCATTGTTCCGCCATATTCGCGGGCAAAAGGCACCCCTTGAGCAACACACTGGTCGATGATGCTGTTGCTGACCTGAGCGAGTCTGTACACATTGGCTTCACGTGCTCTGAAATCGCCACCTTTGATGGTGTCATAAAACAGGCGGTGCACTGAGTCGCCATCCGTCTGATAACATTTGGCGGCGTTGATACCACCTTGTGCTGCGATGGAGTGGGCACGTCGAGGGCTGTCCTGAATACAGAACGTTTGTACCTGATACCCTTGTTCTGCAAGAGTTGCAGAAGCAGAAGCCCCAGCAAGTCCGGTGCCCACGACAATTATTTTATACTTTCTGCGGTTTGCAGGATTGACTAGTTTACTGTTGAATTTGTGGTTGTCCCACTTTTCACTAAGAGGACCTGATGGTATTTGCGAATTAAGTTCCATTTATCGTACCTTCCCTAAGTCTGACAGCAGGCTTTCTACCTGACTGTTGAAATTTTATTTACCTGATATGTAGAGGCAGCCATCAATAAGACGCACCAAGGCCGGTCAAGAAGTAGAGGGCAATTGCACCGAAAAAAAACAGAAAAAATGCCGGTACCAGGAGAGTGAGTTTTGCTATGCCTGTGTTGTATCTGGGATGGTTGATACCAAGCGTCTGCAGCATGCTCCAAAAGCCATGACTGAGATGCAGAGCAAGAGCACAGAAGGAAAAAATATAAAAAACCGAAGTAAAAAAATTACTGAGATACACTTTAACCAGCTGTGAAACTTCCATATCGGCCGGTCCTGCATGAAAGCCAAAAACATGGACAAAAATAAAGAGCAGGATAAGGAGCCCTGTGTAGGGCATCGTTTTGGAGGCAAATGAATCCTTTACAACTCTGGTGTTGACTGCATATCGGGCCCCACCGGCATTTCGATTTTGAAGAAAGAGATTAATGCCGAATCCGATATGACAAAGCAAAATAAGGAGCAAACCAGCACCGAACAGGAATACAACAATCGGTAGACTGTGAAGTGCGTTTGCATATGTCTGGAAAGCATGACTGCTAACGAAAATAGCGGCATTTCCCAATGCATGTGTACATAGAAAAAGGATAAGCAACAGTCCAGAGACTGCCATGATAATTTTCTTTCCAATCGATGCCGAAATAAACTTGATGGGCCACATTTTTTTTCCTTAGATTGAATTAAGAATGAAATACAACAGGATTACCCTCGAACAATTCAGCAATTGCTAAATGTTACTGCATGAATACCATTCAAAAAGGTAGATCCTCTAACCTATAAGCAAATGAACTTCTTAAGATATTTACATCCTTGACCACCTGTCATCTATTGGTAAGGATTGACTTTTTTACGTAAAGCGACCACTTCTGTACAATTTATTTCCTGGCTTGATAACCATGTTCTTTTATTTTGATCCGCATCTTGCTGTTTTTATGTTACATAATTTTCAGCTCTCATTCTGCATCAGAGATAAAAGAACATTGTTACCTTCCTTGTAAGAGGAATATGAGTTAATATCAAGGAAAAAATCTGCTGCTATCAATATAAAACAACATTTTTCTTGTTATTATCTTGATATTAAAGGATATTTAAAATTTATGACATTATAGTCACAACCAGAATGGAAGGTAACATTTATACTTTTCATTCCATGAGATTATTACCAGGAAAGAGAGGTTGACGATGCTTAAGATAACGATGTTCTTCTCTGATATGACAAGAATGGCGAATAAGATTTTATGCTGATGGCCCAGACCTTCCACACACTCTGTGAACAAGGGTTCTGATTTACCGGAGGGGCCTCAATCATTATCCAGTATCTTTCTGATTGCCCTGAGCAACAACGTTGGGACTATAGGTTTTGGAATGAAATGAATTTTTTTACGTTCTATATCGTCAAAGATATTTGCAGCATACCCGCTGGAAAACAAACATTTGACTTCCGGTCGCAATTCCTGAATAGAGTGGCAGACATCTTTACCGTTCTTATTGGGCATTACTACATCAAGAAGGGCCAGGTCAATATGATCTTGATAATCAAGAAATTTCACAATGGCATCTTTGCCATCAACGGCTTCGACAACAGTATAGCCATATGATTCAAGTACCTGACGAATGAGATTTCTTGTAGCGGTATCATCCTCTGCCAGCAGAATTGTCTCGGTTCCGCCTATCGGACTAGTCTCCGCTCTACTTGAATCTTCCGCCGAAACGATTGGGATTAATGGCAGAAGGATCTGAAAAGTTGTTCCTTTTCCCGGTTCACTGCTACACGTAATAAAGCCATTATGCTGCTGAATAATCTCGTACACAATAGACAGCCCGAGGCCGGTTCCTTTTCCTACTTCCTTGGTTGTAAAGAACGGCTCGAATATTCTTAAAGCCGTTCTTTTATCCATGCCGACACCGGTGTCGCTGAAAGTGAGAGAAACACATCGGCCTGGTATCTTCAGGGAGTTGCTGTGAATAAAATCCTGATCGAGTTCCACTACTTCTGTGCTGATCCTGAATACTCCTCCTTCCGGCATGGCATCCTGAGCGTTGGTCGCAAAATTAAAAAAGACCTGTTCGATCTGTATCGGATCAGCCATTACAGTCACACTTTCATCAGTCAACGTGGTTTTGATTTCAATATCCTCACGCAGCAGTCTGCTCAGCATTTTTTCGACCAGAACCACGGTCTCGTTGAGGTTAACAGGCCTGATTTCCAGATGTTTTTTTCTACTGTAGGTGAGAAGCGACTGCGTCAAATTTGCTGCGCGATCCGCAGAGGCAAGAATTTGCTGCACATTGAGCAGCAGAGGATCATCTTTGGCAATCTTCATCGACAGGATAGTGGCATGCCCGATAATAACAGTAAGCATGTTATTGAAATCATGAGCAATTCCTCCGGCAAATGCCCCTATGGCTTCCATTTTTTGCGCCTGTCGAAGCTGCATTTCCAGGCTTTTCCGCTGAGTAATATCTTTAATAACACCGACCAGATACCACTTATCTTTCAACAACAATCCGGAAGTCGCAAGTTCAACAGGGAACTCAGATCCATCCTTGCGCAGAGCGGATACTTCATAAACTCTCCGCTCGACTGGTCCTCCTCCGGTTG
Organism: uncultured delta proteobacterium; assembly: GCA_963709755.1. Classification (GTDB taxonomy): domain Bacteria; phylum Desulfobacterota; class Desulfobulbia; order Desulfobulbales; family Desulfocapsaceae; genus Desulforhopalus_A. Next base: position 589,057 of record CAVPXO010000001.1, read on the forward strand.
ATGAAAATTTCTTAAACTCCTCCCAAAGAACTGCCCCGTAAAGAACCGGTATAATGTTTTCGACATCTTTACCCATTATCTCAGAACTGCCCCAGCCAAACATCTGCTCTGCGGCTGTGTTCCAGTAACAGACGTTTCCCTGGTCATCAAGCAGAATTATGGCATCTGAACCGAGAGTAGTGATCGCTTCCAGCTTTTTTTCTCCATCACGTAAAGCTTCTTCAGTTGCCTTATGATGAGTGACATCGTGAATTGTTGTGAACAAAAAGGTTTTACCATCCTTTTTTAACGGCTCTCGAGACATTTCCACTTCCCGGATCTGTCCTACCTTCAGGCGGTTCTTGAACTGCACCCATGATTGTCCATTATCTATCTCCTTGAGCAATTCAAAAACTCGTTCAGCAGGCAACATAATGATTTCAGTCATCAATTTGCCGATTAATTCCTGCTTGCTGTAACCGTAGTAAGAAAATGCAGCACTATTGGCACCCACAATTTCCGATGATTCGGGATCAACGACAAGCATAGCTGTCGGAGAATTTTCAAAGATTTCTCTCCGAGCTTCTTCTTCACGAGTATATTTCTTGTTCTGCCTGCGTAGATCAAGCAGCTCGACCAGCAATTGTTCTCTATTTTTATTTTGATCATCCATTCCTCGTCACCAGGTTTTCTGTAACAATTGTTGTGCTACCAGAAAAAATATAACCACTCAAAAAACACAATCAATCCACTGAATCTTGCAGCCCAAGGCATTTTCAATTCAGCCCAAAACAGCAACTATTCCAGCCGGTCTTCCTTTCCTTAAGCAACCTTAGCGAAGGACGCAAAAATCTTGAGAAAGTTCAACTCTGAGAAATTGGTGAGAAAAATAAAGATGTGAGAAAATTAAATTTTGGAGACTACAGGAGTGATGATGCTTGACCTTGACGTAAATGTGCGGATTTAACGTTTACTGACAACGAACCTACAAGTTATCGACCCTGATCCGGAGTTCAATTTCCTTAATATCCTTACAGCACTTGAGCGTTTGAACAAAACCATTAACTGTACCCCCCAAGGCTTCCTGAATAAAATCTTTCAGAGGAATTTGATTACCGTTCACCAAAAGTGTCGCCACCTCTTTGTGGTCTTTTCTGGTAAGAAATCTTTTTTCTATAAAAAGAGCTATCGCCGGAGCCTCGTCGAGTCGAAAGACATAATTCTCCGCGACACCCTTGACGTCGGTTGCTACAGCGATGACCCCATGTACTTCGTCACGCAGTTTCTGGTCGATATTTCTGAACACTTCAATTTTAGGAATTTTTTTAGCAGTCTTAAAACCTTCTCCGATGACGATATCAACATCAGGAAAATACCTGTGTGCAAGCGTCCTGAGGGAGAGATCTCTGTTTTTAGTTTGCAGTACCATCTGGTCCGGTGCCACGAGCATGACACTGTCCGCTCCAGCCTCTTTATGCATAGAGGTATCGGTTCCGGGGGTGTCAAACTGTATGCCCAAATCATTGCTCGATTTGATGACGGCAACTCTGTACCCCAATGTTTTCAGTTCGGTGACAACCTGTTTGACCAGTGTTGTTTTACCGCTGTCATGCCAGCCAATGAACGTTACAATAGACGACATATTTTCCAGCCCTTCTTGAAATGAACTGCTCAAACGCAGCCTTTTGATTCGAACCTGCTCCAGACTCTATATCCCTGCAAGTATTCAATTGAACATACCGAATTGTGTGGTATTTGAAAAGTGTCTTTTCCAACCTCTCATCAATCCATCTTCTCCAAATTTTTCACAACAAGCTCAAGCGGTGGCCGGACATTGATGTCCGCTACTTCGACTGCCCTGATTATGCCGGCGGAATCTATAAAAACCAAAGCTCTCTCGGTGGTGCCGTCCGATCTCAAAACACCATAGCTGTCGGCAACCTTTCCATGCGGCCAGAAATCAGACAAGACGTCAAACCAAAGGCTGCCCATCTGCTGCACCCAGGCATGAAGACTGGGAATATTGTCCACGGTAATGCCGAGGAGGATCGCATTATTGGAATCAAAAATTTTTTTGCTGATATTGTAACCAGGCCACTGATCAGAACAAACCGGTGTAAAGGCAGCCGGGACAAAAGAGAGCACTACCTTCTTTTTTCCCCGAAACTGACTGAGAGTTATGCTCTCACCTTTAATTGATTTGAGTGTAAAATCCGGTGCCGGCTGGCCAACCACAACTTTCAGTCGGCTGTCTATGGGTTTAAGAATACCCGGATTGTAGATAGATTCCTGCAAAGTAACACTCTTGGCATTGCCATTGCCGGCGGCAACACAACACAAAAGGCATAAAGTTATGACAATTCCAGAAACTTTCATTATTTCCCCTTTTGGATTTCAGATCTTTATTGATAACAGAAGCGACCATCGAGAGAGAAGGCTGACTGAGAAGAGGCCTTTTGTCCTCAATCGAGGCATTTTCACAAAACAGGCCCAGTCATAGTTGATATTACAAGATTTGATTTTTTGGAAACAACGAAGAGTTTGGGCAAAAGGTCATTCCCGGAAAGCCTGCTTTCAGCCATTAAGATGATCCGGGTGCTGATAAACCAGCCTTTTCAATCAGTTCTTTTAAAAAATCATCTGAACTGTAAAACCCTCCGGAATTGCGAAGGACAATTGTCATCTTATCGCCGTCGTGGAGACGGCTGCCAATAAAGGTAGGAGTGCCGGCACCGCTAAGTGCCTTATACATTGCCATATCCTGGTCCGGAAAGAGAGGAAACCGAACCTTATACATATCCCTGAAGTGCTCCACCTCAAATTGAGTATTTGTAGCGCCCAGGCCTATTATCTTGACGATTGGACCTTTTTTCGAAACCTCCTCCATCTTTTCATAGAGTTCATTAACCAGGGGAGCCTCATTCTGACAATGTGGGCAGTACATGCTGAACAGCTCGATGAGCAGAATGTCTGCCTTGATATCCTTGAGAGTAAAACTCGTTCCAGCCTTGCCTGTCAATCCAAGATAGTTTTTATAAATATCGTTGTCTGGAACTGTTAATTCCAGGTTCGGCAGATCTTCATCGATGGTATCGCCCGCTCTGCTGAAAACAGGGGCAAACCACACCTGGCAAGCAATGAGTACAAAGAGAATGATGCTGTTTTTCATTTGAGCCTGCAAGCTTTTTCGAATAAATCCTGGTCTATCTTTCATCTCCGACTATTACAGTTTCAAAATGGCCGGATCATTATTAAGCTGAAGCGTTGGTGACAGGGGGAATCGACTTTCCGGAGCGATTGAGGAAAAACCCCCGGCAAGAAGAACAGATTTTCCCTGATCAGGGGAGAAACCACTACCGGGGTGGAGGTTGACCTCAGTTATTTCAAGCTCGGGTACATTCGAGCCATTCTGAATAAGCAGACACCTAGGAAAGAGTTTTTGCATGAATTACCAAATTGTTGCTTCACGTTGAACAGGATTCACCCCTGCCACCAACTTTTTTGGGAAAGAGCTGTAAGCTCTATATCGACAACAGAGACATCCACTGGAATGATGATCAAATGGCCTTCTGTTATTATTGGTAATAATAAGAAAGTTCAGCGAGGAAAAGAATCAGCCGGGTCCCTTTTATTTTGTAAGGAAAAGGTACCTGTGATGTAAGGAATCAAACTACATCAGCTGGGCCAACCGAACTGGAGAATTCTTGCTCGGTCCACAATACTGCCCGACGGATGAGCTCCGCTGCTGACTTGATCCCAAGTTTTTGTTTGACACGATCCCGATAGGTACCGATTGTTTTGATACCGAGGTTCATTTGTTCGGCAATTTCGCGGGTTGAAAGTCCCGCCCCAAGTAATCTAAATACCTCAAGCTCCCGATCCGTGAGAAGATCGACGGTCCGCCGATTCGGCGCATCCGGGTTCAGTTGCATTCTATCAAGCAATCGTTCCATGATTCTTGCACTGACATGGATCTTGCCTGCGCGGATGTTTCGAAGAGCGGAGATTACATTTTCACTGGCCTCTTTTTTCATGATATAGCCTCGGGCGCCGGCCCTGATTGCCCTTTCGGCCCAAACCTGTTCGTCATGCATGGAGAGGACTAAAATAAGCAGCCGCTCCTTTCTGGTAGTGAGCTCTTTCACGAGATCGAGTCCATTATCACCGGCAAGAGTAATATCGACAATCGCCAGTTCAGGACGCTGTTCCTGTATCACCTTTCTGGCGCTGCCAATATCTTCCGCCAGACCACAGACAATAAAATCCTCTTCCTGATTGAGCAGCTCCGCCATGCCCATTCTGAAAATGGGATGGTCATCGACTATTATAACCCTCGATTTCATTCCAACCCCTCACCAGTCACTGAGATTACTGTACCGCCTTCTTTACCGGAACTTATGGTCAGTTCAGCACCAATAGCCTTGGCTCTATATTTCATAGTATGAAAACCCATGCCGGTCGCGGCAGGGGTACCGTCAAAACCGGTTCCGTCATCGACGATTTTCAAGGAGAACCCACCATCTTCCAGCCTCATATATACCCCGATTTTTGTTGGTTTGCCATGACGAGCGGCATTAAAGACAGCTTCCCGAATTATATAATGCAAATGAGTTGCGGTATTCTTGCCGAGTTTTATTTCTTCCTCTCCACCTTCCCATGAAAGGTCGAAATTTACCTTAAATATTTTCTCCACCTCGACAACCAGTTCCTCAATAGCCGATTGCAGCCCATACTCGACAACGTGCACCGGATAAAGTCCCTGTGAGAGGCTACGGGTTTTTTCAATGGCATCCCTGATCAGATTACGAATCATGCCCAGTTGTTTTTCCCGTTCAGGCGCCTCATCCCGAAGTTGTTGCTGAAGCACCTTGCTTAACAGTTCCACTCCGGTAAGGTGAGATCCAAGATCATCATGAAGATCCCTGCCTATTTTTGATCGTTCTTCTTCACTAATGGCAATAATCTGTCGCTCCAGCCGGGCGAGTTCTTCTTCTGCACACTTCCTCAAGACATGCAGCCACATACCCTCCAGCAACATGGATATTTGACGGATATCGGAATTATCGTAGTTCTCGTTGTTATTACTTACCCCGGCAACAATCACAATCTTCCCGTCATTATAAATAGGCACATCGAGGTGTCTCTTTATCGCCGTGCAGTATGGATATATATCCCCTATTTTTCCGGGAAGGATGGTGTTGGCGATGACCGCGGTTTTTTTCATCACCGCCTTACCGGGAAGGCCGCCTTGTTCTACAGGCCTGGGGAGGAGTAACTCACCTTCCCGATCCTTTGTCTCCTGTTCATTGAACACGAAGCAGGAACAGATTGTGATATGGGTCTGGGCAGTGTTGACCAGGGCCAGATATCCTTCTTCACTTCTCGTTATCTGGACAATGCGCTGAAGAATAAAATCATATTTTTCCTGCAGGGAGTATTTCTCCATCATCCCCAGGCGCAGCAAAGTGTCGAGGCGCAATTCATCCCTGTGCAGAAGTATTTCGTTCTTTATCCGTTCTTCGACCATCCGGTTGGCCAAATGTCCGAGATCCTCAAACTCCCTGAATACAAGATCATCATTGTCGATTTTCACATTTAAATCTGCCGCTTCTCGAAAAAAATTAGTGAAAAGACTGATCCCCTGCTTAATTTTGAATGAATAAAAAAAGGCAAACAAAAGCAGAAAAATCACAGCTATGGCAAAGAGGACAATAAAGGTAAAGACATTTTTAAAGGCGATTCCCCGATAGGTTTCAGTTTCAGCCTCGATGGTCTGCTCCATTGCATCCATGAACATTGAAGTCACCAGCACCCAGCCCCAATCGGGATAGGTTTGTACGTAACTGAGTTTTTGATGGACACTAGCTTCCGCCGGCCTCTGCACCGAATAATGAACAAATCCCTCATCTTCACTATTTATCGCGGTTTCTAAAAAGACCTCGCCGTATTCCTTACCCTTGGCATCTACCAGATCCCTCACCGAACGTCCGATAAGCCGCCCATCCTGATTACTGAGAATAGTTCCATCGGAGCGAAAGCAGAAAACCTCTCCGTCTTTGCCAAAATGGATATTGCGAATTCTGGTGAGAACATCATGCTGCAGGGACTCCTCAAGATCATCGATGTAATTCCCGGCGCCAATAAACCAGTCAAGCGGTCGAAAATATTTAACGAAGGCAATTTTCGGAAAAGTTTTGCCGGAGAATTCGGGTTTGGTGAGATTATAGCTATATAATCCTGCTTCTTTATCACGAACAATAGAGATGATATCGCCGACCACATCCTGGCCGGTTATCTGCTGAAATTCGGCTGCGGATTTTCCTTCAAAAAACGGTTCATCGGCAAAAAGATCGATTACGCCGCTTTTTACCCTGCCGGTAAAGTAATAACCGCGGCCATTATTCCAGCGCATAGGCCGTAAAAGCTCAATAATCATGGACCGCAAATCCTCTTCACTCTTCTCATTTTTATACAGTCGATAATTATGTGACGCGATGGTATAGGCTGCCTGCACCCGCTCGCGGATATCCAGCTCAACCCTGAGATCATTCTGCTGCCGCCGGAAATCTATCAGTTCAACAACATTAGACAACTCTTCCTTAACCCTCGCCTCGTATTGATGTCTGTATGTATTCCGAATATTTTCGATACTCTCCTGATATGCCTGATACTCGTTAATAGCCCAGAATATACCGATAAAAACGGCAAGAGAGGTTACTACCACCAGTGATGCATAGAAAGGTGCCGAAGAAAGGGTAATTTTGCTGAACAGCCGCATTGAAGACCTTTCCATCGTATTCATATCTTGCGACAGATCATATGTCGTCCTTCAATTTTTCAACAACAGGATAAATCTGGGTCAAATAAATAGTATCCATCCCCTGATGATCATCGGGACCGAATCGAAGCACAAGTCCCCCCAGATCAAACCATCCTACCTCCTCCATGGTTGCGATAAACTTTTCTCTCGTTAGTTCCCCTTTCACCGCGAGGGCGATTTTGCCGAACAGTTTGCCGACGATATAACCTTCCAGGGAGGTAAATGTTATCGGTGCATCATGTTGATACTTTGCCATCGCCCTTTTGAACTGGCCTATCAAAACATTATCCGTATCATAGGGGGATGGTACAACCTGGGAGATCACCACGCCCTTGCCGTAACCGCCGAGCACCTGTCTTAGACTCTCGGTGCCGACGAAGGAAATATTGCCGAAAACGACATCCGGGGAAATTTTGTTCCTGCTCAGTTTAATAAATTCTGAACAGGCCGAATAAGCACCAACCAGAACGACAGCCTGGGGCTTTTCCTGGTAAATATCCCGCAATGCACCCATGACGGCAACGGTGTTTCGTTCATAACTTCCTTTTGAAACAAGCGTCATCCCTCTCTTGGCCAAAGCAATTTCGATTCCTTTCAGACCGGCAAAACCGTAACTGTCGTTTTGGTAGAAACAGGCTATCCTGCTCATTTTTTTATTGTCAATCAGGTAGGAAGCCAGTTTTTCCATCTCCTGGAAATAACTGGCCCGAACGTTTATAACATATTTATTGAAGGGCGTTCGTAAAAATTCGGCGCCGGTAAACGGTCCAAAAAAAGGAATTTGCACTTCACTGACAATCGGCGCAACCGCTTTTGCAGTAGGCGTACCAACGGCACCGATTAGCGCAAACACCTTATCATCGTAAATAAATGCTTTAGTGTTTCTGACAGCTTCATCAGGTTCGTAACCGTCATCCCGACTGAGTAAGGTTATTTCGCTCCCATGAATGCCGCCATCATCATTTATTGAAGAAAAGGCGGCGAGCAGACCGGCCCGCATCTCGAGCCCGAGATTTTGTGCCGGACCGCTGAGCGCACACGACTGGCCAAGAACAATAGGGCGGCCAAGCATCGCAGTGGTACCCTGCGCTGAGGAACAGAAGAGGAACAACAGATAAAAAAGAATCAAGAGACACCTGAGCAGCATACATTTCTCCACAACCAAATCATAGTCCGGCAATAGAAAACACGGAAATTGAACAGCCGACGACTGGCCAAGGATAGGGAAAAAAATTCTGAATTGCAAGCATATTGGAGCAGACTGGGTGTAAAGCGGGAAGTTGACAAAGATGTATTCCATCGCTACCTCTCTTAATATTATCCGGCCGCACGTCATCCTCTGATAAAATGATGCTTGAAATTCAGCGAGACTCCCTTTAGGGTATCGTCCAGAAAATAAATCAAGTTCCCCCAGGAGCCTGTTCGGGAATAGACCCTAGTAACAACCAGACACCAATATGAACTCATCACATCCTTTAAGTACCCGGCTCACCATGAGTCACATGACAACAGTGGTCACACCCAAAGGTTCAACCGAGCAACTGGAACAGCTGGCCATCGAAACACCCTACTCCATTGCACTTAACGATGAGACCATCGGTTCTTCAATGGTTTTGCCAATAGGCCTTGAGGAATTCGGCGCCGGATTTCTTTTTGGCCAGGGCTATATAAAAGAGCCTGGGGAAATTAGAGAAATTTATATCTGTCCGGAAGGCCGGATAGCAGTATACGCCGATGTAGAACGAACAGAACCCAAAGAAGTGATAATTACTTCCGGTTGCGGCGGAACAGGCAAGATTTCCAAGGAAATGCTGGAAGGAGCGTTTGAGCCGTTGCAGGAATGCACGATCACCTTCCCGGAAATAAGCGACTTTATCCGCCAGGCACTGCAATTTTCCCCGCTCGGTCCCCAAACTCACTGTATCCATGGATGCGGCTTGTGGGAGGACGGAAAGCTCCGGCTTTTTTATGAAGATGTCGGACGGCACAATGCGGTGGACAAAGTACTGGGGGCCATCCTGCTTGGCAAGGCAACTCCTAAAAGCGCAATCTACACCACAGGTCGTCTTACTTCAGACATGGTATTGAAATGCGCCCGGATCGGCATCCCGATAATTATGTCCCGGACGGCACCTTCATCACTGGGTCTGGCCATCGCCAGAAGAGCAGGTGCAACCCTTGCCGCCTACGCCAGACCGGACAGAGTAAACGTCTTCAATGCTCCCCACCGCATTGTGACGTAATACGTTATTTTTTCGTTGAACGACCTTCCAGGCCCAGCTCGATCAATCGCTCAAGAAACTGTGGAAAAGATAAGCCATGCGCAGCAGCAGCCTGAGGCATAAGGCTTGTAGCGGTCATCCCCGGGATGGTGTTGGTTTCAAGCAGAGATAAAGAGCCATCTTCCGCCAGCATCATATCTGTCCGTGAATAGCCTCTCAGCCGTAGTGCCTTATGGGCGGTTACTGCATACTGCTGAGCCAGTCTGGTGGCATCTTCACTGATCCGGGCAGGACAAATTTCTTCTGTGGCACCGGGTTTGTATTTGGCATCGTAATCAAAAAAGGCAAAATCCTTACCGGGCACGATCTCGATTACCGGCAGTGCTTCCACCTCTTTATTGCCAAGCACGCCGACTGTCAGTTCCCTTCCTTTAATATATTTTTCCACCATCACATGGGAATCGTGACGCAGTGCCCGTGTGATCCCCGCCAGCAGCTCTTCCTTCGACTTTGCCAGGGTAAGACCAAGACTCGATCCCTCATGAACCGGCTTTACAACTGTGGGCAGCCCTAAACGATTTATCAGCTGTTCACCGTCAACGATATCTTCATCGGTAATAATTTGTGATTCCGCCACCGGCAAACCATTGAGTTGATACAACTCCTTGGCCAGCTGTTTATCCATGGCAATAGCGCTGCCGAGCACCCCTGAGCCCTGATACGGAACCCCGAGAAGGTCGAGAAAACCCTGCATGGTGCCATCTTCTCCAAATAATCCATGGAGCAGAATAAAAGCAAAATCTATCTCCGAAGCGTCGGCTGCAAGCCTGGCCAGATCTGTTGCTGGGTCATAACGCCTCACCATGAATTTCCCGGGATCAAGTACTTTCTCCACCCCAGCAGCACCATTGAGTGAAACTTCACGTTCTCCAGAAACGCCACCGGCAATTAAAGCGATATGTAATTTTTCTTTTTGCATAATTTTCATTCCTCAGCTTTTCGAATCGATCTCACGGTTATCAAATTACAAGACCTTCCCCAGAAACAGGCACGATATTTTCAAATCAAATATCTCAACATTGTACTCATAGAAATTGCGGACTCTCAACTTCAGTCTACCCTCCACTACAATCAAGATCACGCAAAAAATAAGATTTATTGAATTAGCTGCTCTAAAAAGCCGACTTTGCGCCTGTATTTCCTCTACCAACAGCTTAAATGGATATGGTCAAGTTTCACATACCCGGATACAACCCTGGAAACCAGCGTTCGACTGCGTCGATCGGAAAGGCAAGCGTCAAAGGGCTGCGCGTGCTTTGGGATTTCAAAAATCCCTTCCTCAGCAACTCAGCTACGACATTGCGGGCCATACGTTCGCCATATCCTGTGATTTCTCCGGCTTGTCCACGAGCCACTTCTCCCGCCAGGAGAGTCTCCCGCAGCAAGGGAAAAGTACCGCGCGGAAGACGCCGCGCCTCTGTCTCCTCCTTAACATGCAAACGTATTCGCCTCAACAGATCGTCAGGCTCAAGCAACGAGGCCATAAATTCCACCTGATCATTCAATGGCAAGATCTTCCAGTCTACGTGTTCCATCGGGTGGTATCATCGGCTCCATTGAGCTTATATTTTTAGTAATAGCAGTAACCCACTGTTTTTTGCCGGAGAAAACTAATAAAAGATTTTTTTTATATCAATAGCTTATACAAGTAAAGAGAATAAAATATGCCGGTTTCATTGCCGCTTTGAGCAACTTGTAATACAGATTATTTCCTGCACGACATAAACGTAAAAAACATGGTATGTTAAGGAGCGACATGACTCCCGGTAACACCATAAATTAAGAGGTGACTAAAACTGCCAAGGAGGCCGAATTCACAATGCAGAGAAAAGATAAAGCCTTAGAATTGTTCAGGCAACAGTTCAATTGCAGCCAGGCAGTCTTCACCGCCTATCGACAAAGAGAAGTTCTTGATGAGGAGAGTGCTCTAAAGCTCTCGACCATCTTCGGAGCCGGCGTTGCCTGTTCCGGTGACGAATTATGCGGCGCGGTCACCGGCGCTCTGCTGGCCATCTCTATGCAATATGGCAAAGGTGATATTCAAGCTATCGATGCCAAAAGAAAGACTTATGAATTAGGGAGAAATTTTATGTCCGGTTTTAAGGCACGCATGGGATCATGCAGCTGCGAATCTATTTTGGGACTGAATATCGGCGATCCAGCTCACTTTAAAAAAGCCATGGACCTGAAATACTTTGAATCCCATTGTGTCAATGCTGTCAAAGCCGCTTGCGATTTATTGGAAGAAATACTCTAACAACCGGAGAATTGGAGAGCTTGGTCGCCTTTTCTTTAAGTGCTGAAGATACTGGGGGTTGGACTTGAGACTGGCTCAACGCGACGTGGGTAAGGAGGTCTTTTCCACAGTAGAGTCAATGTTCCAAAATTCAGTAACACCTCAAGAAACGGCGACCAGTCTCTCTCAATTCCGGCAAGGCAAGCGATTTTCAGTCCAGGATAACAGCTTGTCCGTCATCAAGTTGACATAATTTTTGTAATACTGGGTAGGGCTTCTGCTCGAGAAAATCATCAAAATTATCTACATCGAAAATGTATTTATTGTAGTAGCCCCTGAGAGTTTTTTTATCGCCTGTTTTGCAAAAGTCCTCACAAATATCTATAAAGTTATGAGTATCCGATACATCAAATCCATAGTTTCCGTAACAGGCCCCCGGTGTAGCGCCAAAAGGCTGGTCAACCACGGCATCGACAACATGAAAGGGGATAGCCGTAAGGAATGGATATTTTTTGATACTGGTGCCTTGGATGATCTGTTCGGCAGTGACGATGGTGTTGATTGACGCTTCTGCTATTTCAGGACATAGACAGTGATCTCCAAAGATACGACCGTTACCGTACATGTCGACAGCCTGAATATGAATCAAGGCCAAATCCGGATTGCAGGCAGGCACCAGATAGACATCTTCCCCGGTAAAGGGGCAGATACTCATCTTGCCACGATTGATCAATTCCAAATCACAGCCACCATTGTCAGGAACCGGAAGAAAGGATACCCCCATTGCTCCGGCCTTGAAACGGGCCGACATTCCACTGGTGGTATATTCTTCAACTTGAATCATTTTGTTGCTTAGCAAATATCGAAGGAGTGGTGAAGCGCCAATTCTCTCGTTATTGTTCCAGGCAAACTCAATCTTGCGAAGAGACAGATGGTCGGGACTCAGTATCATCGCTCCCGCCAGCAACTCGCAGCAGATTGAATTTGATTGAACAGAGATTGTCAGGTCTTGCACTCCCTGACGAATAATTTCATGGATACTCGCAACGGGGATACGAGTATTGGCGAAACCACCGATGCTGATAGTGATCCCATCTTTCAGACAGCGTCTCACAGCCTCCGTTAAAGAGGTTCGTTTATCATACATGCCGTTATTCTTCGCAGTTTTTTTGTTGCCCGCCTCCCGAGAAGCTTCTTCACAGAAGGGAGCAGCTATTGTCCCCTGAGAGTATATTGCTTTTTCCCACAGGGGCATTATTCCATCATACGAATTCGCTTGCTCTTTCATGACTGACTTCCTTGTGAACTTTTTTGCTGTCAATGACACTCATCCAACAAAACGTCCTTTTCAAACCAATACTGCCCTGCGGTATCTTAATGAAGATGAAACGAGCTTAAGATATTCTTAAGGAGTTGTAAATCAGCGGCAAACTCAAATTTTCCGGAAGATTAAGAGACAGCGAATGGGAGGTAAAAACGCCAGACGGCGTAGGTAATGAACCTACCGAAATGCAAGGTGTGAGAACAGGAGGGAATACAGGAGGAGAGAGAAAATGCATTCAGAAACTACAGATCTCCCTTTTCCAGCCAGCGGACCGCGGAATGTATCAGATCCGAAGCATTTTGCAAATCTAATTTTACCTTAATGCGTTCCCGGTACGTACCAATGGTTTTGACACTGAGATCAAGGTGACTGGCGATATCCTTGGTGGTCATGCCCTTTCCCAGCAGGCGAAAGACATCGAGTTCCCTATGCGTCAGACGATCGATGGGAGAACGTGTATCTTCAGGAGAATGGCTTAGAAACTTATTGAGGACATTGGCAAGGAACTGTTTCGAAGCATATTTCTGACCTCCAAGGACCATACGGATAGCTTTCACAATAGACTCCGAGGTCTCTTCCTTCATGATATATCCACTCGCTCCGGCACGAAAGGCACGTTCGGCATAGAGTGACTCATCATGCATGGAAAGCACCAGAACAGGCAACCCAGGTGTGTCTCGATGAAGCTCTTTAATTAGTTCGATACCATTTCGGCCTTTCAAGGTAATATCAACTATTATCAGGTCCGGTTGTTGGTCCGCAATAACCTTCATCGCATTATTGACAGTGTCAGCCTCTCCACAGACAAGAAGGTCTTTTTCCGTTTCAATTAACTCTTTTAACCCTGTACGAAAAACAGGATGATCTTCAACAATTACGATGCGGGTAGTGGTCATAATCTTTTCCTTGGAGTTATCGAAACAAGGTGCATGCTTCATGCACCATTATAGTCCTCAATGGTTACACCCTGGAGAGTGACTATTATCCGTGTTCCTGCATGTTCGCCAGGCTGTATCGTCAGTTCCGATCCAATACGTTCTGCCCGGTATCTCATAATTTTCAAGCCCATTCCTGTTGCTTCGTTCTGACCGGATATGCCTACTCCATCGTCCTCGACGACAATTCGAACCAGGTCGTCCACTCTTTCCTGCCGGATAGTAATGCTGCCCGCCTCCGAATGCCTGACAGCATTGGAAACAGCCTCCTGAATGATCATAAAAATATGAATACTATCCGTACTTTCTTCAAAGGACATATGCCCTTCCCCTTCAAAAGAACAGGCCAGATTATACACTGCTTCTGTATTGGCTGCCAATTCCTCCATAGCAGCTTCCAGCCCGCGATCAACCAGGAAGACAGGACAAAGCCCTCGTGCCATTCCTCTCGATTTACCAATGGCATCTTTTATGAGAGTACGAATTTTCTCTGCCAGCTGCACGGCCATGGAGTTTTCAGCTTCCAATTTTCTTAGCAAAATCTTTGACATGACTTCTGTTCCGATCAAATGCGGGCAGAGATCATCATGGATATCCTGGCCAATTTTACGACGTTCCATTTCACCGATATCAAGGAGACGTTCTTGTAGCTGTTGACGCTCGGTAACGTCTTCCATGACAACAAGGACATATGCCCCCCCCCACAGATCAATGAGATCAGCTGAAACCAGGGCCTGCCTGTTTTGCCGTTTGCGGGTGCGAAAAGAGATGGCCCTTTCCCTGATATGTTTGCTGCAGGCAAGTTCTCGCTGCAATACTCTAAGAGAATCAAGTGTCGAAAGAATGCCTGTACGAAACAGAGAGCGATTGAGCAGCATTTCTCGTTCGAAACCGGTTGCCTTGATAAAGCTGTCGTTTGCGCTGATAATCTGCCCATCAGGATAACTCAGGATAAGAATACCTATTGGACTGAGACTGAATGCCTTGGAAAACATCTCCTCGGATTGCCTGAGTGCAAGTTCTGCCTGAGTACGGACCTGAATTTCTTTTTTCAGGTCATTGCTGTACAGCTCCAGCCGAGCCATGAACTTGTTGAAATATCCGGCAAGTTTGCCGATCTCGCCGCTGTATTCGTTGCGTATTCGAGGAGTGAAGTCGCCACTCGGAATCTTTGCGAAATGGGACATCAATTCCTGCAATGGAGCCGTAATTGTGCGGCTGATGAGTAAGGTCAGGAGCAGGAGCAGTATCAGCGCCGTCACCATCGCCGCCAGCATGAATTTGCGGATGGTGTCCAGGGGTGCAAAAAACTCATCAAGATAGCTTGAAGAGGCTACAATCCACTGAAATTCAGGAATATAATTAAAAATGACGAGTTTTTCCCTCGGCTCGGGGTCGTCTGGGTTTTGCCATGGGTAGATGATTTTTCCCTTCTTACGGCTGCATACGTCCTGAATGAAATGTCGCCCCTGGGCATCTTTTTCCTGAAAAATATTATATCCTTCCAGTTGTGGATGGATGACCAGGTTTCCCTCGAGGTCCATCACAAAACTGTAGCCGGTCTTGCCGAAGGTAAGGGCGAGTACCTTATCCCTGAAATCGTCGATCTTGACGAGCTGTCGGAACTCACTGCGATACGTCGAAACCGAGATAATCCAGTCCCATGGCTTAAAAAAGGACATATACAGTGCCTTGCCGCGTTTACTTTCTTCTCCCGGATTTTGCCAGTCATAGACCAGATAACCATTCTTTCTACGTTTCTGGTCTCTGACAAAATCATTGTCTGAAATATTAACGCCGACCAGAGATGATTCGGGATGTACCTGCAGAACGCCTTCACTGTCGATGATGTAGATATAGCCGGATTCACCAATATGCTGGTGCAAAAAAATTTCGGCTACCTGCTTTTTCGCTTCCTGTTCAGAGATCTCCCCGTTCTGTACTCGCTGGTGATAGTACCGGGCAATTTCAAGGTTTTTTTCTGCAGTCGCCCGGAGGTAGTTCTTCAAGGAAACTTCGGTGGCTGTCTCCACCATATTGAGGAGGGCGTTGGTTGATTGTTCAAGTTGACTCTCGATATTTCGTTCGATAATCACTTTGACAAAAAAGAAGTTACAAAGGCCGGAAATAATCAGTATCAGCAGGAACGCGCAGGAATAGCTGAGGAACAGCTTCATCCTGATAGTGAATTGAAATGATTTCATAATGCTGACTGCAGCGTGCCTTTATTGAAGAGAGCAGGAAGAAAATATCCTTAGCACTATACGGTAAATTCTATACCTGAGCAAGAGGCCGAAGGTATTCCCGAGAAATCCTGAAGACTAAAAAAATAATAAAGAACAAAATATTCTGATGGCTTCCAACCCATTATTATTATGTCATATTTGGATGTTCCAGGGAGATTGCCCTGGGACCTTGTAGATACACCAGATAGCCTTGAATCCGCCTCGATCGAGGGAATCATCAAGGCTACCTTTACTTCATAAGAACAATTACTTCTTGATTACTTGGGCCGCGGCTTGCCAACCGGAAGAATCGACATACAAAAAATCTTGACAATGGAGGTGCTCTATTACCCTGTGAAAACGTTTAATCAACTTTGATGTGAAACCTGGGCTACCCCACCATTTTTTGCATTAATAAAAGACAACTGCTCATCACCAGGAATAATCACCACGTTGCTTTCATCTTTTACTATGCTTCTCCTGGGTAAGCGTTTAACAAACGCCTGGGTTGGATCTATGTCTTCACGAATCATACGAACCTCTTCGACTGTCGGCGGATCAAAAGTTGAGACGTTTGGAGCCACCAGCAACTCGAAACCGGTCGCAGCCTGAATGGATTCAACTGTTTCTCCAGGGAATATCTGCAGGATGCGCATGCGTTTGGTTTCTTCATCGAAATCGAGGATTGCCTTGGTGGTGATGACTCGATATGGTCCCTGACCCTGTAATCCTGCTTTGTAGCGGGCATTGGGACTACCATCCAGAAAACCTGGGCTTGTTACATATTGAAGTTTCTCATTAAATTTACGCTTATCATGAGGAACGATGAGAATGGTACGCTCACAGGAAGCAGCCATATCGCTTGCTCCACCACTTCCCGGTAGCCGCACTTTTGGTTTCTGGTAGCCATCCGGAAAATCACCGATCATTGTAGAGTTCAGGTTGCCGTACATATCTACTTCCGCCCCACCAATGAACCCTATATCGGCGTATCCTCGCTGGGTCATTTCGAATGCTGCGTTCAGACCTTTCAAGTAGGACGCACTCGTGAAGGTTTTGGAATCCCCTACGGAAAGAGGCAGACCAACCTTCAATGGAGGACCAACAGCGCCTGCCTCAAAAACCGGGATCAACCCCGGAGCATGGGTACGTTTGGCAAGAAGAGAGGCAACCATGGGTAAACCAGTACCCACAAATACTACTTTGTTATCTTCCAATATCTTTGCTCCCGCCACAACTATGATCTCCTGGGCGGTGTAGTCGGTTGAAAATGTCATAATAACTCCTTTCATTTGTAATGTCTGCTTTAGCACCTTAGAAATTTTTCCTGGGTCAGTTAAATGTGAGCACACAAAGGTTCAGACGAGTCGTTCATAATTTAATGACTCAGCTGATTGGGCTGCCAACAATTTTTCAAACGGAAACTTCGAGATAAATTCTCCGAATCCTTCAACGCCAAAGATATTTTCATCATAATAAGCCTGCAAGAGATCTGTTTTGCCCTCTTTACGCATTACTTCAGCTGCTGCATGAAATTTTTTGATATGCTCGCCATCAAAATAATAATGACGACGACACGCACCGGGATAGGAACCAAAAGGAACTTCAATGATGGCATCTACAGCCAGGAAAGGAATGATGACATCCTTGGGATTGCTCACCACCAATTCATGAGCAACAAGCTGTTCACAGGTGACGATGGTATGTGCGGAAGCCATGGCAATCTCGGCACAGGTGCAATCGGTACCGCGAATAATACAGTTGCCGTACATATCTGCCGCCTGTACATGAATTATGGCTACATCGGGATTACTTGCCGGCAACAGCGCTATCGGACGGCCGGTGAAAGGACAATCTATTACCTTGGTACGGCTTGTTCGAATGATATCACTCCCCAAAGGCCCGCGAGTTGGAATAAAGGGAAGTCCCATGGCGCCGGCTTTGAATCTGGCGGACATGTTGTAGTTGCTCCAGTCTTCTATCTCGATCAAGCCGCGTTCCCCTAGATACCTGAACATCGGAGAAAGACCAAAGGCTTCATGGGCCCAGTACGCTAATTCGATGCGTTTAATTGAAAAATGATGAGGGTCGAGCATCATCGCTCCCGCCAGATAATCCGGAGCCATGCCTGCAGACTGCCAGGAAAGAGTGAGATCCTTGAAACCATGACGAACCATTTCGTGGGTAATGGCGATAGGTTGACGAATATTTACAAAACCACCGATACCGACATTATCCCCATCCTTGATAAACTGGGCAACCGCCTGCTTCAGCGTCATTCGCTTGTCTTTCATTGATTTGTCTTTTTTGACGAGCTTTTCTCTTGCCTCATCCGGGGACAAACCTGTCCAGTACATATCAGCGTTCTTTTCCAATTTTTACCTCTTTCTTTTGTTCACTTTTTTTGATTCGTTGTGGAGACGGGCTCGATGTATCGTTGAGAGCTGTGAATACAGACCATCTAATCAGAGTGGGATGATATTCTTTTGAATGAAACTTGTAAATCGTTGATAAACTGATTGTTTTCAAGTTAAAGCAGACAAAACACGAGGAAGGTAAACTTCAATTGCTGTAGGATATGAACCTACCGAATCGAGTCGATCAAAAGGTAAGGCCATTAGTCTTAAGAAATAATAGTTCGGTTTCTCAAGACCTGTATTGATCAAGCTAAAATCCCCAACCCAATGGCAGGAGATGACGTAGAAATGCTTTTTACGATTCTTTTTCTATAATAGCGAGAGCTGTCCGTATTCCATCCACAGCACTGGAGATAATCCCACCTGACCAGCCGGAACCTTCTCCCACCAGGTACAAGTTGGAAAAACCCTGGCAACACCTGTCAGGCTCCCTGAGAGCCTGAATGGGCGATGATGTTTTGCTCTCCAGCCCCAATATTATACCAGCCTCAAATCCTTTAAGTTTATTGCTGAATACCTTCAAGCCCTGGGCCATCGAACGACTGATCTCCGGAGGCAGCAGCTCCCAGAGAGGGGCAGGGGTGAGTCCCAGCGGATAGCTGGAATCTACAGTTCCGGAAGGTGTTTTCCTGCCGATAAATCCACTGATTGTGGTAAAAGGTGCCCGATAACCCTTGGCATACTGGTAAAATCGGTGTTCCAGATCACTCAGCCAATCCAGGGCTTCCAAGGGCTCGACGTCCTTCTTCAATAAGGACTCCAGGTTGAAACCGGCCACACAGGCGGCGTTGGCAAATCGACCGCTGCGCTTGTACCGGCTCATCCCGTTGACTATATTGGCTGTTTCATAAGCTGTTGCCGGCACAACGACGCCGCCTGGACACATACAAAAAGTGTAGACCGGGAGATATCCACCTCCCTTTGACGTTAGCCGGTACTCTGCAGCTTTAACGCCGGGTAAGGATGCTTTTCCCCACTGTGCTCTGTTGATGAGCTCCTGTGAATGTTCCACCCTGCAGCCGATGGCAAAATTCTTGGTCCGAAAACGGACGTTGTTTTGGATAAGCATACGATAGGTTTCATGGGCCGAATGGCCCGGCGCAATGACCAGCACCTCTGCAGGTATCTCTCCCGACGAGGTAATTGCCGCACTTACCTTACCGTTATTTGTGACAATATCAGTGAGAAGAGTCTCAAACCGCATCTCACCGCCTAAGCTTTCGAATTCTTTTCTCAGATTTGCTACAATATGCCTGAGAAAATCGGTGCCAAGGTGAGGGTGAGCCAGATATTCAATCTCGGCCGGTGCACCAGCCTTGATATAGCTTGACAGGACAAATTGTTTTTCTCTTGCTACGTTCTTTGTTCTGGAGGTGAGTTTTCCATCTGAAAAAGTTCCCGCACCACCTTCACCGAAGGCGTAATTGTTGATTGGGTCAAAGGTTCCGGAACGTTCAAATTCCTTAATGCCGGCCGAACGCCGGTCCACGCGGGAGCCCCGTTCAATGAGTGTTGTCTTAAATCCGGCTGTTTGTAAAACAAGAGCTGTAAAAAAACCAGCCGGTCCGGAACCCACCACCAGTGCTGTGGATCTTCCCGATTTAAATGGGATTTCCAGAGAAGGATAGATAAAGGGCTCACCTCCTTTAAGTTCATCCGAGAGAACACCGGCACGAATCAGCCAATGGATGTTGCTTTTCTTCCTCGCATCAAGACTCTTGCCCTCAATCTGCCAGGAAAATTCTCTAATACCGAGCTGTTTGCCGATGGCAGCCTTCAGTACCCCGTCCGTGTAATCGGTGGGGAGTTGAATGGTTATTTCTCGAAAGCCCAATTCTTGATCTCCTGCGCTGATATCAATGGATTCCAGGTATTTTTCCAGGCGTTATCCCCAGGAGAATACCCTTTGGCAGATTGTTTACCAGTATACCGGGTTGTTGTAAAGAAGAACAACCCGCCACTCTCCTTGAAATTAAGAATAACACCTTACTCTTCCGTTGTTTTTATGGTATACTCTTTCATCATCGGAAGAAAATTGTCCGAATTGTCCACGAAAATCCATTGACAAATACTTCCTGTCTTTAGTATATAAACGAGATTGTTTTCTTGAAACTATAGCTATTTACTAAAAAGACAGATAACTTCTTGATCTTTTTATAAAAATTATGACAAATTCGCAAAACGGAGCCACAAATGATAGAAGTTGAAGTCAGAGGAGATCTTGAGTACGCAATTCGACAGCTGAAAAAAAAGCTACAGATAGACGGTATCAAAAGAGAGCTGAAACGTCGTGAGTACTATGAGAAGCCGAGTGTGAAAAAGCGCCGGAAGCAGGCAGAAGCCCGCAGAAAACTCCGCAAGTTCAACCGAATGAAAAAATCATTTTAGCAGGCTGCCTGTCTAAAAAGCCTGGCATGATGCCAGGCTTTTCCATTTGTCGTGCATCATAACAAAGCAGCTCGAGTCTGACTGACTGCCTGACAGCTGAGGCGCCATCGAAACTACAAAATTCCCCACACAATTTGCAGCGACTCAGGAACTATATCTCCATTACCTTATCTCCGAAAGAAGGTTGGCCGAAAACAGTGTTGAGGCATATGCTGCCGATATCAATTTTTTTCTCACTTTTCTCACCTCCCTCAAAAAAAGAACTCTGAACGCTGTCGACCAGGCAACGATTCACAGCTTTATCGAACAATGCCAAGAACAAAGACAGGTGAGCAATCGGACTAATGCCCGGCGCATTTCCGCACTGAAGTCATTTTTCACTTTCCTGCTCCGGGAAAATATCGTCAAGCATAATCCTTTTAGCGCAGTCGACCTCCCGCGTAGCGGCCAGAGTCTACCCAAGGCACTTTCCCAGACAGAAGTACAGACTCTGCTGGCACCGCCAAATATCTCTACCCCTATTGCCGCAAGGGATAACGCCATGCTCTTTCTCCTCTATTCTACAGGATTAAGGGTATCCGAACTGGTCCGGCTTCCTCTTGCTGCGTGCAATCTCAGCGCCGGTTTTGTCCGGGTTTTGGGCAAAGGCAATAAAGAACGACTGATTCCTTTTGGGGACCAGGCAAAACAAAAAATCGAGCAATATCTGAAGACAGCACGACCACTTATACTTAAAGGCAAGCGAAGCAATTACCTCTTTATTACCGGACGCGGCAGTTGTATGACAAGATTACGGTTCTGGCAGATAGTTCGAAAAACGGCATTGGCCGCCGGTATCAGCAAGAGGATCTCCCCCCACATGATCCGACACTCTTTCGCGACCCATCTCCTCAGCCACGGTGCCGACCTACGTGCTGTGCAAATGATGCTTGGGCACGCGGATATCGCCACCACCCAAATATACACCCATATTGATCAGGACAGATTGAAAAGCATCCACAAAAAGTTTCATCCCCGGGGATAAGAAAAAGTAAATTTTTTCCTATTGTGGTAAATTCCCGACAGGTACCCTACAATACACTATTATCAGCACAATAATTCTCAAGCGATATAAAACAATTTCCGCTTGACGGGGCCATAACCTCAGGTCTGACAGAAAACAACAATGCAACTGATCACCACACACATCAATGCAGACTTCGACGGACTCTCATCGATGGTTGCTGCCCTGAAAATCTACCCCAATGCCGTCATGGCCTTTGCAGGATCCCAGGAAAGAAATGTCCGTGAGTTCATCTCCCAGAGCCTGCTCTATTCCTACGATTTCCCAAGAATCAAAGATATCGATCTCAAAGCTGTTGACACACTCATATTGGTAGATACACGGTCTTCAGAGAGGATTGGTCCTTTTTCAGAATGTCTTGGCAACCCCGGTATAAAGCTGCACTTATACGATCATCATATTCAGCACAGCGGTGACCTCCATGGTGATCTTGAAGTAATCGAGGATTTTGGCTCCACCACAACACTGCTGGTTAACATACTCCGTGAAAGGAAAATACCTGTCAGCCCCAATGAGGCAACAATCTTTGCTCTTGGAATTTATGAAGATACCGGTTCCCTCACCCATCTGACCACTACTCCTGAAGATCTCATAGCAGCAGCATGGCTCCTGGAAAAAGGTGCCAAACTTGACCAGGTCGCTCAGTTCATCTCCCACGAACTGACCTCCGAACAAATAGCCATCCTGCATGAACTCATGAAGAGTGCCAAACAATACACTATTCAGGATATCCCCATAGTCGTGGTCACCCATTCGTTTCTCGACTATGTTGATGAATTTGCATTGATCGTCAAGCGGTTCATGACCATGGAAAACCTCAACGTGCTTTTTGCTCTCATTTCCATGGGAGGCCGTATCTACCTGATCGCCCGCAGTCGTGTGGCCGATGTAAATGTCGGCATCATTGCCCGCGATCTCGGCGGTGGTGGCCATGCCACGGCGGCTTCAGCGACACTGAAGGAAATGACCCTGATTGAAGCACAGGAAAAGCTGATCCATACGCTGCACCGGCACATCCACCCCCAGCCTATTGCAAGCGAAATGATGTCCAAACCGGCCATTACAATCACCCCGGATTCCACCATCTTTGAAGCAAAAGCACTGCTGACCAGATACAACATCACTGCAGCTCCGGTGCGTGCAGACATTCGCATCCCTGCTGATGACAACCACCCTATCCTGGGAATTATCACCCGCCAGATAGTTGAGAAAGCAACACACCATTCTCTTGGTGACCGGCCAGTCAGTGATTACATGACCAGTGACGCGAAGACTCTTCCTCTCAAGGCAACCCTGGCCGACATCCAGGAACTGATCATCGAGAACAGGCAACGGCTCATTCCGATTGTTCAGAACAAAGCACTCATGGGAGTTATCACCCGAACTGACCTGCTCAACAGACTGATTAACGATCCTGCCCATTTACCGAAAAACCTGCTCCATGAAGCTGATCACCCATCCCTTGAAAGAAAGAGGAATCTTAACGCCATCATTGTCGATTGTTTGAGCAGGGATATGATCCGGCTGCTTCAGACTATTGGTGAAGTCGCCGACAAGCTGAAATACAACGCCTACGCAGTGGGTGGCTTTGTCCGGGATCTGCTGCTGAAAAAACCCAATCTTGATCTTGACATAGTTATTGAAGGGGACGGTGTTGATTTCTCCAAAGCACTTGCATCCCACCTGGGCGGCAGATACAGAACCCACGAGCGATTCAAGACAGCCGTTGTAATGCTGCCAAATGGGTTTAAAATTGACATTGCTACGGCCAGGCTCGAATATTATGAATATCCTGCGGCAATGCCGACAGTTGAGCTATCGTCAATAAAACTGGATCTTTACCGCAGGGATTTCACTATTAACGCCATGGCAATTCAACTTAATCAGGAACACTTCGGTACCCTGATAGATTTCTTCAACAGCCAGAACGATCTCAAGCAAAAGTCTGTAAAGGTACTCCACAACCTCAGTTTCGTAGAAGATCCCAGCAGAATTTTCCGGGCGGTGCGATTTGAGACGAGGATGGATTTCCAGATATCTCCCCACACAAAACGACTGATTGCAAATGCCGTCAATATGAAACTTTTTGGCAAGAGTGAGGACCCTCGTTTTTTAACGGAACTTAAAATCATTTTCTCGGAAGAAAACCCCATTCCTGCAATAGAAAGACTGGCTGAGTTTGGTCTCTTCCAGTTCCTCTGGCCTGACCTACATCCACATTACGAAATCGACCGAAGGTTTATGCATATCCTCACCCAGGCCCAGTTGGCGATTTCCTGGTTTCGCTTACTTTATCTTGATGAACCCTGCCGAAACTGGGTAGTCTACCTGTTGGCAATCATGTCAAGGTCCGGGCTGAGAGAATTATCGGCCTTTTGCACACGGTTTCAGGAAACAGCAAAGATATCAGGATATCTTTTGGACCAGAAGGCTCGAGCGGACAAAGCTATTGACAGATTATCGCGCAATAACAACCACAAGAACAGTAAAATAGTCGCCTGCTTTGAAGAGATCAACCTCGAGGGACTACTCTACATAATGGCTATCGCCAGGAAAAATCATGTCAAAAAAGCAGTATCACTCTATGTGACCACGCTGAGACATGTTGAAGCCGGTCTCACAGGAAAAGATTTAATGGCAATGGGCTATAAGCCGGGTCCACAATTCAAGAAAATTCTCAACTATTTAAAAGATATTCGTCTGGACGATCTGGCTCAGGGACCTAAAGAAGCTGCCGCGCTGGTTAAGAGGAAGTTTCCACTGTAATCGCTTGCCGATGCCGGGATAATGCTTAGCATATGCCCGGTGACGAAACTGAAAATCAAATCTCAGAATTATATTGATACTCACTAATGAACCACTTTATTACCCAACTTATCGTTCTCGCCCCGCCACTGCTTTTTGCACTAACCTTCCATGAGTTTGCCCACGGCTATATCGCCTATCGGCTTGGTGATCCGACCGCCAAAGATGCCGGACGACTTACCCTTAATCCACTGAAACACCTCGATCCTCTTGGAACAATAGCTTTTTTCTTCATAAAATTTGGCTGGGCCAAGCCGGTGCCAGTCAATCCCAACTATTTTCAAAATCCAAAAAAGGATATGTTGTGGGTGGCTCTCGCCGGCCCCGTAACCAACCTGGTCCTGGCGGTAGTCAGTGCGATGTTGACCAAAGGCATCTGGATGCTCGCCAGCGCACTGCCCTACTCGGCAGCGGCAGAGGCCATTCTTCTACCGCTCAACTCGATGCTGATAGCCAGTGTCTGGATTAACCTGGTACTTTGTATCTTTAATTTCCTGCCTATCCCGCCCCTTGACGGCAGCCGCATTCTCGTTGGCCTTCTCCCCAACGACTTAGCGTTATCCTATCTGCGGATTGAGCGCTTCGGCTTTATCATTATCATGGTCCTTGCCTTCAGCGGCATCTTATCCAAGGTGATAGTGCCGATCATCAGCTTCGCAAACTCCCTGCTCCTTTCTTGAATTTACGGGTGATCGCTACAAGTGATTCATGAAAAGTAGCTCCTCCACCGATGTCAGTGAGCTTTTGGGAAGTGAGGTCGTTAATCCCACCAGACAAGTCTTCATCCCGGTCAACCGGTTCAACGGGCCAAAATATTCCTTCGGCTACCAGCACACCCTTTCGTGTGTCGGTGGTTACCCTGGCGAGCCGGGTTGTCTGGCCCCTGCTGTTGTGCAGAATTACTTCGTCATCATCCTGAATATTACCAGCTGCGGCATCGTCTGGATGGATAAGCACTGTGCCGTATTTTTCAGGAAAGAATTCTCCGAAGGTGCTGTTCAAGAGATCAGGGTGAGGTGGAGTAATTAATCGCAAAGGAAATCTTGATTGCAGATCCGGATCGGCAAATTCAACAGCTGCAGTCAGGCAGGCAATGGTCGGCTCCGGAGCTAAGTCCGAAGATACAAAACGGAACATGCGGTTTCCTTGCCCTAAACCCCGCCCGTCACCGAAGCTGTAGGTAGAATGAACAAGCTTGCCTGTCAACACTTCCTGAATTTTACAATCCTCAGGCAGTCCATCCATACCATGCAGATAATCAACAATCCTCTCCTCACAGCTCTGGTGAAACGGCAAATCGTCGAAACCCATTTTCAAAGCCAGATTCTGAAATAATTTGAAATTGCTCCAAGCCTCGGCCACCGGCTCGATTGCAGGTTGCGCCACACCGAGATAAAAATGTCCGTAGCCAGTATAGATATCCTGATTTTCCAGGAAGGTAGTAGCCGGAAGCAGCAGGTCGGCATATTTGGCAGTAGGGGTCATCACCTGTTCATGTACGATGGTAAAAAGATCCTCTCTGGCCAGGCCACGTCGAACCATCTTGCCGTCAGGATTAACACTCAGTGGGTTGGAATTGTAGACAATGAGGGCCTTCACAGGCGGTTCAATCGAGGTCAGGGCATGACCAAGCTGGATCATGTTTATAGTTCTTGTTGGCCCTGGTGCAAGGGATGGATATGTTAACGTATCTTTTTTTCCCCTGAAGGCTCCGGAAGAAAGCAAAACGCCCCGCCCTTTCCCACCGGCGAAGAGACCGAGGCAGGCGCCAAGGGAAGTTATCGCCCGGACTGCCATCCCACCCCGACTGTTGCGAGAGAGTCCTATACCTATCCTAAAGAATGTTTTGGGCGATCTGGCCAGCAGGGAACCGAGCTCTTCCATTTCGCCTTTTGAAACACCGCTCTCGTTTTCAAAACCATCCCAGCTTCGGGATATTAGATACGCTTTCTGTTGAGCAAACCCTTCAGTGCGTCGCTCTATAAATTCATGGTCGACCACGTTTTTTTCAATGAGTGATTTCATCACTCCAAGAGCCAAGGCACTATCCCCACCAGGTTTTACCTGAAGATAGTTATCCGCCGATTTTACTGTCTGATTGCGATATGGATCAATAACGAGCAGCCTGGCACCTTTTTTTCTTGCGGCGGCAACATATTGCCAGAAGTGAACATTGGTCACCTTGATATTAATTCCCCAGGCAACAATCAACTCTGCATCCGCTGCATTTTCCGGAGGGCAGCCAGCAAGATTGCCACATTGTTTTTCCCAGCCGGCTCCCGAGGCAGCAGAACAAATGGTCTGATCCAGTCTGGAAGTTCCCATCCTGTGGAAAAGGGGGTATCCTGCAAATCTATTAACCGCCCCCATATTTCCCGCATAGGAATAAGGGAGTATTGACTCACCCCCATGCAAATGCTGTATCTCTTTTAGCCTGGCAGCAAGAATGTCCAGCGCTTCATCCCAGTCGATCCGGCGAAATTCTCCTGCACCTTTTTTGCCCATTCTGAGTTGAGGATACAAAATCCGCTGCGGACAGTAAACCCGTTCCGGGTATCGACGCATCTTCCGGCAGATAAAACCGTTGGTGTAGGGATGCTCTTTATCCCCCTGCAAAGCGGTAATTTTACCATTGACGACGGTTGCGATCATGCCGCAACTATCAGGACAGTCCAGCGGACAAATAGTCTTGTGTTGTGTTGTTATATCCATGATTGGTCACAGTGGGAGGGGCGGTGCAGATAAAAGAAGTTGTCTTGATGTGGAGGCTGTACAGAGATTTGAAGTCAATAAAAAAAATCATTCATTTCTACCCCAAAATAGCATGCTCACTGTACAGGTAACGCTTAATCTTGTGGGTAGCCGTTTTGATAAAAGGCTCTCTTCGCTCAAAAATCTTTGCCAACCTGGAGGCCTTAGGTAACTGTTCATTCAGTTCCTTCCTCATTGACTCAAGCAGATCTTCAATATAAGCACGTCTATCGGTTCGAGAACTGCCGGCGGTCACCTCGTCGATATATTCATAATCAGGATATACCCAGGCCTCCATCTGCCCATTATTTTCAATGAGCAGACTTTCAACAACCCAATGATAACTATTCAGTTTATGCTCGATCGCTTCAGGGTAGACATTTTCTCCATTAGAGAGAACAATCACATTCTTTGATCTGCCGCAAACATGCAGGTTGCCTTTTTTATCGATGAAGCCCAGGTCTCCCGTTGAGAGCCAGCCATCTTTGGAGAGCACCGCGTCAGTGGCATCCTTATCGTTGTAATACCCTCTCATTACATTGGCACCACAGACTGTTATCTCTCCTATCCCGGTTTCCGGATCCGGGTGAACTATTTTTACCTCCACACCGGGGATCGGTTTGCCGGTTGAACCAATTGTGATTGTTTTGTCTCCGGCTGGCCCTCCGGCAATTAAAGGAGCAGACTCAGTCATACCGTATCCAACAAGATATGGAAATCTTGCTTCAAAGAGGAACCTCTCGACATCAGGATTAAGCGCAGCTCCCCCGACTCCCATCAACTGCAGGTTGCCACCAAAAAATTCGAGTAGTTTTTTACCAATCTTTCGATAAATAAACTTTCTCCCGATACCTATTTTACACACTCCTTTCAACAGGCTGCTTTTTTCAATTTGCGGCAAAACCCTTTTTTTGAATATCTTTTCCATCACCAGAGGAACAGCAAAGATAGCAAAAGGTTTTTCGTAGGCACAAAGCTTTTGCAGGATAGCTGGAGTCGGAGTTTTTCCAGCATAAGCAATACGACCACCGCATAGAAGAGGCAGAATAAAACCGCAGGTAAATTCATAGGTATGCGACATGGGGAGAATAGACAGCCACACAGATCCCGGCTTAATCTCTTTAAGTCCGGATGCGGCATAAGCGTTGGCGGTCAGATTCTTATGAGTCAGCATGACCGCTTTGGAATATCCGGATGTTCCCGAGGTGTATAAAATAGAAGCGGGATCATCTTCGCTTACCGAAGGAAAGAAAGGATTCTCCTGATTTTCCCGGAATGAGATTAACGCTTCTTCAAGATAATTTAAAAAAGTAACGACTTTGACGATACTGATTTCTGCATTGTAGTCATCCAGAGTGATAACCGGCCCCTTTAATTCATTACGAAGCTCATAAATTTTTTCTATCTGTTTCTGGGTGGTGAACAGGGCTTTGACCTGCATCTCATTGAGGATATGATGGACATCACTTTCGGGCAGGTCGGGAAGAATGGGAACGGCGATGGCGCCAAGCCGAACGATCGCTAAATATGCTATGCCCCAATTATGGGAATTTTCGCCAAGAATAGCGAGACGGTCACCTTTTACCACCCCCTCCATCTGAAGGCGTGTTGCAAGGGCAAGAATTTTCTCATGGAAATCGCCATAAGTAAGAGGCTCTTCCATCGCCATCCCTATTGCAGGCTGGTCTTTGTACTTTGAAAAACTTGAATCGATCACATAATTGAGAGTCATGCCGACTTCTACAACTGAAAACATTTCTTACCTCTGTATTTACGCCCTTGCACCTTTTGCTTCCGGGCCAAGGCAAAATTCGTTCAGCACGCTCAGAGCTCCTCAGAATCCCCTGAACCCTGATCCGCTAAAAGTGTTTCCACCGCTTCAGATATTTCTTCAATAGTAAAGGGCTTAGCAATTGTTATTACTCGACCCAGATAGCCGGCAACAGTAAGATAACGTTCCTTGGAGATAGTCCCCCCTCCAGAAACTGCGATGATAGGGAGGTCAGATACCAGATTACGCAGGTCGAGGATGGTCTGCAGACCGTCTTTAACAGGCATAACCATATCGGTTATGACCAATTCACAGGGGTGTTGTTGAAACAGCTCGACCCCTTCCTGGCCATTCCTCGCCTCCAGTACCTCATATCCATCTCTTTCCAGGATCTTGCGGAGCAGGTGGATAGCCGTCGGCTCATCATCAATAATAAGGATACGTTTCGCGTTTCTCATTTTATCAGATCCTGTTTAGGGAAATTCCTTCTGATCTTTATACGTTACTTTAACTTTTTTTCAAAACAAAATTATTACTTTTGCTTAGATCTGTAAGTTACTGACCTTATCCACGGTGAGAGTCAGTGCGCCAAAATCCTTCTCTACCATGCCTGTGAGCAGATATCCTCTTCCACTCTGTAACATATGTGCGTGGTTTCGATATACTTCAGGAAAAAAAGTTGTCTCAATTTGTCCGGTCTCATCTTCAAAAGTGAGGAATTCCATCACCTCCCCGGTCTTTGTCGACACCATCTTGCCGGTCAACAACCAGGCTATCAGCTGCACCCGTTGCCCGATACGGTCCGGTAAAGCTGCCACTTTCAAAAGCCCTTTGCCCTGATGATTAAAGAATTGCAGGGGATGATAATCACACAGAAAACCAAGGATTTCATACTCACGCCTCAACATACTCTTTAAGTCCGGCGACGGTAATGGAGGCGGCAGAGGAAGTCTTACCTCAAAGAGTGAAACACATCTTTTATCGTGCAATAGCCGCTGAAAACTGGCCCATTGCCACAAAAGAACGGTTCGGGTACGCTCCGGTTCCAGGTTATCCACGGCTCCGGCGTGGATAAGGGCACGGGCTTCATTATCCGCCGGTTGTGTCCGTCTGAAAAAATCGCCGATATTCTGAAACGGTGCTTTATCCCTTTCCCGAAAAAGCCTGTGCAAAAAATCAACCGACAAGCCATGCACGCTCTGCAATCCAACCAGTATCTGCTTTTTTTTACCCGACCAACGGATTTCACTTTTCTGTACATCCGGATGCAGAATTTTCAACCCCAGCCTTTTGGCTTCGGAAACATAGGCAAAGGTTGAGTAGTAGCCTCCCTGGTTGGCAATCACCGCGGCCATGAATTCCGCAGGATAATGTCGTTTCAGATAGGCGGCCTGAAACGACACCCTGGCATAGGAGGCGGAGTGCGGCTTACAAAAAGAATAGCCGTCAAAGCTCATCATCATCTGCCACACTCGTTCCACCTCGACAGGATCGACATTGCGACGTGCACAGCCTTCGAAAAACATTGTTTTGTAATGTTTCAGCCTAAGTATCTTATCTTTTTTGGACATTATCTTGCGCAGGCCATCGGCATCGCCATGGCTAAATCCGGCCAGGGCAACGGCGACCTTGGATACATCTTCCTGATAAACCATCAGCCCGAAAGTGTCGTCCAGGATATCACCAATCTCCGGGCAAAGCGGCTGCCAGCTGCCGCCATGCAATCGTCGCACGTATTCCCGGACAAATTCATTGGCCGCAGGTCGAATTATGGAGGACTGGATTACCAGTTGCTCAAAGTCGCCGGTCCCGGCTTTTTTTTCCAGCAACCGCATGGCCGGACTTTCAATATAAAAACAGCCCATGGTTGCCCCTTCGGCAACTGACATCCTTGTCGCCGCGTCATCTTCCGGTTGCCAGGTCATCTCGTCGAGACATCCGCCACCTGTGTGTACCGCAGCAATAGTGTCACGAATTACCCCCAGGCTTCGATTTCCCAGGAGATCAATCTTGACCAGTCCAGCTTCCTCGGCCCCGTCTTTTTCCCACTGAATAATCGGCACGCCTTTGGCAGCCAGCTCTACCGGCACATAATTGCTGATCGGCTTCGGAGTAATCACCACTCCTCCCGGATGAACGGAGAGATAGCGTGGTACCCCAATCAATTTTTCGGCAAGTTTTAAGACCTCCGGCCAGGGAGGCGACAGATCCTGATCTCTCAGTGACGGCAAAGAGACAAGGCTCTGTTCGAGGTTCTCCGCCCCGCCGCCATGCATCCAGGGGATGCGTTTGGTCAACCGGGATATCTCGCCCCCCGGTAAGCCATACGTTTTCGCCGTCTCCCGAATGGCCATACGTGGTTGAAAAAAGACATGGTTACAAACCATTGCCGCATGACCTTTATAATCCTGCAGGACATCGGCCAGCACATCATCGCGCTCGTCCCAGGAAAAATCGATATCTATATCGGGCGGATCAATCCGACCCGGATTGAGAAAGCGCTCGAAATACAGGTTATATTTTATCGGACAGACATTGGTAATATCCAGGCAGTAGGCAACAAGCGACGCCGCCCCCGAACCGCGGCCACAGATCCTTCGTTTTTTTCGTTTACCATCGGCACCCTTTCGGTGAACGATGTCCCGAACCACCAGAAAATAGGAGGAAAAACCCATATCTTCAATTACTTTCAGCTCATGCTCGAGACGTTCGATCACCGGCTCACCCAGATCGTCTCCATATCTGCGCCTTGCCCCCAGATAGGCTTTTTCCCGCAGAACCTGAGCCGGTTGCAACCCTTCCCCACCCCGCCATGGCGGCATGACGACGCCAAAATCAGGTCCGGTAAAGGTGCAGCTTTCGGCTATTTTTTCCGTTGCCTGCAACACCTCCGGCCAGACAGCAAATCTTTTACTGTACTCATCTTCACCCGCCAGCCAGTTGATGGCAGCCGTCGTCTCCTGCTGCATCATGCGACTGATGGTACTCCCTTCACGGATGGCCTGCAGGAGACAATACAGCTGCCTGTCGCTCTCCTTACTCATATCACTGTCGACTGTGGCAACGGCAGCCAGACCATGCTCTCCGGCAAAGGCACGAAGCGTACGGCTAAGAGCATTGGGTTGTGCGCCGAGATCAACCACCACCTGCACCCCCAGATTCTTATAATTCTGCAACAGCGGAATATCACGGCAAAGAACAATCAAGCCACCTGCCCGTGAGGTTACATCGGTCATCAGACTGAAATTTTTGTCCAGATGCCGCCTGGTCAGCAAAGAACACAGGTTGGTATAGCCTTCTTCATTTTGCACCAGGCAGGTGATGAGCATGTTCGAGCCCGGCCCGGAGATTTCCGCACCGATGACTGGCCGCAATCCTTCCCTTCGGCACCCTTTCAGGAAATCCCAGAGACCATAAAGGTTATCCCGGTCAGTCAGGGCCAAAGCGGAATAACCCAGCTCTCTGGCACGGCGGCAAAGGGTCACGGGTGACGTGGTGCCCTGAAGGAGGGAGTAATACGACCTGACGCGTAAAGGCAACATGCTCGACTACCTGAAGAGAAGGATGGACACAGGCAGGATCAATGAACCGACACAACGGGCAAGGTACCGGAATTGTCTGCCGATACATCAACCTGAAACTGCCTGCCTATACCGACCACGCCATGGCCGAATCGCCTGCGAAGAGTATCCATGGCCCCGGTGACTTTTTTCTGCTGGAGTTGCCGGCTCTCCGGTTCGGCAAAAAGTGACAGCTGGGGGGACTGCCGCTGCAGTCGATCACAGACCAGGCGGCAGCTGCGGATTCTCGTCCGCCTCGTCCAGGCACGCTGCAGCGCAGTCAGCGCCAGTTTATGCAACAGGACATCACCTGAGGTCCCGATCTTACAGGTGGCCTGGCGTACCACATGTCCGCCGTCGGAATATCTCAGCCAGACACCTACCCGCCTGGCAACCTGCTGCTGCGAGCGTAACTGGAATCCTGCCTGACCTGCAAGCGCTGCGACTACACCTTCAAGCTGCCGATGATCGTTGGTGTCGTCTGCGAAAGAATGTTCGTAGTCAACACTCTCCAAGTCGGCGACAGGCCTGCAAACCCTGCTGTCATCAACACCGCGGCTGGCCGCATGGAGATAATCACAACGGCTGCCGAAAGGCACCATAAGCTGGTTTCTGTTCAGCTTTGCCAGCGCGCCGATAGTGGTGAGCCGAAACTCCTGCAATTTTTGCAGCTCCTTGCCGGAAAGCCCTGGGAGGAGGTGAATAGGCAACGGAGCGAGAAAGATCGCCTCGTCACCTGCAGTAACGATATATTCCCCCACCGGCTTCACCAGTCTCGAAGCGACTTTTGACACCAGTTTACTGGTACCGAGGGTCCAGATAGGGTTGATTCCGAGACTGGTGCGCGTCTGACGACGCACCCGCCAGCCGACATCAGGCGCCGGACCATACAGCCGATGCGTTCCGGTGACATCGACAAAGAAATGGCCGTCGGCCTGGCCACATTCTATGAGAGGGGAATAATTCCGCAATTCTTTTAAAAAAGCCTGCATCGCCTTTTGGTAAAGGCCTACACGGGGTGCAAGAAGTTCTGCCCCCCGACAGATCCTGGTCGCCTGCCTGAGTGGCATGCCCTTACGCACCCCTTCCCCGTAGGCCTCTTCACTCATATCGTAAACCACCGCCCGTGCTGCCTGCAGCGGAGCAATGATGAGTGGTCGTTGCCGCAGACTGCTGTCGGTAACCCGTTCGACAGCCACGGCAAAATCGGCGACATTAAAGTGAAGCACTGCCCGTTCCCGCAGTCTGAATCCATGAGACATTAGTGCCTTACTCCTGAAAGTCTGTCATAAAAAAATAAGATAACGGAATGCACTTTTAACATTCATAACTTGAAGATACCACCAGACCACTTATACCCTTCAAGGAGGATATTAAAAATATCCCGGCATATTTTCCGCTTATGGGGTTAGTATTCCCCTTGACCTGGGTCGGCAAGGATAGCAGCCAGCTTCTGACCATTTCTCGGAGCCTGGGCCCGGACATGGTTGTTAAAAAGCAGAATGCCACGGTCGGCTCGAGTAGCCATGGAATAGAGGTAACTGTCGCACCAGGCTCGAAGCTCCCGGTCTAAGTAATCGTAATTGAATTTTTTTTGCATATTGCCGGATTTCCAGCCATCTTTATTCCGGCCATGGAAACGAACATAGAAAAGTGCCGGATTGGTCACCACGTCAAGGGAGGGGAAAAGCCCGGGCAGTGACGGTTCATCAACCGCGACAAGCGTAACCTGTCGCCGTTCCAGCTCGGCAAAGACCGGATCTGTCGCCCAGGATAGGTGACGGAACTCTACTGCAACCGGCAAATCATGCAGTCCGTCAAGAAGGGCGGCAAGATAGTTGCGATTGGCAATGGAGCGATCAAAGTCCGGGGGGAGTTGGACCAGAACGGCGATAAGTCGTTTCTTTAAAGGCGCTATTCCCTGCCGATAAAGACGGAGCTGTTCCTGCCAGTTGTCCGCCCGCTCATGGGTCATGGTCCGGGTCAGCTTGGCGGCAAACAGCAAATGAACAGGCGCTTTTTCCACCATGCGGGCCAGGGCATCGGCCCGAGCCATCTGATACCAGGTATAATTAAGTTCGACCACCGAAAAACAGCGGCTATAGAGTCCGAGCATCTCCGCGCTTTTGGTCCCTTGCGGATAAAACCCGCTATCCACCCATTCGGTATAGGAATAGCCACAGGTACCTACGTAGACGGGACAAACATGCTGTTTTGGCCCCCGAGAAAAAACGAGCTCCACCTTTCCCGGACAATGACCGTTACTCCCGCTCACCATCGAACTCCGCATGTTTGCCCCTGATCACCCCGACCACCTTTCCTTGAATCAGCAGTTCGCTGAACGGATAACACATGACCTGGTAGTCATCGTTGGCAGGTCGGAGTTCAATATGATCGGCATAAAGGAAAAAACGTTTCACCGTCGCCTCCTCTCCCTGGATAAGAACTGCGACAATCTCTCCGTTTTCAGCGTACTGTCTGGGTTCACATACCACCAGATCACCGTCAAAGATACCGGCATCCTTCATCGACTGTCCCTTAATCCGCAGACAAAACAAATTGTCACCGGGAAAGACAGAACTATCGACCACCACCGTTCCTTCCCACTCCTGTTGGGCATACATGGGAAGTCCGGCCGTGACCTGGCCAATGATCGGCAATTCCCGGCCGGTCCGGGAGCTCCTGCTCTCCAGGGGTTGGGGATAGAGACGGATAGTCCGGCCATAGTAACCCTCACGCCGGAGAACGTTTTTCTTCTCCAGTTGATTCATCAGCTGAGCCACCGCAGTATGACTGACTCCCAGATCGATAGCCGCCTGCCGTAAAGTCGGTATGCGCCCATCCTCATCCATCCGCTCCGTCAAATAGTCGAGCAATTGTTGTTGCTTGTCCGTAAGTTCCATATCCACCCCCCCAAAAAATGTACATTTACATTTTTCTTAATTGTACATATACATATTTTTTTGTCAATATACATTCTCAGATGTCGGACAAAAAATAGCAGAAGGGGCAGACACTTCCGACTTAACTACATGATAATTATCTATAATTATAATACGTGATTTAAAAAGAGGGAAAAACCAAATTCGAAAGGCCCGTCATCTACAGACAATCTCCAATGCGCTCCCACTTTCCCTTGCCAATCCATTGCAGCTTTTCTAAAAACAGCAGATCGCTCTGATAATGATTGCCGGCCTCTTCCCGAGCCAGAAATTTTTTATACTGACCCGGTCCGCCGTTATACATGGCATACACAACACGGGAGAGAAGATCCAGGTCGGCACCTTTTTGCCAAACCGATTGTTTAAGTACATATTTTTGCAGATACAGGTCGGCAATCTCGCAACCGGCAAGGATATTGTACTGTATATCCCAGCGCAGACGATCACGGTTATACACACCTCTCCAGACCCGCTCATTTACCTGCATTATCCCCACTGAGGACTGATTATAGGAAAGGAGATAGGTCAGTTTTTTATTTTTTACGATAAACTGACGAAAACAGCTTTCCTGCCAGGCCATTGCCGGAATCAAGTTTTTAAACATATCGTGGAATTGTTTTGGAATTTCTCCTCTGGACAGGATAGCGGCCGAGCCATCGGCAAGCACCGCCTTTACTCTTTCCATATATTCAGCCATATTCTCCCCGGGAACCTTCCAGCGGAGAATTTCTTCATATACCGGCAGCTCAGCGCCATATACCGGCTTAAAGAAAAAATCAAACACCTGTGAGAAAGGATCAACGTCTGGTTCTTCTACCGGAATGTCTCTGTTATCCAGGTTGTCGAAGGGGTCGACGTCTTCGTCGATCGGCGTCGGCGGCAACTGCAACAGCTCTCTTAGCTGGTTATCCACTTGAGGACTGTAGGGCAAAGTCGTACCCTTGCCTGAAAGCATTTCTGCCAGCCGCAACAATCCCTGCTGACTTATCTCGATCCCAAAAGTAGGCCCCATTCGGTCAAAAACCGTCAAAGCATCGGCAGCGGTAAAAAAGGCCAGATAGCCAAGGCTGTTCTCCGATGGCTGAGAATAAAGCTGTCTCCGAAAAACAGGTGCCAGCTGCCTCCAGGCCTGAATAAACTGTGATCTGACAAAATCTTCTCGGATATCTTTTTGATCAAGGGCTGCGATAAAGATGTAGCGGGTATCCAGCAGCACTTCAATAAGGACTTGTCGGTCTTCCAGACGGAGCGGTTGTGTGGCCATGGTGACAAGCAACCGGACCAGAAAAGCATCCCATGTTTCCCAAAGCTGCACCAATTTTTCACGTTCTTCAGGGCTTAATTCCACGATCAATTGATCATTCTCCGGTTCGAAGACTTCCTCTACCTCGGCGAGCAATTCCACTACAACAGCCTCTTGCCCAACATCAACTCTGCCTCCTCGCAAGCTATCGAGCATGGCCTGGGTCGCTCGATGAGCCTGCTCATGAAAGAGCGGCGCCAAAAAAGTGCGCAGTTCCGTTATCGGCGGCACCAGGTCAAGGCGAACCCGGTCAAGATGTTCATACACCCTGGGCTTGGCAAATTCCCAGAGTATTCCGGCAATATTCGCCGGTTTCCGGGACAGGGTTAAAAGACTGGAATTGACGGTTCGAAAAGAAAGTGAAAAAGTCTGACTGTCAAAGATCGGCTGCTGCAACAACTCAAGATATCCATGCCACTCAACAGGAACTAAACAGGTATCGCCCATTTCTGTACCAACCCTGATATCCAGACGCATCTCAAGACGCAGCAGCTTCCCCGCCGGCAAGAATTGTGGTTCAGCAATCCTCAAATAGGTGCAATCACCGGAAGTTCGCAATATCGAGGCACTACGGTCAGCGTCGGGAAAACTGCGTTGTAACAGAAGAGAGGTTAACAGCTTATGGTCGAGGGTGAGCGGGAGGACAACATCTACCGCAAACCCGGAAGTGGCGGACAGAATCAGCCAAAATACCGTCAGGGCAATACACTTCATCAATTTTTGCATATTTTTTTCACTGCTGCAAAACCATTCGACATATTAATTGCAATATATAAAAAGAGGTTAACTGACAAATACTGACTAAAGAATACAATGAGCTGCTGAACAATCTACCGCACTTTCAAATTATTGTCTAAATCTTCCCATATTACCACAGCCCGATCTCATTTTTTTTAATGTAAACGGACCTAAATCATTGTACAATCAAATTAATTTTGGAATTTTATAAGGTCGTCTTCGATTGAACGTCTTTTCCTGGTATGCATGAATGCAAAACGACAAAGAGATTGAATACGGAGTAATTGTCTCGCTTCTTCTAAAATCCGGGTTAGTCAGTGAAAAGCAGGTTAAGCACGCTGAGCGTATCAGACAAAAGCTGGCGACTCCGACCACCCTTGTTAATGTACTGAAAAACCTGGGTTTTGTTTCTGATGAACTGGTCCGGAAAGCGTTGGTAGACACCAGGCTGTCCATCCGCATTGGAGAACTTCTTGTTGAGTTGGGACATCTTTCAAATGATGATCTGACTGCCGCTTTCAATATCCAACAAGAACAGGAAGGGAGTCTGAAACTTGGTGAAATACTTGTTAAATATAATTTTATTGATGAAAATATCTTCAACAGGATCCTTTCAATTCAGCTTGGTTTTCCACTTATAGATGTAAATATGTCCATAGTGGACAAGGCCCTTTTCAATAAAATCCCCATAAAAACCATTATTGAATATAGGTTTATTCCTGTCAAGTCCACTGACGGTAATGTCCTTGTGGTCTTTGCTGATCCACTTGATAAAAAAAGTATCGAGGTAGCAAAAAGATTTTTGGGGAACAAAGTGTCTCCAGCAATCGCTGAGAAGAAGTCCCTGGGAGAAACGATTAAACTGCTGACGAATCTGGCTGCAGGGAAAACCGTAAATATCGACGGGAAGACGGTGGTTGGGGTCGTAAACTCCTTTATTATCGCCGCCATTAAACAGAACTGCAGTGATATTCATATAGAGCCTCAGTCCGACCGCCTGCAGGTCCGATTTCGTGAGGATGGTGTCTTGTGTCACCATAAAGATTTTCCTGCGGATATCATACCAACCCTGACAAGTCGAATAAAAATTATGTGCGGCGCCGATATTGCCGAGAAACGTCGACATCAAGGCGGCCGTATTCTTTTTGACTATGAAGAGGGCAGTATCGATATTCGGGTTTCCTTTTACATAACTATCTATGGGGAAAAAATTGTTTTCAGATTGTTGAAGCAAAAAAGGGAACTGCTGGATATACAAACCATTGGCATGGCACCCAACATGTTGGCCAGATTTCTTGAGGATGCGGTATATCAGCCCAGCGGTGTACTGCTGGTTACAGGTCCCACCGGATCAGGCAAGACATCGACTGTTTACAGCTGTATCAATCACATCAAGAATCCACAGATAAGTATTATAACGGCCGAAGAACCGGTAGAGTATATCATTGACGGTATCGCCCAGTGTTCGATTGATCCTTCCATCAATATGACCTTTGAAGAAACTTTACGACATATTGTCCGGCAGGATCCGGACGTTATAGTTATCGGTGAAATACGAGATAATGCATCAGCTGAAATGGCCATGCAATCGGCCTTGACCGGGCACAAAGTTCTAAGCACCTTCCATACGGAGGACAGTATCGGTGGTCTTATCCGTCTGCTGAATATGGATATTGCTCCCTTTCTAATTTCCTCTACAATTGTAAGCGTCCTGGCTCAACGGCTATTACGCAGAGTCTGTGAATCCTGTGCCATTGATGTGAAACCGACACCGATTCAGCTACAGAGATTAGGAATCTCGATCAATGAGCTGTCGGGAGCACAATTCCGGAAGGGACGAGGATGCCCTGAATGCAAACAAACAGGATATAAAGGCAGAGTTGGCGTCTTTGAATTGCTGGTGCTTAATGAGTTGGTAAGGGATGCCATTCTTGAGCAAAAAACCAGTTATGAGATCCGGCAAATCAGCATCCAGCATTCCGGGCTACTGACGCTACTTGAGGATGGTCTGGTGAAGGCTGCCGCAGGCATCACCAGCATTGAAGAAATACTACGCTGCTTACCGAAATTGAGCAAACCCAGATCTTTGGCCGAAATACGGCGACTATCCGGAGGACAATAGCATGTCGAAAGAACTTTCATTCCTTGAAGTGATAAAGCAGTATATTGAGGCAGGCAACATTGTTCTGCCTGTACTCAGTTCTGCTGCCATGAACGTTCAGATGGAGCTGACAAAAAAAGAACCCGAAATGCGTGTATTGGAAAATCTGATTTCCAAAGACCAATCCCTATCTAGCCAGGTGCTGCAGACGGCTAATTCTGCATTTTATCGTGGGCTCGCCGAGATTATGACTATTAAAGCGGCTATTGTCCGCCTTGGTATGCAGGAGGTGGGGAACATAGCGCTAATGGCTGCAACCAGGAATAAATTCAGAAGCAAGAATAAGGGACTCAATTTTGTTATGCACAAGTTGTGGCAACACTCAGTGGGCTGCGCACTGGGGGTACAATGGTTGGCAAAGCGATGTAAGCTTGATGAGTTCGGCAATCGAGCCTTTTTCGCAGGACTCTTTCATGACGTGGGCAAGCTATTTATCCTGATGGTGATAGATCAGATGAAAGAAAAAAATCCAAATCTTCCCATAACCCAAGCCCTGCTCATGGATGCGATGGCCGCTCTGCACACACAACAGGGATATAACCTCATGAAACAGTGGAATCTGCCTGACGAGTACTGTGTCATTACAAGAGACCATCACAATAGAGATCTTGACAGCAAAAATCTTCTGCTGCTGCTGGTTCGTCTGAACGACATGATCTGTCTTAAGCTTGGTATTGGCCTGACAAAAGACCCATCCCTGATATTGCCTGCAACCGAGGAGGCACACCTTCTCAATATTTCTGAGATTGATATTGCCGAGCTGGAAATTTTTCTCGAAGATACTGCTCTCCTGGCTGGTTAATACCAATCAAGGTATCGCAAAAAAATTCAAATACCGGCAGCCTTCCTCTACACGGCTCAGGGATTTGATCATTGTGTCAATCAAACAATTGATCGAACCAACCGACCAAAGCCTCCGGGAATTGTCCCGGAAGACCAGAAGGCCCGGCCTTGTTTGTAATCAACGAACCAGTAGCCGCCGGGTTTACGTTGTGCCGCGACAAAAATAAACGGCTGCTCTTTTGAAAAACAAGGCTTCAGAAAAATATCCTTAAAATTTTTAACTGGTTCCATCAGCGATAGTGCCTCTTCCATGGTCGGTATTCTCCAGTCGTAAAATCCGGCAAAATTGTTTTTATTTAATTCTTCGATATTTTTCTGAATAGTCCTGATTGAGTTGATATCAAGA
Organism: uncultured delta proteobacterium; assembly: GCA_963709755.1. Taxonomy (GTDB): domain Bacteria; phylum Desulfobacterota; class Desulfobulbia; order Desulfobulbales; family Desulfocapsaceae; genus Desulforhopalus_A. The sequence continues at coordinate 629,946 of CAVPXO010000001.1, forward strand.
CCATCACGCTGCCACATAAGCGATGTTCGCTGGTCGATAATCACTTCAGGACTTGCGGATGAAACAAAAGAATTTTCAAATTTTCCGGATGGATTGTATTCGGAATCAAAGAAATTCCATTTTTTGATCAGATCAGCAATCTGATCATCATTTATATAGTCCGGAATTGAAGGCAGCAGAACAACATCTCCGGTAAAAGTTTTTTCAGAAGCTGGGGGCAGTGGAGTCCCCATATCCTCCATCAGAACTATTTCAACCCTGGGTACTACTAACAGGGAATCGCCACCATCAAGAACGTTATCTATAAGCCATTTTTTAATACTCTCATTAATGGCATAGCTTTTCTCAAAAATGGACGAACTCCCCTGCCCTTTCACACACTGTTTGAGAATTTCTGGTGGTGCTTTTATTTCCGCCAGAATTTTCGCATGCTTCACTGCCCGTTCCATCAAACACAGTTTCGGATCATCCCCCCAGTTATCAACAAAAAAATAGTAGACGCACTCATCATTGTTTCTTACTCTTTCACGACCACCCCAGGACTCAAAGGTCCCGAATGAAATATCCGGGGTCATTTCCCAATCAATAGGACTAATAACCTGGTCACCAACCTTTACTTTGTGAAACATACCCATATTATCTCCATGTGTGCAGCTATGTGTCTTTTTAATTATCTCCTGCCATATATAGTTTTCCTTATTATCGCGGCTGGAGTAACATTATTTATCTTCGACCAGCAATACCTTTCTTTAAAAATTAAGCAATCGCTACGTAAGTCATTAAGATGCCGACTGATCAATAGTTTCCACCTCTATGCCCTAAACATATAAAAAATATATTAGTAATCATTACTATCATGTCTACTCAGAAAGGAAAAAACATACGAAAAAGAGGGTATCCCCTCCCCGGAGGAGTCACCAAATTTGAGGAAGGTACTAACTTTGCTCTATTCAGCCGCCATGCCACCCGCGTAACCCTTGTCATTGACCACTGGCCAAAAGGAGCAAAGTTTCCGTCCCGTCTTGAACTTGAGCTTGATCCCACCGAAAATAAAACCGGCGACATGTGGCATATTCTCCTGACAACCCATCAACAGAATTTCAGTTACGGCTATCGAATAGACGGCCCGGCAGATTCTTCAGGCAGAGGAATGGTATACGATAACAGCAAAATTCTGATTGATCCCTATAGTCGCGCTCTACTTCCGAGAAAATGGGGAGAGGCTGCAGAATACGGGCATAAACCCTGCTGTAGAATAGCCACAAAAGATTTTGACTGGCAGAAAGACCGACCACTTAAGACACCATTGTCAGAAACTATTATCTATGAACTTCATATACGAGGTTTTACAAAGGACACCAGCTCCGGGGTTTCCGCACCTGGAACCTATCTTGGTATTATCGAAAAGATACCCTACCTGAAAAGTCTCGGCATTACAGCTGTGGAACTCATGCCTGTAACCGAATTTGATGAAAACGACAGCATTTTTCGCAATCCTGAAACCGATGAACTTTTAAAAAATTTCTGGGGATACAATCCGGTATCATTTTTTGCAGTAAACTCAGGGTACGCCAACGACCCGACTCGGGCGGTAGACGAATTCAAAACTATGGTTTTAGCCCTGCACCAGGCCGGAATCGAAGTCATTCTTGATATGGTTTTCAATCATACAGGAGAAGGCGGATACACCGGCACAACAAGCAGCTTCAGAGGGATCGACAATTCAATTTACTATCTCCTCGATAAAGAAAATAATTATCTCAATTTCTCCGGCTGCGGCAACACCATAAACTGTAATCATCCCGTGGTTCGCCATCTTATCCGCGATTCCCTGCGCTATTGGGTAACCGAGATGCATATTGATGGTTTTCGATTCGACCTCGCCTCCATTTTTGGCCGGGATCAACAGGGCAATGTTCTCCTTAATCCACCAATGATTGAGGCAATTGGAGAAGATCCCGTTCTTCGTGACACCAAGATGATAGCCGAAGCCTGGGATGCGGCCGGACTGTATCAGGTCGGTTCATTCTCCACAGACCGCCGCTGGGACGAATGGAACGGTCGTTTCCGAGACGATGTGCGTTCATTCATGATCGGTAACGATAACACGATTATTCACCTGGCAACCCGCATCGCAGGCAGTTCGGATCTTTATCAGTCAAGTGGCCGGGGACCCTTATGTTCAATTAATTTCCTGACCAGCCACGACGGGTTTACTCTTTGCGATCTGGTCAGCTTCAACCAAAAACACAACCTTGCAAACGGAGAAGAAAACCGGGACGGGGACAACCACAACATCAGCTGGAATAGCGGCACGGAAGGGCTTGCCTGTTCGGCACAGATCAGGATGCTTCGCCTGCGACGTATGAAAACGTTCACAGTCCTGCTGTTCCTCTCCCAGGGCGTTCCAATGATCTGCGCAGGAGACGAGTTCAATCGCACACAGAACGGCAACAACAATGCCTGGTGCCAGGACAATAAAACCAGTTGGCTGGACTGGTCATTTCTTGAAACCAACAAGGAATTCCATCATTTCTTCAAAGAGTGTATAGCGCTTAGAATGAAACATACTCTTTTTAGAAGAAAAGATTTTTTCAAGCCCATGGATAAATCTCTGGAAGGGAACACGATACCCGAAATAACCTGGCAATATCTCTCTCCCGGAGTGCAGAACTGGTCTCCCGATTGCCATGGCCTCGCTTTTCTTCTTAGCTCAACCTCAGATGACAAGGATTCAAGCGACTTCTTTGTCATGATTAACGGCAACAAAGATCAGACATTGTATTTCAAGGCTCCTGAACCACAGAAAAAAAGAAGAGCCTGGTATCGCATCATCGACACCGCGGCAAATTCTCCGAAAGATATTTATTCTCTGAAAGATGCAATTCCCTGTTCAACAAAAAACAGCATTGGCATCCCGCCCTTCGGCTGTGTTGTTTTACAATCGGATTATTAAACCCATATCTATCGCAGCTGGTTGAGAAAAAATTTGGCAGCATAATCGGCCTATGCTAAGATTATTAAATCCGATAAATTTGTGATAGCTCTTGCGGTGGGAAACTAGTTACTAACCCCGATAAACGGGAAGAAGTCAGGGATAATAAAAGAATATGACAGAAATATTATTGCTAGGGGATTCACTGGTTGCCGACTATGACTGGCAACCGCGTATGCCTTCCTATAAGGTTACAAATTACGGGGTTCCTGGGGAAATAGCTCTTGATCTGCTTGCCTCCCTGCCCAATATCAAGCAACAGACCAGACATGCCGATGTGATATTGGTGATGGTAGGCACAAACGACCTGCTTTCAGGTAATTATGAGTTCATCAGCACACTGAAAGAAATAATCGTTCAGCTGAGTCATGATTTTCCTGCTGCGGAAGTGGTGGTGAACAGCCTTTTCCCAATGAAAATTGGTCATCTGCAAGAGTATACAATCTCCAGCCTCAATGCTCATATAGAGGCTTTCACAATGCAGACAGGCTGCTGTTTTCTTGACATTCACCGTCGATTTTGCGACTCGGATCAAATCATTTTCCAGGCAGACGGAGTGCATATCACCAAGGCGGCTTATGAAATATGGGCACGAGCCCTGCTGGAGCATATTGCCTTTCTCATCGAAAATGACTAATCTGTCCAATCTGTAGATAGTAGTCTCTTTTCTGCCTTTATACCCATCACGGGGCACTCTACTTAAGCTACAAAGAAGGCGTTACAACCAGCATCATCTTTGTGGTCTTAGCTGTAGGAGTGTAAGTATGATCCCCTTTTGCGGGTTTGGTTTTCAACTATAACATTTTCCTCAAGGAGCTTTATCGATGTATCGTAAACTTGCTTTTTTTGTAATTGCCCTGCTGTTTTCTTTTCATCCTGCTTTCCTGCCTGAACAGGGTATGGCGATGCCGAAAGCACCATCACTTTCCCAGACACCAGCCGTAACAGGAACCGTCGTTGAGACAAAAAATGCTTCCGGCTATACCTATATGCTCGTTCTGAGTGAAGGGAAAAAAACATGGGTGGCTATTCCCGCCACTTCCGTTGAAGAAGGGGCCACTGTCAGTTACTATGAGGGGATGGTAATGCAAAATTTTACCAGTAAGACCCTGAACCGTACCTTTGAAACTATCGTCTTTAGCCCTGGAATTGTAGGTCAAAAGGAGGATGTTGCCACCAAACCAACAGCCAACGACTCCTTTTCCGCTGCAGTAAATGCCGAGAAAAAGACCAGCACTCCTGCCGCTCCGACGACCATGTCCGCCGGCAGTGCTGGGGCAATTGCCCCTCTTGAAGATGTTTCCATCGAAAAATCAACCGCTTCTAACGGTTACACTGTGAAAGAAATCTTTGAAAAAGCTAAAGAGCTTGCCGGCCAGAAAGTTCAGGTACGTGGAAAAGTTGTTAAATTCAGCCCGATGATTATGGGCAAAAACTGGATACATCTGCAGGATGGCACAGGAAATCCCATGCAGAACAGCCATGACCTGGTAGTAACCACTGGGGAAACAGTTGAAGTGAACGATATCATCACGGTCGAAGGACAACTGGCTGCCGAAAAAGATTTTGGGGCGGGCTATAAATATGCCGCCATTATTGAAGATGCCTCTATAATCAAGTAAGAACAAACCCCGAGAAGTTGGATTTTTTTTAGCCCTCTTTGAGGGGCTTTGTGTTTAATCCCCGCAAAGCACGGGGACTCTTTTCAGTGCCCCCTTGAGGGGTATAAGTTCCTTCACGAAATTCTTTCTCAAAAAGCAGAGAAAGAATTTCTAAGTCACTAAATGGTTGGAAAATGCACTTACTTCTGGTTGGTCCAGGCGCACTTGGTTGTCTGCTCAGTGCTGTTATTACAAAAGGGTTGGGCGACAATGACCGGCTGACAATCCTCGATTACAATGCCGACAGGGCTGACCGGTTAACAAAAGATGGCCTAGGCTATCACCTCGATGAACAGTTGACCAAAGTTCAGGTCAAAGCCGTTTCTGACCCCAAATTACTCGACCCGGTGGATGTCGTGCTGCTTTGTGTCAAGTCCTACGATGTCATCGAGTGCTTGGAGTTCTGTCGCCCCATTCTCTCAAAAAGAGTGCTGCTTATTTTTATGCAGAACGGTATCAGTCATCTGGATTTACAGACTCATCTTCATGAATACGCTGCCGCATTCGGAACCACCACTGAAGGGGCGACTCTAATAGGCACAGGTCAAGTCCGTCACGCCGGCAGTGGAGTTACGTATCTCGGATTTCTGGAAACTCCCGATAACCTGGGGGCAGGTCTTTTACAAAAAGTCCATGATGTATTTTCTGCCGGAGGGCTGCAAGTGCATCTGACAGAAAACATTTTGGCAAGGCTCTGGTCAAAACTTTTTATAAATGTGGGTATCAATGCCCTGACGGCGATTCTCGGCTGCACAAACGGTGACCTGCTGACACTTTCAGGAGCTGATAAACGCCTGGAGGCAGCCGTTGACGAAGCTATACAAATTGCCAAAAAAAAGAATATTCAAATTATGGATGATCCGCATCAGGCGACACGGCTCGTCTGCAGAAAAACAGCTAAAAATGTTTCTTCAATGCTGCAGGATGTAATGAATAAACGACGCACCGAAATCGATGCCATCAATGGAGCGGTTGCTGTAATGGGGAAAAAATTAGAAATCGCTACTCCTGAAAATGACCTCCTCTGCAAACAGATAAAAAAAATTGAAGCCGGTTATGATCGACAATAGCATTGAAATATCCAGCAGGATAACAATTCCAATACGGGAGGTAGGGTTTGATTTTGATGGTGTAATTGCCGATACCGCCGAAGCATTTATTCGTCTGGCCTGTTCTGAGTACGGCTACTGCTCTTTTACCCTGGCAGACATTACTCATTTCGATTTGGAAAATTGTCTGAATATTCCCCAGGAGCTGGTGGTGAAAATTTTTAACGACATTCTCGTCGACAGCATAGCCACTCGATTACTGCCAATGCCTGGAGCTGTGGAATGCCTGGAGCAATTCTGCCAAACATCTCCAGTCACCATCATCACTGCTCGCTCACTCCACAATCCGGTTTTAGACTGGCTTGATAGTTTCTGTTCCAAGAACGCCAGAGAAAATATTAAGGTTGTGGCAACCGGCGATCATGATGATAAAGTTCGTTACATTCATCAGCACAGCCTTAAATATTTCATCGACGACCGGGTTGAAACCTGCAATCAACTTGTACATGAAAATATAACGCCCTTTGTCTTCACCCAGCCCTGGAACAAAGACCGTCATACGCTGCAAATGGTTGAAAGCTGGGAAGAGATCCGGGCACTCATATTCTAGAAGAGAAAAGGCCAAACCATGAAATGCCCTCACTGCAACGCCGAGATTGAAAGCTTCAGGAATCCAAAGCCAACTGTCGATATCATTATCGAAATATCCGACCGTATTGTGCTGATCGAACGAAAGAATCCTCCCTATGGCTGGGCTCTTCCCGGAGGTTTTGTCGATTATGGCGAATCCTATGAAAATGCGGCGTTAAGGGAAGCAGAGGAAGAAACCAACCTGAAAGTAAATAATCTCCGCCAGTTTCATACTTACTCTAATCCGGATCGGGATCCGCGCATGCATACTGCCACAACTGTTTTTATCGCCGAAGCAGTCGGAAGCCCCACTGCGGGAGACGATGCTGCCCGGGTGGAGCTTTTCAGTAAAGACAATCTGCCGCATCTGGTATTCGATCATGCCAAAATCCTGGCAGATTATTTCAAGAAAGATAACTGCTGATCTGGATACTCCCTCACTTGTTATTGCATAGAAATTAAACCGAACAAAAGCAGGACGAGTCACTCCCTTTTTCTTTTTTCGGCAACTTCATGACAATTTTCCGTACTGTCAAGGTAAACTATTGTTCGGTCATGCAGCCATTGCCTTGATGCCTCGCGGCATACGGTATAATTATTATTTTCAAGATGTCTATTGAGGAAGAAATGACTTGCCTGCGGGAGAAGAATCACAACTGCAACACTAATTAGAAGCATTTTAGTACATAGTATGTTCAGCCTCTTTGGCAAAACCTTATCAAGCCAATACTCATACCCCGCAACGAATGCAAGAGTCAACGTTCCAAGGCCCGAGCCCAGAAGATAAAAAGCACCTTTATCAAAGACAACAATTGATGAACTGGATAATATTTCACCTGTTATTGTATAGAGAGTAACGCCAAACCAAAGTAGAGCGGGGATACCTATCAGAGCAAACATCAAAGGTCCAGTAATACGGACTATAGTCGAAGGCCTGTCTCTGTCCTCTATCATCTACCGCACCCCTCGTTCAGGAGGCACTTCCTGATTAAGGATTTGATCAACAGTATCCCAGGTTACAGTTATAGCCTTTGCGGATTCAACTATATAGAAAATGCCTGTATAAAGCACATTAGCAGCAAGATCTGCAAACTGGCTTTCTTTTTGTGCAATATAACTCTGCACATCATTACCAAGTTCATCCAAACCAGCGACAACCTTCTCCGTGATTTTAAAGTGAGCGTCAAGCATATTTAATACAAAAGTTGTTGAAAAGCCCACAAGCACAACAGCAAAAATTGGCCCAACAGCTAATGTCGCTCCTCCAAAAACTGTCACGGTTGCAATTGAAAATCCAACTGTAATCCCAACTTTTACAAGATCAACCGCCAATGAACCAATCAGCTGATTAAGCGTCATCTGGTCGGTTAAAAAGTAATCCACGACCCTGTATGCTGATAAAAGAACAACCGTTATAATTCCTCCCGATTTTGAGGCACTGATCCCAGCAGCCTTACCTAAACCAATTGCAACAACCTTAGGATTATTAATTCCATATTTTGTACCAGTCAGGATTCTTCTGAGTCCGGGATTACCTTTTATGATTATGTGTGGCTTTCCAGCATAACTTTTCATATAGGCTTTTGCTCCAAAACCTCCTAAATCACCAACAAGTTTCGCCAGGGTAAATGCATCCCCCGCTGACGAATAATAATTTGCACCTATCTCTGCCTTTCCTTTTATTTCTTGCCACGCCTTTTGCACAGCAGGCTTACCCCCATTTGGGTTTGATCGAATTATGGCATCCATTTCTTCAAAGGAAATCAGGTAAACTTCGTTTTTGTTGGCCTGTATCACTTGTTTCAACTCATTCTTTTCGTAAACCGTGAGCATTTTTTGCCTCCTGAATTGCTTAGACTCAATTTTCCGGGTTGATTTAACATATTGAACAAAATGTTAGTATTCCTGGGTAGATTGCTTCATCGATTGGACGAAACGACAAAAATTTATTGTCTTCACTTCTTCAAAGAGTAACTTCCTGTTCTTACATTTTTCTTACAATCCGTATCAAAAACAGATTTTTTTAAAAAAAATAATAGATGGGAGGAAAAAAATGAAAATAGAAGGACACAGTCATTGAATCAGGATTGCTACGCTATCCCGACTGCGACTGTGACTGTGACTGAGATTTTCAGGGAAATGATAGACTGTGTGTTGTGGTTATCCTGTTTTTCAGGATAATATATGTGATAAAATCGAGCAGCTGCAACAGTCAACTCTTTTTCTTTGTTGCAGCTGCTGGATTCGGATATGAAGATTCAGCAGAAAAAGCGAAAGCCAGGATGGAGGCAATGAAAACGAAGTGCCGGCTACCCTATTGCAATAGCGTATTTATTAACCAATAGCTGAAAAGACCCATCCCTATGGATCCGTAGATCATCATTCAGGGTGTGCAGTCACTGCCGTATTTCTTGGCTATGAATCCAAAGGTGGCGAGCCCGGCCAGAACGGCTCCCACCAGAATGAGTATGTCTTTCATAAGAACATTATCTTAATTTATGCCCGGCTCTCTTTCGCAGACGGATTGACTCCGGTGTCACCTCGACGAGTTCATCGTCGTTAATATAGGCAATACACTCTTCCAGTGACATGTTCGTCGGTGGGGTCAGAATAACTGCATCATCGGTACCGGAGGCCCGCATATTAGTCAGTTTTTTTCCTTTTGCCGGATTAACAACCAAATCAGTCGATCTACTACACTCACCAATGATCTGTCCGGGATACAACGGAGCACCGGGATATATGAAAAGTTTTCCGCGTTCCTGAAGATTAAATAATGCAAAAGCAACGGCGGTGCAAGGTTCCTTAACCAAAAGAACACCACTCACACGGTTGGTAATATCTCCGGCGTACGGGCCATATTCGGAAAAAACATAGGACATCATGCCCATACCTTTCGTGTCGGTCATAAATTGGGAACGATAACCGAGAAGCCCACGGGTGGGGATATTGAAGACCATCCGGACCATGCCGTTGGCACTGTTCATTTCTTCGAGCTGGCCTTTTTGTTTGCCCAACTTTTCTATAACTGCGCCCTGATAAAGCTCATCGACATCGACAGTGAGTTTTTCGTAGGGTTCAAAAACTTTACCATCCACCTCTCTCAGGATTACCTGGGGCCGGGTTACCTGTAATTCATATCCTTCCCTCCTCATTTTTTCGATGAGGATTGAAAGGTGTAATTCGCCCCGACCAGAGACCTTAAAGCCCACGGCATCTTCAAGAGGCTCGCACTGCAAGGCTACATCGGCCAGAATTTCACGCTGCAAGCGCTCATTGATATGACGGGAAGTGACATACTTCCCTTCCTTTCCGGCGAAAGGGGAATCATTGGGGATAAAATTCATCGAAATGGTGGGTGGATCGATGCTTACAAGTGGCAGAGGACGGGGATTTTCCGCATCGGTAAAGGTTACCCCGACCGTCACATCATCCATTCCGGCAACAGCTACAATTTCACCAACCCCAGCAGATTCCACAGAAATTTTTTCATCGCATTCAAACCTGAAAATTTTGGAAATCCGTACAGGTTTGATGGATCCGTCCCGACGGGCCACAACGATGGGCTGATTCAGCCGCATTGTGCCGTTAACCACTTTTCCAATTCCAAGTCTGCCCAGATAGGGAGAATAATCGATGGTACCAACCTGCATCTGCAATGGCTCATCACTTGAGCCGGCGGGTGCCGGAGTATGATCGACAATCATCTGGGAAATATGGAGCATATTACCACCGTTTTCTATGGGATCTTCCGGGTCAAGGAGAGAATAACCATTTTTGGCTGAAGCATAGACCACCGGAAAATCAAGTACATCGTCGGGAGCGTTTAATTTTACGAACAAATCGAATACCTGATCGACAACCCATTCGCAGCGGGCGGCCGGTTTGTCTATTTTATTAATGACGACGATGACCGGCAGCTTGTTCTCCAGGGCTTTTTTGAGGACAAAATAAGTCTGGGGCATTGGTCCTTCCTGGGCGTCAACAAGCAGCAACGCACCATCGGCCATTCGCAGAACGCGCTCTACCTGGCCGCCAAAATCGGCATGTCCGGGGGTATCGATAATATTGATCCAGTAGTCTTTGTAATTATATGAGCCATTTTTGGCGGTGATGGTGATACCACGCTCGCGTTCCAGATCCATGGAGTCCATCATTCGCTCGGACACTGCCTGATTATCACGGAACATTCCGGATTGTTTAAACAGCTGATCCACCAGTGTTGTCTTACCATGATCAACATGGGCGATAATTGCTACGTTACGAATTTTACTCTGTTCCATCTTGTGCCTGTAAGGCCTCCGACTACTGCGGCTTTACCCCACTCTACCGATTAGGAGTAACTACCTGGTTATATAAATAAAAAAAGCACTTGCCTCAACGAGCAGTGCTTTCAATACACATGTACTAAGTTGAAAACTTCATAGCATACCCTACTCTTGCTTTAAACACAAGGGCGACATCCAGGCTATATTTTAACCATTATTTCGACATAAGCTATTAAAGTTGCGATAAAACAAGACTGCGAGCCTTTGCTGAACGCAGCAGAGCGGGAACATTTTCATCGATATAATCAAAAACTCTGGCACGTTTATTTTCAGCCGGACGCATTATCCTTCCTATAACCTGAAGCAACCGTCCCTCAAAGCTGATCGGTGTGGTCAGAAAAAGAGTTGAAAGACCGGGACAGTCAAACCCTTCGCTGATCAGTTGCAGGGTTGCGACAAGTACCTGAACCTCACCTGCCTGTACCGCTTCGACAATTTCATGCCTGGTATCTGGGGCAAGCTGTCCATAGAGTAATTTTACACCGACTCCTTTCTGCTTCAACTTTTCCTCAAAAAAACGGCAATGACTCACCCTGTCGGAAACCACCAGTACCGTGCCGCCGCCCGGCTCTGAAACAACCTTGCGGACATCGTTTAAAATTTGCAGGTTTCTCCCCTCGTGGCCCACCAAAGCCTTAATCAGGGCCTGGTAATCCCCCCGGTATCGGTAGCTAAAGGAAGTAACATTGCGGATAATCTGGGGCGCAAGGATTGCGCCGGTTGCCTTTAATTCATCCTGATCAACCCGATGCAGCTGATCACCCATATAAAAATAAATTATCTTGGTCATTTCACTATCGCTGCGATAGGCAGTAGCCGAGAGCCCCAGCAGATAATGGCAATCAAATCTGGAAACCACATCGGTAAAGAGGCTTGCCGGCACACGGTGACATTCATCAACAATCAAGTGGCCGAAATGGGGAACTAATTCTTCGACACGATTTCTGGCACTATTAACGATAGCGATAGTGAGAGGAGCTAAAATAAAGTTACCATCCCCCACCAGTCCCGGTTCTACGCCGAGAAACTGACAGGCACGTTCTTGCCACTGATAGAGCAGTTCTTTGGTGTGTACCACCACGATGGTCGGCTGCCGACGTTGAGCGATAAGTGCCAGCGCCATGACGGTTTTACCGCTGCCGGTACCGGCCTCAATAACGCCAAAGGATTTCTCTGCAGCTGCGGCAACCGCCTCCTGCTGATAGGGGCGCAAAGAACCGCTGAATCGCAAGTCGATCTCCGGCAATAACCTTCTCCTGTCAATTATGGTCGGGCTTTGAGCGGAAAATTGACGGCAAAGCAGGACTGCCTGGTTGGAAAAACCCCGTGGGAAACGTAAGCCCGTCGGCACGGGATCATAATATTTAAGCTGTGGTTTTAGTTTTTTTCCTATCCAGCGACCATATTTTTTGGCAGCTGTATATTGGGGATTATCGATAGTCAGCCTGCTCTTGAATTCCTTTTCGAGTGAGATATCAATTCCGGTTACTAGACAGTCTGAGCTTACAGTAAGTGTCGGTTCCATGGCAGGTAGTTGATGAGCACGATGAGTTTATTGTTCAACGACAGGAGAGCATTTCAAGGACAAGTTTCTTAACAAACTGCGATCACAGCCGCCAGGCAATAACGACCACAGGCTTTTATACAACTTCACCTTCTACAGGGTTCTTTTTATGGCTTGCACTTTATTGATGCAGTCGTTAATACTAGCGCAGCTTATCGCCCAACCAAATCAACAAGGATTACCATGATTCGAAAATATTTCCTTTCTTTAATCTTTCAACTTCTCACCCTGGTGGCCTTTTCCAGCCCGCTCATGGCAATGGACTTCATAACTCTTAACCTGCCGGAGACAGTTATCACAAAAGCTATTGCGGCCATTCTCCCTCTGCGTATCGATGCTCATTCGAAATCCATTGAGGGAGATATAGACATAATCAATATCAGCGAACTGAAACTGACTGACAACCATCTTGCCTGTCGCCTCCATTTGGCTGGCACCAAACTGGCAATCCTTGCCGAAATTGCAGGACATGAGATAAAACTTAAAGTGGGCTCGGTAGAAATGGATTTCAAAACCGATGCAGTAATCCGCTTTGATACTAAAAAACAGATTCTTTACATCAAACCGATAATAAAAGACGTTGCCGCCGGCAACGCCAGCTCCAGTACCGACATAGGCCAGGCGCTGATAGCGGTATTGAACGGCAGAGAATTTCCGGTAACCATGCAGGAGCTCGATCCTCTTATTGCCAGGGCTGGTGCCAAAACAATCACTATTAATACAACAATCGCCAATATAGAGGCAAAACCAAAATCCATCCAGCTCAGTCTGCTCTCTTCAGTTGCAACCAAATAACCAGCAACAGGAGAAACAACACTTGCTGAGCTCACAACGAGCCGTTCATTTATACATTTATTTAGTTTTACCACATCAGGTCGTCCGGCACCTCGAAGCCGGCATACGGATCGTCCGGGACAGGGCCTTCTGTTTTTGACGCTGCATTGATGTTAACGAAGAAACGATCGCTGACGGATTGAATTTTTTCAATAATAGTTCTGGGAACCACTTCATATTGTTCGGCAAGACCGACAATACCAAGACGACCGTCACTCAGTTTGTCGGCTATTTCCCTGGCAACGAAGATACGCTGAATTTTGTTGCTGACGGTGAAACGGTAGGCAATACCCCGGTCATCTTTTTCCAGCCGGTGCTGCTCGACAAGCTGCCTGACCTGGGCATCTTCCGCTCTTTTTTGCAGCTTTTCCTCCCGCTGCTGGTTGAGCTTTCGGGTACGAGCCTTCTTTTTTTCTTCAGCCTGTTGAACAAGAAGTGCATTCTCATCGACTACAGTATGTTTTTTGCCGGCCTTTGAAATTTGTTTCTTGTTTTGATGTTGCTGCTTTTTGGTCTCGCTGGCCTTCTTTTTATCAACCAGCCCCAATTGCAGTAACTGTTCCTGAAATGATTTTCCCATGAATCTACCCAGTGCTGTTGAACTGTAAAATGGATTAAGCAACCCACCCCTTTAATTGATTTATTTTAGCTGACTTTAACCATGTTTGCAAAGATGAGAACCAACAGTTTCTCATTTCTTCATATATCTTTTTCAATTAAGCAATGCCTTTCCCGTTTTGATTACATTATTGAAAAATGTATCAATATCCGATCGTTCAGTAACAGGATTGGCTATCAGCAGACGCATGACCAACCGACCGTCGATATAGGCAACACCGACCAGGCTTGTCCCCTCGTGGTAGAGCCGGTTACGGAGATCAAGATTAAAGGCATTGCTTTTTTCTTTGGGAACCTTAAAGCGAAAACACACATTGAAAGAAGTTCGTGGAACCACCATTTCCAGCTCTGCACTTCTATTTATCCAGTTTTCCGCATACTCGCAGAGTTCAAGGTATTTTTCAACCCTGCTCGCTAAGCCTTCCCGCCCGAAAAATTTCCAATCCAAAAACCATTTCAAACTGTCAACCCGTCGGCCACATTGCAGAGAAACCGCTCCCGGATCTTCAATCTCACTGGTATGTTCATCCCGAAACAGATAGCTGCCGTCACCGGCACTGAGGACTGACTCCAGAGCGTTGCCTCTTCCATTTATCAAGAGGATATTGCACATCAGTGAGGCACCCAGCATCTTGTGGAAATCACAGGTAAAAGAGTCTGCCTGCTTGAGACCCGGCAAAAATTTTTTCTTCAGCTTTGTACTGAGCACAGTTGCACCACCCCATGCACCATCTACATGAAGCCAGAAACCGAATTTTTTCCGAAGATCCAGCAAGTGGCTTTAATTGGATCATAGGCGCCCCGCACTGTCGTTCCTGCCGTTGCCGCAACAAAAAATGGCAGTCCGCCATTGACCAGAACCTGCTCGATAGCATGTTGCAGTGCATGTGAATCCATTTCCCCCAAATGATTAAGAGGTACTTTTATCAGGTGATCGGCACCTATGCCAAGGATATTTGCTGCCTTGTCCATCGAATAATGGGAATCGGCACTGACGAAGGCAAAAAGCTGCTGTTGACCAAAAAGTCCGGACTGCTTCACCGAATCGTTCGTCATGTTTCTGGCAACCATCATGGCAATCATGTTGGCGTTACTTGAGCCTGTGGTCATTTGCCCTTCGCCCGTGAGTAAAATCCGCCAGTTCAAGCATCTGACGAATCATATATTTTTCAAGGAGGGTCGAAACGGGAGCCGACTCGAAGGTACAGGCGGAAGTATTGGATACTGCGGCAACAATTTCCCCGACTAATGGACGGAAGATTCGCCCCAACCCACATCCGATTGACAAAGGCAGGATGATTTGTCTTAGGGGAATAGGCCAGATATTTATCTACCCATTGAAAAATTTCCTGCCAGTCTCCGGTGCTTCCCGGGCGATCGAGATCAAGGATTTCGCTTAATTCTGAAGGACTGCGGTAATCAAGAAACTTTCCACTTCTCTGCGAAGAATAATACTCCTCAACTACTTTCATGAGTTGCTCAAACGGTGTCTTCTTATTCATGACCATCAATCTGATAAAATATTCGTTTTTCATTCGTTCTTACATTACAGCGCAAATTTTCCAGACAAAAGTACAGCTCTCATTACGACCACACAACATTCTTTTTTGGGGCTTCAATTAATTCGATATATACATTTTATCAAGAGATATTCCGGAACAGTTCCACAACTACCAGTCCTTCTGTCGCAACAGGCGACCTATCCTGCTCTGCATCTTTTTTTCGAACAGCATTTTTTACTTTCCGTCTTTTTACCGCTCAAAAGTCTCCAGCGATCTCTTGTTTTCAAAATATATACGGACACTCAAGCAGGCGATACTGCTTTGATAATGACTGGTTTTCTGGTAGTATTCAGTCGTCATTCCTAACGTAAGGAAACAGGCTCAAAAGCTGCCTTTTAATAATTCCAGATCAGATGAGGCTAACATGGCAAATTTTCTTTTTGTATTACGATCAAACGATAATGAAAAAGCTACCCGCTGCTTCCAGTTTGCAAAAATTGCTCACTCAAAAAAGCACACAGTCAACATCTTCCTGATCGATGGCGGAGTTGACTGGGCGATTAAAGGTCGTGATGGTTCCACAAAAACCACAACCGGCGACTGCGTCAGCGATTACCTGCCATATTTGGTTGAAAATGAGATTCCTGCCGGTGTGTGCACACCCTGTGCGAAAAACAGAAACCTGGACGAAGCGAATTTTCACAGCAACATGGTGCTGGATGGCGGACCGCATCTCATCGATATGGCCGCTGAGGCGAAGGTCTTCAATTTCTGATTTCTTGTTAGAAAAGAAAATCGGGGTTGTTTATTTGATCCCGATTTTTAGAAAATACACAAAGACCTTGCCAGGAAAGAAACGTAAATGACAGTAGTACAAGATGAACTTCCATCACCGATTGAAATTTTTTGGGTGCTCGGCTGCGGAAAGTTTGGTCGACGTGCCGTCCGGCATTTAAGAAAGGCTGCACCAACCAGTAAGATTATTGTGGTAGACAGGCAACCTGTCAAAGACCTGCCGAATGATATTGATATTGTTTGTGCCGACGGGGTCGAATGGCTGGCCGAAAATTTTACGCCGGATGCTGATGTCAGCAAAATTATTCCAGCTCTTCCAGTTCATCTGGCTGCAGAGTGGCTAAAGAAAAAGCTTTCTGAAAAAAACAGATTTGTGCGTTCTATAGAGATTTTTGATGAACAACTTCAACAACTCCCGAATCCAGTTCGATTAAGCAGAAGTCGAGCTGTTATCTCACATGCCGATTTCCTTTGCCCTCCATACTGTTCCGAACCTGATGATATCTGCACTTTTACCCAAAAGCAACGACCACCATCCTTGTATCATATCCTTGAGACAAAGGTTTATGGAAACTTCGTTCCACTGATTTTGAAAAGCCGTCAGTTTTTCCCCGGGGTAGGGGGTTTTTTCCCGGAGGATCTCCGGAAGCTTTTCGATCACGCCCAGTTATTATCCGATACTCCTTTATTGATAGGTACTGCATGCCGATGCCACGGCATTGTCGACGGAATTAGTCATACCAGACAGCAGTCTTCAATATAGATTGATCCGTATCATTTATTAGCTTAGTGATTATCTGCTGTGAGATCTTTTTCTGAGCTCCTAGCAAAAAATACCTGGAAGAACAAAAAAAAATGCCTAAAATAGTCTAGGTCATTTCATCAAGAGAACTCGATTAGAATTTCTAGATTATTTTGCAAAAAGGTTTACGCAGGGCCTTTTGGAGAAAACTATGAATTCGAAAGCGATCTTTTCTCTCATTCAGGGACTTGTTATAGTAATCCACTTGCAGTTTTCCATATCCTTTGGAGAGGCTGAAGAGTTCTGCGAACAACCGGTTGGCAGGCTGGTTTCCATTCAGGGAAAAGCCCAGATCCAGCGTAACGGGCTGCCGAATTGGCAGGTCGCAGTACTGAATGATAACTTCTGTCTCGGTGATACGCTCAGAATCCTCACAAATGGAAGAGCTGCAGTTGCCCTGCGCAATGAAACTGTGCTGCGTATCGATCAGAACAGCACAATTATCTTCAATAAATCCGATACTGAGGATCCTTCAATACTTGAGCTTCTGCGTGGAGTGCTTCATATTTTCAGCCATCGACCTCGTTCTTTTAAGGTAGTCACTCCTTACGTTAATGGCGTGGTTGAGGGGACTGAGTTTCTTGTCCGGGTTGGTACCGAATTTTCTACTATTACTGTATTCGAGGGAAAGGTTGCTGCTGTAAATAAACAAGGACAACTTGATCTTACCAGCGGCCAGAGCGCAATTGCAAAGCAGGATAAGGCACCGGCGTACATGACAATTGTCAGACCACGTGATGCAGTCGAATGGACGCTCTATTATCCTGTTATTATAGAACCTGCCAGTACTTTCTCTAACGACGCAACAGTAAATTCTATCCATCAGGCCGCTGCTAATCTGTTCATTGGCAGGGTCGATGAAGCCAGGGTATCGCTTGCACAAATCCTGAAAAAAGATCCTGACAACAGTGAGGCGCTCGCCCTTTCTTCAGTTATTGAGACAGTCCGCAATAATAAAGATAACGCTCTTGACCTCGCCTTAAGGGCAGTGGAACTCAGTCCCGGATCTGCATCTGCAAATCTTGCCCTTTCCTATGCTTACCAGGCATTATTTAATATTCCAGCCGCCCTGAACATTATCGAACAGGCTATTGATTTTAAGCCCGAAAATGGTCTCTTAAAGGCCAGACTTGCTGAACTACTTCTTGCAGTTGGTGAACTCGACAAGGCTCAGGCAGCAGCGTCAGAGGCAGCTTCCCTTGATCCTGAAAGAGGTCTCAGCCAGACAATTCTAGGCTTTGCCTATTTGAGCCGTATTGAAATTGATGAGGCTCTGGCAGCATTCAACAAAGCCATTCTGCTTGATTCGGCTCTGCCACTTGCCAGACTCGGCTTAGGGCTTGCCAAGATACGTATGGGGTTGCTTGAAGAGGGACGTGGTGACATAGAAATTGCTGCCGCCCTTAATCCCGACAACTCTATTATACGCAGTTATCTGGGCAAAGCGTATTTTGAAGAAAAGCGCGATAACCATGCTGAACGTCAATATAAAATAGCCAGGCAATTAGATCCGGCCGACCCGACCCCCTGGTTTTACGATGCCATAAGAGAGCAGACTATCAACCGCCCAGTTGATGCATTACATGACCTTCAACAGTCTATAGAACGCAATGATAACCGTGCCGTCTACCGTTCAAGTCTTTTGCTCGATGATGATCTCGCCTCACGCAGTGCAGGACTTGGACGGATTTATACCGATCTTGGTTTTCAACAATTAGCGCGTGTTGAAGGATTCAAATCTGTGCAATCGAACCCGTCCAATTATTCCGCCCATAGGTTTCTTGCTGATACCTACATTAATTCTCCGCATCATGAAATAGCCAGGGTGAGTGAGCTTTTACAATCCCAGCTGTTACAACCGCTCAATGTTACACCGGTACAACCGCAGCTTGCTGAAAGTAATCTTTATATTTTAACCGGGACAGGTCCATCCACTCCTTCCTTTTATGAATTCAATCCGCTCTTTTTAAGGAACAGAATTGCCCTGCAGGCAAGTGGCGTAATGGGGAGTGACAATATTTTTGGTGATGAACTGATTTTATCAGGTATTGAAAATAAATTTTCCTATAGTCTTGGTCAGTTTCATTACCAAACGGATGGTATTCGGGAAAATAACGATCAGGAGCAGGATATCTATTCTGGTTTCTTTCAATGGATGTTATCCCCTACAACCAGCATTATGGCAGAATTTCGTTCTAAAGAAAAAGATTTTGGGGATCTTACCTTCAACTTTGATCCAACCAACTTCAGCAAAACTCTACGTCAGTCAGAGGAATCAAAAAGTGCCAGGATCGGGATCAGACATGCGTTACAACCTCATTCCACAGTGATTGGAACTGCAATTGTAAGTTCGGATGATGGTATTGCCGCTACTGGGCTTGATGATTTTTCAATGTCCGTTGACTTTGACGTCAAGGCAGACAGCAAAATGGTAGAGTTGCAGCATATATATCAAGCTACCAGCTTTAATCTTCAAACAGGAGCAGGTTTTCTGACTACTGACGAATCAGAAACGATCACCATTACATCTCCATTTGAAAGTGTGGCTGAAGATAACAGTGAAACAGAGCATACCAATATCTACAGTTATGCGCAGATAGAACTGCCATATGACTTTATTACGACCATCGGCCTCAGCGGTGATTTACTCGACAGTCCAACAAAAGATCGGGAAGAAATAAACCCAAAATTTGGACTCACCTGGCAACCTTTATCGACCACACGAGTGAGTGCGGCAGTTTTTAAAACGGTGACGAGAAGATCGATCTATGCGCAAACGATAGAACCAACTTTACTATCTGGGTTTAATCAGCTTTTTGACGATATAGAGGCAGCCGTTTCCTGGAACTACGGTATCGGTATCGACCAGACATTCTCAAGTGATCTGCATGGCGGTTTTCAATTTTATTACCGGGACCTTTCAATACCTATTTCATCTATCAGCTTAACAGGTACTGTAGAACAGGGAGAGAATGATACTGATGAGAATTTAGGTTCGGCATATCTATACTGGACACCTCTCACATGGTTATCCTTTGGACTGGAATATTACTATGAGTATTACTCTTACGACAAATTGAGGGAGGCAGAAAACCTTACAACCCATCGGCTTATACCCAATATACAATTTTATCATCCGTGCGGTTTGAGCGCTGGCATCCAGGCAAGCTATATCGATCAAAAAGGTGACTTTGGCTCTGATTTCAGCGGTATTGAGGAGGATAGTGATCAATTCTGGGTGGTTGATGTCTCTATAAGTTATCGACTTCCAAAACGTTTTGGGATTTTTACAATTGGGGTAAAAAATCTTTTTGATGAACAGTTTAAATTTCTGGATATGGATCCCTCGAATCCTCGATACCTCCAGGAACTGCAGGTAATCGGCAGTTTGACGGTGGCATTCTGATTGTTTATTTAGTGAGAAGCGGGCCATGACAGGCCAGTCATTGAACTCCATAAAAATAAAGGGGAGGGAACAGGTATGACAAATGAAAAGATAAAATATAAAGTGTTTGTTTATGAAAATGGTCAATACGAAGTGAGGGGGGCGAGGGACGAGGAATTAGAATTGGTAACGATCAAAGATCCAATAGAAATTCAATTCCCAAACCTAAAAGGAGAGCCGATATTGGAGTATGATCTGGGTAATCCACGTGTTGTATGTGTCTGTGGTCGCTGCTGGATGGTACCGTAAAAGGGCATTGTGTTATTTCCAAATGTGGGCTTACAGAGCTATTTGTCGACCTGAACAACTCCTTGCCAAGCGGCAGATGGCGATTTCTGCAAATAGGACTCACAGAGTTGTTTATAAAATCGTGAAGGACCGTCCTCTGCATCCAGGGAGAGGCAGAGGACAAATCCTGCCAGCGCCTTTTCCCATTGGCCGGTTCGGAAAAGAATCAGTGCATCCGGAAAAATTTCTTTTACCAGTCGTTTCCGGTTTTCTGTTTGCTCTTTCGAGTTAACCAGTTCGAAAAGCGTGATTGGCTTAGATTTACCACTGAGAAGAAACGACCCTACCTCCCTTGACTCTATACCAACAACACCCAGAATAACTTCCGCGGACACAAGTATTTGTGTAGACAGGCGCTTATTCAACCCTTCAATTCTGGATACCGTATTAACGATATCTCCTACCGGTGCGTATTCAAAATGATCCTCTGCCCCGATATTATCCATCAGTATATACCCACAATGAAGTCCGATACGTGTTGGAAGTGGTCTCTCCTTGTGTTTGCGGTTGAATTGCTCAACTGCTGCTGCAATCTGTAGAGCTGCTCGACAACCTTTCTCGCGCAGCAAAACCTCAGGCTGATTTGAAGGCCAGAGAGCAAGCATGGAATCGCCGATTATATTGCAGACCAACCCATCCATTTCTTTTACTTCTCTAAACAAATACTGATAGTATTCTTTCACATGAGAGCTCAAATCTTCCGGTGCCATGCTCTCCGACAGGGCAGTGTAATTCTGAGCATCGGTAATAAGACAGGTACTGTATACTTTCCTGTCACCTTTTTTGATAAATGACAGATCTTTAGACAGTTCTGCCACAACATTATCCGGAAGATAGAACCCCAAGGCCGTCCTGACGTTTCGCCGCTCCCGGTAGGCTACCAGGTAATTAGTCAGGATAGCTCCAAGAAAAGCTGTCAATGGCAGTACGAAAAGAGGGATAACTATGGGTACCCAGGTCGCATTGTAAGAAAAGACTGTCTGGGCTCCAGATAGATAAATAATTCCCCCTCCAAGCAATAAAGATCCGGCAAGTGGAGGCGTGAACAAAAAACTTATCAGGCAGGCGATGGTGGCACAAGTGACAAAAAGGACAATCGTTACACCGATTGAAGGCTGATGTATCAGCCGGTTTTCGGACAGATTGGCAAAAACAGTCGCAGCCAGTTCTACACCGCTGAGATCAAGCCCATCCGGCTGAGAGAACACAGTATAGAAACCATCTTTTTGGTTTGACCAGGTCTTTTTAGCCGCACCGATAAAAACAACCTTATCTCGGATTTTACTGGCGATGGGACCTGCGGGCTGTTCATCTGACGAGAGGATATCATTACAGGACAAGATGGTGTGGCTGGCAGGAGGACCATAGAAGTCAATGCCGACCTTGCTTTCACCGCCATACAAAGCAAGCAAAGCCAAAATGTTTTTCCTGGCATCATCAGGGAGACCAGCCAATACCAAACTATTTTCTTCAACTACAAGATTTTCAATGAGCCAGCTGTTCTGTAAAAATATTTCTCTGATATTGCGAATGGTTTCGGTCAAACCAATTGTGTATACCGCTTCATGGGCTGTAGCAGGAAGATCTTTGACGTACTGGGGTACTTTCTCGACAAGAATTTGGTAGATCCGCTCATACTGGTTGAGAGTTGCCGCCTGAAAAACAACGGTGGGAAGTGTAGCTGAGTTTCCACAAGACGGTTTGAACAGCCAGGTTGTATTAACCCTCACCGGTATTTTCGGCAGGGGGAAAGGCGCAAGTGCCAGGGCAGCTTCAGCCAGAGGTTTTATTGGTGGTATCAGTGTGTCTATGTCTACAATGCCAGATTGGCCAGAGCTATCCGGAAACTTAATTGATTCATGCTGTATCTCCTCTACCAGAATTACATTGCCGGCACGTCTTATCGCCTCCCCAAAAAGAAGATCTTGATGCTGGTCTCTATTTTCCCCAAAATGAATATCAAAAACAATAAGCCTGGCACCGTAGGCTACGAGTTTGTCAACCAATGCCGCATGAATGGTACGGGGCCACTTACTGAAATGTTTTGAATGAGTTATAGCAGCAGGTGAATTATCGTCAATGTTTATGATAATGGTCTTTGCCGGTGACTTGCGCTGCCCCCTGAGCTTAAACAACAGGGCCAGGCCAAGGGACTCTTCAGCATCCTGACCGTATGGTGTGAAAAAAAACCAGCTGCTGGCAACTGCCAGCAACAGACCCGCAAGAAGTGCTGTTACAAGGCGTTTCATATCGACAGCCGTATGGTTAATTTGCCCGAATATTGTAGGCTGCAACTTTATTCAGCAGCCCCTGTCGTGACAGTCCCAATTTTTTTGCCGCGTTCGACTGATTACCCCCTGACGATTCGAGAGCTTCGCGTATCATTTTTATTTCAACTTGACGAACAGCCTCTTTTAATGAGTCTGCCTGGCCTTCTGTATCATTAAAGCCATTCCCGTGCCCCAATCGTTTAATTTTATCGGAGAGAATTTCACAGGAAATGGTTTTGCCACCCCCCACCATGGCCTGAGCGCGCTCCATTTCATTTTCGAGTTCGCGTACATTCCCAGGCCAATCAAACTGCATTAGCAGATCAAGCGCCTGCGGAGTGAGTGTGGGAATCTGCTTATTGTTCTTACGCGCATATTTCTCAATAAAATGATTGGCAAGCGGGAGAATATCTTCTTTTCTCTGTCGCAACGGTGGCGGTGTAATCTGAAATATGTTGATTCGGTAGTATAAATCTTCCCGGAACTGGCCCTTCTTAACCTCCTCACTCAGATCTCTATTTGTCGAAGCAATAACCCTTACGTTTACCTTCATATTGCGACTGCCGCCAACAGGACGAAACTCACCTTCCTGAAGAACCCTGAGAAGTTTGACTTGCACAAGGGGAGACATTTCACCAATTTCATCAAGGAAAATTGTGCCACCGTCAGCGATTTCAAAAAGTCCTTTTTTATTTGCGATTGCACCGGTAAATGCCCCCCGTACATGGCCAAAAAGCTCACTTTCGAGTAAATTTTCCGGTAAGGCTGCACAATTTTCTGCGACAAAGGGTTTTCGCTTTAAAGGTCCGTTATAGTGTATAACCTTGGCTATAAGTTCCTTACCGGTGCCCGTTTCTCCCTGAATAAGAACGCTGGTGGTTGTATCAAGTACCCTGCCCATCAGGTCAAACAATCGTCGCATCGGTAGACTCGAGCCGATGATTTCATTGAAACCCGATTTAGCTCGAACCTGGTTGACGAGAATTCGCTTTTCACGTTCAAGCGCGTGGACATGGTCCTTCAATTCCCCATACAATCTTGCGTTTTCCAAAGAGACGGCAATGGTACCGGACAATATCCCAAGGATTTTTTCCTCCCGTTCCGTAAATGCGCCGCTTTCTTTATTGAGAGCATAAAGAACACCGAGAAAGCCTTTTCGAGTGCATAGCGGGATACAAATCATCGATTGAGTGACAAAATCATCTTTGCTGTCGAGTCCATCGTAAAATCGATGATCTTTAGAGACGTCATTTATAATGGCAGCACGGTTATTGCTCATAACCCATCCGGCAACCCCTATGTTATCAGGAAATCTCAAGAAATTTTTGTTGGAATCTCCCCTGCTTTTGCCTTCTTCGATTGTTCGAATGAAATAAAACTCTTTGTTGGCGGGATCATGCAGGGCAATGGAGGCGCCCTGTATATCGATGACAGAACTGATTTTGCGGAAAATGGAGACAAGCATTTCATCCATGTTTCGGATCGTATGGAATGATGTAATGATTTCGCAGAACAACGAAAATTCTTTTCCGGAAAGCGAAAACCCTTCTTCCATTTGAATCACCTCCAATGCCCTCAAAAGGCTATGAAGAGACGAACTGATAGTTGGGATGCCAGAATTGATGTCCAGATAATTTACAAACAATGCGGGTAAATGTCCATGCAGTGGACAATGGACAATCAACAAGAGCAGAAGAAAATAGAACCAACCAACTTAACAGGTACATAATGATTTACAATTCGGATACTTATCTCCGTGAAAAGCTTCAAACATCATAGATGGAATCTTGGCATTACTTTTGCGATTAAAAAGAGAAACAGACCCAAAAATAGTTACACATAGAGATAGATACAAATACAGTTCGTCAAATTCAAAAAGCAGGAGGTAGTAAAATGAATGATATGACTAACGTAATTGTAAGCTTTTTGTTTCTCCCCGTAACACTCTTTATAATCGTCCCCTTGGCAATGCTTTGCGGGTGGTTGTTATTAAAATTTTTTGTGCAAATGAAAATGAAATTAACTCTTCCAAAAAACAAAGGAGCCAGCTTGGAAATGGAATAAGCCAGTCCAGGAAAAATCAACAGAATTACTGGCAAACATAATTATCGAAAGGATTTGTTCAAGAAAAATTTGCTTGAAAATGATGCTTCTTAAAATCAGCAGAGGGAAAATTACATGAAGAGAAACAAGATCCTGAGCAAGGTGGAATTGTCACATGAGGAGTTAAAGTGCCTGGATTTTCATTTTCGACAGATGCAAAAAAATGCTGTAGTTTCCTCTCGCCGACCAAAACCTGCAGTTACGTTACAGCTGCTGGAAAAATTAGTATCCATTTGGGCAGATCGGTTAAAAACAACAAAGAAATACTGAGCAAAAGCATAATTAAGGTGGGCGTCTAATTTAATGCCTCAGGATTTCTTCCCATTCAACAGAGGATGGATCCATGGACATAATGGCGTTCGTAAACAAAAGAGCCGCTTCGAAATTTGGAGTGGCAAAAAATAATATCATTGACTCTGTAAAACAGAAACAATGTACGCGCCGCACTCATGAAGATTATGATGCTTTAATATCATACGGCCTCAATGTTGTTGACTCAGTCAGAGTTCTGGACTGGAAGGAAGACATCTCACTGAACGGCACAATGATTCATATTAGACCAATCCGCCGTGAAGACGACTCCGCTCTCAGAGACTTTTTTGAGACACTGTCCCAGGAATCGATTTTCTTCCGCTTCGGACAGCTCCGTTTCAATATGCTGCATGATAATCTCGCGCAGTTATGCCGGGTAGATTATGACCAGAATCTAGCTTTCGTCGCAGTTTTCAGAGGGCAGAAAGGTGAGGATATAATCATCGGGGAAATACAGTTAAACAGGTTGTCCGACCATAAAAATGCCGAAATTTCCCTTATTGTCGACGATCAGTGGCAAGGAAAGGGTCTAGGTAATTTCCTCATGGTTTTTTGCCTGAAGGTAGCAGGAGCAATTGGGCTGGAAAAATTGCTGATGCTGATAACGAAAAACAACGTGCGGATGCAGCGGTTCGGGTTTAAATATAACTTCCGAAAATTACCCTGCAACCAGGAAAACGACATGGAGGAATGGCAACTCAAAATCGACCGGGCCGCTGGAGTCTCGCTATGGGACCCACAGGTCAGTGCTTTTAGCTGATCCAATAAGGTTCCGAGGTATCGAATGAAAAGATAAGGGAGGTCATATGTTGATCAATCTTAAAGATATGACTGACGGAATGGGAATTATTTTCATACGTAAATTCATGGAAACGGCAGATCAAATTTCTTGTCACCGGGACGAGCTTCTTTTTAAGGAGGGGGATGCAGCGGATAGTTTTTTCACCTTGATACAAGGTGAATTCAAATTAACATTCGGAGCCACTCTACGGAGCGTTTTTACGGTGCAACATCCTGGGGATATGATCGATTGGTCCAGTCTTGTAGATAGAAGCACTTACAGTTCCACGGCAGTCTGCACCAAACTCTCTGAGGTATTCAGATTCGATCGCGAGAAGCTGCTCAACCTGCTGTACAGGAACCCTGACAATGGTCTCTTCTTTTTTAAAAGGCTGACGGAGATTATCGGCAAACGCCTCTTGGAGTAGCCCTTAACTTTTCATTGAAAAAAAACCGGAATTGTGCAAAGGACAATCCCGGTTTCCCGTCTCTCTTTCTCTACGTCAGGGCTATTTTTTTGAAAGCAGTTGAGACGGTAGCGTCAAACTCAAGATCAAATACTTTATTTTTCCTTTTTTACCTGCTCCACTAAAAAATTATTAACAGCTTCCTGCAGTGTTCTCACCGCTAGATGGGCACAATGTTCTTCAGCTTCCGGAAAAGTACCTATTTTATGAAGGACATCAGCGCCAGTCATGTCCAGCACCTCGACAAAAGTTTTGCCCATTGCCAATTCTGCAGTAAAAGAACCGGCAATGGAACTGGAACTGCATCCATCAGTAACATAGCTGACCTGTTTTAATCGATCGTCATTTACCGAGAAATACATCTCCATGGTATCGCCGCAACTCCCTTTCAGGCTCGCATAACTGTCCGCATTTTCCATTACCCCAAAATGCCTGGGGTTTCGCCAGCGGTCAAAACCTTTTTCGCCAAGAGCATTTTTTGCCTCGGTAAATACTTCGTCCTGAATCCTGTTTATCAGTTCATCAAATTCCTGGTCATTCATTGCAGCTCTTCCTTCGAAAATCAGCCGGTCGGCTGTCCGGGATCCTACCAGTGCCCTTCAGTGTTGGCACTGGCACTATATTGTATTTTGCCGCTCAAAAAAGTTTTGATCGCCTGTTCAACAGTCCCGGTGACATCACTGACCACTTTCATCCCTGCCGCCTGAACAGTTCTAAAAGCATTTGGTCCACAATAACCTGTCAACAGCACCTCTGCTCCCTTCTCGGCAACCATGGTCGCAGCCTGGATGCCGGCCCCTTTAAAGGCATTGACATTGGAGCTGTTATCAACAGATTCATACTCCATTGTCTCTGTATCAACGATCAGGATATAAGGGGCCCTTCCGAATCTGGGATCCACCTCGTCGGAGAGGTGCGTTCCTTTTGCCGTAACAGCAACTTTCATGACATCTCCTTTTTCATTTTCAGATCAACATAAATCATCTGTTGCCGCCGCCACATACCTGGTCGTCGCCGATCATTAACAGCGTTCCGGCAATCATATCTTCAACCACAGGACGAATATCCCGGCGTTCACCATCGTAATAGACATCAATACCTACCTGTTTAAATCCCATAAGTGGACGCATGCCTATACCGCCGACCACCAGTCTCTGTACTTTGTTTTCGGCCAGCAACTGGACAGGAACCATGCATCCTCCCTGGACATGCTCTTTGTTAGCCAGGATACTGACCTCCTTAATCTCACCATCCTCAAAATCAACCAGGGTAAACACATCACAATGTCCAAAATGTCCTGCGCGCAGACCGTCAAGGCCCCCCTGTCCTTCAGAGGGTACTGCAATACGTACGAGTGCCATTCTTTACTCTCCTTTTTGTTTTGTCTTATTGATTGTTATTATTGAATAATTGCTGAAAAATCCTTTATCCCCATCGTATTCATAGATGGGAAAGACATCAATTTTTCCCAGACCTCCCTGATTGATCCAGCAGCCAGCGAGTCTGGTGCATGTTCTAAAACATTTTTTCCTTCGATCATCGCTTTAGTGAATAGAGGATCAAAGGGAATGCGACCCAACAATTTCATATTCCGCGCCAGCCCGTAGGCTTCGATCTTTTCAGTCATCTCCATGTTGAGGTCGTATTTATTCACGCAGATAAGACCCGGCACCTTAAAATGCGCAGCAAGTTCAGCAACCCGCTGCATATCATGCAGCCCTGATACCGTTGGTTCGACGATAATTGCAAGCGCTGTCGCCCCGCCGATAGAGGCAATCACCGGGCAGCCAATACCTGGAGGCCCATCGGTAAGGATAAGGTCGTATCCCTCCACCTCGGCCAGTTTTCTTGTTTCCTGACGAACCAGGCTCACCAGTTTGCCGGAATTCTCTTCAGCAATTCCCAAACGCGCATGCACCATGGGTCCGAAACGAGTATCGGAGATAAACCATTCGCCGCACTTCTGGACTGGAAAATCAATGGCCTGCTCCGGACAGAGATCAACGCAAACCCCACATCCTTCACAATTTATCGAATCAACAACATAGTCTTCCGAGATAGCATCAAAACGGCACAACTCTCTGCACCTGCCACATTCAACACAGTCATTTTTTCGAATCTCTGCCAGGCAGCCACCCATGAAATCAGTTTTTTTCCGAACCATCGGTGCCATCAAAAGATGGAGATCCGCAGCATCCACATCGGCGTCACAGAGCACACTGTTTTTCGAGAGAGATGCAAATGCCGCGGTAATACTGGTTTTCCCCGTTCCACCCTTGCCACTTACAACAACTAATTCTCTGATCATTGAGCTTGCCCTCCAGCTTGCACCAATTTTTCAATACGGCGATAGAGAGTACGAAACTCATTTTTCCATTCAGGCATAATCTCGACGATCGGTTTTCCACAGGAATAGGCCTCGGCAATTTTTCGATCAAATGGAATTTCCATAAGAATGGGAAGGCCTTCCTGCCCGGCATAGTCAGTCACCCGATCATCGCCAATATCCGAGCGGTTAATGATCAGTCCACTTGGAATCCCGAGAATTTTTACTGCCTCAACAGCAAGCTTTAGATCATGAAGGCCAAAGGGTGTCGGTTCTGTGACCATCAATACAAAATCACTCCCTTTCATAGCCGCAATTACCGGACACGAAGTACCGGGAGGAGCATCGATAATTATGTTTTTCGCCCCATTATGATTTGATCGAACTTTTTTAATAAGAGGTGGTGACATCGCTTCGCCAACCCGCAGTCGGCCTTGACTAAAGCCCAGTTCGCCGCAGTGTCCTGATTCCATAACCCCCAAAATGCGCTTACCCTCGGCAATCGCACCTTCCGGACACACTTCAACACAACCTCCGCAACTATGACAAAGCTCAGGAAAAACCAGCACTGTACCCTTCACCACAGCCAAAGCTCTAAATCTGCAAATTTCTGAACATTTCTTACAGGCAGTGCATAATTCGTCATTAATAACAGGAATAAAAGTGCTGATATCTTCCGTCTCGGTTATCTCCGGATAAAGAAAGAGATGAGCATTGGGTTCTTCCACATCACAATCCAATAACCTGGTACCCTTTCCCAGAGATAAGGCGAGGTTGGTGGCGACTGTAGTCTTACCCGTACCCCCTTTTCCGCTTGCAATACTTATGATCATTACCGTCCTACCCCCGTTGTCCGCTAGACGCTATCCGCTATTTTATGCCCCTACCCATCAGGGCATCTATTGATTCGAGTAACTGCACCAGTTTGGCAGCCTCCTCGGCACCCGGATCAACCGGTAACTGCATAAAAATACCGAGCCCTTCAGTGGTCTCATGAAAATCTTTTATGGAGAGGGAGTTGACCATGGCACAATTGATGAGCGGAAAACGCTTAATCAGTTCATGCACAAAAGGTAAAGCCGTATCATCCGCCAATTCCTGATCGACGACAATGACATCTACCCTGGTCGTCTCAAGGACCCTCCATACCTCTTTCCCACTCGCCGCCCTTCTCACTGTCACACCTTCTTTGCAGGACAATTCTGAGGCAAAGCGGACTAGGGAATGAGGGTCTTTGCCAACCAACAATATACTCAACATGTTTTCTCCAATTCATGTCCGGGCAATTATTGCCGGTTTCTATTTTCTTGATTCCATTGCCGCAATTTTTTGTTCAAGCGTACTGATCATTTCCTGGCCTGCCAAATATTGTTCTTTCAGAGTTTTTAGTTCTTCAGAGAGATCAACTTTGTTGTTTTGAGGTGATTCCATGCCACCCTCAAATCTACGCCCCTGTCCTAAACCCTGACCTAAACCCAGACCTCTGCCTAAGCCACGGCGCATTCCCAGTCCTCTTCCCTGGCCGCTACCCTGGCCCAAAAAGGTTTGACTCTCAGTTCTCCGGCATATTCCTCTTTGCCTTCCCGTCATTGCTCCAGCCTCATCAGGGCCTTTTTTATTTAATCCCGGCATAATCCTACCCTCCCTGTTACATTGTTGCTTCCGATCCGCTTCTGCATATCCTAACAGTGCACATCGCGGCTCACTTCCAACACCCTGTAATTCACTCTTTATTCTTCATTTCTGCTGTCTGCCATTTCGCGTCCGGCAACATTTTCCACGACCACAACCGGGCATAGCGAATACGTTCAAATCCTTTCCCTGAACATAGCATTCCAGGATTTGCTCAACTTCTCCGGTAACAAACGGTATTACTTCAATATGATGAGACTCCAGCCATCTGACCGGACCTTCGCAGAGCGCTCCACAGATCAATACCTGGACGTCAAGCTCTTCAAGCAGCCGGAGACACTTGTTAAATACGGTCGCCTGAAACAGCTGAATCTTTTTGTCGACTACCTGTCTGTCAACGACTTCAGCAACCAACAATGCTTGAGCCGAGTCAAAAACTGGTGAAATTCGATTACCCCATACGGTAATGGCGACATTCATAACCAGTACTCCTTTTTCTTTTGTTATATAGGAATACGCAAAGAGCAGGCCAGTCTACTAATAAAATATAAATAATAATAATTACAGAAAGTTAAACAGAATAAAGAGGTATGGGACGGAGACAAGTCTCTTGATACAGTCGCCACAAAGCGACTGTGTGCGACCGTATGCGACTATCCAGGATCGCAAAACTGCAACTCTATGGCGATTAATATTTTCGTACAACACCTCCCCAATATTGTGTAACTCCGTGGTAATTGACAGTATCGGACGGATGCGTTATCGATTATAAAAGACAAGCAATAATTTCCTTCCTGAGGAAATTTCTTTCTGGCTCATCTGATACCTTTAACAATAGAACTGATCTGGATATCTACCTTCATATCCTGCTGTATCGTTTGGAAACGTATTCGTTTCATGTGGAATGTATAATACATCTTTTACCCCCGGCATGGAGGAGTAAACATGAGAAATACATTTGCTATTGCTCTTGTCTGTGTTGCTGCATCTGTACTCTTGTCTGGTCATTCTTTTGGTGAGGGAGGACCAAAGCCCGCTCCACCCCCCAAGGCAACAACTATAGCGGAACTTGCGGCTCGATACGATTCCGGCAGGTGCGTTGAATGTCATGAAGACATTCATGATGAATGGGCAGAATCCCTTCACTCCAAATCTATCCTCGGCTCACCGCGTACTGCTCCAACCATTATTACCGCCATCGATAAGGGATTAAAGCTCTTCCCTTATTCAGGGGTCAAAAAGGATTCAGATATCACAGTGGAAAGTCTGAAGATGTGTACGAAGTGCCATCTGCCTCAGCTTGATGAAGCAACAGATGATGTTGCCCGGGAAATTGTTACAACGATTCGCGGTTGGCAGCAGGCACACAAGGATAAAAACTATGAACAGGTCGAAAAACTTGAGAAAACCATCGCCAGTCTGAATATTAGTTGCATGGTTTGTCATAATAAGATGGCCATTATTCATAAATATGCAGATGGATATCCTCAACCTGACACCGTTTATGGTTCTATGAAAGGAGAGCATGAGGATGAAGAGTACCCCAAAATGGCTGTAGCACCAGCACTTAGTGAATCCATTTTTTGCGGCCAGTGCCATGGTCAGGGCCCTAACTTTGAACTCGACCATCCATCCCAGTGCGCCACTGCCTATGGCAGCTATTTATTTGCATATGTAGCCCACGGCGGAAGTGAAACCTGTCAGGAATGCCATATGAAGAAGTCTGAACTCGGTCATAATATGCAATCCTACAGAGACGATACCATGATCAAGATGGCTCTGGATGTCAACGTTGATGGCAGATCACTGTTCTGGAGAAAAGACAAGGCAAGTGGCGTATTACCAATCGGTATTATCAACGTTGAAATCTACAACAAGGCTGGACACGGTATCCCTGACGGCTGACCCACCCCTAATCGGCTGGTCCTGGATGTGACCGCAAAAACTACCGACAACAAAGAAGTTTATAAAAGCCAAAGAATATATATGCCTTTCCCGGGACGCTTTGGGCGAGGCAAAGAGATGGGCCGAGGACCGTATGAAAAAAGTGGTCTCCTTAGAGAGACCAGCATTCCGCCTCTTGCTCGAGTCCATGAAACGTTTGAAATCACCTACCCTTTCGAGGATGTGGCCAAAGGTGACAGTACCCGCAGGGAACTGGTAAATGACGAACTCAATGTCTCTGTAGTTTTATGGTACGTACCGTTCGGTGAGTTTGATGGAAATGAGGTCGTCTTTTACAAAGAGGAGAAAAAACTCGATCTGAAAACTGAGTGGGTCTGGAGATAAGGATATGAAAAACAGGAGAGTTATACTGATCTGTTGATATTGATACCTTGTTCAGAAAAATGATTGCTATCAGACATTTACTGCCCAATTGAAGTTGCAGGAGAGGTGGAAATGAAAATCATCATAATTCTGACAATTTTATTCTATTGTTTACATGTTTTCCCTTGTGAAAAATGCTCTGAATGTCCAAACACAGAGGCTTTTAATAATAATGGGTGGGTGATTCATAGTGAAACGGATTTTGATCAAATTCTAGATCAAAAACTAAATGAATTTATTCCGGAAATTGGAACAAACCTTGTTTTGGATTTTGACGAGTACTACAAATCAGATTTTTCTTATGATTATTACCTGATTATTTCGATTTTGATTTTAGATAGAGTTTCAACTCCAAGAGACGAAATGTGGGGAGATGTAGCCTTTGCAAAGACTACTTATGAACAAGCGGAATATATTGAATTAAGATGGTACGATCCTGCCACCAAAAAGAAGCATATTGTCCGCAATGCGAAGTATGTCTGCTGCCTTAGCACTAAAGTTCCTTTGGCCTATAATACGATTTTTTAGACAGTCAACTATCGAGGGCACTATGTCCTCTCGAAACATCAAGCATGAACAACAGAACAGCAGCAAGAAGATGAGCAGGCAATTCCATTATGTGGCATTGTCACACAACAAAAATTAAGGAGGCAATTATGGCAGAAGAAGTAGATGCTGGATGTGCCCGCCCAACAGGAGGGCCGGTTGGAGAGGGACCGGCAGAGACAAAAGAGTCAGGAGGAATCATTAAGGAGGAACGTCGAATGATAATGGTTGGCCAAAAAGCACCGGATTTTGTTGCACCAGGATTTAAGCAAGGAAAGTTTATCAATATTAAACTTTCAGATTACTTAGGCAAGTGGGTTCTTCTCTGTTTTTATCCAGGAGATTTCACCTTTGTTTGAGCAACAGAAATTTCAGCGGTCGCTGAAAAATACCCTGAATTGCAAAAATTAGGCATCGAGGTGCTCTCCATGTCCATCGATTCCATGTTTGTTCATAAAATGTGGAATGACAATGAATTAACTCAAATGGTTTCCGGTGGTGTACCCTTTGCAATGTTATCTGACGCCGGCGGTAAAGTGGGTAAGGAATATGGCGTTTTTGACGAGAATGCAGGAGTGGAAGCCAGAGGCAGATTTATCATTGATCCCGACGGAAATATCCAGGGTTATGAAGTATTGACTCCACCCGTCGGCCGGAATGTCGAGGAAACTATTCGTCAGGTGCAGGCATTTCAACTCGTTCGCAATACAAATGGTACAGAGGCAACTCCATCGGGTTGGCGCCCCGGTAAGAAGACCCTGAAACCAGGCATTGACCTGGTCGGCAAGGTTTGGCAGGAATGGAAAACCAGTATGGCATTCGATTGAATTAAATACACCTGGGAAGTTGCGCTCCCAGGCGTATGTAAAACTGATATGTTGCCAAACATGAAACCCTTCTTGACGAGAGTTGCAAGTTTATGGTCGAATAAAACATAACAGGTGGGATCTGACACTGTCAGAAGTCGACTCAGGTGTAAACATTGGGTTTATTCTTTTGCCGATCGGTTGCTATGAGCATTCATAGACCATCCACCAGAAAGGCCACGAATGGCAAGACCGCTGAAAGAAAGAGAAGCAGAAGCCCTTAACCTGTTTCAACACCGGAACAGGTTGCTGACAGCTATCAGGGTACAAAGCCTGTGCGATCCTGAAGAACAAAGCTATGCCATTATTTTTCAGCACTGTTGCAATGTTCTGGCAGGGGCCTTTCACTGCAATTTTGTCTGGGCAGGAGGTATAGACAGAGAAACGAATCTCCTAATTCCCTATGCTGCATCACCTCCCTGCGCCTGCACAGATCCCTCGATACAAGATCATCTCACGAAAATACTTGGCGATCGACTTAGTATAGATCTTCATTCGTTGACCAAGCCACTCTATTCACACTTTGCTGCAAAAAAATCCGCCAGGAACAAGGCTGCAGTCTACAATTGTGCCGTCTGGCCGGTAAGATACCAAAATCGAATTTATGGTTTTGTGGCCATGCATTGTGAAGAGCAAATCAACAACTGTGATCTGAAAATGGAGTTTATCGCCCATGTCATCGACGATATTGCCCTGGCACTTTATTCACAGGACACAGCACAAAAGTTAAAAATAGAAAGGGATTTCAATAAAGACATTGTTGACACTATCCAGGCACTGATGGTGACGATCAGCCCCTGTGGAAATATTGTTTCTTTTAACCGGAGAGCCCAGCTGGTTACCGGCTATAATGAGCAGGAAGTACTTGGCAAATATTGGGTTGATGTCATGACATCTCCTGACAACAGACTGGAATTCCAGCAACTCTTTTCAGATACACTGAAAGGGGCACAAGCGAATATACATTTCATAGCACCTCTGCAGACAAAAAAAGGCACAGAACGTTTCATCAGCTGGCACGGTTCCATCCGGCAAAATATTGAACAGGGAAAAGTAGGGCTTGTCATGCTCGGAATTGACGAAACTGAAAAACTGGCAGCAGACCAGCAACTGAAAATGTTCACAGCCAGGTGGAAAAAGATTTTCATTGCCATTCAGGATCCGGCACTGGTGGTATCCAACGATAACAGGATAATTGAAGCCAATCCTGCCACTTGTGCTGCTGCAAAGAAACATCGGAGCCAGGTAATCGGCCAGAAAGTGTGCACCATCCTCCATGGGGGTCATTCCGGAGACAACCAATGTCCTTTAGAACAGTTTATCGGTTATCAGAAAACCCAGATAACCGAAACTGAATTGCACGGCCTCCATGGCAAATATATGCTGACAGTCAGTCCGCTTCTAGAAGAAAACGGAGAAATCAATGCCACTCTCCTGCTTGCCCGGAACCTCACTGAAGAGGAAGTCGTCCGAGCTGAAGCTATCAGGGCAGCCCAATTGGCGTCAATTGGAGAGCTTGCATCGGGGATAGCCCATGAAATCAACAACCCAATAAACGGTATTATCAACTATGCCCAGATAATACTTGACGAACCGGAAGATCAAGAAATAAAAGAAAACCTGAGCAACATTATCAGTGAGGGGAAAAGGATCGCCCGAATCGTTTCAAATCTGCTGGACTTTGCCCGCCGCAGAGAAGAAATTCTCGCTCCCGCAGAAATTGATAAAATTATTTCAAATAGCCTGCAACTGGTCGATCACCTTCTGAAAACAGACGGAATAATCTGCTCCGTCGTCCTTGATGATTCGTTGCCTGCGTTAATGTGCAATGAACAACAACTACAGCAAGTTGTTCTCAATATAATCAGCAATGCCCGCTATGCTTTGAATAAGCGATTCCCAAATGCTTGCCGGGAAAAGCAACTTGAAATAAAAGGGGAATTAATTAATCTGGATGGATTTCCGTCCATAAGGCTGACGTTTGCAGACAATGGCATTGGTATTGCGCCGGAAATACAGAATCGACTGTTCGATCCATTTTTCTCCACCAAACCAAAGGGGCAAGGGACCGGCCTGGGCTTAAGTATCAGTCACGGTCTGGTACGGGACCACGGCGGGTACATCAGGGTGCAAAGCAACCTGGGTGAAAGGACAAAATTTATAATTGACTTACCAGTTAAAGCATCAAGAGAGACGTTATGAAAATACAGCTCATTACAGGAGCAACGATTACCAGTGAATTTGCGGCATTCATAGGTCTGGCCGCCATATTGCACCTGCCTGTCAATCAACTTGGGAAGACTACTCTCACTGTCACAACCTGCCTTCTGTTCCTTGCACTTCTATTTTTTGTGTTACTGACAGTATTGCGTTCTCTTAATCATCAGGAAATAGCTATCAATAATGTAAACAAGGAGTTAGAGATTGAAAAGGCCTCAAGTCGTAACGTTCAGTTTCAGTTTGACGAAGCAATCGAAAAAAGGACTTTTGAACTCCAGAGGGTGAATGGGGCTTTAAACAGGGAAATTGCAGAACGAATCCAGGCCGAGGAAGAGGCTCGTGAGCTGCAAAAAAAGTTGAACCTCATCCTCGATTCGGCAGGAGAAGGAATCCTCGGCCTGGATAATCACGGCCGGGTAATTTTTATGAACAAGGCAGCCTCCCTCATGCTTGGTTGGAAGGTAGAGGAGCTGCTGGGCAATACCCACCATGAATTAATCCACCACACCCATGCCGATGGTACTGCTCATCCGGTGGAAATTTGTCCAATCTATATGGCCTATCGGGATGGACTTGTACATTATAAAACCGGCGATGTGTTCTGGTGTAAAAACGGCACCAATTTTCCTGTCGAGTATGTCAGTACACCCATCAGGGACAGCGGGATGTTAACCGGGGCAGTGGTTGTTTTTCGGGATATGAACACCTATAAATAAAATTCAGCAGAAATCTGGGAAGCTCAATGCCACAAGAAAATACGGAAGAAGCTGCAATCCTTGTTATCGACGATGAACTCAGTCTAAGAAATACCTTTCGTATCTTCCTGCAGCGGGCAGGATATAAAACTGTTGTGGCAGTGGCATCATTTGCAGAGGCAGTCAAAGCGGTATCCAACAAGATGTTTGATCTGATAATCTGTGACATTGTCCTGGAAAGTCATTCCGGCATAGACTTATTGAGGAGATTCAGGCAATTGGGAGTTAATTGTCCAGTGGTTATGATAACCGGTTTTCCTCAGGTAGAAACGGCGGCTGAAGCCGTTCGTCTCGGTGCATTCGATTATCTCGCCAAACCGGTGGAAAAAGAAGCTCTTCTGAAAATCGCCCGAATTGCCATTCAACAGTACCATCTTGAACAGGGAAAACGAGCGGCGGAACTTGCCCGAGAACAATATCGGCGCTTCCTCGAAACGATATTCAAGAGCGTCTCCGACAGTATTATTTCGGTCGATCCGAGCATGAACATCATAAAAGCGAATAATGCTGCCTCAGGACTTTTTCAACAGATGCAGATGAAACTGTTTGAAGGTGGAAATCTTGCCAACATTTTAAAAAAGAATAAGGGGTTATGCCAACTCATTGCTATTGTCGAGGAGGTCATAAAAACCGGCATTGAACTGACAGATCATCGGCTTGAATGTTTCCTGGATGAAGTATGCAGAGTACTCAGTGTCTGTATCAGTCCGCTGGATAATGGCACAGGAGCACCCGTCGGTGCCGTATTGGTTTTAAGGGACATGACTCTCAAAGAGCGGAATCAGGTTTCAGAAAGAACATATTTCCACAGGATGATTGGCTCGAGCCCAGCCATGCAGAATGTCTATCTGCTCATCGAAAAAATCGGCAGAGTGGATACTTCCGTACTGATAACCGGGGCCAGCGGCACCGGCAAGGAACTCGTGGTACACGCCCTGCACCAGGAAAGTCCCCGGCACAATAAGCCGCTGGTCATGGTTGATTGCAGTTCACTTCAGGACAATCTTCTTGAGAGTGAATTATTCGGTCACAGAAAAGGGTCTTTTACCGGGGCAGAAGAAAACCGAATGGGAAGAATACTTCAGGCAGAAGGAGGCACACTGTTCCTGGACGAGATAGGTGATGTCTCAAAGATAATGCAACTTCGCCTGCTCCGTTTTCTGCAGGAAAAAACATTTTATCCAATTGGCAGTGACAAAGAGACTCATGTTGACGTTCGAGTTATCGCCGCAACCAATGTCGATCTCAAGGAAAAGGTGAAGAATGGCAGTTTTCGAGAAGATCTTTACTTCCGACTGTTGATTATCGAAATCCACCTTCCACCTCTCTGTGACCGCAGAGATGACATTACACTCCTAACCAAATATTTCATAAATATTTATGCGCACAAGCTGGAGAAGAGAATAACCGGTATCTCCGAACAGGCCCTGGCGCTTCTCAGCCGGTACCACTGGCCGGGAAATGTGCGCCAGCTGGAACATTCCATCGAACGGGCATGCATCCTCTGTCAGGATACAACAATCTCCTCGGAACACCTGCCGGAAGAAATTGTAAAACAGACCGAGATGGATCAAACAAAAAAATTGCCTGATCGAGAATGGAGCAATGAGCCTCAACCAGATCTCATTCACCAATATACTCTCACGGAACAAGAACAGCAAACCTCCGAAAAGATTATCGCCGCTCTCAGAAAAGCCGGAGGCAACAAGGCAAAAGCTGCCCGTATATTGAAGGTTGACCGCTCAACCCTCTATCGCAAATTACGAGAACTGCATATCGATATAGATTTTTTTGCAAATTAAATCAGTGCCAAAGCACGCATGCAGCCCTATTCTGCCGACGAAGGCCGAGAGAAATCAATGCTCGAAATTCGGACATCGAGATCGGGGCATCCGGAACTTTCCCCGTCTTGTTTCAGCCGCCTGAGATCTGCCAGGTTCATTCGGCGATGGCGCTCATAATAATCCTCTTTTGTAGTACTGTATTTTTTCTTAATAAAATCCAGGGCCACAAGTATATCATCCATCTGAGCATGGATCATTTCGCATTTTCGAAGCCCCCATCGGGCATCTATGGGATCCCCTGGATTGTGGGAGAGCCAGCGGTAATTTTGTACGACATAATTCACGGTGACAGATTGTTCTTCATTAATTGGAAGGATCAATCTCTCCATGATATTTTTGAGGGGCTCTTCGTTCAGCTTGTTGTTTTTGATAGTTTGCAGGAGATGCTCGATTTTAGAGGCGACCATATAATCCCGACTGGGGGTGCTGTAGACCTCCCAGAGGTATGAACCTTCGGTACAATCTTTCTGACGGCAGTGACGATAGCCTGCCTGGACCAGTGGCACACGTTCCTTAAGATATTGGTATAATGATTTGATGATCAGATAAACTTTCTCCCTTGGATCATATGGTGTCGGGTCAATTCTTTTCGCAACTTCCTCACTGAAGAATGTACCAGTATGGTTAAAGTCGGGACTAAATTGCTCTAAAGAATAGAAAAGTTCCTCTTGCCTAGGCATATATGTCCAGTTATTTCCAGATAATATCGGCCAACGGAACCGCATAAGACCTGACCCGATACTTTTATTAGCCCTGGCGGCAAAATAGTTTTTTGGTCGAAGTTTCTTTATTTTCGTGGGAAGTGTTGCTTCCCAGGTCTGAACAGGTGAGTAAGTGCTGCCGTCATGGATAATGCGTCCCACAATTCCCGCATGACCATACCCAATGAACAAAGATCCTGCCTGCACCGAATCCAGAGCAATACGGATTGGGTAGGTATCAGATGGCAGGGTTTCAGTGGATGTTGTTGAGAGCAGATGAAGCAAGGCCATCCTGAACCGCTTGTCCCGGTACCACTCTTTATCCGTTGGCAGATGTTTCCAAATGGTAGACCAGTGGCCGAAGAGCAGTCCGTCCGCCGTGGTGGCGGCTGCAGGCAGGTGGGAAATCCTCGCATAGATCCAGCGGATGGCATATGGGACATCGGCGCAATCGACGGGTAAATTGTGGCGGATGAAAAAATCTTCATCGATTGTCGACTCTACCCATTCTGCATATCGCCGTTCTTCCACGATGTCCCAGCGTCGCGATCCCACCTGCCATACCTGGTCGGTGGAATCATTCATGGCCTGGACTGTACTATCAGCGGTCAGCGAGAGTAAGACACAGAACAGAAAAATGAGGCAGCGACAAGTAATCTGCAACATGTATTCTCCCTATTGCACAAATAATTTTACAGGAAGGGAATGTCGGAAATACCCCTCTGTAGCACCATAATTTAATGCAGGTAGAGATTGTCCTTGAGTTTCCTCTTTGGCTTAAAAAGACTAATCATGAACAATTTCAAAATCAACATTCCATGGACGTCCCCTTTTTCTCTGGACATCCCCTTTTTCTTTTTACCACATAAATGTTGCCACACTTGTGTAGCGCATACCACGCAAGTGATATACTCCTGCTGCATTTCCTTACTTCATCTCCCCCACTTCTGCCAAATCGACAATATTTTTTTCAGTATTGAATATAAATTTTCCCTAATTTCAATAACTTTTCACGACACCTCCCCAAAATCCAATATTTTCAACACTTGGGTCCAGCTGGCACTACATATGCTAATAAATTATTAACCAGGATAGGAGGGTTGAAGAAATCTCTCATAGAGGAGGCTTGGGATATATGACCGTTCCCGAAAAACCGCTCTTAGGAACACCATTTTCGAGCGAACAGACATGTGTTACCTACCTTTTTCGAAAACGCTGGCCATGGGGTTTCAAATGTTCCTTCTGCGGATCCGTTCAGCAAGAGATGGCTCCCGCCTATACTGTAGTATGTCGATATTGTCGCAAGCAAACTTCCATAACCGCCCACACCCTGATGCATGGCAGCAAAAAGAGTTTGGTCGCCTGGATGCGGGTTGCCCGGCAATTCTGTTTTCAATACGAGGGGATCAGTGCACGAGAGCTTCAGCGACTCATGGAACTCTCCTGCTACCAGACAGCCTGGGTATGGTTGCAAAAGATGAGACATGGTGCAGCATTGGCAGAATCTGCATTATGCCGCGATATTGTTCTTTTTGACTTGGTCTCCCTGCCGCTCACGGCGTCTTCTCACGTTGCAACACCGGAAATTGGCATGGCTCTTGAGATGGTCCACTCAAGTAATGCACGTGTTCGATTGACTGTACTCAATAGAAGCTCCTCCAGGACAATAACAGCTGCTGTCAACAATCTGGTTGAACAAAACGCGACGCTCTTGATCAAAAATCACGGATGGCTTACCCAGGACTGCCGGATTGCCATTGATCACCTTGGACATCCAACGAAAGAACAGCTGGAACGGGGCAACAATTTGCTGCAAGAGACGGTTTCCTGGTTAAACACGGTGTATCGAAGAGGTATTGCTCCATGTCACTTACAGGGCTATCTGGATGAATTTTGTTTTCGCCATAACACATCATCCTGGCCTGACCGCCTGACTACCCTGGATCACCTGCTGACCGGTCTTTTATCTCCTGTTGGAAAATCAAGCAGCACGGGGTTGTCTGCCACCACGGGAGAAAGAGTATGAAAAACAGGGTGCAGGTCGGCTTACTTCTGATCTTTCTGACCTTTCTTGGTGTTCTCGGCTATAACGCCTGGTTACTGGAAACGACACCTCCGGAACGTACATATACGGAATTTCTTTCTGATCTTAAAAACAGCCGTATAGCTTCAGTCCACCTCAAGGGGAATGAAATTCGGGGTGAAGATAGTACTGGTAGAAATTTCAGAACAATTTCGCCGGATATTCCCGCTCTTTTACCTCTATTACTCTCAGGCGAAGTCACGGTGGTTGCCGAAGAACCGCTCACTCTGTTCAGTCAATTCATGCCCCTGTTTTTCCTGGTCATGATCATGCTCTCTTTGTGGTTTATTTTTGCGGGGAGTTCGTTGCGCGGAGGCAAGATATGGAAAGAAAACCGCTTCCAGATCATGGCTGGCCCCAGCGATATGAAAACTTTTGCCGACGTTGCCGGGATAGACGAAGTTCGAGAAGAACTCAAGGAAATAGTGGATTTTTTAAAAAATCATGAAAAATACAACCTGCTTGGAGGCCGCATCCCCAAGGGCGTATTGCTGCAGGGTCCTCCCGGTACCGGTAAGACTCTCCTCGCACGGGCCATTGCTGGGGAGGCTTCTGTTCCATTTTATCTCATCGGTGGATCTGATTTCGTTGAGATGTTTGCAGGTGTCGGAGCATCGAGAGTACGAGAACTCTTTGGCCAGGCCAAAAAGAATGCTCCCTGTATCGTATTTATCGATGAAATAGATGCAATCGGTGGCAGGAGAGGTG
Organism: uncultured delta proteobacterium; assembly: GCA_963709755.1. GTDB lineage: Bacteria > Desulfobacterota > Desulfobulbia > Desulfobulbales > Desulfocapsaceae > Desulforhopalus_A. The sequence continues at coordinate 672,398 of CAVPXO010000001.1, forward strand.
GCGGCAATAATGGTTCCCATGAGGAAAGGGAACAGACCCTCAATGCCCTGTTAGTCGAGATGGATGGTTTTTCCACCAGCGAGACAGTGATAGTTATTGCTGCGACCAATCGACCTGACATTCTGGATCCCGCACTCTTGCGACCAGGCAGATTTGACCGGCAATTGACGGTTTCCCTGCCGAACCTGCTTGGCAGGGTTAAGATTCTTGAAGTCCACACCCGAAAAATAACTGTTTCACAAGCCCTCAACCTGACCGTTATTGCCCAGGGAATACCCGGATTCAGTGGAGCTGATATTGCCAATCTGGTCAATGAATCGGCCCTCACCGCTGCCAGGCACAAAAAACAATCCGTGGAAATGAGTGACTTTGAGGAGGCAAAAGACAAAATCCTGATGGGGCTCGAACGAAAGAACGCAGCAATCAATGAACAGGAGCGAAGAGTCATTGCTTACCACGAGGCCGGTCACGCGATTGTCGCGCGGTTCCTGCCGGATACCGATGGCCTCCATAAGATCACGATCATTCCGCGTGGCATTGCCCTTGGCCTGACTCAGCAGGTTCCCGTCGAAGAGCGATATACTTATTCCCTGGTGTATCTGTTGAACCGGATAAAGGTACTGCTTGGTGGACGTATCGCTGAAAAAATTGTGTTCAACCACCTTTCCACCGGATCGGCAAATGATATAGCTGCAGCGACGGATATTGCTCACCGACTGGTTTGTGAGTGGGGTATGAGCGGAGTCCTCGGCTCGATGGTCTATCGTCAAACACAGCATCAGTTTCTCGGGGATGTTGATATTAAAGGACATTTCAGTGAAACAACCGCCCGCGAGATAGATCTTGAGGTCCGCAGGATTATCAATGACTGCTACGACGAAACAGAGAAGCTCCTTCGCAGTCACAACCGCCTCATCCATGATCTTGCAGAAATTCTTATGGTTAACGAAACTATTGATGCAGAAGAGATGGAGATTGTAGTGCAGTGTTATAGCAACAACAAAAGGAATCAAAAATACAGGAATGACAGGAAGGAGTCTATCAAACATCCAAAGGCCAACGCAATAAATGCAGAGGAGTCCATGACATGAGCATCTCTAAGCAAATTTCCTTTTTTATTCTTCAAATGGTGTGGCTGATTTTATTTGTTCTTCCTGCTGCAGCTATGAATACAGACGATGCACCTGTGAGCGTAACTATCGATTATCTCGTGGAACTTTATGAAGCTGTTAGCTTTGATCACCAGACTCATTCAGAAATGTATGATTGCAGTTCCTGTCATCACCATACCGCAGGCACAGGAACACAAAACGAAACCTGTAAGAAATGCCATGCTGCATCCGGATCCTCAGTCGATGTTTCCTGCTCCGGCTGCCATAAAGAGAAAACATCTTCGCTGGACACTGCTGTTTATCACATTGATAAACCTGACCTCACAGGCGCTTTACACCTGCAGTGTGTCGGATGCCACCGATCTGAGAACGGCCCCACCGGCTGTCGGGAATGTCATGCTTTTACCCCGGCAGGCCGTAAACGTTTTGCCGAAAAGAGCTGAGGCCAAAGCAGTTATGCCGTAAACACCAACACCCAGCACCCAACGAGGGTACTAAAGGATATGAAAATGGTTGAGAAAACGAGTCGAAGAGCGGTCTTGAAGAGCGGTCTGGCTGGAACAATCGCGGCCCTGGTGCTGCGCCCAAAATCCTCTGGCAGTCACGATTTAAAGAAATATCCGAACAGCCTGGGCGTGCTGGTAGATATGACCCGCTGTATCGGTTGCAGGAGTTGTGAAGCAGCGTGCAACGCCGAACAAAAGCTGCCGGCTCCTGACGAACCATTCACCGATCAGGGTGTCTTTGAAGAGAGAGATTATGGTCAGAGGCGACGTACAGACGAAACCCGTTATACCGTCGTCAACCGTTACGACCTCCCCGGACAGGAGCATCCATTGTTCAGGAAGGTGCAGTGTAATCATTGCCTGGAACCTGCCTGCCTTACCTCTTGTTTCGTCAATGCATATACCAAGACGCCTGAGGGAGCTGTAATCTACAACCCGGATATCTGTGTCGGCTGCAGGACCTGTATGATCGCCTGTCCCTTTTACATTCCAACTTTCAAATATTCGAGTGCGTTCCATGCCCGTATTCTTAAATGTATTTTCTGTTACGACACCAGATTGCAATACGGAAAACCGCCGGCCTGCGTGGAAGCCTGCCCACAGGAAGCGCTGACCTTCGGCAAACGCGATGACCTGATCAAGATCGGCAGGCGAAGGATAGAAGAAAACAGGGGCCGTTATGTGGATCGTATCTATGGTGAATATGAGGCCGGGGGTACCTCATGGCTGTACCTGTCAAATGTACCGTTTGAACAGGTCGGTTTTAATACAGCAATTCCCCATGAGCCGATCCTCGATTCAGTAAAAAGTTTTCTGGCTATTGTGCCGATGGTCCTCACAATCTGGCCTGCGCTTTTTGCAGGTTTCCACCTCCTGGCAACACGCAAGGATGGGCACCGAGAATCTCAACACAAACATGACCAGGAGGAGTGATGATGAAGACATTTGCTTCTGCAAACGCCCACCTGCCCGTAGCGGGATCAACTAAAAAAGATGGTACATTATGGACCTTGAGAGAGCGGCTGTTCCTCGGCCTGACAACTCACCAATACCTGCGACTATTATGGCGCAACCCTGTCAACTGGCTGCTTTTAATAATTTTTTCGGTTGGCCTGCCGCTTCTCCTGCAGCGCTACATCTTTGGTCTTGGCTCGGTCACTCACGCCTCCAACGATTATCCATGGGGCCTTTTCCTCGGATTTGGCCTGTTTGGCATGGTCCCACTGTCGGCCTCAGGTTTTCTCCTCGGTACTACGGTAACGCTTTTTGGCCGGCAGGATTTCCATCCTATTGAACGCCTGGCTCTCCTTAACGGCCTGCTTGGCTATTTCTTTGCCGTCGTTTATCTGGAGGTAGATCTTGGTATGCCCTGGCGACTCGCCTATCCAATGATTGTCTCCTTTGGTCCGGCCGCGGTGCTGTTCCTTGTTGCCTGGCATGTTGCGACCTATCTTTCCGTTCAGATCGCCGAGGTACTGCCGGCTCTGTTCGAGTGGCTGGACAAACCTGCCTTGAAAATCCATATCAAACGAATAGCCCTTGGACTGACCATAGCAGGAATAATTCTTTCCACCTTGCACCAGGGTGCCCTTGGAGCACTTTTCACCTATGCACCGACTAAATTGCACCCTCTCTGGCTGTCCACCGAATTTCAGTGGATTCACTTTCTCTGTTCGGCAATTTTCGGTGGACTGGCAATGGTAATTGTCAGCTCAACCCTGATCAATCGTTATATGCACTGGCGTTGCGGAAAAGCTTTCAGCAATAGTCTCGACAGCTTAACGCTTGGACTTGCCAAAGGAGCTGCCTATGCAATGATCACCTATCTGGTCATAAAGCTGGTAGCCATTGCCCATGATAACGAGTGGGAATATCTCCTCACCGGCTGGGGGCTTTACTACTTTTTCGAAATTGGTTTGGGGGTAGTCCTGCCAATGATTCTCTTTGCTCAAGGTGTCCGGAACAATGCGGTAAAACCGGTTCGAATCGCAGCCTTTATCACTGTATTCGGAGTAATCTGGAATCGACTCAACACCTCCATTTATTGTTTCAATTACCAGCTCTACCAGGAGATTCCGCACTGGAAGGAGGTCTGGCTGACGATAACCCTGTATGCTCTCTATTTTATTCTCTATCGCTTCATTGTCTATCGCCTGCCGATTGTTTTTGACTGGAAGGATTCCTCAACCCCGACCTAACCTCTCTGGGAAGATGTACAACAGAAATGTAGCTGTGTTGTGGCATCTTCCCTCTGCATGCGACAGTTATGATCGACAGCCCATCAAGCCCACCGGAACAGCCAATAAGAAATATAAAAATATCCTTTAATTTTATAGTGATAGATTATCAATTGTGAATTCTTTATCGACCAAATATTCCGTGTTTTAGAGCGTCATTATGGCACGACTGATGCAAATCATAAGTCAAGAGGTGATTAACAGATCATCCCAATCCGCAGTAATGAACGGAGGACACCATGAAAAGCCCCATTATTACACGAGAAAAAATTCAGGTAGATATCACTGATGAAGTCATGGGATTTGCTTTTAAACTCGGCACGGTGCTCAGCACCTTGATTGGGATATGGGCAGTCTCATGTTTGGTGGCCGGAGTGATAAATGCTGGCCCCCTCCAGCTGGTCAAAGGATATCTTACTGCGATCACAGGTTACTAAATAGATAGATATTGCAGGAGGAAAAAATGACAACAAAAAATATTAAACCTGTGGCTACAGTATTGATAAGTACTGGGTGTCTATTCGGTCTATGGGCTCTCGCATCCCTCATGGGGGGCCTGTACCGGGTTAACTGGCAGGTGACGGAACTGGCAAGGCAGTATCTTGTCGCCAGTGGCATGATCCAGCCAATACACACGCTGGTGGATTTTTATACGCACATAAAGGGGATAGAATATATTATCTGTGTCGCATTTTTTGTGGCTTTTCCAGTTTTTTTTCAATATGTCGATAAGAGGAAAACTCATATAAAATTGGGCAGGAGAGATAGACATCCTGGATAACAATGTCCACGTGTTTTATGAGGTTACCGCTTCTGGCTCCGTCGACCTGAATGTAACCCAAAAGAGTACTGATTCGTTTGACAGTAACCAACTTTCTTCAGCACAGTTCCATCTTCTGTAAGGAAAAATTGTGGATCTTCTGTGCGGTACACTTCCTCACCGTCAGGTGTATTAAGTGTGAAAATTTTATGTGCTGCCACAACCTCATTTAGTTCATTCACGATAACATTCTGACATACTATTATTATTTGATTGAAATTCTCAGATGAGATCGCCTCAAAAAAACCTAATTCCTGAGTTATATTTTTTACGGTCATGGTCATTTACTGGAATAGGATACAAAAAAGAGGAAGGATCTTATACAGACCCTTCCTCCATGAAGAACATGAGGTTGATATGGCGTATCACTCTTTAGGTTCTTCAATTTCAGGAACATAATCGCGCTTGGAACTATTTGTCAGAACACACCAATATGACAGCTTCACCACGCTGTAAGTAAATCCAACGACAAGCGGCACTAGAATTTGCATGGTAACTGGCAATAGCCACAAACCGACTAGTAATGTGCTGAGTTCAACCATCTGTCTTCTCCGTTAACAAATTAAAACTCACGGACTATTGCTCCGCAGGTGATTGCCGTAGATTGGTCGCCCTACGTGGGATACATAATATATTCAAATATCAAAAACTTACATCCATTGACGAAAGTCCGGTGATCGACGTACGTATTAATAACTACATTTCCTATTGTTTAACTCAAAAGACTCAACTTTTTGTGCCTGTTAGGGACAAAAAATTGCCTGGACAGCTTATTCTCTTAATTGGTTGACTTAACGATATTTTTATAATAATGTTACACCTTGTTTTCACTTAAGGTGGAGCGGATCATGTTTAAAGCCATTACTGCATACAGCACAAAAAACAGCAGCAAAGACATCGTTGCTGACCTGGTAAATAAATCAAATGAGAAATTAAGATATTACAGGCCTTCTGTTGGTATTCTTTATGCTTCATGTCTTCATGAAAATAAAAAACTAAAGGGTATCCTCAAAGGCATCAGTGAAGCCTTCCCAAAAATAGACATTATCGGGGGAACTGTTATTGGAGGATTCACAGAGGAGAGCGAGTACACCAAAGATGGCTATTTCCTTTGTCTGTTAGTAAGCGATTCAATAACTTTTATTACGGGCTGTATAAGAAACCTCTCAAGCCTTATTAAATCGAATAGATTTGAAGAGAGTTTCCGAAAACTCATCCAAGAGGATACTTCATGCAAAGACCCTGCTGCCTGTTTCCTTTACTCGGCATATAATAATGTGGATGGGGAAAAACTGATTGATACCGTTCAGGACGTACTGCCCGAAAAATGTCTCGTTTTTGGCGGTATCGCAACGGCATATTGGGACGAACAGGATCTTGCCAACTTCTCTCAAAAGGTACCAGCTGTAAACAGTACTCTTCTCTTCTTTGCAAAAAACGGGATCATCCATGTTGAAGATGACACCTTGGTTTGTCTCTTTTTTATAGGCAATATTACGGTCAAATGTGCCGTTTCTTATGGATGGTCGGATTTAGGGATACTTTATCCCGGTCGCAGTGAAGGTTCAATTCTTACGGAGATTGACGGCAAAAATCCACATACCTTCCTCAGCGAGATTAAGCATCCGCTTTCTTTAGAAAATTATGATCATGTTGAATATTCATTATGGTTTCATGTCCCTGGAAAAGACCCATTTATTAGAGACATTTTCTATGATAAAGACACCGGCTCTTACTACACTCAAAGCTCTACTCTGCCACCTCATTTTCACCTAAGCTTTTCATTTCCCACAAAAGAAAAGGTAGTAGATGCATTCAAAAACTCTCTTGAAAGAATAGGCGGACAAAGCAGCCTTGTCATTGCCACCACATGCTGTTCCCATCAAGTGGTACTGGGCCAGGATATAAGCCGAGAATGTACAGAGATGGTCAGGATGTTTCATAAGACACCAATTATTTGCGGTTACGTTTTTGGTGAGTTTGGCCCCTCAATTACGAGCCCGAAGAGTATGCTGCATAGCACCTCAAGTATTCTGTGTTGCCTTCATGAAGAAGATCTCGACAGCAGTGAAAAAAACGAACCTCTCACTAATTTTCTTAATGAAATTATCAGGGAGCAGCGTAATGAGATAAAATCGTTGCAGAAACAGCTTCGTTTTTTTGAAGGAAGTAAAAACAACAAGATGAAAAAATTAACGGAGGACTGTCTTGGCATGCTGCTTTGCAATTCTCACAAATCATTATCTGGGCATGCAGAGCAGATCAGCAGGTCTTTGAAAGCTTACTATGAAAAAAATGGGATAGATCCACCTTATCCAATAAGCAGGAATAGATTGATTGAGCACCTGATGGAATTTAAAAATCGTTCTGAAAAATTTTAATTCGAGCCGAAGATTTTGATGAACCGGAACGAAAAACCGGCGAACTGTTCAGGAGAAAATCTTCTGTGCTTTACCTGTCCGCATATCGCTCCGGCCGTCTGAAGGAGCAGCCTGTAATGTTCGACAAGGACAGTCAACCATGTATTGTCAACACTATAGGCAACCGGCAGACTCTTCACTAAACCAGTTCATTCTGATATAAATTATACAATTTCGTCTGTACGTATACCACATGTGGAGTGACTGAGTGAAATTGTCGTTTTATGCCGGTCTCTAGAATCATGTTGCACATTTTTCAAAAAAACCGCATACAGGAAGGAGATATTTTCTTCCAGCTTATTGCCCCAGATACAGTATCAGTTGCCCCTTACGCTCATGTATTGAAAATAACAAGGAAATACATGCTCAAGCCTACGTATCAGCAATTAGAACAAAAGATCCGTGAACTTGAAAGTCAGCAAAAGACTTCCTATCAAAAAAATGTCGAGCTTCGCAAGCAGGCAGATTTTGTTTTGGCTGAAAGCGAAGCAAAATACAAATCCCTTTTTGAGAACATGGCACAAGGCGTATTTTACCAGCGATCCGACGGAGTATTGATCGACTGTAATCCCGCCGCACTTGAGATGTTCGGGATGAGTAAAGATCAATTTATGGCCAAGACTTCCATGGATCCTGATTGGCATGTGATTGCTGAAGATGGCTCAGCCCTGTCAGGTAACCAGCATCCCTCAATGGTTGCACTAACATCCGGCCAACCCGTCCATGATTTCTTAGCAGCTGTCTACAATCCCAAAAAGGAAGATTTCGTTTGGCTAAACATTAATGCTATCCCTCAATTTAAAGAAGGGGAAAGTAATCCTTATCAGGTCTTTGTTACTTTGCATGATGTCACGGAACGTAAGCTTGCAGAGATAGCACTAAGTGAGAGCGAGAAATGGTTCCGGACCCTGATGAATCTCACCCCTGGCGGAATTTACCAGACGGACAGGGAAGGCAACTGTGTCTATGCCAATCATGAGTGGCTGAGGATGGCTGGGATGACTTTCGACGAGGCCAAGGGGATGGGCTGGGTCAAGGCCATCTACTCCGAAGATCGTGTACGTGTCAGTCAAGGATGGTACGATACAGTCAAGACTAAGGAAAAGTGGAAAGATGAATACCGAATTATTCATAAAGAGGGGAAGATCACGTGGGTCCACAGTTCAGCAACCCCGGTGTATGGAGACGATGACACCACTACGGGATATTTGGGAATAAATATTGATATCACCGAACGAAAACGAGCTGAAGACGCCTTGAAGGCAAGTGAACAAAAAAACAAAGAAGCCTTCAATTTCTTGCAGCTGATCATCGAGACTATCCCTGTACGACTTTTTTGGAAAGATCTTGATTCACATTTCCTGGGGTGCAACCGGTTGTTCGCTCAGGATGCAGGATATAAGAGTTCAGAGGAGTTGATTGGCAGTAATGATTACACATTGGGATGGAAAGAGCAGGCAGATCAGTACAGGGCTGATGATCTTGATATAATAACATCTGGAAAACCAAAATTGAATTATGAGGAAGAGCAGACGACACCCGAAGGTCGTCATATTACGCTATTGACCTCTAAAGTGCCGATACGTGACGCAAACAATGAAATAATAGGTTTATTGGGAACGTATAAAGACATTTCCCAGCGGAAACAGCTAGAGGCTGAGCGAGAGGCAACAATCGAATTTTTGCGTTTTACCAACAATAGCCGAGGAATAAAAGAACTGATCCATTCAATAACAGCCTTTATCCAAAAATTAACAGACTGCGAAGCTGTAGGTATCCGTCTGAAAAAGGAGAATGACTACCCCTATTACGAGACGCGTGGTTTTCCGGAAGAATTTGTTCTCGCCGAAAACTCAATCTGCACCAAAGACCACGCCGGGCGTACGATACTCGACAGTACCGGCAATCCTGTACTTGAATGTATGTGCGGCAACGTCATCTCCGGCTGCTTCGATCCTTCCAAACCGTTTTTCACATCACAGGGAAGCTTCTGGAGCAACTGCACCACTGAACTGCTCGCCTCCACATCTGCAGCGGACCGGCAGTCCCGCACGCGTAATCGTTGTAATGGCGAGGGGTACGAGTCAGTAGCTCTAATCCCAGTAAAGATTGGTACAGAAGGCCTGGGGCTTATACAGCTGAATGACCGGAGAAAAGGACGTTTCAATCCTGAAATCATTTCTCTGTTGGAACGATTCGCAGGGTACTTTGCAGTGGCACTGGCCAAATTTCTTGCTGAAGAGAAACTTCAGGCTCTCAGATTGAACCTTGAAATGCTCGTCGAAAAACGGACCCTTGAGCTGCAAGAAACCCAAAAACAATATCTGCATGCAGAAAAGCTATCGGCAATTGGCAGGTTATCGGCGTCCATCGCCCATGAATTCAACAACCCACTGCAGGGTGTCATGACTATTATCAGTGGGATAAAAAAGTATGTTCCCCTGGAGAAAACAGAAACTGAAATGGTTGACCTGGCTCTTCAGGAATGTCAAAGGATGAAGAACCTGCTCCTCAGTCTCAAGGATTTTAACCGACCCTCCTCGGGTAGAAAGACGTCGATGGATATTAACAAATCGCTCGACGCCATCATGATTTTGCAAAAAAGTGATTTTAATAACAAAAAGATTTCGGTGGTACTCAACTATGCGAAGGATCTGCCGGAAATCCAGGCAGTTTCGGATCAAATCAAACAGGTTTTTCTAAATTTGCTGACCAATGCAGCGGATGCCTGCCAGGGTGGCGGTGTTATCACAGTCAGCACCTGGCAGGAAAAGGACAGTGTTGCGGTGGCAATCAAGGATAATGGAGTTGGTATTAAGCCAGAGGAAATAGAACTTATCTTTCAGCCTTTTTTCACCACCAAACCCGAAGTCAAGGGGACCGGCCTGGGCTTGTCCATCAGCTACGGGATCATAAAAAAACACCATGGAGAAATTCGTGTTGAGAGCCAGCCTGGTCAAGGTGCAACATTCACAGTCCTGCTTCCCTTGAAAGAAGTAATGTAACCCCTTGAAAAAGGATATTTAGTTTAGCACAATCCACGAATAACCAATAACAAAAAGAATATCTGAGATAACCCAAAAAATGCCAATTACCAGGACTTGCTATAATTTTGATTCGGCCATCGTAAGAAAACCCTCACCATCCGTAATCCACGGTCTTCGAGCTGAGGATAGAGGCAACCCAGATTATGAGAGTATAAAATTAGAACACGAGGCCTATGTGAAGGCCCTTGAAGCAGCAGGTATGACTGTAACAGTGTTGCCTGCTCTGGAAGCATTTCCCGATTCAATTTTTGTCGAAGACCCCGCTCTGGTATTCAGTGAAGGAGCAATTTTACTCAGGCCCGGTAGTGATTCACGGCGGGGTGAGACAAAAGCGATTGCCCCTGTATTGCACAAGATATTCGACAGGGTTCTCGAGCTGCCCCAAACAGGCTATGCCGATGGTGGGGATATACTGGTAATCCCTGGTGCAGTGAAGATCGGCGTTTCCGCCAGGACTGATCTGGCTGGGGCAAACGGCCTCATAGAGCAACTCAAAAGATTAGGCCTTAAGGGAGAGATTGTAAAAACGCCCAAAGAAGTATTGCATTTTAAAACAGCATGTTCGCTCCTGGATGAGGAAACGATTCTGTTAACCCGTCATATGGCCGAGTCAGGTCTTTTTGATGGATTTCGCAACATGATCCTGCCCCAGGGAGAAGAACCTGCTGCAAATGCTTTACGGATTAATGAAACTGTTCTAATCAGTGCCAGGTATGAGCGCACAATCGACATGCTGGATCAGGCCGGCTATTCGCTTGTTCCTGTTCAAACAGCGGAAATTGAAAAGATAGATGCAGGGCTTTCCTGCATGTCACTGCGGTGGTTAGCCACTAACCAATGAAGGAATAAAGGAGCTTGGAAAGGAGCACCATGGGATCTACGATAATGAGATACCATCTTTCCAATCTGCCATCCTTGCAGTATGCCACAATGTGCTATAATGTTGTTCCTGACAGGACCTTTTTAGTTACAGGCTTCTGAATATGGTAGATCAATTTTCTCGTGCAATTGAATAACATTAGCCTCATTGAGTGCTGCAATAAACAGCGTCATTATGCCAGACCGTAAGCACATCAACAATAAGCATATCTACAATATTGCCCATCGAGGAGCCCGCAGCCTCGCGCCAGAAAACACTATGCCGGCTTTTATCAAGGCATGGCAAACGGGCGCTCATGGCGTTGAAACGGATGTCTCCGTAACGTTGGATGGTCAGCTTATTCTCTTTCATGATGAAACTTTCATGCGAACTACTAATATCGCAGATATTTTTCCAAAGAGAAAAAATGATCCACTCCATACTTTCACATGGGAGGAGGCCAGAATATTAGACGCCGGCTCCTGGTTCATCGAGGGCGATCCTTTTGCAACAATAAAAAGCGGTAAAGTGACTCCTGAAGAACAGCTGATTATGAAAAAAGCCTCCGTACCTCTACTTGAGGAACTGCTGTTATTTGTTAAAGAAAAATCATTATATATTAATATAGAGATAAAGTCCTTGCCCAAAGCAATCAGCAATTTCCCTATTGTAGAAAAAGTTCTCTCTCTGGTAGATAGTGTGCAATTACCGCCCTGCATGTTCTCCATTTCTTCATTCAATCACCTTTATCTTAAAAAAGTAGCGGAGCTTTGTCCCGATATAGAGGTAAATGCACTCATTGGCGGATACCCTTTTCTGACAAACGATTGGGGAGAATTTGACTTTGAGGTCTATAACGCTAATGCACATATTATTGATTCAAAACAGATTGAGATAGCGCTGCAGCACGGTTGCCAGGTAAACCTCTTTACAGTCAATAACACAAGAGACATGGTCCGATTTTTAAAAGAAGGCGTGGGAAAAATCATCACTGATTTTCCCCAACTGCTGGCACAGCTTGGTGATTGTGCCAGGTGTGTTTATATTTGAGTATAAGCAGGCAGAGATCGAATATCGTTAATTCCGGTGAGACAGAGATGAATTATAAATGGCCCGCATGGTATCATACATTAAGAATATTTCGGGCCTCGGATAGTCTGAAAGCCACCTGGCAACTGATAAACACATTAATCCCTTATTTCTGTCTGTGGTATCTGGCTCTCCGATCGATACAACGTGGCTATCCGTATATATTGACGTTGCTTCTCACCCTGACCGCATCTGCCTTTCTGGTCCGGATGTTCATTCTGTTTCATGACTGTGTGCATTATTCGCTTTTTAAATCAAAGAAAGCCAACAAATTATTTGGCTCTCTCCTCAGTGTGTTTTTGTTTATCTCATTTAAAGATTGGCGTTTTACGCACCTCAGGCACCATGGGACATACGCTAATCTCGATTCGCGAGGTTTTGGAGATATCTGGACCATGACAAAAAAAGAATACGAAAACGCAAGAATAAACACACGCTTACGTTACAGACTCTACCGTAACCCTCTGGTTCTGTTCGGATTAGGGATATTTTTGCTCAGCAAACGCCCCTCATATTTCATGGTAAAACGGCAAGAATTTATTGATATTCTTTTTACTTATCTACTCATCTTTATTGTCGCATTCGCTGTCTCACGGATTACAGGATGGTCTCTCTACTTCCAAATCCAGTTGCCGATAGTGTGGTTTGCTGGTGGTATTGGAGCCTGGTTATTTTATGTACACCATCAATTTGAGGGAGGATACTGGGCACGCCAAAAGGACTGGAATCCATTGTCCGCGGCCATGGAGGGCAGCTCTTTTTTAAAATTGCCAGCTGTGTTGAACTGGTTTTCCAGCAACATCGGTTACCACCACATTCATCATATAGATCCCAGTATTCCCAATTATAATCTTAGAAAGTGTTACAACTCTGTACCGGCATTGCAAGATAAGGCACCAATAATTGTCACAAAAATCCTGGATGGCTTCCGTTTTAAATTGTGGGATGAAGATTTGCAAAAGATGGTGGCATTCCCTAGATAAAGAAAGTTCACATTGTGACCTTGGCGTTTTGCCGAGCAAAACGCTACATGAAAATTTCTAAATCCTAACAAGCAAAGATGTGAGGGGACAACGATGGGAGACTGTTACAATAAAATAGAAATTGATTCACCAATCTTGAATGTCTGGAACACCATCAACAATTTCCATGACTTGACATGGGCTGTTGATGTCCCCGTTAATGTCAGCAAAGTCGGAGACAAAAAAGGAACTGAAATCGGTGCGAAAAGAGTTCTTAATGGTGTGATTCATGAAACATTAATTAACTTTGATCCTGACAATTATACCTTTTCATACTGTATTGATCACGAGCAAGGCCCGGTTTCTAATTTTGTAAGCAATTATATTGTAGTGGTCAAGCTTACTTCTATTGAAGGCGGTACTCTTGTAGAATGGCGTTCAAGTTTTGAGTCTGAAAATGATAATGATATAGCGGGATTTTTTAATCCCGTATATTCAACACTGCTTTCAGCTCTCAAAAAGACACTTTCATAACTATTGAATCAATTTTCAATATATCAATGAGGAAAGAACAGAAAACCTGTGAACGAGCTACTCATATGATTCTTTTCCACCGGAGCGGCCATCGATTTCCGGGAGGGTGATCTGATATTTATGTAATTTTCGAAAAAGGGTGCTCTTGTGAATGCCCAGATCTTTTGCTGCCGCAAGCCTATTGTAGTTATTTCGCTTTAACGCTTCGATAATACTTTCTCTTTCACTGACCCTAACACTCTCCTCCATGGATAATCGTACTGCAGGTTGTCGAACCGCAGGGTGGCCGCCTCCGTGCTGAGACAGGTAGGCAGGTAAATGAGAAATATCGATCTCTCCTTCCGGACAGAGAACAAAAGCATGTTCAATAATATTTTCCAGTTCGCGGATATTACCGGGATAATCATGGGCCAGCAGTAATGACATTGTTTCTTTGCTGACGCCGGACACTGAGCGATTTTTAATATGATTCATTTTGTCGATAAATCGCTCAATGAGCAGGGGAATGTCCTCCATTCGCTCACGAAGCGGCGGCAAAAGGAAGCGGATGATATTAATCCGATAAAAAAGGTCCCGGCGAAATTCACCGGTTTCAACCATCTCGCCAAGATCTCGATTAGTCGCGGCAACTATTCTGACATCGGTTTTAATCTTTTCCACACAGCCAAGTGGATGAAACTCCTTTTCCTCAAGCACCCGAAGCAATCTGACCTGAAAGGCAGCACTGGTATCACCTATTTCATCAAGCAGAATCGTCCCCTTTCCTGCAGCCTGAAACAAACCCGGTTTATCCTTATCAGCGTTGGTGAAGGCCCCCGCTTTATAGCCAAAGAGCTCTGATTCCAGGAGAGTATCAGGGAGGGCACCGCAGTTGATGGCAACAAAAGGTTCTTTCTTTCGCAGCGAAAGATTATGCAGGGCAGAGGCCATTAATTCCTTCCCGGTACCGGTCTCCCCTTCAATGAGCACGGTACTGTCACTCTCAGCCACCTGCTGGAGAATATTGAATATTTTCTTCATCCCCTTGCTGCGGCTCACCATGTCACCCACTTCGAAATTACCGATCAGCTCGCGCCGCAGTTCTTCTACCAGGCTGTGGTCGCGAAAGGTCTCGACACCTCCCAGAATGTCTCCCTGCTCATTTTTCAAAGGAGATGTCGACACTCCGATTGGGATGCGCCGCTGGCGATTATTAATGATATAGGTAGAGCTGGAAATAAAGGATTTCCCCTCCTTCATAGTCCGTTTTAAAGCACAATCGCCCTCGCACATATTAGAGCGAAACACTTCCCAGCAATATCGACCAATAGCCTCACTGCGACTAGTGCCGGTGATTTCTTCGGCAGCCCTGTTAAAACTCATTATCCGCCAGTTGTGATCTACGGTAAAAACTCCATCGGAGATGGATTCAAGGATTATTTCATTGGCTGCTTTTGATATCAGTGGGGATTTCTTCTCTTTCATCAAGGTTGATAAACTCGTAAAAACCTAAAATTTCAGATGGCTAAGTAAAAAACTTCATATGCGAGACGCACAAAATTTCTATTATTTCGGCGTACTAGAGTACGTCGTAATAATATAAATTTTGTAGCAACGACGCAGATGAAGAGTTTTTACGACGCCATCAACGTTCACTTTTCTCTATCGCCTGTATAACATATGGATAGATTTTTTCCGTTATTATTTTATAACCCTGTTCATTTGGATGTATTCCGTCTCCCTGAGTCAACGCTCTCTTCATTGCAACCCCTTCTAAAAAGAAAGGCAGATAAACTACATCAAATTCTTCGGCCAGCTTTGGATAGATATTATTGAATTTTGAAACATAAACGGGTCCTAAATTCCAGACCATTTTCATCCCGGCAAGGAGAACCTCAATCTTCTTATCTTTAAGCAACTGAAGGATTTCCCGAATATTTTTTTCAACAAGCTGCGGATCTATACCACGCAGTCCATCGTTTGCCCCCGTTTCCAGAATAACAATATCAGGGCCGAGAGTTAAAATCCATTCCATGCGGGAAAGCGTCCCACTGCTGGTTTCGCCACTAACCCCTGCATTCACTACCTGATAATTATATCCTGCAGCCTGGAGCTTTTTTTCCAGTAATGCGGGATAACCCGCACTCTCTTCAAGTCCATGTCCTGCGGTAAGACTATCCCCCACGGCCACTATTGTTTTCATCGTTTCGCTTCGCCCCTCTGGTTCCGAGTGCTTCTCCTGGTCCCGATTACAGCCACCGGCAACCACTAGCATTATGAACATAATCACACAAAGCGTCTTTACCATTTTTTTCTCCATCCCGCTCCGGCACATTTTATTTGAAATCTCGGGGATCAGCCCCATCACATCTGTTCTCTCAGGAACCGTACAGGTCTCTGACGAAGAATGGATAGTGAACTTAAAAGTCCCAACGAGACCACCAGACAAATCGTCAATCCCAACATGACAAGACACATGAGCCAGCTGGGATTGTAATCGATATCAAAGAGAAACCGGCAAAGCCCCCAGCTGCCTGCCTGGGCAACAAGAATGGCACATCCCCCGCTCTGCAGAGCCAGCATGAGATTCTCAAGGAAAAAGACCTTCAACACAAAACGAGTATCGGCACCAAGAACCTTATAATAGACGGCCTCCTTTATTCTGGCCATCCTCGTTGCCAGAACAGAACTTACCAGGATCAATGCACCTGCCAGAATAGAAAATGAGGCGAAGAAGTTAATAATGTTTGAAAGTTTTTGTATAATTTTTTCAAGTTCTGCGGCCGTGTCGCTGACGTTAATGGTACTGATATTTGGAAACTGATTGACAATAGTATTCTCCAGTTGCGATATCTCCTTCTGATTCACCTTCAGAGCGGCAAAGAAAGTCTGCGGGGCTTTTTGCAGATTTTTCTCTGGAAAGACAAAATAGAAGAACGGATAGAGCATTGATTCAGTACGGCTCCGTATAGAGACAACCTCGGCCTTCATCGGCACTCCCTGTATGTTGAAGAACAGCAGGTCGCCCATCTTCATGTCACCCATCTCCGCCACCGTATCAAGCACGGAAACCGGTGCTATTCCCTTATTTTCACTCTCTTTTCCAAAAAGAGAACCTCCCTCGACAAGGATCTCATCTTCAAGGAGATGATTCCTGTAGGTAAGGTTGAATTCACGGGCAAGACTGTCACCTCTTTTTTTCAATTCCTTTTCCCTGTGAACCTTGGAGCCGTTGATCGAAGTAAGACGAGCTCGAATAATGGGAAAAAGTTCCACCTCGGCACCGACCAGTTGTAAAAAATCCTGACGCTGGTTCTTTTGGATATCCAGGCAGAAAAGATTTGGGGCGTCAGCAGGATAGGACGAAATATAGGTTGCATGAAGGTTTTGCTCAACCAGATAAATCGCCAGCAATACGGAAAGAGCGGATGCCAGGGTTATAACTATGGACCGGGTAGCATTCCCCGGTCTCAACAGGCTTCTTATGGCTTGTCGCAAAGGCAGCGAAGAAACCTTGAAACGAGAAAGCAGAAACAGCATCAGGCCGATCAATAGAGAGATTATCGCAATAAGAGCCAGGATTCCACCGATAAAATACAAACCGATACGAACATCTTCCAACTGCCTCATGGCCAGCCCGGCGAGCAGAAAAATACCACAACTGATGAGTATGTAGGTTCCTCGACTTTGTCTCCCGCTGTCGATTTCTTTTCTGAAGACGGCAGCCGGTTTGACATTTTTTATTTTACTGATCGGCAGAAAAGTAAAAAAACTAACCACCACTGCTCCCAACCCCATCCCTTCCAGAATATCATAAAACGACCCTCCCAGGATTATTTTCTCCGGCAGCAAGCCGGCAAAGAGGCTGGCAAAACTTTTTTCGAGCAGCAGGCCTGACAATATTCCCAGAGCACAGCCAATACCGCTCAGGATCAAGACAATTACCAGATAATGACGCCATAAAAAGGAACTGGTTGCCCCAAGTGACCGGAGAATGGCAAAACTCCTTTCCTTTCGTCGCAAAAGCGCTGCCAGGGAACTCTGCATGCCGATACCTGCCAGCAGCAGCGTAAACACAGAAATGAGAGATAAGAAGAACAAAAGGTTATCAAAAAAACGTTTGACCCGTGAACCTGCCGTAGCATAAGTGGCAACTCGCTCCTGTCCGTTTATTATTGTATTGCCTAATCTGGCTGCAATTTTATCAATCCGGGTTTGATCGGCGATTTTTAACAGGGCTTCGTATTGTACTCTGCTGCCTTTCTTGACGAGATCCATCTGTGCCAGATCGGCGGCGCTGACAAAAATTCTGGGTCCAAAATTGAAAAAATCGACGGGCCGCAGCGATTCCCCACTGACCACATCGACAATTTCAAATGAACTGTCTCCAAGAAGCAGCCTGTCGCCGATCGATAGATGCAGACGCTGAATGAGCGCAGGTGCCACAATTGCCTTACCCGGCTGCAGGACAGTGGCAAAATGCCGACCGGAGAGCAGCTCGACGTCGCCGTACAGAGGATACCCATTTTCCACCGCTTTTATATTACTGAACAGGGAATCCTGACCATCCGCACGCCTGGCAACCGAATAAAATTCCCAGGTTCGAACGACCTCTATTCCTTTTTCCTTGCCAAGTATATCCAGTTCCTGCTGCAAGGCCGGTGAAAAACCATAATGGGAATGGACTATGACGTCTCCACCATGCAAACCTCTTGCATCACGTGTGATAGACTGCCGGACATCGCGGCGGAAGCTGTTTACAGCAACGATGCTGACAAGAGACAAAGCAACACAGAGAATAAAAACTGCAGCCTGACTTCTACTGTGCCACATTTCCCTGATCAAAAACCGAACATTCATCGCCGAGGTCAACTCCTGTCCTGAATACTGCCATCATGGAGGAGAACCACCCTGTCTGCACGACCTGCCAGCGATCGGCTGTGAGTTGCGATAACGAGAGTCATCTGTCGTGCCTTATGGAGATCAAGGAGCAATCTGATGATACCTTCACTGTTCTCGGAATCAAGATTTCCTGTCGGCTCATCGGCAAAAACAATCTCCGGGTCATTGATAAGAGCCCGGCAAATGGCGACCCTCTGCTGCTCCCCGCCGGATAATTGCTCTGGAAAATTTTTGCTGCGATGGTCTAGTCCGACCTGGGCGAGAAGTATCTGCGCCTTCTTTAAGGCTTCTTTGTCTTTTTTCAGCTCAGCCGGAAACATAATATTTTCCAGAGCATTAAGAGAGGGGATCAAATGGAACGCCTGAAACACAAAACCTGTCAGATTGTTGCGAGCCGGAGCCAGCTGATCTTCGGTTAAATCAGTGATATCATTTCCAGCTATGCTAATCTTTCCACTGCTCGGCCTGTCAAGTCCCGACAGCACACTCAGCAGGGTTGTCTTTCCACTGCCGCTGCTGCCCGCTATAACAACAAATTCGCCCTTGTTAATGGTAAGCGAAATATTTTTTAACACAGTGATCTTCTGACCAACGAGGAAATAATGTTTGGAAATCTTTTCGGCTTTGAGAATAGTATTCGACATAATTACCTGCAGCTGTCAAATTAATTAAATGAAGGATTTTCTTCTTCCTGCTTATGATAACCACTACAAATTAAAATTCGAGCAAGCCATTCTGCTTTCTCCGCGTTTAATTTTCCCTTTTTCCTTTTTCCTTCTTTTCCAGATCACATAGAATTGAACATTAACTGTTTATATTCCTGTAGTTATTTAACCTCATGTTTATTCGTGGAAATTATCTTTAGGGGATATTGGATGATTGTGGGTGACAAAACTTTTTTAACAACAAAGAAGCAAATGAGATTCTAAGTTTAATGTAATAAAAGGTACGAAAAGGTATCAGGGATGAGACTGGAAAGGAAGACAAAGTCTTCCCAGCCATACCCAACCAGATGGAAAGACCTTGCTTAAAAAGGCTTTGAAGAGTTACTGATCAATCAGAAAAGTATCGAGAGATTCACCGGCCTCCACACGAGCTTTAAAGACGTTAGGCATACGACCTTGGCCGGTCCAGGTAATATGTTCTCCCGCTTCATTCCAAATTTCATATTTTGGTTGGCGAGGTGCACGTTTACCCTGCTTTTCAGAGGATATATCCTGTAACTCGTCCGGATCAATACCATCCGCGGCAAGAGCCTCACGATACTTCCTGATTTTCTCATACCGTTCAGCGTTCTCAAGCTTCGCTGCCTCTTCTTCGGCAATTCGATCATCAATAATTTTTTGAAGCTTGCTTTTAATTTCTTCCAATTGTTCAACGCCTAGTTCTTTAATTGCACTTTTAAAACGCCGGGCATGAGTAATAATTCTCAGGAAATCATTCATCTTTAATCCTTTTCTAATTGAAATAAAGTTATAAATACAAATCGTACTTATAAATAAAATTCAAATATAATGATATCCAATTATTTTTTCAAGGTCCGTCCAAAAATTAATTCACTTTCCTTTTATTGCATGTTCAACCAACTATTTGTCATCCTCACAAATTTATCCTGTTTCTTTTTTAAGAAAAGAATACAAAAAAAAATTGTCACACAGGCTCTTGTTATATGTTGAGCTATTGTTTTTTTTACATTAAAATGATTCATTGACATAAAAAGAACGAGGTTAGGTATCGGCCACTCACTGTGTATAAGCTAATCTTTAACGGATAAACTTGTTATGTCAGAAGCTGCTATTGAGTTCTTGAAAGCACACGGAAATCGGTCGCTCATCAGTCTGGGCTGCGGCAACAATCTGAATCGATTGGACAATCACATCAGACTGTTTGTCAGATGTAATCTTGAATACTATATTGCCATCGACCGGGTCGCAGAAATCAAATTTAACCCGATGTCAGTCTTCTCTGATGTGGAGAGTGTAAGGAACCTTCTTTCTTCACATTATAATGGAAAACCTGACTTGTTCTTCAATAGAGTTAAAATCTTTCCGGAAACCTACGTTGAAGAACTTACTGATATTATCTGTAATGTGGTTGTCTGCCAACGTATCCTCCCTTTCAGGCATTGGGAGAACATCATCAAATCGATGCAGCCCATACTCGTTCTCCAGGAAGACCTTAAAGGTTGCGAACTTCAAGCTATAAGCGGTAAATTATATAAGAAAACTTTTCCCGGCATCATTCACTATCAGTTACAACCGTTCAGACCTAATCGCTTTATACCTCTTGAAAGGAACATAATACTCTGGAGAAGGAGAGACTTCTTTCCATGCCTTGTCGACATGAAGCCATGGTGGAAAAGATTATTATTCCGTTTTGCACGTCATGAATAAAGATGCATCAGAATGAAATGTAATAATTGATCGATCGAAGTTACCGATAAGCTTCATTACAAAATATACACCCGTTCATCCCAGCGTAACTCTATTCAGCTTATCTCAAAAATTCATACATTTCATTTTCTATACTTTGTGATATGCTTTCTCTAATCACTATCGAACACCATCTTACCTCATCTTATACAGCCAGCGAGGAGGGTCAACAGCTCATTTTATATGATATGCAGAAAACCACTTCAAAAAACAGAACCTTTATTATCATTGCCGCACTCCTGGCGCTCTTCCTGGGGGCCATGGATGCTCTGGTTATCAGTGCGGCAATGCCTTCCATTGTTACGGATCTTGGTGGTCTGACCCTGTACAGTTGGGTCTATTCCGCCTATTTTCTTGCCCGCGCGGTGTCCCTGCCGGTGTTCGGCAAACTTGCAGACCGCTACTCCACCAGAAGACTCTTCCTCTTTTCCATTACCATTTTTCTTTTGGCCTCTCTTGCAGCCGGTGCCAGCCCGTTCATGTCCATACTCATTGGCGCCAGAGTCTTTCAGGGGATAGGCGCCGGAGGAATATTTGCCCTGGTATATATTGTTCTTTCCGATATTTCTCCACCAGATGAACGTGGCAAAACCTTGTCACTAGCCAGTTCGGTCTGGGGCATTTCGTCGATTATCGGTCCTACCCTGGGCGGCGTTATTGTCACCTATGCCTCCTGGAGATGGATTTTTTTTCTCAACGTGCCATTGGCTCTCGCATCCCTTGCAACAATAGGTCGCTTCCTGCAGCAACAGGCCCGCATTCCCAAAAAGGTACGATTGGATATTGCCGGTATTACCTGTCTTTCCTGTTTCATCCTGTGCTTTTTGACAATCTTCATTATCGGAGGACGGGAATACGGCTGGTTGTCCAGCCAAATACTTGGGCTCGGTGCGCTGTCGGCCATTTTTGCCATGCTTTTTATCAGCATTGAGAAGCGGGCAGCTGATCCGGTGCTTGACCTGCGCTTTTTTGCCCGACCAGTCTTTGCCTTCGGCAACGGAGGAGCCTTCTGCGCAAGCTTTGCAATATTTTCACTTTTTGCCTACGTTCCCATCTTTATCGAAGGGGCACTGGGCAAAACACCCATGAAGGTAGGAGCAACCATGCTTGCCCTGAGCCTCGGCTGGTCCTGCGGTTCCCTGGTGCTCGGTCGCTTCATTGACAGTTCCGGCAGAAGGTTGGCTGCTGTCATGGGTGGATTGTTGCTAATGGTCAGCAGTGCGGCCATGCTGTTTTTTAACCCTCAGACCTCTCTTGTCGTCTGCTTTGTCGTGTTTCTGCTGGCAGGTATCGGCATGGGCTTTATAACCCTTTCAACCCTGCTGCTGGTACAATCAGACCTTCCGGGCGTCAACCTGGGAGTCGCCACTTCCTTTCACCAGTTTTCCAGAACCCTTGGCGGCACAATCGGCGTAGGGATCTGCGGCGGTGTGGTGACAACCGGATTACTTAATGAACTGCAAGTGTCCTCAGCCGTGATACCGACAAAAATCATGGATCTGCTGCACAAAAGTCTGGAGAATCTTTTTCGTGAAGAATTCAGGAGCATGCTGAACGAGCAGAATGAAGCCGTGCTTTCGCTGGCGGTATCGAATGCGATGTCGAACGCATTCTGGATTATTCTCGGTGCGGCATCGCTCTGCCTCGTTTGCACCTTACTCTTGAACAAGTGCGTCCCCACCGAAAAGGAGATCGACAAGACGACAGGAGATTAAATACCTTTGCGGTGGGCACAAGGATATTGACCATATCAGCTTTATTTACCCCTTTGCGATGGGCTTTGGCATTAATTTTTTCAAAGTCTCCAGGGTCCGGCCACGCCAACAGCCTTAACGATAGAAAAGAAATGAATACAAACATATCTCAAGACAGCAAAGCCGAATTTGTTTGCCTTATGGCGGTATTAATGTCGATGGTGGCATTAACGATAGATACGGTATTACCAGCTTTGGACCAGATCGGAAGCAGCTTGAGAGTACAAGACCCTAACGATAATCAACTTATAATTTTCACTCTTTTCCTTGGCCTGGCTTTGGGACAAATGCTCTATGGTCCTGTTTCTGACTCCTTTGGTCGAAAAAAAGCAATCTATCTCGGTATAATTATCTTCATCGTTGGCAGTATAATTTCACTCTTTTCAATGAATTTCACATTCATGCTCATTGGAAGAGTGTGTCAGGGATTTGGCGTTGCTTCCTGCAGGGTTGTCACTCTTGCCATGATTCGAGATAAACTTGAAGGCAGGGAGATGGGGAGAGTAATGTCATTAATAATGGTTCTTTTCATTATGGTTCCTGCAATTGCTCCGTCCATAGGACAAGCGATTCTTCTTTTTTCCAATTGGAGAGCTATCTTTGGTTTCATTTTAATAATTAGTATATTCAGTGGCTTGTGGCTTTTTTTTCGTCAACGGGAGACACTGTCAAAGGAAAAACGACTTACATTTTCAGTTTCGACTATCAACGCTGGAATTATTGAAACATTTAAAAATCGCATAACCCTTTCATACACGGTTGCCTCAGGAATTATCTTCGGCGCTTTCGTCGGCTACTTAAGCTCTGCTCAACAGATTTTGCAAATCCAGTACAAACTTGGTAATGCTTTTTCTTTATATTTTGGAGGACTCGCAGTTGCAATCGGTTTGTCATCTTTTGTAACATCTAAACTGGTCATGAAGTTTGGCATGGAAAGACTCTGCTTTTTCTCGTTACTCATGCTTTCAATCAACTCCTTCATTTTCTATTGGTATGCAAAAAATATTATCGGACAACCTCACCTGTTTGTTTTTATGGGATATCTCATAATTGCATTTTTCAGTTTCGGAATGCTTCTGGGTAGTTTCAATACCTTAGCTGTGCAGCCTTTGGGTCATATTGCCGGTGTTGCAACTTCCGTCATAAGTTCTGTACAAACGCTGGTGTCAGTGGCAGTAGGAGGAGTAATCGGGCAATGTTATGATGGGACCATCTTGCCGTTAATACTTGGATTTTTACTCTGTGGTCTTTCATCGCTGGCAATTATGATCTACGTTCGAAAGTGTAATTACCAGACCAACAGCCCATTCGAATTCTGAAAACCTGCTGCTGCAGGATGTATTATATGTTTTTTTGCCACCTGGAAGTGGACACAAAAAATTGCTTAATGTTGTCTAAAAGAGTAGCCTGAAAAAAAAGATCCAGTGGCGTCCTGTCCAGGTTGCCACTTTCATTTGTCGTTTTACCCTTATTTGAGGTTTGGCTGATTATGGACACATCTCAGAAAGATCATAAGGAAGTACCTTTCCACCTCGAACAGAAAAACCTGATCGAGTTTCTGGAATCTTTGCATCGCATGTTTAAGATAGGTATCTACTATCCAGCCGGCCACAAAGTGCTTGACCAGGCGGCTGAACAATTTCAGCGTAATATCTCAACAATAGCTGACACCAACAGATCGGTGCTCATCGAATTACAACGAGACACTCTTTTTGTAGAAAAACAGGAAATTTTAACACTCAACAATGCATTACGTGAATTCCAGGATCTCATAGTAGATCTTGGCATAGGGGCTATCGAAATTGACCGGGCCATCCTTCTTCCGGAACTGCTTCAATTTGTCAAAAGCCTGTTGCTTGGTCGCTCACACCTTCAGGGAATCAAAGCATTCACCCAGGCCAAAATCGATAACCTGCCTTCGTCCATACGAATCCTGCAAAAGGAGTTTCTTGTTTCTGAATGTGCTGTAACGCTGGACTCTAACGAAGAGGACGCAGGGCACGGACTAAATACCGTTTTTCAATTTCTGGCTGAACAGGGGCTCGAACGGGACAAAATAGAGCAGTGCAAGAAATTCCTCAATGACCTCACTACAAGATTCTCTAACACGCCAATTACTATTAAAGGACTGCCGACTGTAACCTGGAACGATGTCCGGGGGCTGCTGGTCAAAGTTGTCACCAATGCCTATCGTCTTTCCGATCAATCTGCTGGAAACCTCGTACAAAATGAGCTCAACAACATTTCCTCCATTTTTAAGGGCCTGCAAAAAGAAATTAAAGATGCAGAATCTCAGACTACCATCAACCTCCTGATTTCAGCCTTCAGCGACAGTTCCATCAACCGGCAACAGCTGGATGTTGTAGAAGAAAAGTCTGTAAGTATAAGGCCGGCAGATAAAACGCCTCTCCAATCGGTGGAAATGCTTCAATCCTTCATTGATAACAATTTTATCCACATAAAGACCCTTGCGAAAATACATCAGACTGATCACCGCGAAGAGCTGGCTATCCTCCTGCAGTTGCTCCAGTGGACGCAGGTAAAGGAGGTGGAGGACAAGATCAGAAAAAACCTTCGTGATATCCTGACGACCATGCTGAACAAAGGGGAAACCGAGACCTTGACCAGAGGGGTCATAGATCTGGCGACTCGTGTTGACAGCAGTCGCTTTTACGATATTATTCACTTTCTCTCGATTATTCTCCGAAATGCAAAAAATGTCTCCCCGCAGAGGTTCCTGTTAATAATCTGCCAAAAGGTTTCGCCGGCTGTGCGGACTGCCCTTTGGCCAGTAGTCGTCAACGAGATTCTGGCCTCAGGACGGGCCGTCAATCAAGATATATTTAACGAACTTGTGACGATAGCTGCAGGGCTGTCAGCGGACGAGATGAAGGCGAGATGGTCGGATCTTGAGGTTATGGACTGTTTTCAGGAAAAAAAGATCGCTGCGGATATTTTTGATCCAAAGATGAAAAGAGTTTTTTCTCTTTTTTCCTTCCTTCTCGAGACCACATTGAAAAGACAGATCGGGGCAAGAATCCTGAGCAGCCTGTTGGCAGACCCGCCGGACTGGCTGATAGAGGCGGTGGCACCGCTGCTCCAACTTTCGGTTCCGCAACACATGAAATTTCTACAGATTTATTTGCTCGTTGTCCAGCAGGAGCATTTCACTACCAACCTCCTGGTGGCGGCAGGGACACTGGTTGTACACCATCTGCCTGATCTATCTGAGCAACAAATGAGTGAACCATGGGTCATCAAAGCCATCAAGGCAACCCCTGAAATACAGATAACAGAAACGCGTCAGCTCCTTGAACGAATCATAGAAGAAAAACGCATGTACATAATACCCAAATGGCCGAGCGGTTGTCGTCAGGCGGCAGTTGCGGCTTTAGAAAAACTCAGGCGCAGACCACGCTAAGAGATTGACAAACGAGATTACACGGCAATGGACAAACAAATTAATGATATCATCATTCTGCTCTGTAAGGGCATTTCCAACAGGAGATTGTATTTTTCCGGCCATCCAAAAGTGGTAGCCTATGCCGAAACATTTCAGAAGGGACTGGCTGCCTATTTTGAAATCAGCCAGAAGGAGGAGTTTTTTATAGGAATTATCGATGGTCACTTTGTTTTCAATGGTAAGAGACTCTTTGGTCCGACCATAGTTGGCCGTCAGCTCATTACGTTTATGGAAATGCTCCAGTGTGGCGGTGTTTCTTTTCACAAGGACCTGCTGGTCGAGGATATCACCGGCTTCATGGATCTGACGGATGGTCTGAAATCTTCATTGAACAGTCTTCAGGAGGCAAAAGAGCTGTTCAGGCAACAGGGGATTCAGTCCATCACTATTGCCGGCCACTACAGTGATCAACTCGGCCTGAGCACACCAGATGACAGGCGGCCATGGGAAGGACAGGAGACAGCCGGCTTTCTACAGTCGCCGGCCCTCATCTACCAGGCTCTCTATGACACAGTCACTCGTGCTCATGGCGATGCGGCTTTCGACCGGGAGCTCGATATGAGCGGCGCTAAATCAGTCAGCGAATTTTTGCTCCGTTTTACCCAGTCTAATTTTGCCGATGTCATGCAATATATCCACTATCCGGATTTCGATAGTTATACCATTGGTCATTCAGTACGGGTCTCATCGATCTCTATTTATCTGGGTATGAAGATGAATTGGCCGGAGGAAAATATCCTGGCTGTAGGCACCGCGGCTATTTTACATGATATCGGCAAGAGCAAAATTCCTTCGAACATCCTTTATAAAACAGGTCCCCTCACAGATGAGGAGCTTCGCCTGGTACAGGATCATCCACGAGTGGGTGCTGAGCTGCTTCTTGCACAGAAGGATTCATCGCCTCTTGATATCGCCGCAGCCTGGGGTCACCATCTGCGCTACGACGGCAAAGGCTATCCGCAAAAACCCACATGGGCTGCACGCAGCCCGATAATTGCCCTGTTTCAGATCTGCGATATCTTCGAGGCCCTTACGGCAGTCCGCCCTTATAAACAGGCAATGAGTCCTCAACATGCCTTTTCGATTATGATCTCAGACAAAGGTGCTTTTCATCCCAGTCTGCTCAGTGCTTTCATCTCCTGTATCGGTATTTATCCACCGGGGACCTATGTGGAACTTTCAGACGGTCGTACCGGCATGGTAACCGGAGTAGGGAAAACCATCGACAGGCCACAGTTGAAAATCACCAAGATGCAGGATGGCAGTCAACTTAAAAATGGGGATCAGTTTCATATTGATCTCGAAGCCCGGGAGCATGCGCAGCTCAAGGTGAAACGTCTGCTCCTTAATTATCTGTATGACGAGACATAATCTCCAATAATTGAAAAATTGTTACACATGGACATATCTCTTGCAAACCGAACAGATTGCAGACTAATACTTTCCAGGAAATGATTTTTTATTTTTTATAATGCAATTATTTCTAAATCACTAATCCAGCTCTTTGAGTGGAAATTTTTTTACCTCAGACGTGATAATAGAATGGATATCAACAGGAACAAGCAACTCGATATAACTGAAGAAACCCACCAACTCCAGCACAACACCGAGGAAAAGAAAATGCTGCTTCGTTTTCAACGTGGGGTTGTAGACCTGGAAAATAATCGTTTTGACGTCTTGCAGAACAGCGAGTTTGTCGAGAAATTTGGGGGATACCTTTACACCCTCTACCGGGAAGACTCTGATAACAGTATTCTCAAGATCCTCGAAAAGATTGGTTTCTGCGCCTGCAGTGCAGATAAAAAGCTGCGGGAACGGGCCGTCTTCATTCTCTCTATCTTTATTCAAAAAGTTTCGCAGGAAGAAAATGACCCGGAATTTCTTGAAGCAGTTTCCCGCCTTTTGGTCAACTGGTTGCAAATCGAAACTGAATATTTCTCAGGTTTTCCGTTTATTTGCCTTCAATTACAGACACTGCTCCAAAAGATGCTCGAAAAGGGTCTGTGGTACCAGACTGAAAATCTGATAATTATCCTGTCTCAGATCCAAAAAGGAATTATTCAGAAAAACAATCTCATTCGACAAACCATAAGCAAGGTTCAGTCATGCCTGGCCGAAGAGGCCTTTCTTAAAAATCTTGTTGATGTCTATCTTGATAAAAAAGAAGACAGGCGCGATATAGCCCAATGCCTTCTCCTTCATTTCGGTAGTAAGGCCGCTGCCGTGCTCGTCCAATATTTGATAGACTGCAAGGACAGAGAAAAAAGATTTTCTCTACTGGAGTTCATTCCAACAACCGGCAAGGTTGTTTTGCCGGTCTGTGATTATTGCCTTAAGCAAAATCCTCCCTGGTATGTGATCAGAAATCTTATTATCATCATCTCACATATGGAAGATCCCAAGCTCTACGAGATGGTGCGACCCTATCTTACACACAAAGACATCCGGGTGCAGTTACAGATCTTGCGCTGCATCAATAAGTTGGGTGGGGAGCAGTTGCGTGACCGGCTGCTGGAGGCACTCGTCTACATTAATGACGAATTGAAACAGCAGCTCGTTATACAATTGGGAAACATGGGTGGAAAAGATGTTGGAAAGGCCCTCTGCTCTCTTTTGGAAAAACGAGGTAATTTTGCTCTTCACATCCAGGATGAGCTGATTCTAACAATCTGTACAAGGATAAAGTTCGAACCTTCGGAACAGGCAATCAGGGTTGTAAAGGATCTTCTTGCCGAACGTTTGGTGCGCTTTAATAAGGAAGACCCGATTGTTCAGGCAGCAGAAGACGCTCTGGTCAGCATGAAAGATGCTGAAGATTCCAGAACACCAGAGGTAACCGAGGAGGAGCTGGACTGTCTGATGAATGGGGAGGTGCCTGCTCCACAAGAAGAACCGGAACCACCTGCAACACCATTGACTGTATCTGAAAAAGCCCCGATTTATGCCAAGAAATCCGGGGGAGTCGATGCTGAAGATTTACTTCATGAAGCGAAAAAAAATCTAAATGACCCCAATTCCATTCACTTCACTCTATGGGACAAACTCTACGAAGAGATGACCATGGAGGAATTCACTGCCTTCTCTTCCATCTTAAAGGTAAAGACCTATCAGCCGAACGAACTGATTATTGCCCGGGGAGATTTGCAGGCTCCGCTCTTTTTCTTTGACATCGGCACTGTCAATATAGTCAGAAATCAGGAAGGTGAAGAGACTGACCTGGATAAAATTCGAGCAGGCGATCTCATTGGCAGCGATATCTTTTTTACCGGTGAGGCATGGAACCTGTCTCTCTATGCCGAAGATGTTGTATGTGCTCATATATTTGACCTGGAACTTCTGCTGGAAATGCAGACTGATTTTCCCGATTTTGCTGAAAAATTATTTTCTTTTTGCTCATGTTATGATGTCCTGCAAAGCCTGCTTCGGGTTCTGGATGATCCGGATTCGGCAGAAACCGACAGTATAGATATAGGATGGCAGGATATCTCTCAGAAATCAGAAAATCAACAGGGCAGAGTCCTAAAAAAAATGAAAGGGGGACTCTGTTTTTCAATACCAATGAAAAGTAACAAAAAAATCAATATATCCCCTGGGAACCAGATCAGCTTGAATATCCGGTTTTCCACTGGAAATGTTGATGCTGTATCGGCTGTGGTTATCGGGACAAGTGAATCGGTGTCCATACCGAAGGAATTCATTGTTTTTGTCCGTTTCCACCACCCTTTGACCGAATCCCAATATAAGTGTGAAAATGTAGAATTTCAGGAATAACTGTAGCCTCATGTCGCATATTTGCTGAGAGATAGTTTTTATCTGTTACGGAGAATCGTAATGATGAATAAAGTTATCATACGCTGCACTTTCCAGATTAACCTTTTAAACCCGATTATATGAATGAGATAAAAGTCAACTCTGTTGATAGAGATGAATTGTCGAAAAAATTTATTCAAATTCGTCTTTCTCTCATCGAATACGCTATTACCCACACACTGGACGAATTTTTGACTAGGGCTTTAGACGAAGTTGGAGCCTTTCTCGATAGTCCAATCGGATTTTATCACTTTATCGAACCTGATCAAAAATCCCTTTCCTTGCAGCAATGGTCTACCCGCACCCTTAAAGAATTTTGTCGGACAGAAGGCAAGGGACTTCATTACAATGTCGACCAGGCAGGAGTCTGGGCGGACTGTCTGCTTCAGAAAAAAGGTGTTATTCACAATGACTATGCATCACTAACCCATAAAAAAGGAATGCCTCAGGGTCATGCTCAATTGGTCCGGGAACTCGTGGTACCGGTGATACGAAAAGATAAGATCGTCGCCATTCTTGGTTTGGGGAATAAACCCATTGATTACACCCAGCTGGATTTAGAAATTGTTTCTTATCTTGCCGATGTAACATGGGAAATTGTTCAACAAAAACGTGCGGAAGAGACCCTGAAGCAGACAACTACCAGCCTGAACGAACGGATCAAAGAACTGAAATGCCTTTATGGTATATCAAAACTTGTTGAGAAAGATAACCTCACGCTTGATGAGATACTTCAGAGAACGGTCGAACTCATCCCTCCATCCTGGCAATATCCGGAGATCACCAGCGCCAGGATCAAGCTCGACGTCCGGTCATACAAAACAAAACTATTCAAGAAAACTGACTGGGTTCAGACCCAGCTCATCCGAGTTAACAAAGAACTCGTTGGAGTTTTAGAAGTTTTTTTATCTGAACCAAAACCAGAAAAGGATGAAGGGCCATTTTTAAAAGAAGAACGAAATCTACTCAACGCTATCGCCGAAAGACTCGGCCATATCATTGAAAATAAACAGGCCAATGAAGCGCTCCAGAAAGCCCACGATGAACTTCAGGTGCGTGTAGAAGAACGAATGAAAGAACTTGCTGCCCAAAACCTTCAACTTATCAGCGAAATCAGGGAACGAAAAAAAATTGAGGAAGAACTCCAGAACACTTCTGAAAAAATTAAGATTTTTGCTTATTCAGTTGCCCATGATCTCAAAAACCCTGCAATCTGCGTTTCTGGTTTAGCGAAAATTCTCAACAAGAAATTCGCTGACCAACTCGGCGATAAAGGGAAAAAAATCTGTGTGCAGATCCAGCAGTCTTCGGAAGATATCGCTTCTCTTGTTGAAAAAATCAACATCTTGATTTCAACAAAAGAAACTCCACTGAACATCGAGAAGATTTCGCTCAAACACCTTTTTTTGCTTCTTCATGAAGAATTTTCTGTCCAGTTTACCTTACGTTCCATCCAATGGATTATCTCTAAAGAAATTCCAGATAATATAGTTGCAGATCGACCTTCAATTATACGGATTTTCAGAAACATAATTGAAAATTCTTTGAAATACGGCGGTGATGAATTAGGGCGGATTGCCATTAATTATCGACCGACCGATGAATTACATATTTTTACAGTTACAGATGATGGTCAAGGTCTAAAAGAACAGGATTCCGAGAATATTTTCAATTGGTTCAAACGAAAGACAGCTTCAAAAAATATCCAGGGAACAGGAATGGGGCTGGCCATCGTCAAAGAGATCGCATCGCTACATGGTGGTGAAGTCTGGCATGAACCGGCGATACCAAAAGGAGCTACTTTTTGCTTTTCGTTATCGCGACACTTGGAATCAAAGAAAGAAAAGACAAAGGGTTAAGAAAACAGGTACAACAGTTATGGGTCTACGACCCTTTATTCCGGTGTGACTGGGCTCATTAATTAATTTTGGGGCTGTTGATATTATCGTCCATTACGGCCAGTTCACTCCAGAACACGACCTTATTTCTACCGGTTTTCTTGGCATGCAATAAGGCTTTATCGGCCCTGTCGGTTAAAAGTTCAAGCGTATCATCTTCCTGATATTGAGCCAGCCCTATTGAGATTGTCAAAGGAAATGGCAGGACCGGATTCAATTCGTGTTGAACCGTAAACCTGATTCGTTCAGCAAAGGAAAGAGCAGTTTTTTCGTCGGTTGCTCTCAATAAGATAACAAACTCTTCACCACCCCAACGAACTACTGTGTCATATGGTCGGCACTTTTCCTTCAGACAGTTGCTGGTCGCCTGCAGAGCAAGGTCTCCAAAATGGTGTCCGTGGGTATCGTTTACCTGCTTGAAATGATCAAGATCAAGAAAAAGCAGGCTCATCGATTCATTCCTTCTGAGACTTCTCGCGCATTCATCATGAAAGATATGGGCAAAATAGCGACGATTATAGAGTCCGGTCAGGGGGTCGAGGGTTGAATGTTCCTCAAGCTTCTCAATCATTTTGTGAAGCTGTGTGTCCTTGTTATGCCTGATTGTTCCGAGGACTCCAAAGATTACCCCGAACAATAGTGGGTGAGCTATGAAAAACCATTGAGCAGGAGACCTGATGGCGATCAGGTATGGATCAGCCAGGCCGGATGTCTCAAGAAAATGAGCATGAAATAAAATGGCCATAAGAGGAATCGGCAAGCCCCAGAGAAATCCGAACCAGATATAGATATTTTTAAAAAGATTAAAACTAAAAGATTGCCTGGCTGCAGTAAGAAACTCGTGAACTGGTTTTGGGATATAATCAGTCATTTAGGCTTAGAAATGAAGATGGAAATTGCGGATAACTGCAGATACACATCCTAAAAATATCTTAATCAATGAATTGCAGGGAGTCACGGAGATTATCCCTCTTTTCTTACTCGGGTTCCGAAAATTGCTTTACTTGTGCCGGATTTCCACCAATGGACTATCCGTGCCATGTACTGGATCATCCTGGGGGAGAGCTGTTTGCTGTATTTCCTCGTCCACTTGAGGACCTTCTCCCGGCTGTCCATACTTCATCCCGTCAGCTTGATACCATCAGTGTCAATTGTAATAAGTTTCTTTTTATAGAGACCGCCGATCGCTTTTTTGAAGACCTTTTTGCTTACCCCAAATCTGGCGTAAATCTCTTCAGGCGGACTTTTGTCGGTAAGGGAAACCATGCCGCCACTATTTTTTATAAAAGTAAGAATGGCCCGGGAAATGTCATCAACCCTCCGATAGCCTGTTTGCTGTATCCTTAAATCGATCTTCAGGTCTTCACGTATTTTTTTTATGTAACCTTTGAGTCGCTGTCCTATAACAAGCTTCTGAAAGATTTCGTTCTGATAGATCATTCCTGTGTGAGAACCGTTAATGACTGCGTTATATCCAAGATTTGTCTCGGCAAACACTAGAAGATCAACCTCTTCTCCCTCTTCGTAGCGTGGTGGCTGCAGATCAAGGAACTTATACAGCTTTGACGAAGCTGTTATACGGTTGTGTTTTTCACTGTAGAAGAGAAAGACAACATATGATCTGCCTTCCCTCATGTTGTCCTGTTGTTCGCTTTTTGGTACAAAAAGGTCACTTTCAAGCCCCCAATCCAGAAAAGCCCCTGCCGCTGAGTTGGTCACCACCTTCAAAAAAGCGAACTCACCGACTATTGCCTTAGGAATATGTGTAGTTGCCACCAGACGCTGGTCTCTGTCTACATAAACAAAGACATCAATCTCATCACCTGGCTGGTACTTGTGTGCAGCTGATTTATCTCTCAGGAGTACATCCCCCGATCCACCGCCATCGAGATGAATGCCATAGACCTGCGTTCCTTTTACCAACAGTTTATTCACTTGGCCTATCTGCACCATCTTATCCTCTCCGAACCACCACGCTTATGAAAACTTCTATCCGATCCGGGTACCGTTCCGCAATCTTGATTACCATCGATAGATAGTACTTTCAGATGAGGGTTTTAGCACCACTAATGAGAACAGGTAGGACAGAAAGAAGAATACATTATATAGAATGAGTAATCTTTCTCAAATTTTAGTATACTCGATACTTTTTGGGTGCTGCTTATTGTTCTTTTATGGCTATTTTATTCAAGAGGAAGTGTAAGACAGAAGGTGTCAATTGATGGAAACTGGGGAAGCTAAAGTCATAAGTGCCCTATCGGAATGTCTGCATACCAATAAACCTGTCGCTCTTGTCTCAGTTATTGCTGCAACCGGTTCAGCCCCCGGGAAACCTGGTGCGCTCATGGTAGTTCAAGGTGATGGCAGAACTATCGGGACAGTCGGTGGTGGAAACCTTGAGCATACGATGACCATTGAAGCTGTCCAATGCATTGGTCTTGGAAAAAGCAAAGAGGTCAGTTATGATCTCCAGTCAAATAGTGAACCGGGGATGCCCTGTGGTGGCTCCGTTCGTGCTTTTATCAGGGTTTTTAAAGCAGCCCCGCAACTCATAATAATAGGTGCGGGACATATTGGCCTTGAGATATACAAGACAGGACACCTCCAGGGATTTCAGACTGTCGTTTTTGATGAACGACCGGAGCTCGCATCAAAGGAGAGGTTTCCGGAAGCGACATTAATTGTTGCAGGTGACGTACAGGCAAGGTTAAAAGAGTATAAATTTCATTCCGACTGTTATGTGACAATAGCCACTTCCTCCCATGAAACCGACCGTCTGGCTCTGGAAACTGTTATTGGGTCGGATGCTGCCTATATCGGTATGATCGGCAGCAGTAACAAGATACGGAAAATCTTTGAATATCTGCTTACCCGAGGGGTACCGAGGAAAAGTATAGAAAAAGTTTACGCTCCCATGGGACTTAACATCGCTTCGATACAACCGGGAGAAATTGCGATCTCCATCATCGGCGAGATCTTGTTGGTAAAAAATAACGGCAGCCCAGAGCATATGCGTACGGTCAAAAAGATATTATAAAAGAATAAAAATGAGGAAGATTCATTTCCCGGATAAAGCATTCCTTCAAGTTTACATGCCATTTTTTAGGATTATTAAAAAAATGATTACTGCTTCTCACCTGATTGATGAATAAAGAATTACCATACTTAATTGAATTACAGGGAATGACCAAAGCATTTCCCGGCGTGCTTGCAAACGATGCAATTGATTTAAAAATCAAACCGGGTGAAATACACGCTCTGCTTGGCGAAAACGGTGCAGGCAAATCAACCCTGGTTAAAATGATCTATGGAATCCTCAAACCAGACGCCGGCACTATCCTGTACAATGGCAAACAGGTAGAGATTGAAACTCCAGCCCATGCCCGCGAACTAGGCATTGCCATGGTCTTTCAGCACTTTTCACTTTTTGATTCATTGTCCGTGGTGGAAAATATTTCTCTCGGCATCAATAAGGCTGTCTCTCTGGACAAACTGGCCAGGGAAATCACTGAAGTTTCTAAACGTTATGGCTTACCACTGGATCCCAATCGACACGTTTACACCTTATCTGTTGGTGAGCGGCAACGTATAGAAATAATAAGATGCCTTCTGCTGGAACCCAAACTACTGGTGATGGATGAACCGACATCAGTATTGACGCCCCAGGAGGTGAAAAAACTCTTTGAAACCTTAAACCGACTGGCTGATGAGGGTTTGGCTATCCTTTATATCAGTCATAAACTAGATGAAATAAAAGCACTTTGTCACCATGCCACTATCCTGCGCCTGGGAAAACGTATCGCTACTGTTACTATTGACGAAGAGAGCACTTCATCTCTGGCAACGATGATGATGGGCGAAGAACTTGAAAAGATAGAGCGCAGGCAAACAACAGCTGTCGGTGATGTTCGCTTGAAAGTGGATAATCTCAGTATGCCTGCAATAGACGGCACCGGCATATCATTAAAAGATATACATCTTGAAATCCGCGCTGGTGAAATTGTTGGAATTGCAGGGGTTGCAGGAAACGGCCAGGACGAACTACTGAGAGCACTCAACGGCGAGGAGAGCTGTAAAACAGCGTCATGTATTGTTCTTGAAAATCAACATGCCGGCAAATTGGGCCCCAATGCTCGTCGTAAAGCAGGACTTGCAAGTGTACCGGAAAAAAGACTGGGTCACGGAGCGATTCCTGATATGGATCTGGTAGATAATGCCTTTATGACTGGATTTAATCGGATGGGCCTCTTGGTAAAAGGCTTAATCAATTATCCGAAAACGAGAACTTTTGCTCACAAGGTAATAACCGATTTCGCGGTAAAGACATCCGGCTCCAAAGTGCCGGCGAACAGTTTATCCGGTGGTAATTTACAGAAATTTATTATCGGCAGAGAGTTGACACAGCAGCCGGACATACTGATTGTCTCCCAGCCTACCTGGGGTGTGGACGCCGGTGCCACACAGACGATACGGCGATCTTTACGCGAATTGGCCGATAACGGGGCCGCGGTACTTATTATCTCGCAGGATCTTGATGAGTTAATGGAAATGTCGGATAGAATCGGCGCGATCTGTGGGGGGCGTTTATCAGCCTTTTATCCTACTGCGGAAATGACGGTTGAAAAAGTCGGGCTGCTCATGGCGGGTGTCTCACTTGAAGCAGGAGCAGCTCATGTGGCCTAGGTTAATAAAGCGTCAAATACCATCCAGAGCAATGGTGTTTTTATCACCTGTTTTGGCCCTGCTCCTCTCATTGCTCGCCGGGATCATTCTGTTCATCATCATGGGAGTCTCTCCTCTTGCCGCACTCCACGCTTTCTTTGTCGAGCCTTTATCAACCGGTTACGGCCTTGCGGAACTAGGGGTCAAAGCAACACCTCTGGTGCTCATCGGGGTAGCTCTGTCACTTGGCTTTAAGGCCGGAGTATGGAATATCGGTGCAGAAGGTCAACTGACAATGGGTGGTTTGTGCGGCGGCGTGGTAGCACTGTATTTTTATGGCCAGGAGGGTTTCTACATCTTGCCGTTAATGCTCATTGCCGGAATACTGGGTGGAAGTGCCTGGGCTGCAATCGTCGCATTTCTGCGGGTAAAATTTAATGCCAATGAAATCCTGACCAGCCTGATGCTGAGTTACGTGGCAGGGCTGTTTTTAAACCTGCTGATGCACGGCCCTTTAAAAGATCCGGAAGGTTTCAGCTTTCCCGAATCCCGGCAGTTCAGTGATTCAGCCCTGTTACCTATACTCTATGAAGGAACACGAATACATATTGGAGCTCTCATCGCTCTTATGGTTGTGGGGTTGGGCTGGATAATCATCTCCAGAACGCTGCTTGGGTATCAGATCAAAGTTGCAGGATCCGCCCCAGAAGCCTGCGAACATGCAGGGTTTAGTCATTCGAGCATTATCTGGACTACCCTTTTGATAGGAGGAGGGGTAGCAGGTCTGGCAGGTATTATCGAAGTTTCAGGCCCCATTGGCCAATTATTGCCTAATATTTCACCCGGCTACGGCTTTACAGCCATTATCGTTGCCTATGTCGGACGTCTGCACCCAGTCGGTGTGCTGTTTGCAGGTTTATTGTTGGCCTTAACCTATCTTGGGGGTGAAACTGCCCAAATACAGTTAAATTTACCAGTGGCAGTGACCGGTGTATTTCAGGGATTACTGCTGTTTTTTTTGCTGGCCAGTGATGTTCTGATTCATTATCGTATTCAATACGGTAAACCTACACTGGCAATGGAGAAAAATTAATGGATTTATTCATTCCGGCGATGCTGACAATCATCACCGCTGCTACGCCACTCTTATTTGCAGCATTGGGAGAAATGGTCACGGAGAAATCCGGAGTATTGAATCTGGGTGTTGAAGGCATGATGATAATGGGGGCTATTATCGGCTTTATCTCGGTACATTATTCCGGTAGCGTAACTATTGCCATCTTGGCCAGTATGCTTGCGGGAGCTTTCATGGCCACAATTTTTGCTCTTTTTGTTCTCAAATTTCATGCAAGTCAAGTACCTGCAGGCTTGGCGCTGACTATTTTCGGCATTGGTTTAAGTGCCTTGGTAGGTCAAGGCATGATCGGTGTTGCCTACGAAGGAATCCCAAAGATTTCCATCCCCTTCCTGTCCGCAATCCCGGTTATTGGAACCTTATTTTTTCAACAGGATTTTCTGGTGTACCTGTCTATCGCCATGGTCGTTGCGATCCATTATTTTTTGAATAAGACACGACCCGGCCTGATTCTTCGTGCGGTTGGAGATTCTCATGATGCTGCCCATGCAATGGGATATTCCGTGGTCAAGATCAGATTTCTGGCAATACTCTTTGGCGGTGCAATGTCCGGACTCGGCGGAGCATACCTGTCGCTCGCCTACTCTCCCCTGTGGGTAGAACAGATGACCTCAGGTCGGGGCTGGATCGCCCTGGCCCTTGTTGTTTTTGCCTGTTGGCGTACCGGCCGCGTTTTAATGGGAGCCTACCTGTTCGGCGGTATTTCAATTTTACAATTGCATGCCCAGGCACTGGGCATTGGCATTCCATCCCAGGTTATGTCGATGCTGCCGTATCTGGCAACCATCATAGTGCTGGTGATTATATCCAGAGATCTGTCAAAAATTAAATTAAATGCTCCGGCAAGTTTGGGCAGGCCGTTTCATCCGAGTCGTTAGGATTTTTTTATATCATTTTTATTTTTTTAAAGGAGAGAAAACATGTTGAGGAAGGCATTATTTTCAGTACTACTGACCGCTGGTATTGCTCTAGGCGGCAGTGCTTCTGCTGAAACAAAAGTTGGATTTGTCTATGTTGGTCCAATCGGTGATCATGGCTATAGTTATCAACACGACCAAGGCCGTTTGGCGGTTGAAAAAATGGATGGCGTTAAAACTACTTATGTGGAGAGTGTGCAGGAAGGTGCCGATGCAGAACGTGTTATCCGTCAACTGGCAGCGTCAGGGAACGATATAATTTTTACCACTTCCTTTGGCTTCATGAACCCGACTTTTAAGGTGGCAAAAAATTTCCCTAAAGTGAAATTTGAACATGCAACAGGATACAAACGTGCAACAAATCTCAGCACTTACTCTGCCCGATTTTATGAAGGACGGACAATACTGGGAACCATTGCCGGCAAGATGACCAAATCCAATGTGGTTGGTTACATCGGTTCATTTCCAATCCCTGAAGTCATTCGTGGTATTGATGCATTCACCCTGGCACTGCGCAAGGTAAATCCAAAAGCAGTTGTGAAAGTGGTATGGGTGAACTCCTGGTTTGATCCGGGAAAAGAAGGTGATGCAGCCAAAGCACTCATAGATCAGGGTGCCGATATCATCACCCAGCACACCGACTCACCGGCACCATTGCAGGTCGCTGAAAGTCGTGGTGTTTATGCATTCGGACAGGCATCCGACATGAAGGCATACGCGCCTAAAGCCCAATTAACCTCGATTGTCGATAACTGGAACCATTACTATGTCCAAAGGGTTAAAGCAGTGATGGACGGCACATGGAAATCAGAAGATGCCTGGTATGGTCTCAAGCAAGGTATGGTTGAAATGGCTCCATATGGCGACGCCGTTCCGGCTGATGTCCGGAAGTTAGCCGACGAAGTAAAACAATCAATTATTGATGGAAGCTTCCATCCATTCCAGGGACCAATCAACAATCAGAAAGGTGAATTGGTGGTTAAGGCCGGTGAAGTTGTATCCGATGCAGACCTGCTTGGTTTAAACTGGTATGTGGAAGGCGTTGAGGGCAGCATTCCTAAATAAATTTTTCTGCTCATAACCGTCCCCACATTACCTGAATTTAGAAAACGCACATGTGTCCAATACTCATTGTGCGTTTTCGCCTTAACTGCCCTACCAACAAAAAAGCAGGACCGATCTTTCCCGAATTAAACCCAACCACAACAGGCGGGAAAAATTATGAAATCTTTTATTGCAGGCCTCCCCAAGGCAGAATTGCATTTGCATATCGAAGGAACTCTTGAGCCGAAATTGATGTTTCAGCTGGCTGCGCGAAACAACATTACCTTACCTTATGAAAATGTAGCAGCCCTGCAGAACGCCTATGCCTTTAACCATTTGCAGGATTTTCTGGATATTTATTATCAGGGCATGAATGTACTGCGCACAGAACAGGATTTCTTCGATCTCACCTGGGCCTACTTACAAAAAATCAGGCATCAGACGGTTCGCCATGTAGAAATATTTTTTGATCCCCAGGGCCATCTAGAAAGAGGCATTGCTTTTGAGACAGCACTCAACGGCATCCACTCCGCACTCTCAAAAGGACAGAAGGAATACAATATCAGTTGTGGTCTGATAATGTGTTTTTTGCGTCACCTCGATGAAGATGATGCCTTTGCGACGCTCGACCTGGCTCTTGCCCATAAAGATAAAATTATCGGCGTTGGGCTTGATTCTTCAGAGCAGGGCAACCCACCTGCAAAATTTCAGAAGGTTTTTGCCAAGGCTCGGGAAGAAGGTTTTCGGCTCGTTGCCCATGCCGGAGAAGAAGGGCCGCCCGAATATGTATATGAAGCACTTGACTTGCTGAAGGTAGAGCGCATTGACCATGGTAACAGCTCAATGCTTGATCCGGCCCTGATTAAACGGCTTGTTGATGAACAGATAGCACTCACTGTCTGTCCTTTATCGAACACTGCATTATGTGTCGTCGATGACATGCAGCACCACCCCCTGCCCCAGATGCTTAAAGCCGGTCTTAAAGTAACTATCAACTCTGACGATCCCGCTTACTTTGGAGGGTATCTGAATGAGAATTATGAAGCGGTCAGCAAAATTCTTGACAATAATCCGGAGTCACTGGCAAAACTTGCTCGAAACAGTTTCAGCGCAGCTTTTATTGATGAGGCAAGACGCGACAGTCTTATTGCTGAAGTTGATGCCTATATGCAGAAGAAAGGCACCGTCAGACCAAGCTCATAAGTAATTATTCAACATACATCTCTTCAATAATCAGCGCCGCCCTGACCATCCAGCTGACCACGTTTGCTTGATCTGTTTTTTTGCAAATCATACAAGATTGATGGTAATCAAAAAAAAAAATGTGCTAAGGTCTATTTGGAGTAGAGATGATTTGTAAATGTTTCTATTGATCCGGCACAGCCGCTCAATAAATTGTATGGATCGGCATTGGTTTGCTGCTCTGATAACTTTCCATTTTTTCACCTGGTTGCTGATTGATGACTTTTTCACAGGGGATTCTCAATATACTGGTTGTTGATGATGAAAAAAATATTCGCAAGACACTTTCGTATTGTCTTGAAACTGAGGGCCATCTCGTCGTTGCAGTAGCCAACTCTGAGGAGGCTCTTAAGGAGGGAAAGAGATGTTCTTTCGATATAGCCTTTATTGATCTCAGACTGGACGGAGAAAAAGGGATGGATCTCATTCTGCCGTTGTTGGCCGAGTCGCCCTGGCTGAAAATTGTAATAATAACAGCTAATGCCACAATCGAGAGTGCTGTCAAGGCGATGCGCCTGGGTGCATCTGATTATATTGAAAAACCCTTTACCAGTGCTCAGGTAAAGCTTTTAGTGAGGACATTGGGGCACATACGTGATCTTGAAAATGAGATAACCGTTCTAAAGGAAGACAGTCGGAGATCTGCTCCAGAAGCTTTTCTGCAAAGTTACAACCCAGACATGTTACGGATACTCGAGATGCTTCGCAAGGCCGCTCTGTCTGAAGCCATTATTCTGCTGCGAGGAGAAAGTGGCACCGGCAAATCCGTTTTTGCCAGGACTATTCATAATTCCAGTCCAAGGGCAAAGAAACCCATGATGATTGTCTCCTGTCCTGCCGTCCCGAGCGAACTTCTGGAGAGTGAATTGTTTGGACATGCCAAAGGTGCTTTTACCGGAGCAGTGAAAGAGAGTCCCGGACGTATTGCTGCATGTGAAGGCGGAACGCTTTTCTTAGATGAAATCGGTGATATGGCTCTTTCTATTCAAGCAAAATTGTTGCGTTTTATTCAGGACAAAGAATATGAACGGCTCGGTGAAACAGTGTCACGAAAGGCTAATGTGCGAATTGTAACGGCCACCAATGTCGACCTCGAACAGCGTGTAGCTGAAGGCCGGTTTCGTGAAGATCTGTTTTATCGGATAAATGTTATTAGCGTTAACGTTCTGCCTTTGCGAGAAAGGCGGGAGGATATCATGGCCATCGCGAAAGATTTCTGTGCTTTCTTTAGCCTTGCTAACCATAAGAGTATTATTGGTTTTGATAAAGGCGCAGAACGAGCATTGCTGGAGCATTCATGGCCAGGCAATGTCCGGGAACTTCGAAATGCCATTGAACGGGCGGTGATATTAGGGAGCGGCCAGCTGATAACTGTCGATGATCTCCCGGAAAGAGTTGTTCCTTCCAACAATTCTCCTGTACTCGGTGATTTCTTACCTTTATCAACTATTGAAGAACTCCACATCAAAAAAGTCCTTAAAAAAACACCCTCAATACAGGAAGCAGCTGGTATTCTCGGCATAGATCAGGCAACTTTATGGCGAAGGAGAAAAACATACGGAATCTAAAACTGGGCTCAGTCTTACAAAACCTTGCATTTTTCAAGATCTCTCCCGTCTGACCTTTCAATTTTCAATCCTCAAAAAGCTGTCTTTCATCAATAC
This sequence comes from uncultured delta proteobacterium, assembly GCA_963709755.1. GTDB lineage: Bacteria > Desulfobacterota > Desulfobulbia > Desulfobulbales > Desulfocapsaceae > Desulforhopalus_A. Next base: position 714,886 of record CAVPXO010000001.1, read on the forward strand.
CTTGTAATATCAACAAAATACTGATTGGTATAGTATTTGCTATGATGTATCTCACTGGTTCGCCACCGCTTTAAAGTGTGGCTCTTGATTTTGATGTTTAGCTCAAAGTTTCAAAGTTACCGATTAAAGGAGAATACATGCTTACGACCCTGGTCATCATCTTTGTAATTGCCTATGCTTCAATAGCCTTGGAGCATCCGCTCAAGGTCAACAAATCAGCCACAGCACTCATTGCTGCGGGACTGTTATGGACAGTTTACGCTTTGATGAGCGGTGACCATCATCTCGTTTCCGAGAATTTAAATGAATCGGTCGCCGCCACAGCCCAGATTGTTTTTTTTCTTATGGGTGCCATGACCATCGTTGAAGTAGTTGACGCACACAACGGCTTTTATGTTATTACCTCTCGTATTAAAACAAAAAAACTTTCATCTTTGCTCTGGCTGGTCGGCTTTGTCAGTTTTTTCCTCAGTTCTATCCTTGATAATCTGACCACTACCATCGTCATGATCTCGCTCATAAAAAAACTGCTTGACCGGCACGAAGACCGACTGTTTTTTGCAGGTATCATCGTCATTGCCGCTAATGCCGGTGGTGCCTGGACACCTATCGGGGATGTAACAACCACTATGCTGTGGATCGGCGGCCAGATTACCACGCTGAATATCATCCAGGGAGTCTTTCTCCCTTCTCTTGCCTGTCTTATTGTTCCATTAACCCTGATGAGCTTTTTACTACGCGGCAAGGTAGTTATTGAGGCAAAAAACAATGGTAACGGCAAAAAAATCCAAACGACTGTTTTCGAACAAAATTTAATGTTTTTCATGGGAGTCGGCACTCTGGTCGCTGTTCCGATATTTAAAGCCGTGACCCATCTGCCGCCTTTCATGGGTATTCTTTTTGGCCTTGGGTTCCTTTGGCTGGTCGGTGAGATGCTTCACCGCAAGAAACTCGACGAATTCAAGGAGCATCTTACGCTGGTTGCAGCACTAAAACGTATTGATATGAGCTGTATAATCTTCTTTGTCGGTATACTTCTTGCGGTTGCTACCCTGGAGCACAGCCATATTCTCGCTTCGCTGGCCCAGTGGCTTGACCATACAGTTGGCCGCACGGATATCATTGTTATCCTTATTGGTCTCGCCAGTGCAGTGGTTGATAACGTTCCCTTGGTTGCGGCTTCGATGGGTATGTATAGTATGGCGACCTATCCCACCGACAGCTTCCTCTGGGAGTTCATGGCCTATTGTGCCGGAACCGGAGGGTCTATCCTTATCATTGGCTCTGCGGCGGGTGTTGCCGCCATGGGTTTGGAGAAAATACATTTTTTCTGGTACGCGAGAAAAATAGGCGGATTGGCTGCATTGGGCTATCTTTCAGGAATCATCATATATATTTTACAGTACAAGCTGCTACACAGCTGATTCGAAGAAACTGTCCAGGGTGAGCTTGCTTTTAAAAAGTGGCTGGTTTTGGTGTGGTGTAAATGAATTTAAAAAAGAAAATACTGGTGGGTTATGGGGTTGCTTTGACCCTGATGGGCCTTGTTGTTACCTGGGCGATCCTGAATGTATGGTCACTGGGGCAAACGACAAACGCAATTTTGCATGATTATTACCGAAGCATCCTGGCCGTTGAAAATATGCAGGATGCATTAGGCAGACAAGATAGTGGAATACTTCTCATGTTCATGGGGGACATTGAAAAAGGTATCACCCAATATCGTGAGAATGAAATCCTTTTCCTGGAAGGACTCGATCGTGCAAAAAAAAGTATCACTGTCCAGGGTGAGTCGGAAGTTATCCTCAATATCGAAAAACTGTATAACGAATACCTCACTCAGTTCCTTCTCCTAACGAGTGGAAAAAATAAGATTCAACACACGCAGGCATTGACTCTTGAAACCTATAAAAAAATTATTCTGCCGGTTTTTAACGAGGTTAAAGCCACCTGTCTGGAACTACGGAACATGAACGAAGAGACCATGTATGTTGTCAGCGAAAAAGCTGGCAATATATCGCGACGAGCGATCGGGTCAACTATATTTGTTGCATCAATCGCCTCAGTTGTGGCCTTGGTTTTCAGCCTGTTCTTTGCAGAAAAACTGGTCCTGCCAATACGGCGATTTGTTGATGCAGCAGAAAAAATATCCACTGGCGAGTATTCAGTTCAGCTTTCAGTCGAAACAACAGATGAGTTAGGGCAACTTGCTGTGGAATTTAACAGGATGACTGCTCAACTTCGGCAATACCACCTCATGAATGTCCACCGAATCGTAGTTGAGAAAAATAAGGCAGATGCGATTCTCGCAAGTATTGAGGATGGCCTGGTTGTGTTTGACACGGAATGTAAGGTGACTGGTATCAATCCAGCAGGTTGTCGTATCCTCAATATCGATTTCAATGAACAGGATGTTTTGTACTGTGAGCAGCTTCTTTCTGCACAAAATGTGTGTGAGATAATAGCTGAGACCATTACCACCGGAAAACCACCCAATATTCCAGGCGATGAGCGGATAACAACTTTCCAATGGGAGGGAACCAAGCGTCATTACCTTTTTTCAGTCACGGCAATTGGCCAGAATAATCAAAAACTTTCAGGTGTTGTTCTGCTCTTAAAGGACATAACTCAGTTACGAGAGCTTGAGCGTCTCAAAAACGAATTTGTTATGGCTGCTTCGCACGAATTGCGAACTCCTCTTACCAGTTTGGGGATGGGTATCGATCTTCTTTTGGAACACGCTGTTCAGTTTCTTCCTGATAAAGAAAAAGAGCTTCTCGAGGCTGCCCATGACGAAGTTCATCGCATGAAAACAATGGTTCACGACCTGCTTGATCTGGCAAAAATCGAAGCTGGCAGAATTGATTTGGAATTTGAAAGTATCCCGGTTGCTACGTTGTTTGAGCATGCTCGGAATACTTTTAAAAGCCAGGTCAATATGAAACATGTCCTCCTGCATATTGAAAATACAGAAGACCTTCCTCCTGTTCGGGCAGACGCAAATAAGATTGTCTGGGTACTCTCCAATCTCATTTCAAATGCCCTGAGGTATGTTGATCAAGGTAGTTATGTACGACTTGCCGCAAAAAGGGTTGACGATACCATCCATATTTCCGTGGAGGACGATGGAATTGGCATTCCGCCTGACCATCAGACTCGGATATTTCAAAAATTCGTTCAAGTGAACAAATACGAAAGTGGAAGGACAGGTTTAGGTTTGGCAATCTCAAAAGAAATAGTCCGTGCTCATGGCGGGACAATTTGGGTTGAATCCTGCCTTGGAGAGGGCAGTACCTTTACTTTCACTGTCCCGATTATCCTGGGATATACACATAACGTTACACAAACGATCTAAATGGTTTTATCTATTGAGGAGCGTCGTATTTGGACGCATCCATAAAACCTGTTCAACTAAATGAGGATTCGGGTGGCAGAAATAATAAAGGCGAAGGTGTTGCTGGTAGATGACGAAGAGGCATTTTTGAAGACCCTGGCTACACGGTTGGAAATGCGTGGCATGAAGGTCACTACAGTGACAAGAGGCGAGGATGCGGTGGTGACGGTCGATAGTCAGGCATTTGATCTTGTCGTTCTCGATTTATCTATGCCCGGCATAGACGGTCTGGAAACTCTGAAACGGATAAAGGCCAAGCAGACAGATGCTGAAATTATCATGCTCACTGGAGAGGGCTCCATCAGGAGCGGTATCGAGGCGATGAAACTGGGGGCCGAGGACTTTTTACAAAAACCTGTCAACATCACGGAGCTAGTGGATAAAATCAGTGAAGCCAAAGATAAGCGGATGCACATCCTGCAGTCCAAGAGCGTCAAAGACATAGAAAAAATTCTAGGCATCAAGGCCTGGTAGAAACGAGAGCTTCTTGAAAATCTGGCTCCCTTCTCCACTTTCAACATTTTCAGCAACAAGGCGCGGGACATTTCGGCCTTCTGGCGGTGTTCATTCTTGCAATTCGTGGCGAGCCATTTCAAAATTTATTCAACATAGTTCTCTTCAATAATGAGAGCCGCCCTGACCAGCCAACTGACCACGGTAATTCCAAGAGCCAGAATACCCAGTGTAACGGAGAGTTCCACCCAGGTCGGCAGATAATCTACTATTTCACCAAGCGGTGAGGGAATGAGACCGGGCACGATCAAACCAATGCCTTTTTCCATCCAGATCGCCACAAAAAGGAAAAAACAGGCGGGTAAAAGCACTTTTGGATTGTTCTTGCCAGGGTTAAAAGCCAGCACTAACGTCGCCACCAGGTTCACAGACACCGAAGTCCAAATCCAGGGCACCAGAGAGTTGTGTCCATCCATTCCAAAAAACAGATAGATTGCCGATGTTGAGTGGTGGGTGGGAAAATAGAACTCTTTGAAAATCTCGGAGAAGAGCATAATCAGGTTGATGATTGCCGATATGACGATGATTAGCCGCAGTTTATTGAAGACACTCCGGTCAATTTTGTATGTCGTGAAATTATGGATGGAGGCGAGAATCAGCGCGATTATCGCCGGCCCCGCCGCAAAAGCCGAAGCCAGAAAACGTGGCCCAAGAAGTGGATTGTTCCAGAACGGCCTCGCAGGCAGTCCCTGATAAAGAAAGGCAGTAACCATGTGGATGGAAAAAGCCCAGAAGATCGACAGAAAAACAAACGGCCGATATTTCCTCTCGTCTGCCTTGCGCCCCATATAGTGACTATACAGTATATAGGCGGGCACCAGACCATTCAACAGCAGGTAACCGTTGAGCACCAGGACATCCCAGGCCAGAATCGATGATGGAAAATTAAAAATACCAATCCCGGGAATAAGGTGCCAGGCTTGAAGGGGCCCACCAAGATCCACCACAATAAAGCTCAGGCACATGATCAATGCCCCCACGGCAACCCCCTCTCCAATGATGACCACCCGGTGAAAATCAGGGTCATGGAAAATATACGCCGGAAGGATTAACATGACGGCAGCGGCGGCAACCCCAACCAAAAAGGTGAAATTGGAGATGTAAAAGCCCCAGCTGACTATATCATTCATGCCGGTGACGGAGAGGCCGTATCTTGCCTGAAAGGAATACGCATAGACACCAAAGCCCATACAACCCAGCAAAAACAGCCGGAAAATCTGAAAAGCGAGGCCGCCTCTAAGATTCCAGCGAAAGACATCCACAACAAAGGTCCTGAGATTTCTATCCTGGAGTTGTGTGCTCATATTGTTCCTTATGCAATCAAAACGTTCAAGATAGCGGATGATTAACTCTAAAAATTACTTCGAAGCCCGGATGGCTATGGAAAAAGTTTGATATACGAGGCGTAGTATTTTAGCCGGTGACTCAATCATACGGTTAGTATATTGAGTTGCCGGCTAAAATCTACAACGAAGTAGATCGAATTTTTTCGACGCCATTAGTCGATGAAATACCAGAACTTAGGCTCTGTCCCGAGCTCTTCTTTCATACGGAAGACCTTTTTATGCTTCAGCACATAACGGATCTCGCTGTCCGGATCAAGGAGATTGCCGAAAACCCGTGAACCGGTGGGACAGGCCTCCACACAGGCGGGAAGCTGGCCTTTCCTGGTCCGTTGGATGCAAAAGGTGCATTTCTCCATCTTCCCCATGGGCCGTTTCCGATTCCCAAGATAATGCTGCTTCCTGGTTATTTCTTCCTTTGGTACCTCGGAATCTCCCCAATTGAACCGTCTTCCGTAATATGGGCAGGCAGCCTGACAGTAACGACAGCCGATGCACCAGTCATAATCAACGACAACGATACCATCGGGTTCCCTCCACGTTGCCTTGGTCGGGCAGGCCTTGGTGCAGGGAGCATTTTCACAGTGAAAACATTGAGTTCCCATGTAAAATTTATTATCCACCGGCACTTCATGGTAGTACTGTCCGTCGCCAGTACTTGGATCAAGCTTGCCCGGTTCCATTTCAAAGATACGGATATACTGGGTGTTGGTTTTACGATCCAGGTTGTTTTCCTTTACGCAGGCGGCAACACACTCCATGAACCCCTCACAGCGGGTTATATTGAAGGCGTACCCATACAGTACCCCCGGAATTGGCGGTTCAGTACCTATCTGCAGTTCCTGTTTATTTTTAAGTGCTGCCAGTCGTTCCAGACGGGCAACAGTCTGATCCCTCTCTTCCTGGGTCATCAGCCGATAGTTTTTCTTGAAAAACTCCTGCCAGCGCAGCTTTAATTCACCGCTGGCGGCAGCATCCGCTCCAGGCACACAGCCGGTGACCAGCGCTGCACTGGCCGCTGCTGCGCCAATCGACAAGCCTTTCATAAAAGTCCGCCGGCTGCTTTTTTCTCCCAGGGCATCATCCAGGATGCTCTTTTCTTGATCTGTTTTTTTACAACTCATAAGATACCCTCGTCAGTTCAACGGTACAGAGTAGGTGGCCGGAAACCTCTTGGCAAATTTCGGTGCATGGGGATTGTGGCAGGTGGTACAGTTATAAATAACCCGATCCCCGGCCCAATAGCTTTCCCGCTTGCCGTGAGCCCCACCGAGCCAATCCCGTTTCTGGCGGAAATGACATTGACCGCATAACTGGTAACTGTGATCAAAGTCAATTTTTCTGCCTTTTTTATCCTCCAGGGAATCAAGATCTTCCGGATGATGACAGTCGATGCAGCTGAGCGCACTGCCTTCCTGACCATGATTAATCACTACATTACCGTGGGTCAGCTCAAAGGCGCTTTTCCCGCGAACCTCTTTGCCGGTATGGCAGCTGCTGCATTTATAGCGTTCGATGTCCTGTTTTCTGGCAAGCACCCGAAAGGATCCGCCCTGATACTCTTCCCTGGCGAGAACAGTCGGCTGCACAATTGGCTGCACCTGGTGAACGGAGCGGCTGTCAAACGGTTTATCAACATCTTTTACCTTCTCCAGAAACGATGTCTCAGTTGCCGTCCCAGGCTTGGCAACCATCAGGACTGTCAGGAAAAAGCCCATCAGCAGGATAAAGCCACTCAACATTTTTGCGGCAATACAATATAGATCACGAGAATTCTTCATAAGCGGTTGCCTGTGTTCCTCTGGTTATTTTCTCCGGAATTCTGCCATCGGCGCTGTCTGTAGCGCCGGTACATGACACTGCCGACAGTTGCCCCTCGCGGCATGGGCCACCCGTATCTCAACCACTGCACCCGGTCCGGTATGACAGGCGATGCAGTTTTCCCGAAGTTGCAGATCATGCGGTATCGGTGGCGGAGAACTGCTCAAAAACGATCTGCCCAGACGTGGTGGCTCAATTGATTCCCAATCCGTGCCGACAAAGAGTTCTTCTGTTGTCACCTGCACGTGGCACTGGTAACAGAGAACATTCTCCGGGTGCGGAGTGACAGGTATGAATTTACCATATTCCGGACTGTAGCCCCCCTTGGCATGACAGGACAGACAGTCTGTCTGTTCACCGCTAAATGTTAAATTCACCGGGTGAGGTATACGTGGCGGTGAACCGGGGTACTGACGCAGACTATAAAAGTCTGCAAGCGTACGTCCTCCGGAATCGGCAGACATATAAATCTCCGGTGTCGCATCATAGGCGCGGTAGAGTTTTCGGCCCTGGTGATCAAAGCTGTCAAGATCAACATCTGCTGCAAAAATACCTCCACCAGCCAACAACATTCCGAACAGGCAGAAAGCGGCAACAGCGGTTACCACCAACCGGTCCCTCTTTTCTGATCGTTTCATTATGCTTTCTCCAGTCTCACGGCACATTTTTTATAGTCCGGCTGCTTGGAAATCGGGCAAAAGGCATCCAAGGTGACTTCATTGATCAGGTAACTTTCATCAAAAAACGGCACGAACACCATCCCGCGAGGTGGTACTCCCCTGCCATTTATCTGGGCAGGCATGGCAACCTCGCCGCGACGGGAGATAATTTTCACCATTTCTCCATTGACCACTCCAAGATCCGCCGCATCTTCCGGATTCAGCTCTACATAAGATGATGGCATCGCGTTATGCAGGACAGGAATACGCCGGGTCATGGTACCGGTATGCCAGTGCTCGATTACCCGACCGGTATTGAGCCAGAACGGATATTCACTGTCCGGTGATTCAGCCGCCGGTTCATAAGGGCGAGCCCATATCCAGGCGCGATTGTCTTTCTTGCCGTAGAAATCGAAGTCCTTGCCATTGGTGCAGGCCGGATCATATTTCGGATTAAAGCGCCAGCGGGTCTCCTTGCCGTTGACAAAAGGCCACTGAACTCCGGAACGCTGTGCCAATACTGAGTAAGGGGCCATCTCATGTTTTGGCCCGGCATGGAACCGACGGTATTCTTCCCAGATTTTTTCGATATAATTGTCCTGGCTCCAGGGAAACTGTTTTTCAAATCCCAATCTTCTGGCGACTTCTATGATCTGCCAGGTGTCTGACATTGCGTCGCCCGGAGGATCGACTATCTGAGCAAAATGCTGGGTCCGGCGCTCTGAGTTCCCGAACATGCCTTCCTGCTCGATCCACATGGCTGCAGGCAGGATGACATCGGCCACATCTGTTGTCGGGGTTGGGTAAACATCGGAGACGACCACGAAACGGTCGTCCTTTAGAGCGCCATCGCGGTAACGCCTCAGGTTCGGCATGGTGACCATGGGATTGGTCACCTGAATCCAGATGAATTTAATATCACCACGATCGAGGGCCCGGAACATTTCAACTGTATGGTAGGTCGGTTTCGGATCGATGTTTTCAACGGGCACATCCCAAATCTCGGCGGCATTCTGCCTTGCATGTTCGTCCATGACCACACCGTGCGGCAGTGCATGGGTTAACGTACCGACTTCTCGAACGGTTCCGCAGGCGCTTGGCTGTCCTGTTAGAGAAAAGGGACTGTTGCCGGGGGTCGAGATCTTCCCAACCAGCAGATGGATGTTATAAACCAGGTTATTGATCCAGGTGCCCCGCGTGTGCTGGTTCATCCCCATACACCAAAAGGAGGTAACTTTCACAGAAGGATCCCCATAGAGGGCAGCCATATACTTGATATCCCCGGCTGATACTCCGGATATCTTTTCAACTTTTTCCGGGGTGTAATCTTCAAGGAAAGTTTTATACTCCTCAAAATTTATCGATTCAGCCTTATCGGTGAAGGAGAAATGATCTTCAGTACCATAACCGATATTAGTTTTCCCCTTATGAAAAGAGACATGCTCGTTCACAAATTCCCAGTTAACCCAGCCATTGGTAATGATCTCATAGCAGATGGCGTTGGCAACAGCCAGATCGGTCTGGGGTTTGAAGAGAATGGATTTATCGGCGGCCTGGCTGGTTCGGGTCGTGCGGGTGGCAAAGTCGATGATCTGCACATTGGTGCGACGTTTGCGATTAGCCATCATCCTGGAGAAAAGCACCGGATGCATCTCCGCCATATTGTTACCCCAGGTGACAAAAACATTGGCGTGATCCATGTCTTCGTAACAGCCCATAGGTTCGTCAATACCAAAAGTAGTCATAAAGCCGGTTACTGCGCTGGCCATACAGAGCCTGGCGTTGGCTTCCACGTTATTCGTTCCAAGACATCCCTTAAAGAGCTTGGAAGCCACATATCCGTCCGGAATCGTCCATTGCCCGGAACCGTAAATAGCGACAGAATCCTTACCGTATTTAGCCTTTGTTTCTTTCAGTTTTTCCGCTACGATATCAAGAGCTTCCTGGATAGGCACTTCGACCATCTGACCGTTCCTGCGCACTTTAGCCTTGGTCAAGCGGTCCGAACCATACAGTGCCTGCACTGAATGATACCCCTTCATACAGCAGAGACCTTTGTTAACACTGCAGTTTGGATCACCTTTAACGGCTACGGCTTTGCCATCGGCAACACCAACCAAGACACCGCAGCCTGTACCACAGAAACGGCAGGGCGCCTTTTGCCACGAAACCAGTCCCGAGTTGCCTGTAATTTTAGGCCAATCCGCAAAACTTATACCCGGGAATAAGGCCCCGGCAGTGGCAACCGCACTGGCTACGGCTGCATTTTGAATAAACTGTCGTCTGTCGAGTTTCATAATCACCTCTTGGTTTCCCTTAATTTTCATCGTAGCCAAAGGCCAGGTTCAGAGACTGCAGCGACTGCAGATTCTTCAGACTCTCCTGGAGAGCTTCTTCGGTGGCATCGTCCGGTGTATCTGTTATAAGAACAATTACTTCGTGATTGTCAGCCGGAATAATCCGACAATGAGTCAGAGCAGTAAGATCTGAACAAAGCACTTCCTTTGCTCCGTCTTTTGGGATGGCGAGATAGCTAAAAACAGGCATGGTGACTCCAGGTGCAATTAACTGTTGAGTGAAGTACGAATTGTTAGATTCGTTACATTATTGCAGAGATACCATATTTATTCCTTGACCTAAGTCAAAGGAAATCAATTTTTTTGTATTATGATATCAATTATTTCAGATCCGAAGGAGGTCCTGTGATTGTTGTATCTATGCTGCCAATTTTCCTCAGTGCCCTGTTGAGCTCGGCACACTTTTATCGGACAGGCTCCCTGCTCTTTACTGCAGTAAGCCTGTTCATTCCGCTATTGCTGTTTATCAAAAGCCACTGGACGCCTCGGATTATGACCATATTCCTCGTCCTGGCGGCTGTTGAATGGCTCAGAACTCTGCTGTTTTATATTGGACAATATCAACAGGCAGGACTTCCCTGGACACGGCTGGCGATAATCCTCACCAGCGTTTGTCTCTTCACCGCACTTTCGCCTTTAGTTTTTAAAACGACAGGGATGAAGAGGAGATATCTTTAATTAAACAGCGGACTCTACAGTATTCCCATCAGCATCCTGGTGGCAACTGCAAAGAGTAAAAAAGAAAAGATCCGCTTCAGGCGATCGACAGGCAGGCTATGTGCCAGCTTTACACCCAGAGGGGCAGTAAAAATACTCACCGCGGCTATGCCGACCAGTGCCGGCAGATACACATAGCCGACCGAATACTGAGGTAAGATAGAAACATTCCAGCCGTTGATGATATAACCAACAGTTCCGGCAATTGCTATAGGTAAACCGATGGCAGCCGAGGTGCCGATGGCATGATGGACCTTGATATTGCACCAAAGCATAAACGGTACCGACAGGGTTCCGCCTCCAATCCCCACCAGACTGGAAATAACCCCAATCCCGTTTCCTACGCCAAACATTCCGGCTTTCCCCGGTAACTCACGTCCACCCTTCGGTTTTTTATTCAGAAAAAGTTGGACTGACACAAAATAAAGAAAAATCACAAAAAACACTTTTAGAAAGTTAGTGGACATTGCCGAAGCAAAACATGAACCAAGAAATGTACCTGTAAGGATACCAAAGACTATTTTCTTTACCACATCCCAACGTACGGCTCCCCGCTTGTGATGCGCCATAAAGCTGGAAACCGAGGTGAACATAATGCTCGCCATGGAGGTCGCGAGCGCCAGGTGCATGGTCAATTCAGCAGGGATATTGTTTAAAGCAAAAACATAGACCAGCATCGGCACAATCACCAGCCCTCCTCCGATCCCAAGCAAACCGGCGAGTATTCCGGCGATCGCACCGACTGCGCAATAGGTTAGGATAGTTGTGATCATAAGTATCTCTTTGTAGAATATTTAATATATCAAGCAGTTCCGCGAAACCATATCAGATGAAACAGGCTACTGTATCGCCAACCTCTGTAATTTGCAAGTCAGGACATACTACTCTCCATCTTCAAATGATTTTCAGACCTCCTGATTTCTTTTTTTAGTTGACGAAACACTCTTCCAACACCGCTTCAAATCGATTTTCCTCATTCCCCAAACAGTTAAGCTTCTGAAAGTTGGACACTAAACAACGTGGAGAAAGAGGTTTTGCACCAAAATATTTTTACCTATAGTTTCATGTAGTTGCATTATAATTCTATGGTTTTCTCAAATATTTTTAATTTATTTGAGAAATGTAAGATTTTTGTGGGAAAGCGAATAGTAAGGTGTCGATGATTATTTAAAACGATCAGGAGAACAGCCTGCGGGGATGTTCGTGGTATGTGCATGGATTTTGGCGTCGGATTCGATGAAAAAATTCCCGCAGTGGGAGAGATGTTGCGTCGGCAGGATCTTATTCAGGAAGAGAAAGCCCAGTGGCTGGAGAGATTTTTCGTAACACTGGTTAAAGTGCATGAAAATGCGCAGGAGGGACTCTAATATCGGTTTGGGGATTAGAATTCGTTCGGCAAGTATCGGATACTTCGATTAATGCATCTGTTAAATTCATAAACAAAGGAGTTCTTTATGAGTGAAAATATTGATAAACATCTAGAACAAGAGCTAGCAGATCTGCAAACCTCTTCTGTCGCATTTGCACAACGATTTATTAATGATTCAAAATTAAGGCAGCATTATATTCAATCTACAAAAGATTTCTCCGATGAACTAATAGAAAAGGTGAAGCGGAATCAAATGAGTCCAGAAGTCGCTGCGAAGCAAGCACATTCGATGCGAAATACTATCATGAATGCAATGAGAGGTAAGACATCAGACTTTGGGTTGGCATTGGTTCGATTCCTTAAGAAAGAAGGGAAAACTCTCCAAGAGCTTGAGCGAAAGTATTCTCATGAGCTGTTCAAGAAAGATATGACCGCACTAAACAATGCACAAAGGGGTGATATTTGGAGAAAAATCATAGCGAAATCAGGAGAGCCGCAATTACGCGTTTCAAATAGTGCAAAATGGATGGGTCGAATGGGGAGAGGGCTGTTTTTCTTAACGGCCGCTATAGCTATATTCCACATCGCAAAAGCTGAGAATAAAGTACGAGCCACAGCAAATGAGCTCACAGCATTGGGCGGTGGATTTGCAGGCTCTGCGGCTCTTGGAACTGCCGGTTTGGTTTGTGGCCCGGCAGCTCTTTTTTGCGTGCCCTTGGGCATATTCATTGGAGGAGTTGCAGGCGCCTTTGGCGCAGATTGGGCGTTCGACAAAATATGGAGGTAATATGGCAGCCGTAAGAACAGTAACCTTCCTTTTTATTGCATTCAGTCTTTTTGCTGCTGTCGCTTATTACAGTAACTGGTCAATTTTTAGGATTGCAATTTTTGCGTTAGTCGCCTTTTTCTTTAGCGTTATTGCGTTCTATTTGTATAAAAATATGTACTCCGATGACGAATAATTTAATCGGATAGTCGGGGGTTTTTCTCCCCCAGCCTCCACAACACCGAGCATGCGGGTCCGCACTTAGTGCGGAAGAAACGCCACTGTTTCCAGTAGCACATACGCACCCTGCGCAGCCAATGGTCGATTTCGGGTATGGCACGGTACAGCTCCGATATCCCGAAATACCCCATCCAGCCGCGCAGGTATTCGGTCAGCTTGGCAAAACGAAACTCCATGGAAACATTCCAAATCACGTGGAGAAATAGGTTTCGTACCAAAATATTTTTATCAATATTTTCAAGTATTTGAATTAGAAAGTTAAGTTTTTTTCAAATATTTTTAATTTATTTGAGAAATGTAAGATTTTTGTGGGAAAGCGAATAGTAAGGTGTCGATGATTATTTAAAACGATCGAGTGCACCATGGCGTTGTTATTGATGAGCGACACGTTATGACATTTGGTCGAGTCTTTTTTGGTAATTTCAATCGATAGAAGGAAAGAGACATGTCTTACACTCAAGAAAACAGGATGATCAGGATTGCAACCCCTCTGGGCGGCGATGAACTGCTCATTACAGGATTCAATGGGGAGGAAGGGATTTCACAATTATTCCGCTTTAATCTTTCCCTGCTCTCCCACAACAACAGCATTGCGTTTGACAGCATCATCGGCGGTAATGTCACGGTTTCTATCGTTCTTGACAACGGTAAGGAGCGCTTTTTCAACGGCATTATCGAATCGTTTTCCCAAAGCGACGGGACAGTCCCGGGCGAGAATGGCGAGGTTTTTTCCAGGTACACCGCTACTTTGGTCCCCTGGCTGTGGCTGCTCACCAGGACATCCGATCTGCGGATTTTTCAGGAGAAATCGGCAGTCGACATCGTTGAGCAAATTCTCAGAGAAAAAGGCTTCAATGATTACACCAGCAAGTTGAGCGGCCAATATACACCCCGGAAGTATTGCGTACAGTATCGGGAGACGGATTTCCACTTCATCAGCCGGCTTCTGGAGGAGGAAGGCATCTCCTACTATTTCAGTCATGAGAACGGTAGACATACCCTGGTTCTTGCAGATGCCGCCAACGCCTATTCCCCCTGTCCGCATTACGAAAAGGTTCATTATCATCATGGTAGTGGTGGTGAGGGTGGATTACTGGATGCGGATGTGATCACGGCCCTTAAGTTGAAAAAAGAGATCAAAGTCGGAAAATATACCCTGAATGACTATAACTTCGAGACACCGAACACCAGGCTGCTGGTCCAGATGGAGGGCATAGCAAACCTGGGGCCTGGAGAGAAAGAAGTTTATGATTACCCCGGTCTGTATGCCAATCGGGCGGAAGGAGAGGCTCTCTCCAAGGTTCGCATCCAGAAAGAGGAGGCTGAAATTGCCACCATCACCGGTTCCAGTGATGTCCGGGGGCTTGCCAGTGGCTACAGCTTCACCCTGGGAGAGTATTTCAGGGAAGAGATGAACAACAAGAAGTATCTGTTGACCAGAGTAGATCATAGCGTTGAGCAGCAGGGCTTTGGTACAGGCGGCAGTGGCGGGAACAGTTACAGCAACAGTTTCACCTGTATTCCGCTCTACACGCCCATCCGGCCTCCCCGGTCAACACCGAAACCTGAGGTAAAGGGAGTGCAGACTGCAATGGTCGTAGGCCCGGCGGGCGAGGAAATCTATACCGATGAGCATGGCCGGATCAAGGTGCAGTTCCATTGGGATCGGGAAGGGCAGGCAAATGAGCACAGTTCGTGCTGGATGCGGGTCAGCCAGATTTGGGCCGGAAACGGTTGGGGAGCCATGTATATCCCGAGGATCGGCCACGAGGTTATCGTCGATTTTCTGGAAGGCAACCCGGATCGGCCCATCGTCATCGGCAGTGTCTATCACGGCACCAACAGGCCGCCCTATTCGCTACCGGACGAAAAGACCCAGACCACCATCAAGAGCAACAGCTCCAAGGGTGGCGGCGGGTTTAACGAGATTCGCCTCCAGGACAAGAAAGGCGCAGAGCAGGTGTTTATCCATGGCGAAAAAGATTTTGATCTTCGGGTCAAGAATACCCGCAAGGAGTATATCGGCAACGAACGGCACCTCACCGTGGAAAAGGACGAGTTCGCCCAGGTGAAGAAATCGAAACATCAACTGGTGACCGATGATTTTCTGGAAAAAGTGGGCGGCGATATGCACACCACTGTTGGCGGAGATCGGGTTGTGAAGATTGGTGGCAGAGATCACCTGACCATCGACGCTGATTATATAATGGAGACCGGGAGCACTACCAATATCAAGAGTGGCAGGAAGGTGGTTATTGAGGCCGGAAGTGAGATTACCCTGAAGGCGGGGGCCTGTAACATTGTTATTGGGCCGGATGTTGTCTCCATTACTGGTCCCATGGTTAAAATCAACAGTGGAGGCAGCCCTTCAACGGCGTCATTGCCTGATCCGCCCGACGCACCCAAGGAGGCGAAATTGCCGGTGGACGCCAAGCCCGGCAAGAAGGATAAAGCACCGGAGGCCCGGAAGGCGAAGGAAAAAGCGGTCGTACTGGATTCCAATAAAGTTAAGAGAATACGAGAATTCTGAGGCTCGAACGCTTTCTTTTGCAAATGATGGCGCTCCTTTTTGTAAGGAGTGTGAGGAAGCACGGCAACATGCAGGTAATTCTTGATGGAATCCCGCCGAAGACGTCAGGATCTTGATATTCGTAACTATAAGCCAAAGCGCAAATCTATCGAAGCAATCGGAAGGCTCTTCGTTGGAAATGGCATTTTTTAGGAAGCCCGAAGAAAGAGATTGCTTATTACCCCCAGAATGTGGAGCAACCAACATGGATAAAAAGAAAACAGATATTTTGCATCGCCTCCTCTTTGAAGATAGGCTTACCGACGTTTACGCAGTGCTGGAAGGCACCGCCATCCCGGACCTGATCGACAAGATTGACGAACATGAGCCGGTTTATGCCTGCCTTCGCCGGGGAGTGGATGATCTTCCACATCCCCTCAAGACTCTTCCTTATCTTGTTCGGCTTGATTCTCGCGCCGCCTTTACAGACTGGGTGCTTGCGGAGGGTTTGGGGAAGCAATATGGAATCTTTGCGATAGTTCAGGAAGAGACACCTTTTATCAATCTGCGGAGCCACTTTCGGGGGATGGTGCGGGTTAGCCTTGATGGTGATTCGGTTTTATTTCGATATTGCCTGCCCCATGTCTGGAATCTCTTTCTCCAGATCTGTAATCAGCAACAGCTCCGCCACATCTTTCACCCTGTGAAAAGGTATGTTGCAGTGAACACATCGGGAAGGGAAAATCCACCCGGAGTGATCGAATATTCCCTGGAGATGGGAGAGTTGCGGTCCAACTACCTTTGAAGACAGGTATTTCAACCAACGTACCTGATGAAGAACAGCTGCTGTATCCATGAGCTATACGCCCCTCTTGTCTCTTGGATGCAGTTAGGTTTGGCGAGTATTGACTCATTTTACGAACAGAAAATAGCCTTGTTGTGCGAGCGATTTTTTAAAAGCTCGAGGGAAGCATCAGGCAAAACTATGGAGGTGTAAGGTGTTTGAAATAAGTATGGAACAGCTCGAGTTATATGAAAAAATGGCTTTGATCGAAAAACTTGATAAGTCGTTTTGCCGTCAATATCCAGATTTTGCCAAATGTGACGATAAAGAGCGGCTTGATTTTCTGTCGGATTGCCTACTCATCGCCCGGGAACTTGGCTTCAAGACCGAACAAGGGGTGTCGTCATACGCCCTGGCGGCCTATTACCTCGGTATTTTTTTTGAAAAAAAGAGCCTGCGGTTGCAGGCGTTGCTGAGCAGTACCGTTCCGGAAATACGGAAAGTCTACGCAATGAATGAATGGGTTCACACCATCCTGGGCGATCCGGAAAACCTGGCGTTGGCGGACGAAACACTGCAAAGGGCTTTTGATTTTACCAGCGCGTGGGGCCAGTGAAAATACATAGATGCGGAGGTGATGGGTAAAATGGGTTACTATGAGGATTTAAAGAACGCTGCTGTGAAAAAATTTGAGCAAGTCAAGAACGCAGCTGCGAAAAAAATAGAGGCAGCTAAACAGGCTGCTATGGATTGGGTGGCGAAGAAACAATCCGATGAATTCAAGGCCGACCAAGCCTCGATGACGAAAGAAGAAAAGCAGCACAGTTACGATACAGCACGTGAATCGATGCTGGGAGAATTCGCTGGCACGTACACTTCCCTGGCCCCGAAATGCCTTGCGGTGGCCAAGGCGGTGCGGCGGCAGGAACGATTGGAGCTGGTGAACAAAGGGTTGGTGTCCTGCCCCGGCCGTGCAGAAGAAGCGGCGCGTCTCCGGCGGGATATGGATGAGGTGGAAAATATGCGGTGCGCAAAACAGGTGTATCTGGCCAATGATATAAATGCGCCCTCCGATCTGCGGGACAATCCGCCCATAGGATTCACCAAGGCGACCGATGCGCAGCTGGAGGAAATGGGGCTTAGTCAAGAGATGTTGACGCCTGAGGGTACAGAATTCAAGGCTGCAGTCTATATGAAAGACCCGGCAGTCTGGGGCGACAATCCGAAACCGCCGGCTGTGCTGGCCTTTCGAGGCTCAACGCCTGCAAAGGAGGATTGGGACAATAACTTTGCCCAGGGGGTTAACCGTGAGGCGCCCTATTTCAAAAAGGCGGTTGAAATCGGCAATTCTTTAGCTGCGTAACAATGCCGATGTTCAGATTGTCGGTCATTCTTTAGGCGGCGGTTTGGCGAGCGCCGCCCAGGGAGGAAGCGGCCTGATTGCCTCGACCTACAATTCGTCCGGTCTGCACCCCGAGACCGTGGCGCGCTATTCCACGGATAGAGCCCATATGCAGGCTGAAGCGCAAAAGATTACAGCCTATCGCATCAAGGGGGAGGTCCTCACCAAAACCCAGGAAAGGGGGTTGACTTCAAAGGTTATGTATCCCGCGGTTGGAATGAAAAAGGATCTGGAGCCGGCCCATAGCCCGGATTATTTTGAAAGATACGACCGGACTTACAGACAGAAGCAGGTTCCCTACGATGGTATAAATGTTGAGGCGGAGTCAGAGGTGAAGAAGATCGTCGACCAACAAAGCCCCAAAATAGAAAAAGAACAATATGAGAAATATTTACATGGGATGGAACAGGTTATTTTCGCAACCGAAAAACAAAAAACCGCCGATGAGCAGGCCTTGAAGAATTGCCTCGGCTGGCAAGGAGGTTAAGAGCACAATGGGACAACGAATGCGGCAAGCAACGAGAGGCAGCATCCAGGTGATGCGCATACTACTTTGTTTACTAGGAATAGGACTGACCATGGATACTTCAGCACATGCACAAATCAGGTTTAATCTGCAACCGCCCACCTACTACTTTAATAACCCCGCATCGCTCGCCCTGTTGCAGGCAGCCCTGCACGGGGATGAGGCAAAAGCAAGGGAATTGGTGGCCGAAGGCGCCAACCCCAACGACGAAGGACCGATGCTGGAAGATAAAAATGCCGCCCGGCTGCGTCTGCTCCATTACGCCATTGCCGCCGGCAACAAGCAGGCCGTGCAGACCCTGATGGCGGTGGGGGCCGACCCCGAATTGGATGTTCAAAGTTACGGGGAGGCTTTTCTGTTTGCACTTACGCTCAATAATGTTGAGATGCTGGCGCTGTTGCTCGACCTGCGCCCCATTAACACCCTCTCCAAGGACACTCTTGAAGATCTGTTATTTAGAGCGGCTTCCGAGAATCGCTCCCGTTGCCTCGAGCTCTTGTTGCAACGTGGGGCGCCTATCGATTTCCCGGATGGTGCTAAACATACGATATTAATGCGAGCGATTCTCGGGCAAGATTTCGATCTGGCTGAGCACTTGCTGCAACTCGGCGCTTCGGTCAATATCGAAACGCCGAACGGCGGCACACCTGCCAATTTAGTACAATGGATGCTGCCCCGTTATATTCCGGGCAGTCCGACCTATCTCCAACTGGAACGCATCAAGAAGCTCATGGAGGAGCGAGGGGTGACCTTTCCCACGCCTGAACCGGAAGAAGTTCGGGCGCGGCGTGAAGCAAACGGCAAATGACAGGGAAGAGCCGGGGCGAGAAGAGGCAACGAATGGGGCGAGCAACGAGGGGATGCATCCGGATAATCAGCGCGCTGATCATCTTCATCGGAATAGGACTGACCATGGATACTTCAGCACATGCACAAATCAAGTTTAATCTGCAACCGCCCGCCTACTATTTTAATAGCCCTGCATCCCTCGCCCTGTTGCAGGCATCCCTGCATGGGGATCAGGCAAAAGCAAGGGAACTGGTGCCAGGAGCGCCAAGGCGGTTAAAGACTGGACCGCTGAAAAGGCCACGATTGCCTGGGACTACGCTGATAAAACAGCCCGCGAATTGCAAAAAATTACAAAAAATTAGGGTCAGGTCTTGAAATATGATTTTACAAAAATGATATTTCAAGACCTGATAATCATATAAAAAGCATATCTGGAAGCAGTTCAACTTCCTATACAGCCAATGCAGGCTGTATAATCAAGGTAGAAGTCCAATACAACCTGACGGAGGTGCCATATGAAATTCTATGCCGGAATCGACTGCACGCAAACAATAATTACCTGGCAATCATCGATGTAATTGATACGCGGATGTGCTAAAGAAAATTGCCGAATCAGCATATTTCATTTTAGCCGAACTTGAACCTTTCAAATTAAATATTTCCAAAATTGTTGTTGAATCTATCTTCAACTGGTATTGGCTTGTCGATTTACTGAAGGATGCTGGTTATTGCCTGATCAGCCCGACGCCATTCTTGTACACGGCTTCAACCAATTTATCTCACTGACTTCCCACCCGAGGCGTCTTAATGATACCACAGGCAATGCGATGGTGAGCTGCTCCTGCCGGATCGGTCCTATAATCGTCTGGGCCTCTATGAATCAACACCGCCGTACCGTCCGTATCTAAATTGCTTCGGCTTCGGCTTTATCCTTGCCGATGCCGGTGTCGGCAGACATGGTAATTGCCATCCCGCAGATGACGGCAAATATTGGTTTCAAGTGTAATTTTTCCATTGCTTCTCCTTGGAGTCAGGAAAGAACCTCAAATCCCAAACTGTCTTTTCAACAAAGACCAAAGTGATATTGCTTCAATAATATTTTTCGCCTGTTTTAAGGTGACATTCCCTCATTCGTTCATTATCATTTGCGATTGTTCAGTCCTTGTGGACTCACATACTTATGAACATCAACCAGGCAAAGTCGTTGAATAAGAATACCTCGGACACGCGCAGAAAACCAGAAGCCAGGCGAATCCCTTTCTCCCAGCTTCGTGAACTTCTCCTTCCTGCCTATAAAAACCATCGTCTGCGCCTGGCAGCCGGTTTTTCTTCGCTTATCCTGGTTGACCTTCTCCAACTGACTATCCCGAGAATCATTAAGCATGGAGTCGACGGCCTTGAAACCTTAACCATTTCCACAGCAGGCTTGCTGCATATCGGCAGCCTGATAATTCTCATTGCCGGCTTTGTCATCGTTCTACGATTTGCCTGGAGATACCTGATCATCGGTTTTTCCCGGCTTCTTGAACGTGCAATCAGAAATCGAATATTTTCTCATATTCTCAAGATGGATATGCCATTTTTTGAAAAACATACCATTGGCGATCTCATGGCTCATTCAAGCAACGATCTTGCCGCAGTACAGATGGCCTGCGGGATGGGAATGGTTGCTGCCATCGATTCCCTGGTCATGTCTCTTGCTGCAATAGGTTTTATGGTCGCCATTCATCCTACCCTTACCCTTCTGGCCCTGCTGCCGATGCCATTGCTGGCTGTATCAACCCGAATTCTTTCAGGAAAGTTACATAAGCGATTTGCCACTGTTCAGGAACAATTTTCATCTTTAACTGAATTCTCTCGCTCGACACTTATTTCTATTGGTTTGATCAAGGCCTATACCATGGAGGATTTCCAGACCAATCGCTTCGACAGGCTTGGTAAAAAATATTTTCGAAGCAATTTGCGAGTCGCTTCAATCCAGGGGTTAATCAGCCCCCTTGCCACCCTGATCGGCAGCATCGGAATGTTGATGGTCCTTTATTTTGGTGGACGCCTGGTTATAGATAACACTATCACCCTTGGAGATTTTGTTGCCTTTATAACCTATCTCTACATGCTGATATGGCCGATGATGGCCATAGGCTGGGTTGCCAACCTGGTTCAACGGGGACTCACCTCGCTTGGCCGTATCTATGAATTGATCACCAGCCAGGCGGTTATAGCGGATCCTGTTTTGCCTGTTGAGCCGAAAATGCTCCATAAGCCAGGCTATGAGCTGAATAATCTAACATTCAGGTATCCTTCTTCAGCAGTCCCGGTTCTCAAGAATCTAACGCTTTCTTTCGGTCCCGGCATTCACGGAGTGACAGGACGAACCGGTTCCGGTAAATCGACGCTTTGTAAACTTCTGGCCCGTCTCTATCCCGTCGATGATGGGAAATTGATTTTCGGGGGAACCGACGTGAACCAACTCCCTTTACAATTTATTCGCTCCCATATTGGTTATGTCGGTCAGGAGCCCATTCTTTTTTCCGATACCATCGCAGCAAATATCGCGCTGGGCCGAGCTGATGCAAGCCGTGAAGAGGTGATTCAGGCAGCAACCAATGCGGCAATCCATGAAGATATTCTGGAATTAAAAAACGGCTACGACACCATGACCGGAGAACGGGGTGTCAAACTTTCGGGTGGCCAGCGACAAAGGCTGGCGCTTGCCAGGGCTCTGCTCTGCGACCGGCCTGTACTTATCATCGACGACGGCTTATCAGCGGTTGATGTTGCTACTGAACATGAAGTTTTCGCTGGCCTTAAACGCCACTTTGAAGGGAAAACGGTACTCATTGTTTCCAACCGCATCAAACTGCTCTCGATGACCGATAGAATTATTATCCTGGCTGATGGATCGGTGGAGAGTGAGGGCAGCCACGAACAGTTGCTGCAGGAAAACAGCCTTTATCAATCGATGTACGTAAAGCAGATGACCCAGAATGGTATGAAGGAGACTCTGCCATGATGGATTATGGATATAGTGAGAAGGGTCAACAGGGCTCCCTGAGTGATTTCCATCTCTGGAAGAAAATTTTTCAATTTTCTGCACCATATTGGTTCGGCTTAAGTTTTGCTGTACTTATCTCTATCCTGATCACCTGGGCCACCCTCTCTCTTCCGTATCTGGTCCAGATCGCCATCGATAATTATATAACTGCCACGCATCTTTCAACTGAAGAAAGATTTACAGGTCTTACTCATATCGTTATCAAGTACGGTTTTCTGATAGTAGGCGTATTTTTTGCTTCTTTTTGCCAGATACTCGTTCTTGAATGGGTTGGTCAATCTGTCATGCATAATGTCCGCCAGCGATTGTTCCGTCACCTTCTGCACCTGGATCTCCACTTTTTCAACAGCAATCCCATTGGCAGGCTTGTTACCAGATTAACTAATGATATCCAGAATATGAACGAGATGTTCACGTCGGTTATTGTCACACTTTTTAATGACCTGCTGCGGTTAGTCGGAATACTCGTTTTATTATTTTGGATGAATGTACAATTGGCAGCGGTGATGTCCATTTTTGTTCCCCTGGCAGTTATTATTACTATCCTTTTTGCCCGACTGGCAAGGGAGAGATTCCGGGAAATCCGCATTCAGCTGGCGAAGCTCAACAGTTTTCTGTCGGAGACCCTTTCAGGCGTTGCCATTATTCAGCTTTTTGGCAGACAAGGCTACAGCAGGCAGACCTTCGAAAATTTGAGTGAAGGGTTTTTGCGAAGGTCTATTAGCCAGATAAAGCTCTTTGGCACCTTTATGCCACTCACCGAATTTATGAGCTCCGCAGCTATCGCTCTTATCCTCTGGTACGGCGGTGGGCAAGTGTTGCAAAAACAGCTGACTCTCGGCGAACTCGTCGCTTTCATCTCTTATATGCGGCTCTTTTTTCAGCCGCTTCGTGAGCTCTCCCAGAAATATTCCGTTGTTCAGTCTGCGATGGCCTCCGCCGAACGTATTTTTCAGCTGCTTGATACCAAAAGTGAGATCCCCCAATTGCCCCAACCCGAAAGGTTGCAGGAAATAGAAGGCAGACTTAATTTCAATAACATTCACTTCGGCTACCAACCTGATAATCCTATCCTGCACGATGTCTCCCTCTCCTTATATCCTGGACAAACTGTTGCTCTTGTGGGTACCACCGGCTCCGGCAAAACTACTCTTGTCAACCTGCTGCTCCGGTTCTATGACCCTCAGCAGGGAACGATATGTATTGATAATAAAAATATCGCCACCATGGATCTGATGGAACTGCGCACTATTGTCGGTGTCATTCTCCAGGATGTGTTTATCCTGCAGGATACGCTCTTTGCCAATATTGTCATGGATACCGGCTTTTCGAGAGAAAGAATTCAGGAAATTCTGAATCAAACGGGTATGAACCGTTTTGTAGACAAGCTTCCGCAGGGATTGGATACAATTATCGGTGAAGGAGGAATGGAGCTGTCAACCGGCGAGAAACAACTGCTCTCTTTTGCCAGGGTACTGTGTCGTAACCCGGCCATTTTAGTTCTTGATGAAGCAACGGCGGCCATAGACACAGAATCCGAAAATATTCTGGAACAGGCAATAGCAGACAGTTTCAAGGGACGGACATCACTGGTCATCGCCCACAGGCTCTCAACGATCAGGCGGGCGGATCATATCATCGTTATGGCTCATGGAAAAATCGTCGAGCAGGGTAGCCATGAAGAACTCCTCATGCATAACGGACATTACGCTCTCTTAGTGGCAATGGATCTGCAGAATGATCAGATAAACTGTTGAAATCGAAATCCGATCCGGCACATTCTATTTTAAAGATCTGATCAATTCTGATGCCCTATTTCCTTTTTCAGCTTTCAATGCCTGACATCTCTTTACATTTCACAGCAGTCGAAAGTGTTTCTGAGCCTCTGTTGCATTACTGGCTCCAAAGACCATCTCTCATCTTACGTACAGCACCTTGGCGTACATGTCTAAATAAGCGCCAAAATGGTCTATAAAAATCCCCTGTCAGTTAACCGATTCTTTCGGTTTGGTTTAGTTATAATATCAGGATGTTGGAACAAAGACAAAAAATGAGGAGAGGCCTCTCGGAACCAGATTGCAAGGCCCATAATGAGTTTGGCATTTCCTACTTAACACCCTTTATCGGCCTCATCTGGGTGTCACATACCCCGCCTATTTTGACTGTTTTCGATACTTTTTCTCCCTGGCAAGTTTCCCCCTGATCAGCAACGCGACATTTCAGTTCCAGCGGTTTACCTGCATTAATCCAAGAGGGTGTTTTTCGATATCGTCCGATCTCATTGAACTTACATCCACCAGGAATCCCATAAGGAGCGAATCGGGACGGTGCTTTCAGGGTCACCCGTCTCCCATCCACGACGAATCCAGGATAGTTGTCAACAACTGTTACTATATCTCTGTCCGGCTCTTCCCGTACGAGGAAGCTACGAAAGAAAAACCCACCTTCCGTCTTTTGATCCACCTGAATCCGGGAATCGGCAATCAGCGCGAAATTATTTCCTCTGCGGGCCACCGCCCCTGACATGTATTCGACACGTTTGTGATTGGGAAAGCATTTCCCCATCGCCGGGGCATGATAATAATGTTTAAGATCTTTCAGGTCCGACAGCGAATTATTCGGGAAAATCGCAGTGAGGTCTTGATCGTTGCCAAACAAGATGCGTTGCACATCATCGAGGTTCTGCGCGTACATGCTTTGCAACTTGCTGTAATTTCGGTCACCTGCCAAATCATCGCGCAGGAAGCAGGAGGTCAATCCGGAAATTTGCGTCAGGTATTCATCCCAGATGTTGTATTGTGAGATGCTCGATGAGACGCCCTGAAAATCTCCAGGAGCCTCGCACCCCTGATGCCTGACACACGACTCGATGCCACGGTTACGAATCGTGAGGGCAACAATATTACGTTCACAGGCACCATAGGCGTTACAACCACGCGCCAGATGTCCTTCGAAAATCGCGGTACGCATGGTGTAATCCAGATGCTTGGCGCGCTGCAAGGTACTATTTGACCAGATATTTTGCTGACCACGGATGAAGCTATCCCAGGCTCCCTGTAAAGCACTAAGACGCCCGGTCAGACGGCGATTGGTGCTGTCGCAATAGGTCGAATTGTGAAAGGTTCGAATGATCTGGTCCAACTCGTCATGTGGCGGCGTTGCGGCAGTACTGACTTTAGTCCGGGGAGGGGGATCGAAAAAAGGCGCTTTGGTCATCACATGCAGCATTCGGACATCAAGAACGGGTTGGACACCACCTTCGCAATGGTGATTGGCGGCGGTCATTGCCTGTCGCTGTTTTACGGCGTCTCTAAAACGTTCCGCCGAAGCCGGCGTTGCCGTGCGGGAATCCGTAATCAGTTGAAAGCCCACATAAGGAACGCCCTGGCTATCGGTTAACGCCTGCCCGTTGTCCACAACTATACAGGGCACAACCGACGAACCTTGAGCAAGCGTACCCACCGGTCCTGATGGCCCTGTATCGCGAAAGTTTTTGCTGCTGTAATAGGGGATTTCGAGCTCGCTGTTAAAACGGTAAAGGGTCATGACCGGTGTTGCTGGTATAACCGTGCAGGCAGTCGGTGAAATTAAGAGTGCCAGCAGCAGCAATCTTTTCATACAAACCTTTAAGGAAAACAGTCAGATAGGACCTTGATTTTTACAAATAAACACAGCAGAAGCAGCTGCAAACAATTATTTTGCAGCTGCTTTGCGTCATCAAGAAACGCCGAGATAGGCTTTCTGTACTTCCTCGTTATCCCGAAGATTAGCTGCGGTATCACTTACTGTGATCTCTCCTGTCTGCATAACATAGCCACGATGGGCTATAGACAAAGCCATCAGGGCGTTCTGCTCAACCAGAAGGATAGTGGTCCCTTTTTTATCATTTAAATCTTTAATGATATCAAAGATCAGCTCAACAAGTATCGGCGCAAGCCCCATCGACGGTTCATCGAGCATCAGGAGATCGGGATCCATCATCAACCCCCTGGCGATAGCGAGCATCTGCTGCTCTCCACCGGACAGGGTCCCCCCGAATTGATCGACACGTTCCTTCAATCGGGGAAAAAGAGTAAAACCATATTCCATCCGCTCTTCAATAACCAATGAGTCGGAAACAGTGAAGGCACCCATTTCCAGATTTTCTTTGACCGTCAGGGTTGGAAAGATGCCACGCCCCTCCGGCACATGCACCATTCCTGAATGGACGATCTGGTGAGGCTCTTTTTTGGAGATATCCTTTCCCTCGAAGGTTATCTTGCCCTTCTTGGGATGCATCATTCCAGAAATGGTCCGCAGGGTTGTGCTTTTTCCTGCACCGTTGGAGCCGATAAGGGTGACTATTTCGCCCTTGTTTACTTCTACCGATATTCCTTTCAGGGCATGGATCTGACCGTAATAACTGTGAATATTATCAACTTCCAACAGACTCATTTCATTTTCTCCTCATGCTGTCCCGCGACAGCACCGCGGCCAAGATAAGCCTCGATTACACGCGTGTTTGCTCGTATTTCCTCTGGAGTACCTTCGGCAATTTTTTCTCCATAGTCCATTACGCAGATATCTTCGGAAATATTCATTACAACACGCATATCGTGTTCAATCAGCAGGATGGTTATGCCCATATCCGCTTTGATATCACGGAACAGACGGACCATATCTTCGGTCTCCTGGGGATTCATTCCGGCAGCAGGCTCATCGAGCAGCAGCAACAACGGATCTGCTGCCAGAGCACGGGCGATTTCAAGCCTGCGCTGGGCACCATACGGCAGGTTCTTGGCCAGTTCATTCTCCACTCTTTTCAAACCGACATAGTGCATCAATCCGGCCGCTTTCTTCTCTGCTTCCGCTTCCTCTCTTTTAAAGGCAGGCAACCGAAAGAGTGTTTGAAAGGGAGACTGTTTAAAATGAATATGCATGCCAACCAGAATGTTCTCAATGACCGTCATATCGGGAAACAATCGGATATTTTGAAAAGTACGGGCAATACCACGAGCAGCGATCTGATCCGGCCTGAGACCAACCAGGGATTTACCGTTGAACGTAATGGTTCCCCCATCGGGTTTATAGATCCCAGTCAAAGTATTGAAGAACGTCGTTTTCCCAGCTCCGTTTGGCCCAATTATCGAAACAATCCGTCCTTTTTCGAGCGAGAAGGTGACGTCACTGATGGCTTTCAGGCCACCAAACGTCTTGGTCATATTGTTAATTTCAAGTAATGCCATCGTCACACCTTCTCCCTATTTTTTTTCATCCATCTCTAATTCACGTTTACGTCGGGTTGCGGGAATCAAGCCGGATGGCCGAAAAATCATCATCAACACGAGGATCAGACCAAAAAGCATCCGTTGATATTTTGCGGGATCGAGTTGATTCGACAGGTCTTTCCAGGCAAAATTAATAATCGGAATGACTGCGTCGCTTTGCCGTAACTCATTGAGATACAGGGAAAAACCCTGCAATACCTGAAGATTAAGTATAGTGACCGTGGCGGCTCCAAGAATTACCCCCGGAATGCTCCCTGCCCCACCGAGAATGACCATGGTAAGAACACCAATGGATTGCATAAAAGAAAAGGACTCCGGACTGATAAAAGTTCTACTTGCGGCAAGCAAAACACCCATGACTCCGGCAAAAGAGGCTCCAACGGCAAAAGCGGTAAGCTTCATCCTCACCAGAGGAATGCCTTGCGCGATTGCAGCAGTTTCATCTTCGCGTACCGCCGTCCATGCACGTCCAATCTTTGAGTCATCAAGGCGACGAGTGACAAATATGATCACAATGATCACAATGAGAGCAAAGATATAGAACATCAGGTTATACATGTCGGCAGGGCTCACATCATGCCCGACCACTCCGCCAAAAACAGAATTAAACCAGTCGACCACAATCTCCGGCATAGTAGGACGCTGAATCGGGGTGATCCCCTGGGGACCATTAGTGAAATTGAGAGGCTTGTCCAGATTATTGGCCAATACCCTGATAACCTCACCAAAACCAAGGGTAACAATGGCCAGGTAATCACCACGTAGACGCAATACAGGCAGCCCCAAAAGAATTCCAGTCAGGCCGGCAATGACAACACCAACCAGCAGGAACATATAAAAGGCATCACCCGGCAGTAGAAATGGCAGATCCGACGGTTGAGTACCAGGCGCAAAATGGAGCACATAAAATTGCTGGGACCCAAAAAAGGCCCATAGATAGGCACCAACTGCATAAAAAGCCACATAACCGAGATCAAGCAATCCGGCAAAGCCGACTACAATATTCAAACCAAGAGCGAGGGCTGCAAAAACACTGATCTGAAAGATGACTTCCAGATAAAAGATATTTCTCACTCCAACAATAGGAATGATCACCAGGGCAAGTAATGCCCCCGCAATAAATTTAAATCGCATACTGGTTGTGAAAAAATAGAGCGACATAAAAGAGGTCATAAGAACCAGAAACGCGAGATTAGATCTCGGCTGGGTATATACCAACAAACTCCCTGTCAGTATGTGCCCAATGACGATAACATATGCCCATCGCCCCTGATTTAATCTGTTGAACAATTCCTTAAAGAACAACGAAATCATGAGACTCTCCTATGCTTTCTGAACGACGTTTTTGCCCATCAGGCCCTGAGGCCGGAAAATGAGTACGAGTATAAGAATACTGAAGGCGAAGATGTCCTTGTATTCAGAACCAGCCGCTCCCATAGTGAACACGCCCATATAAGATCCGGCAAAGGTTTCCAGCATGCCAAGGACTATTCCTCCGAGCAGTGCACCCGTCATATTGCCGATACCACCAAGAACTGCAGCAGTGAATGCCTTTAATCCCGGGAAGAATCCAACAAATGGATCAATTCGGGTAAATTTTAAGGCATAGAGTACACCTGCCGCTCCACCCAGCAAACCACCAACCAGGAAGGTAATAGAGATAATCCTATTAACATTTATTCCCATAAGGCTTGCGGTCGGACGATCCTGGGCCACTGCCCTCATTGCTTTACCGACTTTGGTGGCATTAACCAGATAATTCAGCCCCACCAGCATCAACACAGCAGACCCTATGACGATGATCGACTTAACCGAAATCCCCAGGGTGAGATTTGAGGTTCCCATAGCCAATTTACCAAAGATAATGCGACTGTCGAAATTACCGAAGGTTGGCATAATTCGGTTGAATTGTCCGGAGGTCAAACTTTCTACCAGACGAATAATATCCTGGAGAAGAAAGGAGACCCCAATGGCAGAGATGAGCGGAACTAAGCGGGACATACCACGCAATGGTCGATAGGCAATCCGTTCGACAGCCACGGCAAGACCACCGGCAGCCATCATTCCCAAAATGATTGCCAGAATAAGATAGGCATACGCCATTCCCAGCGATGCCCCAGACAGAATTCCCATTCCATCCAGAGCGATAAGAAACTCTACTCCGACAAAGGCACCAACTGCGAAAATTTCACTGTGAGCAAAGTTAATGAATTCAAGAACCCCGTACACCATAGTGTACCCAAGAGCTATAGCCGCATAAACGAAACCAATGGTGAGGCCGTCTATAATTACCTGAGGTAGATTGAGCATGGTATAGGTATAGAGGCTGACACCATACTTATCCATCAGGCTGGCTCCGACAGCTGTATCGTCTAAAGATAATGCAAGAGCAATTGCTATAGCAGACATAAAAACCGCGCTGCCAACGGAAAAGGCCAGTAACTGGCCAATAGGCCGTACAAGCTCATAGACATTTATGCGTTTTAGGAATCGTATCATGATCACTCCCTAACATTAATAATCAACCGGTCCTTTGCTTGAGCAAAGGACCGGGCCAAGAACTTAGGAAGTCTTACTTGGGAGGAGCAATCTCAAGAGTCTTAACGATCTTGTTTTCGCTCCATTTGGCTGGATCAGCTGATTCCACCTGGATAACAAAGTAGAGAGCTTTCTTGGGGTCACCGATTTCATTGAAGGTAAAGGTTCCGGTAATACCTTTGAATTCATTCAGGTCGCGAACCGCCTTGGCAACAGCCTGACGGGTTGGAACTTCGTTATTATTTGCCTTTGCAGCGTTTTCAATAGCTTTCAGGATGATCGCCATGGAATCATAGGACTGTGCAGCAAATGGCTGGGGTGTTGAGTTGTATTTAGCCTGGAAATCCTTGAGGAACTTGGCAGTTCCCTCATAGACCGACGCAGGACCGGATACGGTTGAATAGAAGGTTCCACCACCGGAAATAAGAGTTTCGCCACCGATTTTTGCAGCATCGGAAGAATCAAAACCGTCATCGCTAAGGAAGATGCCTTCATACCCTCTCTCTCGGGCCTGCTTGAAAAGAACTGCAGCCTGGAAAGCCATACCACCAAAATAAACGAGGTCAGGCTGACCGGCTACAACAGGAGACAACAGAGCGTCAAAATTAGCTTTTTCTTCAGTTCCTTCAAAACCCAGAACTTTCATGCCGTTTTCAGTGGCTCTTTGCTTGAAGAATTCAGCGATTCCCTGACCATAAGCAGTTTTATCATGAACAACAAATACTCTTTTAACACCCTTGGAGGCAGCAAAATCAGCACCAACTACACCCTGAACATCATCACGTCCCACAATACGGTTTACTTCCAGATATCCGCGGGAAGTTACCTTGGGGTTGGTGTTTGCTGGTGAAACATTGACGAGACCGGAAGTATGATAGACTTCGGAAGAAGGAATCTGAACACCTGAGTTATAGTGACCAACAACGCCGAGAATCGCAGGATCGGAAACGATTCGCTTAGCATTGGCAACACCTGCATCAGGATTAGCCTGATCATCAAAAGGTGCGAGATCAAGGTTAAAACCCATATCTCTCAATGGTCCTCCTAATTGATCAAGTGCCATCTCGGCACCACGTTTAATGTCCACTCCAATAACAGACTGGTCACCGGACAAAGGTGACTGAGTGGCAATTTTAATTGTTTTGCCGGCAGCTCCAGCTGAACCGCAAAGCGCAAGAGTCATGCCTGCAGCAACCATCATTGAAAAAATAGAAAACTTTCGTGTTGACATCCTTTTCTCCTCCCATGTAATAACAGCTTTTTGTTCGATGAACCATTCCATCCATGGTTGTATTATACTTCATACCCAGACCATCCTGCTAAATGGTATCCTCATTGGCCATGTTACGATCCTGCGGTTGGACAGAACACACAGTATACTTAAATTGGATACATTTTTAAGCAAAACTAACCTTAACAAAAGGAAAAGTATCGTCTCAAAATCTTTCTTTTTAAAAAAAATTTCTAAAGTACCAATGTTCCAAGTCCATTTAGGGCATTATGCTAGCTGATTAGCGCAACCCGCGCAACAAAATTAGCGGATTTTGAGATGGGAGTTTGATTTTTTCTGATATCCTACATAATAGTAGCACTTTCATGCATATTTTTGCATTTTTGTGATATCAACCGAAGAATCCAGGTGAGCGGTATCTGAAATCACCTTTTGTTCCTGTGTTTTCCAAGGGTTGACGCTGAAGGGTCGGCATGTGAGCAAACGCCTCAGTTGCGGAGTGTAGCCCTAAGCCTGTCTGGATTCAAAAGAAGATCAAATGCACTGAGAATATCAGTACAAATAATATCTGCATGCAAGATCGCAACGATGCTGGCACCCTCTCCCTGAACCAGAGCAATGCCAAGGGCAGCCGCCTTCAACATGAGGCCATCATTTCGACCATTGCCGATGGCAACCACCTTGTCCGCACCGAGAGAACGAACATACACATCCTTTTGCATGTCCTGCTCATCTGGACCTATGATTTGATACAGACAGGGCAAGCCCGCAAGTTTTTCCTCTACCGTGCCATGGGTATCGGCTGTAATTACATGTAACTGAAAATGTCCGGAAAGCTCTTCCATCTTTTCAGCTATCCCGTCCAGCAGATTTCCGTCCAAAGCCAAGGTACCATTATAATCCAGCACCAGGTGCGAAAGACGCAGGTTTGCTCTTCCAGGTATTTCAATGTTTATCATAGCTCAACGCCTTTTTTACCCCAGAGATGACAGACGAATCGTTGGGAACGTCAAACTGATGATGAACGATATCGATAACCCCAGCTTTTTCAAGCATCAAGACGATTTCTTTTCGTGAATACGATCGTCCATGTTCCGTACCGATCAACATATTAAGAGCAAAAAGCGCCGGGAATTCCGGTCCATCCTTGGCATCATTCAGGATAAAATCGTGAACCAGGATCAATCCGCCAGGTTCAAGTGCTGCAACAGTCTTCTCCAGGCACGCCTGGCATTCAGAAGCAGAATTACTGTGCAGGATATGGGACAACCAGGCAACGTCATAGGGGCCACCACCAATCGGGTCGAGGTTGAAGTCTCCTCCGAAAAAATTGATTCGGTCAGCCAGCTTATATCTCGCCACGGTCTCCATTGCAAAGGGTTCAGTCGTCGGACGATCAAAAATGGTTGCTTTCAGTTCAGGATTGGCAAGGCAAAAATGGATGCCATAGGTCCCGGGACCACCTCCCAGATCCAGCATATGTTTTCGCCCTGACAGATCGATCTTGTCAGCCATTTTCGGGGCAAGCATTATTGCCAGGTTGAACATCCCCATCAGGAAACTTTCCCTTTCAGTTTCTGCACCGTAGGAGCGCCGTTCTACGCTTCTGCCGGTCATAACAGCTTTATCAAGCTGCGCCCAGCCATCGAGTATATGGTGGTGATGAAGAATGATATGACCCATGTAGCCTGGCTTTTCAGCAACCAGAAATTCTTTTGAAAAGTCCGAGTTTGCATACTTGTCAGCTGTCTTCTTCAACAGCCCTACGGCCGAGAGGGCATCGAGCAGCAGACCGGTGGCACGACTATCGGAACCTATACGTTTTGCTACCGTGCCCACATCACAGACTGTTTCACCGAGTACGGTAAAAACCTTCAATCGCACCCCTGCCTGGACAGTGCATCCCTGCCAGTATGCGCTTGAAACATCGAGTAACATTCCGAGATTCCAATCTTTTGTCATAGTCTTCTCCGTTATTCGTTTTATTCCGTCCACACACCCAATGTTAAAAAACATTTCCCTTGCCTTTCAGTCCAAATAAAAGCACTGTAACAACAATTATTCGCTTTATTGTAATCGTTTTTCAGCAAAAGATCACCTTATCGCAGAAAACCATGAATCAGCCACCTAATGAAGTCAGCGATCAGGAGTTAAAGAAAGTAATCGCTGATTTTCTTGATCAGGGCCATGTTGAAAATATAGTTGCCATGTTCCGCCGTGAACAGAAATATTATGAATGGACAGGAGAAATTCTCAGTGACGAACGTTTCAGCGTGCGTCTTGGTCTCTCTGTCCTTTTCGAGGAACTGCTCCAGATTCAACCTGAGAAATTAACACTGGCCATTCCTTCACTGGTCAAACTCCTTGATTCCGCTGATCCCTTTCTGCGAGGAGAAGCAGTCTCAGTACTCGGAATAATAGGCACCAAAGAAGCCATAGCCCAGGTCCAACTTCTGCAAAACGATCCGAATCCGCAGGTAAGGGAAATGGTCCAGCTTGTGCTTGAAGGATGACTATGAATGACAAGAAAAGGACCATATCACAGCCTCCCGAATCTCGACGTCGACTCCCCTGGTGGGTGAGTGTGCTCATGGCAATAGGGAGCTACTGCATTCTGAAATTTGTTATTCCCGGTCTCCAGCTGACAAATCCCACCTGGCAGAAGTTGGCGCAGGCCGCCCCGACTTTTGCTCCTCTGGTTACCATCCCTTTTTTACTGCTGGCAGCAAAGCAGCTCTATGACGTTGACGGGGATGGAGAAGATGGACCCGACAACGATAATGATTTTCAAGATAAAAATTCTGAAAAGTGACCTGACCCTTCAAAAAGAAGACACCTAAAATAATTAAGCAATCTCTTTATTTTTTTAAGAAAATTCGCTATATTTTACATTCGCTTTATTAATATTCTTTATCCCTACAAAGAATGCAGAGATCTGGTGACCAATGCTTGACACGACAGATAAAAAAATCCTTAACATTCTCCAGAATAATGGCCGTATTACCAATGCTAAACTCGCCCAGGAGATCGGTTTATCACCGCCCGCTATTCTGGAACGGGTAAGACGGCTTGAATTGGCAGGAATCATAGAAAAATATGTTGCCATCCTCAATCGGGAACAGGTGGGATTCGGTCTCCAGACCATAGTAATGGTTTGTCTCAGTCACCATCAGATTTCTTCACTCCAAAATGTCAAAGAACGACTCACTCAGATGGACGAGGTGCTCGAATGCCACCAGCTGACAGGTGAAGTCGATTTTCTTCTGAAAGTGGCAGTTAAAGATATGGCCAGCTATACCGATTTCGTCAATAACAAGCTCTCGGGAATTCCGGGAATCCAAAACGTCAAAACCTCTTTTATCCTGGAAACACTCAAAAACAGTACCTCACTGATATTGGCCTCCGATAAATAACAGATCCCCTTCCGCAAATTATCTCCTCTCAGGAGGAATCCGGAGATGATAAAATTCCCATAACAGAGTATATGGGAGAAATGAACTCCGACAAACGGCTTAAAAGCATGAGATAGTGTTCTGCAACATACAGAAAAAATTTCGACATCCCAGCTAATCTGATCAATCCATTTGATCTGCTAATTTGAATAGAGACTGAAAGACCATGAAAAATCAGGACGAGCTTATTGCCCAGACTGCAGCAATTATAACATTAGGTGAAAAAGTTCTCGCCACAGAGACCAGCGGCAATCAATCAAAATCCTTGGTAGACGAACAAAAATTCCATGACTTCAGGATTACTGCCCTCTCTTTTCTCAGCCGCGTCTTTGGAGAGATTAGTGTTTATTATGAAAGTTTCAGAACCGAGATCACCCATTATACGGCAAGCCGCACCAGACGAGGGATCGCCATACTCAGTGCGGCAAAGAGAGAACTTGAGGGAGACTGGCTTACAACGACCAGCGGTGCGGTTGCCCGGGATATTTTAGTTGATATGCTCCGTCTTGCCAGAGCGCAATACGATCAGGAAAATCTTCAGGCAGCTGCCGTTATTGCCGGTGCCATCCTTGAAAAGCAATTGCGCAATCTCTGTCTGGCGAGGGGTATCGCAATTCATAATATAATCCAGGGCAAAGCAATTCCCAAAAAGGGACTCCAGCTGACAGGTGAAGCATATAAGAAAAAGCTGTATGAGAGACAGGACAACAAGGCTGTGATTGGCTGGCTTGAACTGTTTGATGCTGCGGCCAAAGGGAAACAGGATACCAACAGGGATCAGGTGAAGAACATGCTGAATGAGATGCAGGCCTTCCTGACCAAAATAAAATATTAGTGACTTAGAAAAACCTTTCTTGGCTGTTTCAAGAAAGGTTTTTCGTTAAGGAACTTATCCCCATGCTGTGTGGGGGCTAGTGACTTAGAAAAACCTTTCTTAGCTGTTTCAAGAAAGGTTTTTCGTTAAGGAACTTATCCCCGTGCTGTGCGGGGGCGCAAAAAAAGCACCTTCAAAGAAACACTGACCCCCCGGCACTCAACCGATAAAATTTATCATGCATCCACATTCGCAACATCTTCGCCCAGATACTTTGCTGTTTATCTATTATATTGAAGGATCAGTCCCCGCTCTCCATTCCATTGAAGCTGAAAATTTTATCGGCAATTGGGTGGAGGATGGTTTCAGCTTTCTTTTCTTCACCCAACCGGCAAAAGATCAGGTCATTGAGATTTTAGCTGACTTTCCGGATCTCAAGCTCCTCGACGATTACGAAATGACGTATGCACAATGGCAGGGAGGAAATGTTGAACCTGTGCGTATAGGACGTTTTCTGCTTAACCCTACCTGGATCAAAGCATCTCCCGGTGAAAATGATATAGCCATAACCCTCGATTCAGGTGTGGTGTTTGGTAACGGCACCCACCCTACCACCCAGGCCTGCCTTGAGGCCATTGATATTGCCTGTGCCGGGAAAAAGGCTAAAACTATGCTCGACCTGGGATCGGGAACAGGCATCCTGGCTCTTGCTGCAGCAAAACTTGGCTGTGAAAAAGTCATCGCGGTTGACTATAATTATCTGGCAACCAGAACCGCCCGCATTAATGTATCGTTAAACAACCTGGACGACCACATTCTGGTGATCAATGGCAAGGCCGAGGAACAGACAAGCGTCGCCACTGATCTGCTGGTTGCCAATATCCATTATGATGTAATGAAGGATCTGGTGCGAACGGAAGGATTTTTGAAACAAAAATGGTTTATTCTGTCTGGTCTCTTACGAAGCGAAGCAGAAAAGATTTTGGAATTCCTTAACACCCAGCCCGTCCTTATCCTGAAACGATGGAATCAGGACGATATCTGGCACACTATCCTTGGGATAACCAAACTGTCGGAAAAGGAGTAAAACAGGAGGAAAGCAATGGCGAGGCTTATTGTAATAGGCGGCGATGCAGCCGGGATGAGTGCGGCTTCTCAGGTTCGCAGGCAACAGCCGGACATGCAAATCACAGTATTTGAGAAGGGCCCATTCACCTCTTATTCAGCTTGAGGCATCCCCTATTATGTCGCCGGTCTGGTTGACAAACAGGACGCACTCATCGCCAGAACACCACAGACGTTTATCGAAAAATATGATATTGATGTACAAACCGGCCATGAGGTTGTGGGCATTTCTCCGCAACAACAGAAGGTTTTGGTCAAGAACCTTCACAATGTTAAGGAGCAATGGGAAACGTACGACCAGCTTCTCATTGCAACCGGCGCGAGCCCTGTCCACCCACCGCTGGATGGCATTAACAGCAGAAACATCCACCATGTGAACAACCTGACGAATAGCTCTCGTCTGAAACAAATGCTCGAGCAGGAAAAACCGCAGACGGCGGTGATAGTCGGTGGCGGCTATATTGGCCTAGAAATGGCTGAGGCTCTGCATATGCGTGGCCTGAAGGTTTATATTATTCAGCGCAGCGCTCAGCTGATGCCATCTTTTGATCATGATATGGGCGAAAAACTCAGTAATTCTCTTCTGGAAAGCGGCATCATTTTGTACCGCAATGAAGAAATGCAGGGTATCGCCCAGAAAAAAGGGACGGATCTGGCCATTGGGGTGATAACAGACAAACGAACCATTCCAGCCGACCTCATCATCCTTGGATTGGGCGTCTCCCCTAACAGCAAACTGGCAAAAGATGCCGATATCCCCCTCGGACCAAGAGGCAGTATCAAGGTGAACGAGCTGCAGCAAACAGAAATGGCTCACATTTGGGCAGCCGGTGATTGTGCCCAGTCATACCACCTGGTCAGCCGCAGGCCTGTACATGTTGCCCTGGGTACAGTTGCCAACAAACAGGGAAGAGTTGCCGGCATGAATCTTGGTGGGAAGTATACAAAATTTCCCGGAGTAGTGGGGACGGCAATCACCAAATTCATGGATACTGAATGCGCCAGAACCGGCCTCAGTGAGAAAGAAATCATAGCTCTTGGCTGGCAATATGCGGTCGGTCGGATTGATGGGTTCACACTGCCCCGCTATTATCCTGGTTCGACTGCTCTCTCAGTCAAGGTACTGGCGGAAAAGGGCTCTGGGCGGCTGCTCGGGGCACAAATTGTTGGCGGCCGCGGGTCCGCCAAACGTATTGATACGGCAGCGACTGCCCTTCATGCGGGTTTTACCCTTGAAGATATGCTCTACCTTGATCTGAGCTATGCTCCACCCTTTTCCGGGGTCTGGGATCCTTTAATAATCGCAGCAAGGATGGCCCTCAAACAGGTTTAAGAAGGGACCTGACAAAAACCCGGCAAAAAAAACGGCAGACAATCAGATTGCCCGCCGTTTTTTCTTTTCCTGTTACAGCTTCTGAAGTGCTGCAATCCTGTCCTCAATGGGAGGATGACTTCTAAACAAAGCCGACAACCCCCCTTCTTTGGGACGGATACCAAAGGCCGCCATCTGGTCGGGTAAACGCGACGGTTCGTGATGGGCCTGTAATCGCCGCAAGGCACTCACCATCTCCTCCTTGCTGGTTAAATAGGCTGCTCCCTTGTCTGCGGTAAACTCTCTTTTTCTCGAAAACCACATGACAATGATGGATGCAAAAAGACCAAGGACCATTTCAAGGACAATGGTCACCGCCATATAGCCGAAGAAACCAAGCCCCTCGCCTTCATCATCGCCTCTCATGAAGCCGCTGATGATATTAGCGGCAATTCGGGACAGGAAGATAACAAAGGTGTTCAGCACGCCCTGAATAAGAGAAAGCGTCACCATGTCACCACATGCTACATGGGTAATTTCATGGGCGAGCACAGCCTCGACCTCATCTTTGGCCATATTCTGTAATAACCCGGATGAAACGGCTACCAGTGCTGAGTTCTTTTTCATCCCTGTGGCAAAGGCATTCATAGAGGGAGAGTCGTAAATTGCCACTTCAGGCATGCCTATTTCAGCCTTCTCGGCCATACGACGAACGGTATCATAGAGCCACTGTTCCGTCGAATTTCCTGGAGTTTCGATTACTCTTGCACCAGTCGATCTTTTGGCAATCCACTTGGATAAGGCCAAAGAAATAAACGACCCACCCATACCAAACATCGCTGCCATTACCAGCAACCCTGAGGTCGACCTGGAATCAACTCCAAGAAAGCTCATGACAATCCCAAGCAGAACAAGGATTGCCATATTAGTGGCTAAAAACAGAACAATTCGAAACACGTGATCCCTCCGGTTATTTTTATGTCATTCCCTGCAGGCGCCATTGAGTGGCGACCATACAGAAACCATTCATATTCAGTCAGGGAGTAAAGATAAACATCCTTTTAACTGTCACAAGCAGCCAGCCCCGACTTTGTCTAAAATTTGCAGGCTTCAAGTTATTCTTTAATCAAACTTTTTCAGCACTTCTTTTACCATATTGCCGTTCACGGAACTACCGAAATGCTGCATAATCGGCTTCATTGCCTGCATCTTGTTGCCAAACGATGATAAATCGATATTATTCTTTACCCAGTCATAAATTTCCTCTTCTGTCGCCTGTTTGGGTAAATACTCTTCCATGATAGTCAGGAAAGATGATCCTTCCTGGTTTTGGGCGGCCAGCAGTTCCCGCTCTGATTTTATCAACTTTTTTACGATTGCGATAACCTGTTCGTCACTCAGCACCTTTACCGGCTGACGGGCAAATTCACCCATCAGGATACGGATTGCTCCGGTCCGATCAGTATCCCTTGCCTTCATGGCAACCCTCAAATCGACTTTCAGCGATTCCTGCATACTCATATTTTTCTCCTGAAAATAATGTTTATTTATTATAGAGTTCATAACCTGATCGTTTTCAGATGATCGACAATACGATACCACCTTCAACCGTTAAAAAAAACCGGCTTATCGCCTATCCTCTATGATATCGGTCACGGCAGCAATCATTAAAAAGAACGGGCTTATCATGGTCGCCAGACGAAAATCCGGCCGCCATCTGGCTGGTTACTGGGAATTCCCCGGCGGTAAAATTGAAGCGGATGAGACAAATGAACAATGTCTTGCCAGAGAACTTTGGGAAGAGTTTGGTATTCGGTGCGTTGTCGGCGATTTCTTTGCTGAATCTATATATGAATATGACACAAAAATCATCAGATTACTCTGCTATCGCGTCCGCCACCTGAACGGGACATTCCAGTGTCGGGACCATGATCAGATAGAATGGCTACCGGTTAATGAACTTACTTCTCTCAAATGGGCTCCCGCGGATTTGCCGATTGTGGCAAAATTACAGGAAGAATATCAAATAGAAACAACGCTGAAGTATTACCGAGACAATGCTGAAGAATATACCCTCGAAACAATTAACTTTGACTACCACGATCACATGCGCCAACGTTTCCTTGGTCTGCTCGACCCCAACAGCCTGATTCTCGATCTTGGTTGTGGCTCGGGACGCGACAGTCGATTCTTTCTCGATCTGGATCACCAGGTCATAGCTGTCGATGCAGTGAGCGAAATCGCTGCGTGTGCCTCTAAATTTCTGGGTAAACCGGTACGAGTACAAAAAGCTGAGGAACTTGACGAGACTGACACCTACGACGGTATCTGGGCCTGCGCCAGCCTTCTGCACATCCCAAGATCCAGAATTAAGGAAACCTTTAACTGTATTATCCGTGCCTTGAAACCACAGGGGATTTGGTACATGTCATTTAAAGCAGGCAAGACAGAATGCCTGGACAACAAAATGCGTTTTTTTAACAATTATTCATTGCCGATTATGCAGCAGCTGCTTGAACAGTTTCCGCAGCTCAAAATTATCGAGATCAGTGAAACTCCCTCTCTTCTACGTGGAGAAAAGCAACAATGGCTTAATATTTTAGTTATGAAAGAAAAAAGTGGCTGCATATCCGCAGGCGGATGATTGTCTACCGGGGCACTATCTGTTATTATAATTGATCTTTTACAACAACTATCAACGACACAGCAACATGTCCAAGTCAAAAGGAACTTACCATGCCACTTCTGCCGGCTATTGAACTCGAAACAGATCCAAACCCCGACAGTGCAGTTATCTGGCTGCACGGACTCGGAGCAGACGGTAATGATTTTGCCCCCATTGTCCCTGAGCTGCGGCTGCCAGATGACCTTTCTATTCGCTTTATTTTTCCTCACGCGCCGACAATGCCGGTGACCATAAACGGTGGATTCGTTATGCCCGCCTGGTATGATATCCTGGAAATGAATATTGATCGAAAAATCGATATTGCAGGATTAATGGCTTCCGCCCGAAAAATTGTAGCATTTGTCAGCCGTGAAATTGAGCGGGGTATCGACAGTAAAAGAATAATCATCGCCGGTTTTTC
Organism: uncultured delta proteobacterium; assembly: GCA_963709755.1. Classification (GTDB taxonomy): domain Bacteria; phylum Desulfobacterota; class Desulfobulbia; order Desulfobulbales; family Desulfocapsaceae; genus Desulforhopalus_A. The sequence continues at coordinate 755,955 of CAVPXO010000001.1, forward strand.
GCAAGGAGGAGCAGTTGCCTATCAGGTTGCACTGAGCTACAAAAAACCGCTTGGTGGCCTGCTTGCCATGTCAACCTACCTTGCCACTGCAGATATCACTGAATACAGTGATATCAATAAAGCAATACCGATCAAAATTCATCACGGTGAACATGATCCGGTTGTACCGGAACATCTTGGCCGTAAGGCGACCACTCAGCTCATCGAAAAGGGCTATAACGTCAGCTATCAGAAATATCCGATGGAACATTCAGTTTGTCCGAAACAGATTAATGATATTTCCGAGTGGCTGCAAACCATTCTTCACTGAAATGAGACAGCAATGGAGGTCTTATGGATTCACTTGCTTTTATCGCTGAACAAAGAATAGCCGAGGCTATGCGGGAAAAAGACCTGAATTCGCCTAAGTGGAAGAATAAACCGCTTCCCCTGGAGGATGACAGGTTTATTCCCGATGATTTGAAAATGGCGTATAAGATTCTGAAAAACAGCGGATATCTTCCACCGGAAATTGAAGAGCGCAAAGAAATTAAAAAACTGGAAGATCTGATTTCATGCACGGAAGATGAGCATGAACGTCTCAAACAGATGAAGAAACTCAACGTCCTGCTCATGAAAGTCGATGCAAGACGTTCCTTTTCCTCAAACATATCGAGTCAGCACGACTATTATCGAAAAGTTGTAGAGAAGATCAGTCTGCGTTCCAAGCCAAAGGATAAATAATCGGCTACTGAATAACTACTATCGCGAGCCAATGAGGCGATGCATGAAAACCGTTATTCCCCACAAAAACACCGAGTACCTTGAGGAAGCAGTTGAGAAATTCAAGACCGCCTCCTGTCCTGTGGCGCTCACAGGGGCAGGAATCTCAGTCAACAGCGGCATCGCCGATTTCCGCAGTCCCGGTGGAGTATGGACTATCTTCTCACCGGATGAGTATGCAACTCTCGATGTTTTTCTTAAAAGTCCCGCAAAAGCATGGAGACTCTACCGAGAAATGGGCAAAGGACTACTCGGTAAACAACCGAATCCGGCACACCAGGTACTGGCTGATTTTGAACAAAGAGGTCTCCTGAAAGGATTGATTACCCAGAACGTCGATAACCTGCACCAGGCGGCAGGCAGCAGGAACGTGCTGGAAATCCACGGTGATCATCAACACCTCCAATGCCTGCAGTGTTATACGGTTATTCCGGTTACCAATGATCATTATACCATGCAGGATGTACCTGCCTGCTCCCATTGCCAGTCTCCCCTCAAACCTAATGTTGTCCTGTTCGGAGAAGCAGTCAGAGACATGGAGCGAATCGAAGAACTCCTGATCAACTGCGATCTGCTGCTGGTTATCGGCACGTCTGCACAGGTTTATCCTGCTGCAGGTTTTCCGGAGCTTGTGAAGCAACAGGGTGGTTTGATCTATGAATTCAATCAGGAACAGACACTCTCCGCCTCTGGATATACTCAGCAATCGACAATATCCGACTATTTCTTTGCAGGTGACCTGGCAGTTACTTTACCTTTGTTTGGCCGAAGGGTGTTAGTGACTTAGAAATTCATTTCTTGCTTCAAATCTGAATTCCTTCATCCTTTTTTCCCCAATTAGATGCTTCGTAATCTGGAACAATCCCCTGAAGAACCCAAAGATCGCCTGTAATCCATCGCTCTCTCTCTTTACGCAGTTTGGTCTTTTGCTCTGTCAATACCATCCAGCCGGTAGCAACCGCAATGCTGTGTATATAGTCACGGGAATACGCAAATCTGCCGGTCTTTTGTAGCTGATAGCCGGTCGAATCCAAAGTTTCCGTAGAAAAGCAGAAGAGCGCCCCTGGTCGGGCAACAGCGTGCAAAGCTGTGAAAATATCGCCCAGCTCACCAACATAGATAAACACATCGGTGGCAAGAACAAAATCATAGGTTTCAGTGGTTGTCTGTAAAAAATGGATGATGCTGTCTTGATACAGCCCATTGTAACAGTTTTTCCCGGCTGCCTGCAAAAGCATGTTCGCGGAAAGGTCAACTCCATCAAGAACAGTCACAATTTCCTTAAAGGCTATACCGCTGAGCCCTGTCCCACAGCCGAGATCAAGACCATGGCCGTATTCATCCTTAACACCCTTCAGATGAGTACAGCTCTTGTAACACGCATACAACTGCCGGGGATTGTCGTATCCCAGTCCATCTACCAGACTTTTCTCAAAGCCATCGGCATATGCATCGAAAAAATTCCGGACATAGGAATCGGGAGCGTGGTCGAGCGGTGTGCCGAGAAGAGATGCGAGCATATAGTGTGCAGAATCGTCTTCCGGCCGCAAGCTCAGTACCTGTCGATAGCATTCTGCCGCCCGTTGAATATCACCGCTGCGATGATAGAGATAGGCCAGATTGTTGAGAGCCGGCAGATATTCGGGATCGAGCGCCAGTACCCTCTGGTAACAGGAAATTGCCTGCCCATCAGCATAGGTGTCACGATAACAACCGGCAAGATTGTACCAACAGTCGGTATAGTTCGGCAAAGCCTTCAGAAGCTGACAGTATGATGCAATTGCTGCCTGACTGTCGCCGGTTTTCTTCTGACTGAGAGCCAGATTAAAAAGGGTATCATTATCTTCAGGCTGGAAAGTCAGGGCCAGGGAAAATTCACGCAGGGCGCCGGTGAAATTTGCAAGACTATAATATACCAGGCCAAGGTTATAGCGAAGCATGGCCGCTTCCGGAAAATACTCAAGCAACAGCAGGTATTTTTCCATGGCGTCAGCATAAAGACCTTCTGTTTGTGCATTGAATGCCTCGACGAAGAGGAGATTCAATTTTTCGTCAGGATGACCCGTTGAGGAGATGGACATTAGTTTACCGGTCAAGACAACACTTTCCTGATAAGATTGCCGATGTCTTTCTTGACCATGGGTTTCATGACAAATCCCTTAATCCCGATGGCCTTCGCTGTTTCTTCCGAGACAAGATTGCTGTAACCCGTACAGAGAATAATCGGCATATCGGGCCGTATTTGTAGCATCAGTCTTGCGAGATCCACACCGGTCATACCCGGCATAGTCTGGTCGGTTATCGTCAGGTCATATCTTTCCGGATGATTACGAAAAGCGGTGAGAGCATCTATGCTGTTTGTTATGGTAGTTACCTGATACCCCAGCCGTTCAAGCATTGCCTTGCCCATCTCTATAAGCATAGTTTCATCGTCAATTAACAAAATGTGTTCTTTGCCGCCTGGGGTCTTTTCACCAGATACGCTTCCCTGCGAAACATTGATATCTACTGATGGCAAAGAAATATAGAATACCGTTCCTTCTCCGAGTCTACTTTCGCAGACAATGGAACCGCCGTAGTTTTGCACGATGCCATGCACCATGGCAAGACCCATACCGGTTCCTTTGCCAACCTCTTTTGTGGTGAAATAAGGGTCGAAAATTCTTTCGCGGATTTCAGGGGCGATCCCCACTCCGGTATCCTTAATCGACAATTGTACAAAATCCCCTGATTTCATGTGCTTTTTGTTGCCGATATTTTCCTCAGACAGTTTTATTTTTTGCAAGGAAATGGTGAGAGTTCCACCTTGATTTTCCATTGCATGAAAGGCATTAGTACAGAGGTTCATCAGTATCTGGTGAATTTCAGTCGGATCGGCTAAAATGCTGCCGGCGTCTGGATCTATGTTTTGCTCTATGTTTATGGTTGTCGGCAGTGTTGCACGCAGCATTTTGATTGCTTCTGTGATAATGGTTGCGGGTTGCACAGGGAGGTTATCCGCCTCGGACTGACGACTGAAGGCGAGAATTTGTTTAACAAGTTCTTTTGCCCGGGTTCCGGCCTTAAGCACTTGATCGATATCGTGGACAACTGTTGAGTCAGCTGCACAATCATCCTTGATCATTTCAGAATAGCCGAGAATGGCACCAAGAATATTGTTGAAGTCATGGGCAATTCCTCCTGCCAAGGTGCCTATAGCCTCCATTTTTTGCGCCTGGTGTAATCGAACAATCAAATTTTTCTTCTCTTCCTCTGCCCGTTTACGCTCGGTAATATCCGATATAATACCATGCCAGAGAGTACTGCCATCCTCCATTCGCTGCGGTTGTGCCTGGGACCAGCGCCAGCGGAGGCCTTGCAGTGGCAGAATGACCCGGAATTCGCAATGAAACGTCTCAAGGGTTTGCGCCGATTCTAAAATGCTGCCGGCAACCCGGTCGTGGTCGTCGGGGTGTAACCGACTAAAAACCGGAGTGGCGTCTTCTTTCACTTCCTCGGGGGTTACCTCATAAATACTATTCATCCCCGGAGATGCATAAGGAAAGGCGGAACGTCCGTCAGGATATAACCGGTATTGGTATATGACACCTGGAACCTGGCGGGCGAGATTATTAAGCAGTTCATTATTTTCAATCAAGAGCTTTTCCGCCAGCTTACTCTCTGTGATATCGGTAAACATGCCAAAGGAACCAATGAAATCCCCTTCATTGTTGATCAGAGCAGTAGCGGAGACAGATGTCCATATGCTTTGACCTTCCTTGTGCCGGAACCTGCGTTGATATTGGTCATCCTTCCCTTGTTGCCGTTCCCGCATTCTCCGACAATGATCTGTCAGATCCTCATCTTGAAAGAAGTAATCTTCAAGCACTCGGCCCATCATTTCCTCCGGCTCATAACCCAGCATCGCCGCCATACGCGGGTTGACGAAAGTCGTCCGCATCATGGCGTCCATACCCCAGATCCCCTCCTGTGCGGTGTTGAAAATTAGCCGATACTGTTCTTCGCTTTTCCGCAGGGCTATCTCGGCATCCAGCCGCTCCATCTCACCGGCAGCACGCACTGCGACCATTTTGAGTGTTGCTTCTGCCAAATGAGGATTTTTTAAAGGTTGCCGACCGATGACCGCGATCAGTCCAATGGCCGAGCCGGTATGGCTCAACAGCGTCACACCTGTATAACTTTCGGCTCTCAGGTCCTTTAACACCAAATCTTTTGGGAAAAACTGAATTACACTCGCCGGATAGCAGCAGACCGATTGATCCACAACTTCGCCGCAAGGGGTATCCTTTAAAGAATAGCTGACATTATCCTCAAACCGGCCATCACACCAGACTGCCACTGTTCTGGCGGTTAAGCCGTTCCCTTCGAGCCGATCGATACAGACAAAATCCATATCGAGATTCTCTGCCAGAAAACGTGCCAACATATAAAAGAAGGATTCATCATTGGTCCCTGTACTGGTATCCGCTAAAAAAGTCTGGATTTTTTCCAACTGTTTTCTTTCGGTAATATCTCGTGCGACTCCCAATACTGAGGATATCATTGCTTTGCCGTCATACTCCGGCGTCAGTTGCAAGTCGAGATAAACCGGTCCGGATGAGCTGTGCCGGAAAACCTCCATCTGACAAGGTTTGCCGGTCTCAACAACCTGACTGATCTTGTTCCCCAACATGGCTCTTTGTTCTTCAGAAAAACCCGCCTCGTTGTGCGATCTCCCGATTATTTCCCCTTCACTCAATCCCAGAATGGCAAGACCGGCGGGATTTATATACGTACATCGTCCCTGCCTATCATAGCGGGTTATGCAATCACGGCTGCTTTCCGCCAGGGAGCGAAACTTTTCTTCACTTTCCCTGAGCTCTTCGGTTTTTCGTCTAACAGTTCTCTTCAACAGCAGGATAAATCCTGAAAAAACAAGTACGGAGGAAATTGCGGCGATGAAACTGTAAGTAAACCATATGGGGAGCTGTCTCTTTTGAAGATTTCCCATCCAGCGGTTGATGTTTTGGTAGTAGAACGACTCTTTGTCTCTTTTCCATTTGGAGAGATGTGAATCGATATGGCTTAAGAGTTCATGCTGCGTTCCTTTCTTGCTCGCGAAATAGATGGAGAATGGGCTGAATAGAATTGTACTTCCAACAAGATTGTATTCACCTGCGTGGCGCAGGCCGAAGTGCTGCGGAGCGACACCGGCATCAGCCTTCTTATTTGTCACTGCAGCAAAGACCTCGGCATGGCTATTAAACTCCTGAATCTCACAGAAGACGCCCAGACTTTCGGCAGTCTTGATGAAATTGATGCCGCTGATGTCCTTGCGCATAACCGCTACCCTGCGGCCCGACAGGTTGTTGATGTTGTAAGACTTGCCTTCGGGTCTGACAAAAACCTGGCCCCAGAGCTCAACTACCGATTCATATGTGTAATCCATAGATTCTGCCCGCTCCAGAGAATAGGCCACAGACATCATCAGGTCGATTTCCTGCTTTTGCAGCCGATCAAGACCCTCCGCCCAGCTTCCCGGTACAAACCTGATATTCCAACGTTCATCACGGACTATTTCCCTGAGCAGGTCAGGATTGAGACCTTGCGCAACTTCCTTTTCATCTATGAAATTAAAGGGCTCAAAAGGGAAAATGCCCACCCGAACTATTCCACGTGGTCCTCTTTCTTCAGCCTGAACAGGCCGCCAAACAACACAGATCAACAGGAGAATGAAAATAATTCGGGAGGTTCTACCCAGTAATATCATGATTATTTGTTTGGGATTCTATAAAAGGAAATTGAATGATGCCTTTTCGCTTTACCAAACGGTGATAATAAACCGCCGGCAGGACCAGTAGGCTATTCTCTCAATTAATATTTACAATGTCAACAGGATCAAGACTGTTTCCAGAGACATGAGCTGTAACTTGCAGAAAAAGTTACATGGGCAGGGGTAATCTTCTCATTTTAAAAATTGAATTTTACCCTGAGTATCACCGACAGCCTCCCGGGAATTGCTGATTAAATTGGTGAGGATCAGTTCGATCTGATTCGAGTTCGCAATGATTGTCGGGCCAGGAGAGGCCAAATCCATTTCGAAGACCACGTTTTCGGCAGGGCGGCCTGAATTAATTGGAGGATCTTTCTGCAGACTGCAGAAAGATCCAACGGCGCTCGCGTACCGGTTGCCTGGCCGAGGTAGGTGAGCATCGATCTGCTCACCTCCGCTGCCAGGTCGGCGGCCCGCATGGCCGCGGTCAGATTATAAATGGGTTTTTCGTCTTGGGGGAGACTCTATCGCCAATTCCAAGTGGCCCATCACAACCTGGAGTTTGTTGTTAAAATGATGAGCGATTGCGCTGCCATGCGACTCAGGCTTTCTGCCTTCTGAAGCAGCCGGTTCTGGACCTCCAGTTTCTCCTTCTCCTCCTCCGCCCGCTTGCGTTTTGTTATATCGCGATTACTTTCGCGGCGGCCCAGCCTCGCTCCGACGCCATCGTGCACAGCAGTACACGAATCGCCAATCCAACGAATATCGCCGTTTGGAGTGCTCACTATCGACGACCGACCTCATTTCTTCATTTGATAGTTTTTATTGAGACTCTATTGATTTTATTTTGAAATTACAGGATTTACTGTATAGATAGATAAATCATTTTTCAGGAGGAGTCTCATGACAAAAGCAGAACTCGTAGCAAAAATTGCAAAAGACGCAGAACTGACGCAGATTCAAGCTCAAAAAGCACTCAACAGTTTTATCGAAACAACCACGGCTGCTATCAAAGCTGGCGACAAGATTGCTCTCGTCGGTTTCGGTACATTCAGTGCAGTAAATCGTGCAGCTCGTATCGGTAGGAATCCTCAGACCGGAAAAGAACTCAAAATAGCTGCAAAGACCAACGGTAAATTCACCCCAGGAAAAGCTCTCAAGGATTTGAAAGCAAAACCTGTCAAGGCGACACCGAAAGCAAAGGTTAAAGCTAAAAAGAAGTAGAACTGCAGGACCGGGTTCGAAGAGAAGTTCCGGCGATCATGGTTGTTTTTAAGATACGCACAGGAGCAGATCATTTTCAGATGAAGCCACAAGCGATAAAAGTAGTTGCCGAGGTCGTAATGGTGGAAAATGTTCAGTTTGGTCCAGCCGGCTTGGATAAAGTTGCTTCTTAATTTTTTCAATCAGCCTTGATGTTTTTTTAGCAGAATTGCAACTAGGATTGCCAGGGAAAGCCTACCAAGCTTTCCCAGGCAAATCCCTGTCTTTCTTACTTTCGTCGCGCTTTTATTTTTCTTTCAATCCTGGCAATTTTTTCCTTGGCTGCCTTGAAAACTCCATCTTTGAAGGCTGCCTGGCACTGTTTCCTGACAATATTGAAAACTTCGGGGTGGGTACGATCACTACTGATTTTCGCTTGACACAACATCCTATCTCTATATATAAAAAGAAATACCTTCCATTTTCTTGCCTTTACCTTAATACAACGCACACAATATTTTTCTCAAACAAAACCTTGAGGGAGGTGCGATCTTGTATTTTCATTCTCTTAAAAAGAATCCTGAATTATTGAAGGCAACTCCAAACCTTGTGGACTATGCCGGCACAATTACCGATTTTTCCTGGGATGCTGTTCGGAGCGAGTTAGAAGGTCTTCCGGAGCACAAAGGGCTCAATATCGCTCACGAAGCAGTTGATCGACATGCCAACGGAGGGTTGCGCGATCACGTAGCCCTTCGATGGCTCGGAAGCGATGACTCGGTACGTGAGTATACCTATGGAGAACTGAAAAGACTAAGTAATCGATTTGCCAATATTCTCAAGGGACTTGGAATCGGTAAGGGCGATAGGGTCTCGACTCTGGCAGAACGCATCCCGGAGCTCTACATCGCCGCTCTGGGGATACTTAAAAACACGTCTGTTTTCTGCCCGCTTTTCTCAGCCTTCGGGCCCGAGCCCATCTATCAGCGACTGAGCAGAGCAGATGCGAAAGTCCTGATTACTACCGAACGTTCCTACCGGCAGAAGATACGTTCCCGCAGGGGCACGCTGCCCAATCTGAAATATGTACTTCTGGTTGATGCCCACGACCATCTGGATAACGGCCTTCTGTCGCTGCCGCGTCTCATGGCGGATTCAAGTGATCTGTTTATGATCCCCCCAACCGAGCCGGAAGACATCGCAATCCTGCATTTTACGAGCGGCACTACAGGGATGCCCAAAGGGGCAATCCATGTACACGATGCTGTCCGCTGTCACTATATAACCGGGAAATATGTTTTGGACTTCCACCCTGAAGATGTCTTCTGGTGCACGGCAGACCCCGGGTGGATCACAGGCACGTCCTATGGAATCATCGCGCCGTTGCTTCATGGAATTACCAACGTTGTTGACGAAGCGGATTTCGATGCCATACGTTGGTGCCGGATTCTTGAATCTCAAAAGGTAAATGTCTGGTACACGGCGCCAACGGCCATCCGAAGATTGATGCGATTGAACCGGGAGCCCGTAGGTGATTTTGATCTCAGCAATCTGCGGGCCATTCACAGCGTCGGCGAACCGCTCAACCCCGAGGCGGTCCTCTGGGGCATTAAGGCCTTGGGACTCCCCATCCATGACAACTGGTGGCAGACGGAAACAGGCGGCATCATGATCGCCAACTTTCCTGCCATGGAGATCCGGCCAGGCTCCATGGGACGCCCTCTTCCCGGGATCGAGGCTGCCATTGTGCAGCGTATGGGCAAGAATACTGTCAAGGTGGTGGAGGAGCCCGACACTCAAGGAGACCTTGCGCTGCGCCCTGGTTGGCCTTCCATGTTTCGAGGCTATCTGCATGAAGAGGACCGCTACAGAAAATGTTTCGTCGAGGGCTGGTATTTGACAGGCGATTTGGCTAAACGTGACGCCGACGGATATTTTTGGTTCATTGGCCGTGCCGATGACATCATCAAGACATCGGGACACATGGTCGGCCCTTTCGAAGTCGAAAGCACGCTCATGGGCCACCCCGCCGTAATCGAAGCAGGAGTCATTGGCAAGCCGGACCCGCTCATTGGTGAAATCGTGAAGGCCTTTGTCGTTCTGAAACCTGGAATGGAAGCAAGCGAAGAGTTGCGCCTGGAGCTCATCGGTTTTTCCCGCAAGAAGCTGGGTTCAGTCGTCGCCCCCAAGGAGATCGAATTTTGCGCCAATATTCCTAAAAACAAGTCCAGCAAAATTATGCGGAGACTGCTCAAGGCCCGCGAGTTGGGTTTACCTGAAGGAGACGTCTCTACCTTGGAAGTTGATGATTGAAGTAACCCAGGCCTTGATTTTTTGGTAAACGTTCGCCAGCACCCCATATGAAAATATAACCCTCTAAAACTCAGCTTGAGAGCGGAATAAATGATTACAGACGATCAAATCAAAAAAGTAGCCCTGGAGCTTATCGGCAGGATCGCCCCGGAAGCGGATATTGCCAATCTCGATCCTGCAGATCGATTTCGAAATCAGTTCGATTTTGATTCCGTCGATTTTATGAACTTTGCAGTTGCGCTTCAATCACAGTTGAAAGTGGTAATATCCGAGGCGGACTACCCACAACTGGCGACGTTGAACGGTTGCATCGCGTATTTGAAAGCGAAATGTAATCCTTAGCCCTTCTCCAACCTTTCCTTCGGCTCTTACAAGGCTAATGAAACGATCATTACTGTGGAGTCTTCGGGATCGCGTCTTTTCTTAAATCCGAAAGCCTCGCAGAGTCTCAGCATGGATCTATTCTCGGCCAGCACTTCCCCGAACATCTCCCCGATACCCCGATTCCTGGCATAATCGATAATGCGCCGCATCAGCATCGGGCCCAACCCCAAGCCGGTCATGTCACGATGGATGAGAATGTCGAATTCTGCGTGTGCGTTGTCCGGATCCGCCATAAGTCGCACCATGCCATACAGCGCCGGTTCCAGTTGAGCGGTCGGTTCGCAAAGGACCAGTGCCATTTCACGGTCATAGTCTATCTGAGTTAAAAAAGCCGCCATTTCATGGGACAAAAATCGCATGGCATGGAGAAATCGCAGTCGGATCTCATCCATTGTGAGCTTCGCGAAAAGCTTTTGAAACGCCGGTTCGTCCTCCGGACGTATGGGACGAAGCAGGAGCGTCTGGCCATCGGGAAGTGTAACCACCTCCTCGAGTTCCTTGGGGTAAGGGCAAATCGCCAATCGTTCAGCAGCTGCCAGAGGCGATTTTTCCACCCGGATGCGCGCATCCACGGCCAGCACGCCTTTCTCATCGGCAAGCAGAGGATTGATATTCAGCTCAGCAATATCTTCGATATCGCATACCAATTGCGAGACCTTGACCAGGGTCAGCGCAATGCTGTCCAAATGAGCAGCGGGCTTGCCACCGTAACCTTCAAGCAGGCGGTATACGCGCGTTTTGTGCATTAATTCCCTGGCAAGTTGCATGTTAAGCGGCGGCAGGGCAAAGGCCTTATCCTGAATGATGTCAACTGCCGCACCGCCCTCACCAAATAGAATCACCGGGCCGAACTGCACATCGTTACCGGCACCGACGATCAGTTCCCTGGCCGGTCCCCTGTCCAGTTGCCTGTCATTGGGACGATGCATCATCGATGGCAATGCTTCACCCATCCTGACTGTAATTTCATCAGGTTGTTCGTTCCGAGGCGATTCGTCTTCCGAAAGCACGGGGATTTTGTAAGCACAAATAACTGCTTTTGCCTCTGTCCCGGTCAGCCATTCACGGCCTTGGGACAAGGCGTTGTTCACAATTTCCCGGGCTTTCGCTGTTTCCGGCTCGAAAACCTCCGGAATGTTCGCAGGTGTCTCCGTGAGCATTTTCTGGCTCTTGCGGTAACGTACCATCTGCATGAATCCCCGAACCGCTTCAGCCGGTGTTGTGTAGGTCGGAATGCCGTTTTCGGAAAATATCTTCCGGGCCTCCCTGGCGGAATCCATCCCCAGCCAACAGGTGAAAATGCCGCGGGAACCCGCCTTTGAACCGCTTTTCTTGAGCGTGTCGACCACCGCCCGGGCAGTGTCTGCGCCTGAGGTCACTGACGAAGGGCAATTTAAAACAAGCAAGGCATCCACACCCTTATCTTCCAGGAGTGCACTTATCGCATCGACATAACGGTCCGGTGCATCGTCGACGATGTTCACCGGGTTGTTTCGCGACCAGGCGGACGGCAACACGCTGTCCAGACGGGAGATGGTTTCAGGAGATAACTCGGCCAGACGACCTTTTTTCTCAATCAAAACATCGGTCGCCATCACGCCTATGCCCCCGCCATTGGACAAAATAGCCAGTTTTTCACCCGCAAATTGCCGGGATTTTGCCAGGGTCTCTACGGCATCGAAGAGCGCCTGCAAATCCATCACCCGCAGCATCCCGGCCCGTTCAAAGGCGGCGTTGTATACTTCATCGGCGCCTGTCAATGTACCGGTATGGGAAACCACGGCTCGGGCACTTTCTAAATAGCGACCGGGTCTTACGACGACTACAGGCTTCATTCGGGCAGCCGTCCGGGCCGCGGACATGAACTTTCGGACATGGGTAATGGTCTCCATGTAGAGCAGTATCGCCTTGGTCTTGAAATCAGTTGCCAGATAATCGAGCATGTCCCCGAAGTCAACATCAGACATGTCCCCCATGGATACAACATGCGAAAACCCGATTTCCTTTGACGTGGCCCAGTCAAGTACGGATGCCTGGATGCCTCCCGACTGGGTAACAAAGGCGATATCTCCCTTCAAGGGTTGCATATGCCCCAAGCCTGCATTCAGGCCCACCCCGGGCAGCATGATCCCTCTGCTGTTGGGTCCTATGATACGCAGCAGATGGGGACGCGCGGCGTCGAGCATCTGGTCGCACAGCCGTTCTCCTTCTTTGCTTCCTTCTTCACTGAATCCAGCCGTTATCACCACAGCTGAGCGTGTACCTAAGCTGCCGAGTTTTTCAATCAGTCGTGGAATTGCTTCCGGCGGCGTAGCGATCACGGCAAGATCCGGTGCTTTGGGCAAACTGTCCAGATCAGGATAGGCTGGAAGTCCTTCGATAGTGCTGTATTTCGGATTAACTGGAAAGATATCTCCTTTAAATCCAGCACATACCATATTGTGTGCCAGAATAGCCCCGATGGAGCCCGGTTCTTGACTTGCACCCACCAAAGCGACAGAAGAAGGGTTGAACATGTAATTAAGATTACGGATAGTCATTTGTAATCCTCCAATGTAGAAAGAACTCTTCAGGAAGAACATCCAGCGTTCGATTTAAATAACCGCTACATGATGCGGGTCTTGTCTTTGGAATGGATCAGCTGTTCAAGAATTTTTTTCACAGTAGATTATATATAGAAGATGTAGAATCTGCAATTTTGTTTGCGCAAGACCGTTTCCACACTCAATGCATTATAACATGTGGCTCATGATCGTTGATCCTGTCAGTGAAAGTCACAACTGCAGTACTTTTCCGTTTCTCTTTATCCTATGTTATCAAATTAATGCAGATTTTTATTTATAATGAAATAACTTTCGCGGTGGAGTATCATTTTACGTTAAGGTTATATTTTGATTGTGGAAAATTGATCCATACCATACGGCCCCTCGGCTTAATTCTAATGTCGAGCCACTACAGTTATCAAAGGAGATTTTATGTCGTTTATAGACTACGTCAATTTCCATCAAATGCTCTGTGAGACGGTTGACAAGTTTGGGCAAGACCAGGCATACCGCTGGTTTAATGAAAAGGGGGATTCGACTTCCATTACCTGGCAGACGTTTTATAGCCAAGTTAAAGCTGTATCAAAAAGTCTGATAGCTCTAGGTGTTGAAAAAGGAGAAAAAGTCAATATCTTAAGCTATACCAGCTACAGATGGGTTCTCACCGATGCTGCAAACATGTGCATGGGAATAGCAACCGTTGGGATTTATCAATCTAATTTGCCTGCAGACTGTGAATATATTATCAATCATTCAGACAGCGTTCTTGTTTTTGCAGAAGATCTTATTCAGCTGGAAAAATTATTAGGGATCAGGAAAAAAATTCCAAACATAAAAAAGATCATTCTTCTAAACGGGGAACCTTCTAAGGAAAACGACTGGGTTCTCACATTCGATCAATTTTTATCTTTTGGTAAGATTATAGATGACAAAAAATTTGAGGGGCGGCTGGCACAGGTTACTGCCGGAGATACTGCAGGGATAGTATACACCTCGGGAACGACAGGAGTACCAAAAGGTGTCGTTCTAACCCATGATAACATCACTTTTACCTGTCAGTCAGTGCAAAAAAGTGCAGATTTCCATAACGGTGGAGAAATGTTTGTCTTTCTCCCTCTCGCCCACATTTTCGCCAGAACCTGCTGCTATGCAGCCATAAAAACAGGAAACAGAACATCTTTTGCCCGGAGCATTGATTCGCTCGTTGAGGATTTTTCCCTTGCATCCCCACATTGGTTTGTCAGCGTCCCAAGGGTGTTTGAAAAGATACACAGCAAAATTATTGCAGGGGTTGAAGAAAAAGGTGGCGCCACCGCAAAAATTTTCAGATGGGCATGCAAAGTTGGTACTGAGGTCTCGAGTTGCAAGCTTGCAAAACGGCCGGTGCCATTCGTTTTGAAGATCAAATTTAAATTGGCGACTGCCTTGGTCTTCTCCAAAATCCATAAAGCTCTCGGTGGTAATATTAAATGGTGTATCAGCGGCGCGGCCCCGTTGAACCCGGATATCGCGAAGTTTTTTCATGCTGCCGGCATATTGATTCTGGAAGGCCTCGGGATGACTGAAAATACATCTTTTTCGAATCTTGTCCGTCAGGACAATTATGATATTGGCGTTGTTGGCCCTCCTGGCGCAGGGATATGCCAAAAGATCGATGAGGATGGAGAAGTACTCTTTTTGGGACGGAATGTTATGAAGGAATATTATAAAATGCCCGAGGAGACAGCCACGACATTTACTGAAGATGGATGGCTAAAGACAGGGGATATCGGCGTAATAGATGAAAACAATGTTCTCAAGGTTACGGATAGGAAAAAAGATATCATTATTACTTCGGCGGGAAAGAACATTGCACCATCACGCATCGAAGGCATAATGAATACATCCATATATCTCAACCAGGTTTGTGTGATCGGCGACCAGAAAAAATATCTTTCTGCAATCGTCACAATGAATGATATAACAGTTCGGGATTATGCCGATAAAAAACAAATTCCCTATACAAGCATGTCAGACTTAATTCACAATAAGGATATCATTGCACTGATTAATTCCGAAGTGGTAAAGAAAAACCAAAGCCTTGCATCCTTTGAAACTATTAAAAAGGTGACCATCGTTCCCGAATTTACCATTGAGAATGCAATGATGACGCCAACATTCAAACTGAAAAAGAAATTCATACTTAAAAATTATAAAGATCTGATAGAGACCATGTATTAAGGATGAAGCCTGAAGAGGCTGCAAAACAAACACGATCGAGTATTCTGTTCTCCTACCTACTTATCACAGCTACCGGGCATTGGGCCTGATAGGCGGGGTTATTTACCCCTATTTAAAGAAGAGGTGATTCTCGGAAGTGGGTCCAGACCCAATGGTAAAATCTGCGATATCGAAGCGCGGTTTGCATCGCTTCTTCTGGAATATGATTCTCAGGGCCGAATTCGATGATGGGTTGACCGGATCTGTCGAAGACAGGATTCCCATCCGCATCGCGCCTGATGCGATATTCGTAAATCTGCGGAGCCCCCTTTTCGATAAACTGTCGACGCGCATCTAAGAGATTCGAGGCGAGAACGGGTGACCATGCTGCGGCTACGAGCTCGCTGTTGAGGGCCATGCTCAGAGGGTCAAGGTTATAAGTGCCAATGAGGGCGAGCTGGTTGTCGAACACCGCCATTTTCCCATGCAGGTTATGCCGGTCACCGGCAACATAGATGTGCAAATCCGGCACCCTGGCCAACAAATGCGGCCACTGCTCCATGAACACCCCCTGACTCATTGGGTTGTCGCTGGAGAGTGGACTATTGGTTAAAATCGTGATCTTAACCCCTCTTGCTGCGACCTCCGTCAAGATGTCTGCAGCTTCTTTAGGCAGAACAAGGTAGGGGCTCTGGATAAAGATCTCTTCCCTGGCGCTGCGCGCCAGCCGGATCAGGCTGCGGGTGATGAAATCGTCCGGCTCAAGCAGCCGGCAACGGCTGTCCAACAGACGAACCTCGGAGGAGATCCGTTCTGGTTCCAACTGGTCCAATGTTCCGCGAAGATTCGGCATTTGCTCCAGTTCTTTGAGCCAGGAGAGATTGCGTTTTTCAATTTGCTGAGCGATCCCGGAAGGGATCGCTTCGGCCCTCAGCCAGGCATCCATCACTTGAAAAGCCAGAAGCAAGTCGACCCCTGAATTCTCCAGGTCGATCTCTTCTTTACTTATGGAATAAGATTCACTGTCGAGATATTCGGCTTCAAAGGCCGAAGTCAGGGCGGCACCTATCCGAGATCCTGAAAGAAAAATATCAATGTCCCTGAAAGCCAGAGGATCGTCTTGCAGAGGAGTGAAATATTCCTTTGAGATATTGCGGCCGCCAATCAGGCCTACTGTTCCGTCGGCCAATAGAATCTTGTCGTGATAACTGACGAAAATGACGGCTGGATTCAGGGTTAAAAAGGCATCCAGGTACCGAAAAGGAAGGGGCCGATACATTCGTACGGCAATTTTATCGGTATTAACAAGGGAATCAAGGTAGTCATTGCCGCGAAACGTACGTGACATCTTGGTACCCATCGCATCGAGAAGAACACGTATTTGTAGTCCTTCCTTTGCTTTCTGTATCAGGTGTCCCAGAAAGGCCGCCCCGAAGACATCCTGCTTCAGGACAAAGTAGCTGATGTCGAGGCGCTCACGAGCCTTGCCAAGAAGGCGCCAACGTTCGACCCAGGCCATAGAATTCTCGTCGAGCCGGCGGATATACGTCTTCCCCCCACCCTCATCGGGAAGGAGTTCAAAAGCCTGGCGGAGGGAAAGGCTGGAGGCCATGGGATCGGGAAAGCCGCCATGCCTGCCGTTGCGATCCGGAAGCTGCACCGTAAGGAACAGGTTGCCCGCTATCCAAAGGACAACAAGTCCTGCCAGGACTATCAGGAACCATCTAACGAACTTCTTCATTATCCCTATGTCCTTTCGAGGCAAACTTTAAAAATTCATTGTTTTTTCTTTCGTTTAGTCGATAATTCTGCCTAAGCCGGTTGTAGAGGAGAGCCAGTCGATGCGGCTGTCGATATCGGGTGTGAGTGAGCGTAAATCCTTGCTCAGGATGCGATCGAACTGGCGCCGCCTCATGGCGTCATGCCATCGTTCGTATTGAGCCGTCCCCTCCACGTCCAGCCATCTGTAGGAGACAAGCAGTCCACGATGGTCGGACTCGTCGCTACCAATCACCTGCACATCCTGTGGCTGAAGATCGGAGGTGGCAAATATGCCATCGAGGGGCCATCGTGGCTTGTTGGCAGGATAGGTCGACCAAGCCGACAGATTGGACGCACTTTTCCGGGCGGCAACGCTCACTCGGGCATCGAGCAGCCTGCCACTGGTAAGAATATCATGTGTGCGGTCGGCGGCAAAGAATCTGCGCGTGGTGGTCATGTCTGAAGGAACGCTATTCATATCTCCAAGAAGCACGGTTGAAATTCCGGGACGCACATAGCCAAGAAGGATTTCAACAGCCTGAACCTCCCGCTGACTCAGAACGAGGGCCTCCAGGTGAGTCACCAGCACGTCTACCGGCTGACCATGAAAATCGATCCGTGCTCTCACAATGCCGCGTTTTTCCCCGATAAACCGCGAGAATATGCTGCCGGAACTATCCATCGCCAATTTCGGTTCCTTCTCATTCTTGGATCCGAGCTTAAAAACATGTGTGTCGATGACCGGATGACGGACGAGAAGAGCATTGCCAAATTGCACTTCCAACCCCGGCACATCGCGTCGCCAGGTTTCGCCACGAATTACCTGGTATTTGCTGCCCGTAAGGAAATAAAGTTCATCCGCCAGAAATGCGGCTTCATCGATCCAGCCGCTGCGCCGTGAATGGAAATCGACTTCATTAAGACCGACGACGTCCACCGGTGAAACAACCGGAGCCGATTCGATGATTCGTCGTGCAATAGAGCGGAGGTTGGCTTCGACCTCGGCACGAGAAGCGAAGATGCTCCAGTCCGCACCAAACCCGGAATGAATATTGTAGGTAACCGCTCGAAGTAGCGGAACTCCAATATGCCGGGGCAATGCGACAGGAGCGGGATGATCCCGCCAATCGGGAATCTGCTTTTCCGTTGTCGCAACCGAATGGCTGCCCAAAATGCTTTTCATCTGAAAAGAGTTACACTTATCAAAAACGACGTAAATTAATAAGCAGGTCAGCAGCAGGATAGAGGTGTACAACTGAAATCTGGTTTTTTGCATAAACCTTTGATAGTAGTTAAATAGATTTGTCACACAGGTGGGACTGTCTGAACGATGATGTGTTCCGGAAAATCCCTTTCACAATTTTAATAGCCTGAATGTAACCATTCTGCTTGAACTGCGCCACCCCTTGTATAGTCGAGACTTTTATTATTTTTGAGCATGTGGGTAGCCATCTCATTGACAAGCCTGGCCAGTCCTGGACAGGTTGCCGACTAGCGGAACCTTCCAAGATCTATTTCCAGCCGCAGGCTGAGCTTCTGGATGGCAACCCGGGAGAGTCCGCTGACCCGGGATGCCTCCGAGACATTGCCGGAGGTGGCTACAAGAAGCTGTTCAATATAGCTTCGGGAAAAACGATCGGATATCAACGTCTTCATGCTCTTATAGGGGCCAAGTTCGCCAAGGACGGCGGGTATCGGCTGACCGGGGGCTTCGATACGCTGGATCGAGGCCATGGTGATGTTGTCCCGCCCGCTGAAACCGACCAGCCTTCTGATGGTGTTCTGCAGTTCGCGGACATTGCCCGGCCACTCTTTGGTCGACAGGTAGGAGAGCACTTCCGGTTCAATCGTCATCCCTTTGATATTCATCTCGGCCAGGGTCTTTTCCAGAAAATATCGGGCGAGCAAGGCGATGTCCTCCGAGCGGTCACGGAGCGGCGGCATGTGGATGGCGATAACGTTGAGGCGATAAAAGAGATCTGCTCGAAAGCTGTTCTCTTCTACTTTTTTCTCAAGCGGCTGATTGGTGGAAGCAATACATCTCCGGCATCTGCAGGTCGGTGATGAGAAGATCGACCTCCGATTTTTCCAGCAGGGTCAAAGCGGGTTTGCCGCCATCTGCGGTAATCACATCAAAATCCTGGAACCCGGCAATCAGCAGCCTGGCAAGGCCGTTGATGAAATCAAGTTGATCGTCGACCAGCAGCACTTTTATCTTTTTATCCATATCCATCGCCACTCAGACACCTCCGGTGATAGGAAAATACAGTTCGAAAACCGCTCCACCCGTCTGCCGGTTCCGTGCTTCAATGGTGCCGCCCAGTTCACGCAAATATCCGTAAATGACGGCAAGGCCAAGGCCCGAACCCTTGTTCACATCCTTGGTCGAGAAAAAAGGATCGAAGATAGACGGCAGAACTGCAGGATCGATACCGCTGCCGTTGTCCGAGACCGTCAGGCGCAGGCCTCGTTTTCCAAGGTCGCAGGTAATATCGACAGAGATTGTTCCGGCTTCTTCCGGCAGGGCGTCGAGGGCATTGAGGAGAAGATTCAGGATGATGTGTTCGACCACCTGCGGATTTTAACCAAAAATAAGCCGGGGCGGACCGAAAAGGACGGTCCTCGACGCCTAATTTTTTTCATCATCGACACTGCACCACAGATTCCCAGATCAATATTTCATTGACAGGCAAGGCCGTTCTCCCCTATGCTTCTACCTGGCAAAAAACAGGTCATAGCAAATGCCGCTAGGCAGTATAGACAAGAACAATGCGAAAAGGAAGGTAGCCTATGAACCCACTCCGACTCCTCATTGACCTGTTTTACGGGAGACGTGTTGCGACGGTGACATTACTGATCCTCCTGTTTATAACTTTTCTTGGTTCAGCCCATGGCACATTCGCCTCAAACCAGGAGTCTTCATCCGCACGCTCCATGCCGATTATCAGCGGGCCCAAGCACGTTCTGGTTATCTTCTCATATCACCGAGCCGAATGGTCTGATAATGTCCAAAAGGGCATTGAGTCAGTTTTCACCTCTTACCGGAATGTAAACTTCTTCTATGAATACATGGACACCAAGCGGCTCAAAACGCAGGAGTACCTTGAGACCCTGCGAAAGATCTATACTGAAAAATATGCCAAAGCCCATATTGACGTAGTAATCTGCGTTGATAATAACGCATTAGATCTAGTGGTAGAAAATGCCCGGACCCTTTTACCAGATACTCCCGTTGTGTTCTGCGGCATCAATGATTATAAACCAGCCTTGCATGCCAGCCGCCCCAATGTTACCGGCGTTGTTGAATACGGAGATTTTTCCGACACCCTGGAAATCGCCTTCAGAGCCCGTCCTGATGCTACAAAATTGTATGTTATCAGCGATCACACCGAAACGGGGGAAATGAATACGCAGGATCTGCTTGCCGCACTTTCTTCTGTAGCCCCCGGCATCCAGGCTGTTTTGACAGATCAAATGAGTTACGAAGAGCTCTCCACCACCCTGCAAACAGCAGCCCCCCAACAGGCAGCATTCTTCGTTAGTTTCTGGAAGGATGGAACCGGCCGGAATATTGAACCGTGGCAACTCGAGGCTGTATTCAGAAAATCAGCAATCCCGGTGTTCGGCCGTTCGGAGTGGATGATCAATCATGGGATGGTCGGGGGTAAATGCGTGACGGGATTCGCCCAGGGAGAGGCTGCTGCAAAGATTTCACTGCAAATTCTTGGTGGCACACCGGTTTCTGCTCTACCCGTGGATACCAACAGCCCGAACCAGTGCCTCTTCGATTACCGGATCATGCAGCACTATCTGATAGACGAAGGTATCTTTCCCGACAAATGTATCGGCTTTAACCTTCCTGAACCTTTCTACCGCGTAGCCAAGCCCGTTGGTGGAATCATACTCGTTTTTACAGCTCTGCTCCTGGTGACACTTGTTTTGCTTGCAGTAAACATTCACCGGCGCAGACAGGCACTCCTTGCGCTGCGCAAAGCAACCGCTTCTCTGGAGCAAAGCGAGTCCCGTTATCGGGGTATGATCCAAAACATTCATGACACCTTCTACAGAACAGATGCCCAAGGCTTGCTCATATTTATAAGTCCTTCCGGGGTGCGGTTGCTGGGGTATGATTCACCAGAGGAGATGATTGGGCGACCCAATGCCTCTTTCTGGAATTTCCCGGCAAAACGACTGAATATGCTGGAGATAATGGAGCGAGATGGCGTGGTCCGCGACTATGAAGTCATCCTGGTGCGTAAGGATGGGTCTCCTGTACCTGTTTCTACCACCTCAAGCTACTATCACGATAAGGATGGGCAAATTCTTGGCGTAGAGGGAATATTTCGTGATATTACAGAACGTAAGCAGGCAGAGGTTGAAAAGGAAAAACTGGAAGTCCAGAACCGGCAACTTCAGAAGGTAAAAAGCCTGGGTCGAATGGCCGGCGCCATTGCCCACCACTTTAACAACAAACTTTTTGTTGTGATGGCGAACCTGGAATTGGCCATGAACAGTCTGCCGCAAGACAATACAACTATCAATACTCTGACCACCGCCATGCAGGCAGCCGACAAGGCAGTAGAGGTGAGTAGATTAATGCTTACCTACCTCGGCCAGACAACCGGTATCCGAGAGCAGCTCGATCTTTCCGAAATCTGCAGACGGATTATACCCCTGATTCAGGCCACCATACCGAAAAATGTGGCCCTGGCAACCGATTTGCTCTCCCCTGGCCCGACCATCACCGCGAACACCAACCAGATACAAGAGATCGTCACCAATTTGATCAGCAACTCCAGGGAGGCTGTCGGTGATGACCAGGGTACTATTCAATTGACCGTAAAAACGGTTTCTTCTTCTGACATCCCCGTTTTATATAGGTTTCCTGTCAACTGGAAACCAGAGGATGCGTCCTATGCATGTCTGGAAGTTCGGGATAACGGCTGCGGAATTGCGACGAAGGACATCGAGGAAGTTTTCGATCCGTTTTTTTCCAGGAAATTCACGGGCAGAGGCCTGGGATTGCCTGTGGTCCTGGGACTTGTTCAGGTGCACAGCGGTGTCGTCACGGTTGAGAGCGTACCGGGGCAAGGGAGTGTCTTTCGTGTCTTTTTCCCGATCTCTGCAACAGAAGTCCCCTTTCAGCCTGACAAGGCGGCTAATATCCCGGAAATTAGAGGGTTCGGCACAGTATTGCTGGTTGATGATGACGACACAGTTCTGGAGATAACTCGTGTGATGCTGACAATGTTGGGTTTTGAAGTACTCGCTGCCAAGGATGGCATCGAAGCGGTGGAGATGTTTCAGCAGCACAAGAGCCACATTCGTTTTGTACTGACTGATTTCGCCATGCCCCGCATGAATGGTTTGGAGACCTTGACCGCTTTGCGGCAAATCGCTCCCGACATTCCTGTGATCCTGGCCAGTGGTTACAATGAAGAGCAGGTGATGGACGATAGCCATCCCGAACGACCCCAGGTCTTCCTGGCAAAGCCCTATGGTATACAGGCACTAAAAGATGCCATTTACCGCACATTGACTTAAAGATCTGTTTCAGTATTCTGTCGGATTGAGGAGAGCATAGCGACAATAACAAGCTGTATCTCGACAAAATTTCAGTTATTTTTGCATATCGACTATGATATTTTTCGCTTCTCCTATATATGGATCTTTTTTAATTTGTTCTTTCCAATTGGGAACTTTGTCTTTATTCGTATCTGTTTCATCAGTCTCAGGCTCTTCGATATTAAATAGCCTTGTTGTGTAATTTCCGAACTGAGCGTCGAGTTTTTTTCGTTCCACACGAACCTCTTCATTTTTCTGACGCATATCTGTCAATTTCAACGAGACAGTGGTATCCTTAGTTCGTTCGTCAGCCTTTACCGCCTCTTCGGCGATAGCCTGTAACCCTGGATCATGTGCTATTCTCTGCAGGCTGTTTTGCCGGATCATCTCCAGCTGCAGGGGTTTGCCTCTGAAAGTCGTATATTTTGCCGGCCCGATCTGATCCCAGGGAAGAGAGTTATCAAGATATTTTTCACCTGATTTCAAATGCCGGAACAAGCTCGGCAGAACAATATCAGGCACTACACCCTTGTATTGGGTGGATCCACCGGTGATCCGGTAGAACTTTTGGATAGTCACCTTTAAGGCTCCAAAATCGCCAATCTCATCTGAAATTGAAGTCTGTATGGCTTTGTCCAAATTTATAATGGTCTGCACCGTTCCCTTGCCATATGTGTGTTCGCCACCAATGATGATGGCACGCTTGTAATCCTGCAGGGCCGCGGCCACAATCTCCGACGCGGACGCGGAAAACTGGTTTACCAGTACCACAAGCGGACCGCTGTATTCGATGGTAGCATCGTCATCGGCAATAGCTCTTATCGTGCCGCCGCTGTCCTTGACCTGAACAACAGGTCCGGACTTGATAAACAGCCCGACGATATCAACGGCATCGGCCAGCGAGCCGCCGCCATCATTGCGTAGATCGAGGATAATCCCTTTCGGGTTGGCTTTTTTCAATTCATTAATGGCGTTACGCGTATCATCGGTGACGTTTCTCGATTCAGCATCCTTTTGGGTCTGTTCAAAATCCCGGTAAAAACTTGGGATCAGTATGTATCCGATTTTCCCGCCATCTGGAGCATCGATTACCGTATCTTTGACAAAAGTTTCTTCTATCTGAACGACATCTCTGATCAGCGGAATAACTACTACTCTCCCATCCGGTTTTTTAACCGTCAGACGAACCTCCGTTCCTTTAGGACCACGAATCAGCTTCACAGCTTCACTGAGACGCATATAGGTGATATCCACAGGGTCAGCGCCTTTTTCCGCCACCTGAAGGAGAGTATCCTCGGCCTGAAGCTTACCTTGTTGAGCGGCAGGACTCCCAGGGATAATACTGATGACTTTGATAAATCCATTCTCCTCACGAAGAAGCGCCCCAACTCCTTCAAGATTGCCGCTTAACTGAATATCCAGTTCTTCTCTCTGACTTGGCGGGAGATAGTTGGTATGCGGGTCGAAAGCCATGGCAACCGCATTGAAAAATCGGTCGTAATGGTCCTGCAGCGTCTCCTGATGCAGGCGGAGAAAGAAATCCTTGTAAATCTTTGCCACCTTATCTTTCGCCTGCTCCCACAGTGCATTATCCAGCTGCTTATCCTTTACCTTTTTCTGGTTGTCCACGAGCTCAAGATACTTGTAGAGAACCTGAATTTTCAAAATCTGGCGCCATCTATCCTTCAATGCATCCAAGTCTTCGACATAGTTTATTTTCTTCGGGTCGGTTTCAATGATATCATCACGATTAACATCAAAACCGGCAGCCATTATCTGAGCCAACACCTTTTCAACCTGACCAATCCGTTCCTTCATGATAGCGTATCCCGTTTCCGGCAGGATATTGGTTCCTTTTTCCAGGTTATCCGCTATAGAGGGGGCGAAAGAGCGTAGTGTAATTACATCGGTGCCGAGCAAAAATCTTTTCTGGAAATCCAGTTGCTTCAGATAAAGATCAAAAATGGCCATTGACTGGGACTCATCCATCTTCTTGTGACTGAAATGGATGGCGGGAAGCTCTTTATCCAGCACATAACCAATCAGCTGGTTTCTCGTCTGCTCGACCGGCTGAATATTTTTCGCGCTTTCGCAACAGGTAGTGAAAACAAGAAACACCAGAACGACAGGCAGGAAATTTTGGAGGAGTTTTTTCATAAGTTTTTCAACCTTCCGGAAACAAGTTATCAGCTCAGGGTGTGTAAATTGTAATTATCTACAAATAATTCATTTCCGATCTTTTTCAATGCTGTCCGTAAAATCAATATGTCGTTTGCAGGCCGTTGACAACGCGAGTATACAGTCAAATTATTCTTGACGGAACCGCCCATTTCCCCTGGCAGGAAAAATCCATCAAAAAACCAGACTGAAAATGTTTGTAGTCTTATTGACAAATTGATCAAATTTCCTTCGAATCCAAAGTTGTTTTCAATAAAAGAATCCCTACAGGGATATAGGATGCGAGAGCAAGGGCCGCAATATTTTGAAAACTCACCTGGGCATCGGGAGAATAGATAAGAAGATAGGCAACCAGAAGCGGCATCTTATCAAATTGAAAAAATGTAAATAAACCCAGGACAAAGCGCCTCATAAGATCGGGATGCCGATCCGATGTTCCTCTCGAGGCTCTGTAAAACAGATAACAGGAGATGGACACGCCCAGCAAAAAAAGTCCGGTCCCAAACAATACTTCCATAGTCAGAGTGGATGGTTCGGCAGAAAGCCTGTCTGCATCTGAAGGAAACCAATAGACAGAAGAAAAAAAGAGGCTGGTGATGTATCCGCCGATCCCGCCAAGCAGATATTTAAAATGGACGGCAGAGACCTGTTCCTCTTTTGCCGGTTGGGCTTTTACCAGAAAAAGGGCAACGGCCATTCCGAGTAAAATCAGACCAATGATAAAATAGGGCCAGGCGGGAACTTTTTCGTAAACAGGGAAGAAAATCCTCTCTGCATTTATCGGCATAAAGAACAGTATCCCGAAAAAAAACGAACAGAACGCCCCAAATCCAAGTAATAAGCCTGTCATCAGTTTTGCCAGGCCGGTCAGATAGCTTAAACCAGCCACAAAAGATGCAAATACTGCGATAAGAATTCGTACAATCATCTGTTGGTAATCTCCACTGAAGTTGAAACGATCTACGGTTATTGATAACTATTGTCCCAGAATCTGCCAACTTATTTCACTATAAAAGGAGAAAACTTTTCCTTGTTGGGTGTGAGGTTTTTCTTAAGGTTGCTCAAAAAAACCAACTTGCCGCCACATTGTGGCATGCTTAGTGTTGTTGCAAGACTTGACTTAATAATTAAACATTTAAAGTGAAATGCTCCTATGAATATGCCGCTCCGCGACAAGACTCTCGAGTCCCTCGTTTTTGATAATCGTTTCATCCGGGAACTCCCCTCGGATCCGCAGCCGGGTAATTTTCGACGCCAAGTCACGAAAGCCTGTTATTCCAGGGTGATGCCGACAAAAGTCGCCGCCCCTAAGCTGATAGCCTACAGCCGTGAGGCAGCAGATTTACTCAACCTGTCTGATCGTGCCTGCGAATCTTCTCTCTTTACGGGAATATTTGTCGGCAACAATCTCCTTCCCGGTATGGACCCTTTTGCCATGTGTTACGGTGGCCATCAATTCGGTCACTGGGCGGGGCAGCTTGGAGATGGCCGGGCAATCAACCTGGGGGAGGTTGTCAATAATCAAAATCAAAGATGGGTTATCCAGCTCAAAGGGGCGGGGCCTACTCCGTACTCACGACAAGCCGATGGCCTGGCCGTGCTCCGTTCATCGATCAGGGAGTTCCTGTGCAGCGAGGCTATGTACCACCTCGGAATACCGACCACCCGTGCACTGAGTGTTGTAACTACCGGTGAATGGGTAGAGCGGGATATGTTTTATGACGGTCACCCAAAAGATGAACCTGGAGCGGTGGTCTGTCGAATGGCACCCTCCTTTCTCAGGTTCGGCAATTATGAGATCCTGACTGCAAGAGGTGAGACGGATCTTTTGCAAAAACTGGTTGATTACACTATCCGCACCGATTTCCCGCACCTCGGGGAACCATCGGTCGCATGTTACATCGAATGGTTCAGGGAAATCTGTCGCACCACCGCCGCAATGATCATCCATTGGATGAGGGTCGGTTTTGTCCATGGGGTAATGAATACCGACAATATGTCAGTTCTCGGTCTGACTATCGATTACGGCCCCTATGGCTGGCTCGAAGGATACGAAGCAAACTGGACCCCGAACACGACTGACGCAGAAGGTCGGCGTTACTGCTTCAGCAATCAGCCAGGAATCGGCCAGTGGAACCTTCTTCAACTGGCCAATGCTATCTATCCCCTGGTAAAAAATGTTGAACCTTTCCAGGAAGCCCTTGCTTACTACAACACCCTGTTCTTAAAAGGCTGGAATGACATGATGGCGGCTAAACTCGGCTTAAGAAGTTTTGCAGCTGAAACGGATGACACACTTATTGGAGAACTTGTTGAAATCCTCCAGCTCGTTGAAACAGATATGACCATTTTTTTCCGAAAGTTGCCCTCAATAACAGTGGACACTAAGGTGCAAAGCATGCAGGAGCCACTCCCCGCACTTTTTGAAGCATACTATAAGCCTGAAGAATTAAGTAAAGAATACAGAAAGCGCCTGAACAGTTGGCTGAATGGTTATGTCAGAAGGCTACAACACGACAACCTGCCCCAAGAGCTGAGAAGGCAAAAAATGAATAACGTCAATCCCAAGTATGTTTTGCGCAATTACCTTGCCCAGCTTGCCATTGACAAAGCTGAGAATAGCGATTTTACCCTGGTAAATGAATTGCTCGACCTGCTGAGAAGCCCATATGACGAACAGCCTGAAAGGGATCACTTCGCAGTGAAACGCCCGGAGTGGGCCCGCAACCGTGCAGGATGCTCAATGCTTTCCTGCAGTTCATAGCCATACCTTGAGTCGACATCTACATTAATGCTTCTATTTTTTTTTACAACTGACTTGATGTCTTTTCCCTCAAGGTTAATTTCGTGGTCTGCAGCTTGACGATAAAGAGTTGGCGAACAATATTGTTTATAAGATAACCTATTATGCTCTTGGTATTTTCGTGCTGATTAATTATCCTTTTTCTTCTTTTTCTTAGTCGTTGACTTCTTTTCTTTTTCAGATTTTTTCTGCTTCTTTTCTTTTTTGGACTTTTTTTCGTTCTTGTTTTTTTTCTTTTTCTTCTTTTCTTTTTTTGATTTATTTTTTTTACCTGGATGATCACCAGCAACTTTATCAACAGCAGTCTTATCGTCCGCTTCCAAATCCGGAGAACTGAATTTACACAAAACACGGGCTGATTCAATTATCGCATTAGCCCGGACAGGACCAAAACCCGGCACTTTGCTCAGGGAACCTTCATTGGTTGCGGCCAGATCTTCAGCACATTTATATCCATATTCAACGAGGATTTCGGCGGTGTATGGACCAATTCCCGATATTTTATTAATTGGTGTCGTCATCTTTTTTCCCCAAGTCTATAAAGGTCATTAACCTGCTCTGATAAAACCATCTCTATGCCAGGTAACCTACCTTCTTAATGAATTGAGATCATCACAATTCTCATGTAAAAAAGGAGAACCTGTCTTTTTGAGTAATGACATATTATTGAGTTAATAGATAGGGTAAAAAAATACCGGGAACACACAAAAAACCTGAGCCATACCTGTGTTTTCCGATGAAATTGATCTCCTCACCTGCGTTGCCAGGCAAATTGCTGTATCTCATCATGCCTATCCGCATAAAGGAGGGGGGCAATATTACCCAGACAATACTTTACCCATCAATTTTCCGATGGGCTCGGACCTCTAGGATTGCGTCAATCCAGGTCTATACATACTGCTGAGGAAATGCAAAGATCCTCCTGCAGTTCAATTTCGTTCCCACCAATCAGGGTTAGAGTTTTACCGACGCTAAACGAAACCAGGAATCGTTCATTATTTTCACCTTCATCGGCAGTTACTCTTCGAGACAGGGAGTCAATGGCCTCTTTATCACGAGTTTCACCAGTCATGGTGAGAGACAGCCGAACACCCTTAAAACCATGACCATGCTCAATAAAAAGATAACTGGCATGAGTGTTCATCTGCAGGTTTGCCCTTGTCAGCCTGTCGCGCATAATAAATGCAACAGTATTTTTCCCGGTTACATGAGGTTTGGCATAAACAGCACTGTTTACCTCACCTTTTTCATTTGAAGTAGATATAACTCCGACCCCTGCCTTTCCAGAAAAATATTCACGTAATTTCATATTTATAAGTCCTTAATTGTTTAATTATTTTTGACAATCATGCAAGCTCACGGTCGCCATCCGCACATCACGACTCTCGTCACCCAAATCCAAAAGCCCCCGCTGATAATGACCAGCAGGGGCTCTCTCTGTTTGTACTCAAAATCACCATCTCTCGGTTCCGACAATTTCATTCACATTTGAGCAATGTTTCTTTTCTTCATCGGTAAGTTGTTCGAAAGAAGTTTTCTCATTATGATCATCAATTGTGCAAACATACTCTTTGCCATCTCTATCATTCAGCCATGTAAGTGAATTATATCCGCTTTTCATATCTTCACCTCAGTGATTAGTTTGTATCGAGCTTGTATATTATGTATCGATCTGATGCCTGTACTGCATCTCTTTCCCTAAAAGATAAGATTACAATTGATTGACACAATAGGAGAGAACTGGCATATAATTAGTAGTAAAAACTATCAACATGGAGATAAGTGCAGATGTTCGATTCTAAACTATACAAAGTCATTATCGACTCAATGTCCGCTCATGTTGCTATTCTTGACGAACAGGGGGTTATCTTGGAAACTAACCGATCCTGGCGGAATTTTGCCCTGGCGAACGGCATGAAACAACCCTATGACAGCATCGGCGTCAACTACCTGCAAACATGTGAAACCTCTCCCGGCCAGCATGCAGACGAGGGTCCTGAAGTAGCAGAAGGTATCCGAAGAGTACTGCGGGGAGATCTTACTGAATTCTTCACCCACTATCCCTGCCATTCACCCAGCGAAAAGAGATGGTTTGCCGTCAGGGTGGTTCGCTTTCAGGAAACCAAAATCAGCCACATTATCATCACCCACGAAGACATCACTCCTGTCATTTTGACTCAGAAGGCACTTGAAGAAAAGGAAGTCGAATTAAGCAGAGAACGGGAAAAACTTGAAGAAACCAATGTTGCCCTACGGGTATTATTAAGACAGCGTGGCGAGGATAAAACACGAATTGAAAGGACTATCTATGCCAATGTAGACCGTCTGGTCCTTCCCTATGTCGAGCAATTGCTTCAGGGAAAACTTACTGATAAACAGCGCACCTTGACTGAGGTAATTGATGCTAATCTGAGAGACATTATCTCACCGTTTTTACAAAATATCTCAGCCTTAAATATGCTGCTCACGCCACAAGAGATTGAGGTTGCCAATATGGTTCGCAGCGGAAGATCGAGCAAAGAGATCGCGGAAGTACTTAGTATTTCTGCCAGTGGCGTTGATTTCCATCGCAAGAAGCTTCGTCAAAAACTTGGTTTGACCAATAGTTCCAGGAACCTGAGATCCTGTCTCCTTTCCTTGGAAAAAAATAGCTCTTAATGGGTAGATAAACCTTCTAAACGAGCCGGTGTTGGATATTTATTCTGCGGGAATAAGTTTCGACAAGATCACCAATCAGCTTTTCGTAAGGTGGTGGCTTTTGTAAAGGTTTTTCTGTCAGTTTTCATCCTATAAATAAAAAGGGCTTTTCTTCATCATACATACAATGAAGTTAAGCCCTTTAGAATTGTGATCAGTTGCTGTTTCAGTTCCAAATGACCTGATTTTCTAAATAGTCCTGCCTTTCTTTCTGACTCAGTCGTCCAAGGTCTCCCTTGTCCCCCTTTTGCCGGTTTAAGGCACAGACATATTTTTTCCCATCTTTTACTTTTACCAGTATAAACGCTTCGTATGTGCCTCTCATAATGTACTCCTTTATGTTGTCTGATACTTTTTCCTCGGTCCGCATATCCCTGCCATTTTTAAATTACCAAAAAGACTATTCTGCGGTACCAAAAATTACACTAACACCGGAGTAACGCCCCAAACTTCCTACCTGTGGAAACCTCATTTTGGGTTTTCCTGAACTCACTTATACCTGTACACATACCCCCCCTGGTTAAAAGTATTGCTACTTATGCAATAGTATATGTCAACATTTTGCCAAGAGCTAGCTTTAAGAATGTTTTTTTAAAAAAAAGATCAGGCAAAAGCACTGCCGGGCATTTTTAGCAACAGGAAACAATTACTTTTGCTATTCCTCCCTGAGATCAAGAACCTATCACAATATATAACCCGAACCGAATCGGATGAGAATAAATATTTCGGTACAGTCAGAAGTTAGAGCAAAAGAATAAATGAAAGAGCAAAGAAGGAAAGAAGGGTTGAAAGAACAATGGCCGACGAGGCAAGTTCAGTATCGCTGTTCATCTGGGAGGAGAGTACATAGATAGCGGTTGATGCCGGCAAAGTTAAAAAAATCAAACCAACCTTGAAGGGGATCCCGGAAACATGAAAAAGGGAAAAAAATAACCAGCCAATGCCCGGCAGAATTACGAGTTTCAGCATCGCCGCGAGTAAAGAAAGTCCAAGATTCCCCCTGACTCCTGCAAAAGTCAGACTTCCCCCAATGGAAATGAGGGCCAGAGGTAAGGCGACCATTGAAATGAGACTGAGGGAATTATCAATAAAGACGGGGAAGCCACCTGTCAGATTGGAATAGGCAATTCCGGCCAGACAACCAAGTATCAGGGGGTTAGAAACCAGAGCTCTCCCAGCGATAGAGCAACGCTTGCGAAAACCTATATCCTGTCCAGAAAACCAGATAAGCAGTGTGACTGCAAATACATTTATTATGGGTATAGCGAAACCAATGATTATACCAAAATACTTCATCCCTTCGGTCCCAAGACTGTTGAGGACGACAGCCACCCCGATATAGGTATTAAAGCGGTAACAACTCTGGGAAAAGGACCCCGCCTGAAAAGCTGATATTCTGAAAATTTTTATAACAAGAGTGCTGAGCACAAACATGGTCAGCAGGGCGCTAAGTGATGCGAAACAGAAATTCCAGTCAATCCCTTTTTCAAAAGAGGCTCCGCCTATTTTCCAGAACAACATGACCGGGAAAAAGAAATAATAAATCAACCTGTCACTGGTTTTGAGAAAAAGGGTATTGGTAAGTCCCCACTTTTTCAGAACCCGGCCAAGCAGAAGAAGAAGAAAAATAGGAAACAGCGAATTAAGTACGATCAACAGGAGCTCCGAATCATGAGGAATATTTCAGGTACAGTCACCAATTACACTTTTTCAATAAATTTCACAACGGGTTGTTTTTACTAAAGGGCTGCACCGAATGCTCATAAAAAATCTTGCGTTTTTCACCGACCCATTTAGTATGTTTTGCTATGAACTCAAAAGAATCTTCAAACATTGTTATGATCCTTGGCAATATCGATAATCGAATCCGGATTCTCGAAGAAAAGTTTGAATATCAGGAGCAGACAATTGACGCCTTAAATGACGTCGTCATAGATCAACAAACGCTGATCGATGCGCTAGAGGACAAAATCAACCGCCTTCAGTCGCTGCTTTCTGGTATCGAAGACATACCAGGCGGCGGAGATGAGCCGCCACCACCCCATTACTGACATAACAGGAGAAAATAGTTGGCACAAAAAACCGTAATGCATAAAGGTTACCATGGCACCATAGAGGTAGATACCAAAGACTATTCCCTCTTTGGAAAGATTTTGTTCATTGATGAAGAAATCGCCTATAGCGGCCAGACTTTTGCAGAACTTGAGGAAGATTTCCGCAGGGCAGTAGAACATCATATGCAACTCTGCAAAGAGAAAGGTCAGGACCCACCTTTTTCTGAATAACCGGATCGTTCAGGAGAGCCGAAATGGACATCTACTCTATCAATGGGCAATTTGTAGAGGACGAACAGGCCAGAATATCTGTTAATGACCTGTCGGTAATACGTGGTTTTGGCGTCTTTGATTTCTTGCGTACCTATAATGGTATCCCTTTCCACCTTGCTGAGCATCTCGTTCGTCTTGAACGTTCAGCCCGCCTCATTGGTCTTCGCTTACCTTATTCACGGGAGGAAATCGGCACGATCGTCCAAGAAACCTTGAAACGCAACAATCATAAAGAGAGCAATATTCGTCTGGTTGTGACCGGTGGCCTGAGCCTTGACGGTATCACACCGGGCAAGTCGCCTCAGCTTCTGGTCATGGTTACCGCCGTCAAACATATGCCCCCTGAATGGTACTCGAAAGGTGCAAAGGTTATCACCAGCCATGTTGATCGCTTTCTTCCTGGTGCAAAAAGCATCAATTATATTCCGGCCATCATCTGCCAGGCAGAAGCCCGGAGTCAACAGGCGATCGAGGCTGTCTATGTGGATAGAAACGGCTATCTGCTGGAGGGAACGACATCAAATATTTTCGCCTTTTT
The DNA here is from genome assembly GCA_963709755.1 of uncultured delta proteobacterium. Classification (GTDB taxonomy): domain Bacteria; phylum Desulfobacterota; class Desulfobulbia; order Desulfobulbales; family Desulfocapsaceae; genus Desulforhopalus_A. Next base: position 788,980 of record CAVPXO010000001.1, read on the forward strand.
CGGTGATACGCTGGTTACTCCGCCGTGTGACCGGGCCCTGCCCGGCATTACCCGGCAGGTAGTGCTTGAGCTGGCGGAAAAGGAATATACTGTCGTTCAACGGCGAATCCATAAGGATGAAGTCCGACTTCTTGACGAGGCCTTTATTACCTCGTCGGTACGGGAAGTCGTCCCGCTGGCAGCCATTGATTCTATACAGATCGGCGGCGGAAAACCAGGGAACCGAACCAAAAAAATAATAGAATTGTTCAGGGCCTATACCACCTCCTATATAAGCTGATAATATCACCCAGAGAATACTGAGGAGAGGTTAAGAGAAGGTTTGTAACCTTGCGTAGGTTGCCAGGAGAATCATCTCACCGTGCTCCTCAAATAAAACCGTGAGCCGCCCCTGCTTTCTGTCTTTTACGGCAACGACTGTTCCGGCGCCAAAAATCCGGTGCCAGACCCGTAGTCCTTCCGCAATCTCCTGGATTTCCAGGATCTTTCCAGTAGGTTTTCCCTGCTCTTTTTCTTTTTTTATTTCTTCGGAAAGATGCACTTTTGCACCAACGGCTTCGAGATACTGTTTAGCTATGGTTGTATCGTCGGCGGTTAGAGTCCGGTCTTCCTCATCCCGGGAAAGCATTTCACCAAGCGAAACAGACAGGCCTGGGTTAGCCTCGTAGAGAAAACGACTGGCACGTACCATTTCTCCGGGAATCTTGCCGCAGCATTTGACTACACAGCGTTTAAATTCCGCGTCAACCGGATGAATGCACACCACCTGTTCTATGGCTCTGGTCATTGCTACATAAAAGAGCCGTCTCTCATCCTCCAGATCGTCCGTCTTCCCTTCCCGTTCCCTGTAAAATGGAAAAGAACCTTCCTCAAGACCCGGCAAAATGACCAGTGGCCATTCCAATCCTTTGGATCGGTGGACGGAAGTAATCAACAGCGCCTCTGCCGTTGGTTCATCCCCTGTCTTCTTAAATTCGGCTATTTTTACCAACAGTTGTCGAACAGACAGCTTCTGGGCTGCAGCAAAATCTATAAAGGCCTGGCAGGTCTTGACACGATTCTCGGCAGTGGCGGACCTTGCTGAAAAATTATGATAAAAATCATACAGCTTTAACTTTTGGACAATCTGCTTTAATAAGACGTCCGCACGACCGGAATACGAACATTCGGCGAGCCAGCGCCAGTTTGTCGCAGTTTCCTCAATTCTTTTCTGTATAAAGGGGGGCAGTTCAGAATTACTCCAATTATGCAACAAATCAACGGCGGCGTGAGGATTTTCAGCGATACTCTGTACCAGAAGCGCCATCTCTTCCCTCTTAATACCCAGATGAGGCTGGGAAAGCATGGCAGTAAACATCTGTTCCCGCATCTGTTGATTATCTTCAGCCATGGTGCCCAGAACAATTTTCAGATAACCTGTCAGAGCAAGGATCTCAGGACAATCGAATACTTGTGCGTTCCCCTCCAGCCTGTAGGGAATACCCGCCTCGAGAAGAGCCAGCTCCACCGGAACACTCTGGGCAAAGAGCCTGACCAGGATCACAGCGTCGCGAAGTGAGCGGTTCTGCTGCCGCCAATCTAAAATAACAGAGACAGCCGGGTGTTTTTTCTGCTCTTCTAAACAGGTAATGACAGTCTTTACGTTTGATTCATGGGAAATGCACAGCTTTTGATCTCGCTTTCTATTCCCCGCAATAAGATGATTGGCGGCAAGCGACAGCTGATGTCCATAGCGAAAAGTGTACGAAAGCTGATAATTTTCCGGCTTCGGGAAATCAAGCTGAAATCTGGTGGTAATATATTCAGGCCGTGCGCCCCGCCATTCATAGATACACTGGTCCACATCTCCGACGACCATCACCCTGGCCCTGTTTCCGGCAAGGATTTTCAAGAGCTGCTGCTGGGACTCATTGATATCCTGGTACTCATCAACAATGATATGATCAACACGGTCAGTTACCCAGCTGGCAAGTTCACTGTCTTCCAGCATCGCCACGAGAGGTTCGTGGATAAGATCGGCGAAAAAACGTATTCTTCGCTCCTTTCTCACCTTTTCAAACAGTTCATAAGCCCTGATGAAATAGCTGTAGCGTGGTGAGAGGTCCAGTTTTTTAAAAATCTCGGCGGCTCCGGCAATCGCCGATTTTACCAGATCGATAAATGCAAGGAACTCTTCAACTTCATCTCCTGCAAGCCAACCCTCATTTTCCTGCTCCTGACGGTACACTTCATTAGCGACCTGCCGGGCAAGTTTTTCCTGGACATATTCTTCAGTGACAAGATTGTAACCAGGCAAAGCGCCACGTCTGGTAAAGCTGTTCACGAGGCGCATACCAAGAGAATGAAAAGTACGTACCTCGGGTAACTGAGCAGCAGCGGACGACAGCCGATTCTGCATCGCCAAGGCAAAAGAGTCCCGCGCAGATTTATTGAACATCAATACCATGATCTGATTCGCATCCACTCCCTGCTGCAGCAAGTGGCCCACCCTGGCAACCATGGTGGTGGTCTTGCCGGAGCCGGCTACTGCGCTGACCCGTGCATGTCTACCGGAATGATTAATAATACGCAGCTGTTCGTCTGTCAGATTCATAGCACAAAAGGAGATTAAAAAGAGCCGCTCATTTCGAGCGGCTCGCTAAAGTATTTATTTCTTTTTCGGAGGAAGAACATCGGTAATGGAGCCATCGACAATTTCCGCTGCAAAGGCAAAGGTTTCGGCAAGTGTAGGATGGGCATGAACCGTCAGACTGATATCCTCGGCGCTGGCCCCCATCTCGAGAGCCAGTACCGCTTCATGAATCAGCTCCCCCGCATTCTGACCGCAGATTCCCGCACCAATGATACGCCCACTCTTTTTGTCAAAAAGCGCCTTTGTCACCCCGGACGACGCCCCGGCACTGAGCGCCCGGCCACTGGCTCCCCAGGGAAATTTCCCTTTATCAAAATCAATATTCTGGGCCTTCGCTTCCTTTTCGGTGAGTCCCATCCAGGCAACTTCCGGGTTGGTGTAAGCAACCGAAGGTATAGTCATCGCTGCAAAGGCTGCATTATGCCCGGCGATAACCTCCGCCGCAACTTTTCCTTCATGCGTTGCCTTATGGGCCAGCATCGGTTCCCCCACCACATCACCGATCCCATAAATGTGGGATACATTCGTCTGCTGCCGCTCATTGACCTGCAGAAATCCTCGTCCGTCAATTTTAAGACCTATTGTGTCAAAACCCATATCAGAACTGTTCGGTTTCCTGCCTACTGCCACCAATACAGCATCAAATTCAGCATTTTCAGGAACATTTTTCCCTTCAAAGTTAACCTGGATTCCGTTCTCGACCGGCGTAATCGCTGTAACCTTCGTCTTGGTTAAAATACTGTACTTCTTTTTTAACTTCAGAAAAAGTGGCTGAACGAGGTCCTTATCGGCCGGTGGGATGATCTGTTCAAGCATTTCGACGATGGTGATCTCAGAACCTAGTGCGCTGTAAATCTGGGCCATTTCCAGGCCGATTATCCCGCCGCCTATGATCAGAAAACGCTTTGGCACCATGTTGAGAGCCAGGGCTGCTGTTGAATCCCAGATGCGGGGATCCCCAGGAATATTCGGCAGCATGAAGGGACAGGAACCGGTGGCGATAATCGCGTTGGCAAACTGCACCTCCTGCTCACCTTCCGAACCAGTAACCAAAAGGGTTGTGGAGTTCTTAAACACTCCTTTGCCTGTAAGCCTGGTTATTTTTCTGGCCTTACAGAGACCATCCAATCCTGAAGTAAGCTGTTCGATCACTGCATTTTTTTTGGCAAGAATCCTTTCAAGATCAATTCTGGGCGGTGCGAAGTCAACGCCGAATTCGGCTATCTCCGCAGCCTCTTCAATTACTGTCGCGGCATGCAGCAAAGTTTTTGAGGGAATACACCCCACATTGAGGCACACTCCCCCCAAACGATCATGTTTTTCAACCAGACATACTGCAAGTCCCAGATCTGCCGCACGAAAAGCCGCAGTATACCCACCGGGACCGCCTCCCAGGACAACTACATCAAAAGATTTCGCCTCACTCATTTGTCACTCCCTATAATAAAGTTCTTTTCAGATCTTCAATATTCACACGCAGCGCCTTGCAAAACCTGGCGGCCTCTGCCCCATCGATTATCCTGTGATCATAGGAGACGGAAAAAGGCAGGGTCAACTGCGGCAAAAACTGCTTACCATCCCAGACTGGTTTCATGTAGCTTCGCGACAGCCCAAGGATCGCCGTCTGGGGACTGCTGATAATTGGAGTGAAACCAGTGCCGCCGATACCGCCAAGACTCGAGATGGTAAAGCTAGCTCCCTGAATATCGGGGATTGCCATTTTCCCTGTCCGGGCACTGCCGCTCAACCTCTTTAATTCCGCGGCAATTTCTTTAAAACCTTTCCGGTCGGCATCTTTCATCACCGGAACAACCAATCCATCCGGCGTATCGACGGCTATACCCAGATGATAATATTTCTTCATTATTACTTTTTCGCCGCCCGGCATCAGGGAGCAGTTTAAAAGTGGAAATTCTTTTAAGGTAGCGACAACAGCCCTGATAACAAAAACCAAAGGACTGTAAGAAGGTTCGCCCTCTTGTAATGAACCATTCAATTCTTTACGAAACCGCTCCAATTCACCAATGTCAGCTTCATCAAAATGAGTGACATGGGGAATGGTAATCCAGCTCCTGTGCAGATAGGGGCCTGATATCTTCTGGATCCGCCCCAGGGCAACCTCCTCAACTTCGCCATATTTGCTGAAATCTTCCAGGGGAGGCTCCGGGATGGCAGCAGCGACAGACGGCTGCTTTTGCGCGGCCAGGACATCTTCTTTCAGAATACGGCCATGGGGTCCCGTACCGGCAACATTGGCCAGATCCACCCGTTTCTCTCTGGCAAAGGCTCGTACGGAGGGTGTCGCATGGAAGGCCTGCTCCGATGGGGCTGGTATCGAAGCCTCACCGGCAGCTGCTTTTTCCTTTGCCGGTTCACTTTCCGATTCACTTTCCGGCGCAACCTCCGATACAGTTTCGGCAGCGACTGGCTCCGAAGCCTGCTTTCTGTCTTTCGGCCCATCACCAGTTTTCTCTGCAACCGTCTCATCTGTTTCAATAAGGGCAATTACATCTCCGCTGGTCACCACATCTTCATCTTTGACTAAAACCTCCTTGATGATTCCTGAGAAAGGTGAAGGAATATCCATTACCGCTTTTTCACTCTCAAGAGCGATAAGAGATGCCTCTTTTTCCACCTTGTCGCCGGGGGCAATAAACACTTCAACTACTGTAATTTTTTGAACGTCACCAAAATCGGGAATTATTATTTTCTCGATAGGCATCGGCTTCTCTCCTTTTAGTGTCTTACTCCATGAAAATCGCAATAAATAACAAGAAATCCTGAAATAAATATGAAATCGAAAGCTTATCCTCACCTCTAAGACACTTACCCCCGTGCTTTGCGGGGGTTAACGCCCAACAGATTATTTTTTTTCATTCTATTACACTAGCCCTTGTAGAGTGCTGTCTACTATCTGTTAAGTGCGTGTGGCTCTTCCGGGTTTATGCCATATTTTTTGAGTGCATCACTCACCGTAGACAGTGGCAGTTTGCCCTCATCTGCCAGACTTTTCAAGGCAGCGAGGACAACATGATATCTATCCACCTTGAAAAAGCTTCGTAACACTTCACGGGAATCGGATCGACCATAACCGTCCGTGCCAAGTATGGTAAGCGGCCGGTCGATAAAGCGACGGAGCTGCTCACTGTAGGCCTGGACGTAATCGGTACTGATAACAACCGGCCCTTCGTGCCGCTCAAGCTGCTCCTCGACATAGGTCTTTTTTCTGTCCTGTTCCGGATGATTACGATTCCAGTCTTCGATAAGCGTGCCTTCGCGATGCAGCTGATTTACACCAAGAATAGACCAGACATCCGCCTGCACCCCAAAATCCTCCTTTAACAGGTTGGCGGCGGCGATCACCTCTCTGAAAATGGACCCGGATCCCATCAGTTGTACCCGGGTTCCTTCTTCTCCCCCCTTTTGAAAGAGATACATGCCCTTGTTGATTCCTTCTTCCACCCCTTCCGGCATTTCCGGGTGAGAGTAATTTTCATTAAGGAGGGTAATATAATAAAAAATTTCCTTACCATCTGCAAACATTCGTTCGATACCTTTCTGGATCAGTACCGCAACCTCATAACTGAAAGTAGGATCATAGGCCAGACAGGACGGATAGGCAGAGGCAAAAAGGAGCCCCTGGCCATCCTGATGCTGCAATCCCTCACCATTCAATGTGGTGCGTCCGGAGGTGGCGCCCATGATGAATCCTTTTGCCCGACTGTCTCCTGCAGCCCAGAGCTGGTCACCAACCCGCTGAAAGCCGAACATGGAATAGAAGGCATAAAAAGGAATCATCGGCACGCCGTAATTGACATGGGCAGTAGCTGCAGCGAGCCATGAAGAGATGGAGCCGGCCTCGGTAATACCCTCTTCCAGGATCTGTCCTTTCGGATCCTCTTTATACCAGGAAACCGTCTCCGAATCCTGTGGATCATAGAGCTGCCCGGTTGGTGCATAAATTCCAAGCTGTCGAAACAGTCCTTCCATGCCGAAGGTTCGGGCTTCATCCGGAATGATCGGGACAATATGATTGCCGACACCTTTGTCCTTTATAAGCGTACCAAGCAACCGTACAAAGGCCATGGTTGTTGAGAGTTCTCGATCCTTTGACGAGTTGAGCAGGGCTTTAAAGACACTCAGCGGTGGCGCCGGCAGAGAATTATGTTTTGTCTCACGATAAGGGACCGGACCTCCCATCGCCTCCCGACGTTCTTTTACAAACAATTCTTCCGGACTGCCCGCCGGGGGTCGAATGAAGGGGAGATCGACCAGCTGATCATCTTCCAGCGGCACATGAAATCTATCCCGAAATACCTTCAGGGCCTCAACATCCATCTTCTTCACGTTATGGGATACCATTACCGACTCACCGGCCTGCCCCATGCCGAATCCCTTGATGGTTTTGGCCAGGATAACGACAGGTTTGCCCTTAAACTTCATTGCCGCAGAATAGGCGGCATACACCTTGCGAGGATCATGACCGCCGCGGGTCATCTGCCAGAGTTCTTTGTCGCTGATATCTTCCACCAGCGCCATCAGACGGGGATCGTCACCAAAAACCTTTTTCCGCAGATATTCCGGCCCGCGTGCCCTGATGGTCTGGAAGTCGCCATCGACCATTTCACCGAATTTTTTTATCAGCAAACCTTCAGTGTCACGCTGTAAAATAACATCCCACTCGGTTCCCCATATTAATTTAATGACATGCCAGCCTGCGCCGCGAAAGTGCGCTTCCAGCTCCTGAATTATCTTACCGTTGCCCCGCACAGGGCCATCGAGCCTCTGCAGATTGCAGTTGACTACAAAGATGAGGTTGTCGAGATTCTCGCGGGCTGCAAGTGACAGCGCACCAAGAGATTCCGGCTCGTCCGACTCCCCGTCTCCCATGTAAACCCAGACCTTTCTGTCACCCGCCTCTCTCAGGTCCCGACTGTCCATGTACTTCATGAAACGGGCCTGGTAAATTGCCGCCATAGGCCCAAGCCCCATGGAGACCGTCGGGAACTGCCAGAAATCGGGCATTAACCAGGGATGCGGATAGGAGGATAGTCCATGCCCCCCAACCTCCTGGCGAAAATTGTCAAGCTGTTCTTCGTCTAACCTGCCTTCGACAAAAGCGCGGGCGTAAACCCCAGGGGAGCTGTGCCCTTGAAAATATATCATATCGGCCCCATAGGCAGCATTCGGCCCACGAAAAAACCAGTTGAACCCCACTTCATACATGGCAGAAATAGAGGTATAGGTGGAGATATGTCCTCCCAGTCCTTTATGATCTTTATTTGCTCTTGCCACCATGGCCATGGCATTCCAGCGAACATAGGCAGCAACGTTCCTGGCGACAAGAGAATCGCCAGGAATGGCATCTTCATGTTCCGGCAGGATGGTATTAGAGTAAGGAGTCAGCAGACCAGGCGAGGTGGATACCCCAAGAGCCCTGGCAATATCGGTCAGACGGCGGAGGAGATAGTCGGCCTTTTCATGACCTTCCTGTTGTATCACCCCCTTAAGGGAATCAATCCAGTCCTGGGTTTCCTCGGGGTCCGGATCCTTATAATATGAGCTCATAAAGCACCTCTCGTTTTTTCTACAGCAACCATCTTTGCTTTACAGACGACAGCTTGACCCACTCCTGCTGTTATCCCTTCCGGCCGTATTTCTCATAGCTGACTTTTTCATAGAGCAGTGAGGATTGAGAGTGTCCCGGCTTATCTTCCTTGCCGTAACCAATCGCAATTATTGCTTCAACCGCCAGCTTATCACCAAGCCCCAGAAGCCTCTTGACGTATTCATCCGAGGTGGTCTGTGCATCATGTTCCCGGTTGCGAAGCTGTATCCAACAACTGCCCAACCCCAGGTCGGTTGCTGTCAGATGCAGGATGAGGGCTGCAATCGAGCAATCTTCAACCCAGACATCACTCCTGCCGGGATCGCCGCACACAACAATCGCCAACGGCGCATTTTTCACAAATGAGGCTCCATGGGGTTTGGCCGTTGCGAGACCGTTGAGCATATCAGGGTCGCTGACTACCACAAATTCCCAGGGATTAAGACCTCTCGAAGAAGGGGAACGCAACATTGCCTCCACTAAGAGATCGATCTTTTTCTGTTCAACCGGCTTGTCTTGAAATTGTCTGACACTTCTTCTGCTGCGTAAAAGATCAATAAACATGATTGCTCCTTTTCAATGAGTGAACGATAATTTGGAAGTTGAGTCTTCACATTATGCAGTGTGAAGCAATTTGTGTACTGCTCGGTTCGAAAAAGAGTCTGAACTGTATAAATATTCTGATTAATCTGGTAAAAAACTGTATAATACCGGGATTTGATAATCAATCAATGGACAATCGAATGACTATGGATCTACAGACTTTTGCCACCTGCCTCATGGCTGTCACCCTCCTCACCCTGACTCCGGGAGTGGATACTATGCTGGTTATCAGAAACAGCGCCCGCGGCGGCTGGATAGATGGCACGGTCAGTTCCCTTGGGATCTGCAGCGGTTTGTTTGTTCACGCAACGGTTTCGGCACTCGGCATCTCAATCATCCTGCTGCAAACAGCCTGGGCTTTTAATGCTCTCAGGTTTGCCGGTGCCGCCTATTTAATCTGGCTGGGACTGTGCAGCTGGAAACGTGCTGTCGGCAGGCATCAAAATATCTTTGCCGGCAATAATACAACACAGCAGGACGTCTTCCTGTTTTCGAGATCCTTCAGGGAAGGTTTTCTGTCAAATGTGCTCAACCCCAAAACAATAATTTTCTATATGGCTTTCCTGCCCCAGTTCATCAACCCGACAGAGCCGGCTCTTTTACAATCACTGATAGTGGCTGGCATACATTTCTCTATCGCCATGTTATATCAATGTATCCTTGCCGCCATGGTCAATAAAGCGAAAATCTGGTTGCAGCGTCCCATGGTAAATAGGGTTTTTGACACCTGTACCGGTTCAGTTTTATTATTTATTGGCTTAAGACTGGCTACCGACAAATAGTAGAAAACTTTCCAGCATAATTTTTACAATAGATGCTCTGAGGAGATTCTTGAAAAAAAAGCAGACAGCAGTAGAGAACAGTGAAGGCATAATCGTGGCCCATTACGGCGTTGCCGTCGATGTCCTGTCCCCCGAAGGCAACCTGCACAGCATGATCCGGGTAAAACGAAATTCAGGTCATGTTGTCGGCGACAAGGTTGTCATAAAAGATGATGTGCTCACACGACTTGAAAGGAGTTCAGAGCTTTCCCGCATGGACGCCCGGGGTGGGCGTCATATTGTCGGTGCCAACCTGGATGTGCTTTGTATTGTCGTTTCCTGTGAGCCATTGCCACCTCCGGGTTTTATCGACCGGGCCATTGTATCGGCCCGTGCCGGCAATCTTCGCCCTGTGCTGGTGATGAATAAATCCGATCTGGTCTGTTTTGCAGAATATCAGGCAGCAGTTGAACCGGTTTACCGGGATTCGGTTAAAATATTTACCTTGAGTGCGGAAAACGGCTCAGGCCTTCAGAATCTCAATTCCTTTTTCAGCGAGGGCCACAGGGGAGTTTTTGTTGGCCCGACCGGTGTCGGCAAAAGCTCGATTCTCAACAGCCTCCTGCCTGAAATCAACCTGACAACAGGTGTGATAAGCGAAACCAAGAAACGGGGACGACACACCACGACCGTTTCAACACTCCACCTCCTCAACAATGGGGGTGAGTTGATTGATTCTCCCGGTTTTAATGATTTCGGGATGGTTGACATCTCCGCCCAGCAGCTCTCCACCTATTTTCCGGGCTTTGAAAAAGCAGGCATGGAAGGGTGCAGATTCCGGGACTGCAAACATCGCGAAGAACCGGACTGCAGGGTTAAAGATCTTGTCGAACAGAATCAGATCAACCAGGCACGCTACACAATCTATCTGCAGATGCTGACTGAGGTTGAAGCTTTAGATACCGAACCAAAGTATCGTGATCGAAGACACCGACGAAAGAAAAACTAAGCTGTCCCCCTCCTGTCTTATCCAATGTTCATCCCGAAAGCATTGATTTCCTGACCATCATACATATTCTTATATGCAATGTTGCAGCACTATTTTTATGTCTGCACTTCTGCTCGTTATCTCGTAAACATTCGTCTCCACCATTACTACAGGAGGTCTATTATGCATTATTTATTTTCACTGCTTCTTGTAATACTTTTTGCAACCTACACCCTCGCAGGTGATGATATTAATTATTCCATAGACGGTCAGTCCTATACAGGATATTTTATCAACACCAGACCCGGTGCGTCAATGATACTTCTCATCCATGACTGGGACGGACTCACTGATTATGAAATCAAAAGAGCGGAGATGCTTGCCAATCTTGGATACAGCGTTTTTGCAGCCGATCTTTTCGGTACCGGAGTACGTCCGACAAAAGTTGAAGACAAGCGACAGCTCACAGGGGCGCTGTACAAAGACCGACAGAAGCTGCGCAAACTTTTATATGGCGCCCTGGACACAGCAAAGGCTCAAGGCCTCAATGCAGAAAATGCAGTGGTTGTCGGGTATTGTTTTGGTGGAGCTGCCGTACTTGAACTCGCACGTTCAGGGGCAGACCTGAAAGGCTTTGTCACCTTTCACGGAGGTCTTGCCACACCGGAGGGACAGGATTACTCCACGGCAAAAGGAAAATTTCTTATTCTGCACGGCACAGCTGATTCTTCTGTCACCATCGACCAATTCGCAGCCCTGGCCAAAGAACTTGAAAATAATCATGTGGAACATGAAATGATCACGTACGGCGGAGCCCCCCACGCCTTTACCGTTTTCGGCGCACAATCCTATCGTGAAGATGCGGACAAAAAATCCTGGAAACGCTTTACCGAATATCTCGGCGAGACATTATAGAGTTGTGCTTGTAGAAAGCGGAAAAATTATAAAAGAAACCACAGCACTAAAAACAGCAGACCTGCAAGAGTCAGATCCATGACATGGGGACCTTTTACGGAATATAATAGATCATCAATCTTATTAATAGCCTTTAGCCATCCCGGTATGTACTGGTCGATGACTTCGACTCGCGGATCTATTGCTTTTGCCGCCCTTCTTCCGCTTTCCACTGCACCTTCGATACTCCAGACGTGAGCCTGGGTTGCAGTGTGTGAGCCGGCTAAAAAAAGGTTGTCCAGCGGGGTTGTCTGAGAAGGCATAAAGTCATGCGTATTGGTTGTGGTAACCCATTTCGGCTGAAAGTGATTGATTCCCTCAGCGGAAAATTCCCACTCATGCCAGACCTCAATGAGGATAATCGGAAAGTCTTTGAGTGTTCTGCCGTCATTAGCTTCCTGAATTAATGTATCAAGTGCTCCACATCTCAATATCTGAGCCTTTACCTCGTCAATAAATTCTTCTTTCGTGCAGGAATAGACCGGTTTATGATGGATCCTCCCGGGAACGCTGCTTATACAGGAGGTGCCTGTCCAGAGGGATTTAACATTTTCCCCCAGGTCCACATCCTGGTCCCAGACCTGTTCTTCGGCAAAGAGGGTCAGATTGAATTCCGAATCACAAACCACCACTGCAACCCGCTCACGAGGAAAATTAATTTCCGCCGAAAAGGCAATTCTGAAAGAAACCTGTACGTGAGGTCCATCCTGAATAAGAGGCTGAAACAAACGCAAAACATCCTGCTTTTTAAGCTCAGGCGTCTTATTTAATATTTCCGATGTAATAAAAGGGTTTATGGCTAAAATATAACAATCACCGATTACTGTTTCATCACCGACAGTAGCAGAGGTGATTTCCTTGCCGTCAAAATTCAGTTTAGTCAACGGCTGCTGCCAGTGAAAATCTACACCTTTTTGTTCCAGGTATTCAACCCATGGGTCAAACCAGTATTCATTGCTGGGCCCCTTGAGCAGCAGCCAGCCATCTCCTGCGCCCTGGCTCCATGCCGGACCGTCCTGATCAGCTTTATGGTGGTGTGGCGGTTGGGTGGTCAGCTGTTTTCTGAAAAAATCGCCTGTCGTATGCAGACAGACTTTTGACCAGTCCGAGCCAATCCATGGTCCATAGCAGGAGCGCCAGGTTCTATAGGCCGTATTCCCCAGCAAGGGCTGCCATGATCCGGCAGCGTTTAACCTGCTGTATTCTTTCTTGCTGCGATTGTTGGCTGTCCATGTCTTGAGCATGACATACGACCATTTGACAAATTCCCACCCATTCATCCTGAACATTTCAGGAATGCTTCTTAAACCTTTATCATAAAAGCGGGCTTTCGCATCATCCGGAAAGATGCCAAAGTCGATAGGACGTGAAAGGACGGAATCATAGAGGCATCCCCTGTCTTTAAAAGGAATTTGCTTCATAAGATCAAAGGTATTGTGATACCAGGGTCCCATGCCATGCCAGGAATATTCTGAAGGCATGTTGGAATTACTGTATCGCGCACTCCTGAAAAACCCACCAGACTGATCCATCGCTTCATACACGGTTACCTTGTAACCCAGCTGGTTCAGTTCATGAGCGGCACTCAGTCCGGCGATTCCTGCTCCGAAAATGATGATTGATTTCATTCCCGCTCCTCTGAACAGACCGCGGTCATCCATATCGCGGACACATAGTGTTGTGGCAGGTATTGCCTTGAAAAACGATAGAAAGAGGAAAACACTGAAATACACGGAGAGGTCGATCGGAAATATTGACCTCCGATCCGTGTAAAATAATTCTGTCTTAGGTCCTGTCAAACGGATTATGGTAATTTTATTCTTAAGCTGAGGTGCATTTGTCGCCGTTGTGGGACCTTGCGCGCGAGATTATTCCTGTGCAGTTTCGTCTTTTTCTGAGGACTTCCTCTTTGTCTTAAGATGCTCAATGCCCTTGACTCGACTCTTGAGGCCGGCAAAGGTTTGTGCATCTATCATCAGTTTTGCTGTGAAATCCTTGAGACATTCTTCACACATGCCCACCACGTCCTGCTGCGTAAGGTTTTGAAGATTTCGGTTACATTCAAAGCAGAGGGCGTCCTTTTTCTCACTAAAAACTACAGTATCGGCGCTCCCATTTCCTACATGTCTGCAGACAACCCATACAAAAACCTGTCCATGTTTCCTGCACTCTGTCTTTTCGTTCATACCGCTCCTTGTTGTACCTTTTCCTGCATTATCAAATTTCCTGTAACGTACAGAAAAACTTATTCCTTTGTTTTTCACCTGAGACCGTAATATACTTTGCATGCAAAAGGTACATTGATGGTGGTAAAGAAATTCATTTGCGCTTCCATTCGATTCCAAATAAACCCATTACACCATACATGCCCTTGTTTAGAATCAGAAATATCAGCATTCTCACTAAAACTGCCTGTCTTGTCTGCGCGATGATCTGTTTTCTTATTGCCTGTCTGACATTGACCTCTAAAGAATTAGTCCTCAGTCGGTTTACAGCTCTTGAGAAAGATGACGCAAAAATCCAGATAAAACGTGTCACCAATGAAATTGCCAATAGTCTTGATAAGTTGAAATCTTTCGTAACGGATTGGGCTTTCTGGGATGATACGTATATATTTGTTACTGATGGCAACAGCGAATATATCTCAAACAATCTCATGAATGAGACCTTTATAGATCAAAAGATTAATTTGATGATGTTCTTCAACGAACAGGACGATCTGGTTTACCAGCGTTTTTTCGATGATGACAATTCTGAAGCAAAAGCACCCGACATTACAACGATTAATGTTATTCGATCAATGAAACAACTGTTTGTTCATCGCACCAGTCTCGAGGTCAAGGCAGGAATAATTGTCACACCATCAGCACCTTTGCTGGTAAGCTCAGCCCCTATCATGTCGAGCCTTAGGGAAGGCCCAAATCATGGCACTCTTTTGGTCGGACGATATCTCAATAAAAATGAAATTGATCGGATGAGCTATCTGACTCATCTCACCATAGCTCTGGAACCATATTCTGGAGGAACTAAAATATCATTACTTAAAGCGACCAGTACGACTCAACAAGAACCTGCCGAATACCAGTCACATATTGTCGATGACGAGACACTTGTCGCCTCTACGATACTTGCTGATGTTTCCGGGAAACCAGCCGTCAAAATTCTCGTTACCTTGACCCGTGCCATGTACCAACAGGGATATGCGATGTGGAAACAGCAGGTTATTTCCCTTCTGCTGGTGGGTTTAGGCATTATGGCCTTTCTCATCTATCTCCTGAATAGATTTGTCCTGCGTAAGTTAGTGATTCTTTCAGACGAAGTTGATCTGATAACCAAAACAGGTGATGCAACCCTGCGGATACAATCGCCAGGCAGCGATGAAATAGCCACTCTGGGTGGTCGAATCAATTCCATGCTTGATACGGTGCAGGAACTCCAGTCTGCGCAGATTAACAATGAGAAATACCTTCAAAACATCCTTGATACCGTCAATTGTGGCATTTTGGTGGTTGCCACTGCAGGAGAACGCAAGATTGTTGCCGTCAACAAGACCGGGGCTGCGATGCTCAAGCAGTCGCCTGACAACATTATCGGGAAAAACTGCCACCAGGTTATTTGCAACAACGACCCGCATAATTGCCCCATTGTTGATCTTGATGAAAAGGTTGAGACCAGGGAATTAATGCTTATCCGTGAAGATTTTTCGGAAATTCCAGTGTTGAAAAGCATTGCCAAAATACAGCATGGCAACGAGCAGTATTTGATCGAAAGCTTCATCGATATAAGTCACTTGAAGAAGATGGAATCCGGTTTGCGGGCCAGTGAAGAACGCTATCGACAATTCTTTGAAGAAGATCTCACTGGAGATTTCATTGTTTCGGTCGATGGCAAAATCATAGACTGTAATCTCGCCTATGCTCAAATGTTTGGTTACGACACAATTGAAGAGATTAAAAAATTCAACGTAATAACCCAGTACCCTGTTGCGGTTGATCGTGCCCTCTTTCTCGACAAAATCCGTCGTGAGGGGAAACTGGAACGGCACAAATCGGAGCTGCGCCGACGTGATGGCAGCCCGTTATTCTGTGTCGGTAACGAAATAGGCAAATTTGACGAAAATGGCCAGCTGACTCATATATGGGGCTATCTTTTCGATGACACCAAGCGGGTATTACTGGAGAGGGATATCCGCCAGAACCAGAAACTGGAAGCTATCGGCACATTGGCAGGCGGCATTGCTCATGATTTCAACAATATTCTCACTGGGATTATTGGCTATACCGAACTCATCATGCTAAAGCATTCGACCGACAATCAGGTAAAGGAATATCTGCAGAAAATTCTTGCCGCCGGAGGTAAGGCTCGTTTACTTATCCTGCAAATCCTGGCTTTCAGCCGCAAAACAGAATCAACTATACAACCAGTGCAACTGCAACCGGCAGTACAAGAGGTGATGCAACTGGTCCGCGCCAGCCTGCCGGCGACAATCGCCATTAAAGAGCAATCGACTTTTCGGCGACGGTAATGGCTGATCCTGTGCAGATCCACCAAATCCTCCTGAATCTATGCACGAATGCCGGTCACGCCATGCAGGAGAAGGGTGGCACATTGACGGTAGCCCTCGAAAAAGCCTTTCCGGGCAAGGATTCATCGGCCTTAAATGCACTTATAGTGCCCGCGAATTATGTACGCTTACGGATCCAGGATACCGGCCACGGAATACCGGAGGAAATCCGCAACCGTATTTTTGATCCTTTTTTCACCACTAAAAAGAAGGATGAAGGAACCGGCCTCGGACTTTCCATGGTTCATGGCATTATTACCAGCCTGAAAGGAGATATCAGTGTTTTTTCAAAGGTGGGAGTGGGAACTATATTTGATGTGTACCTTCCCCTGGCTGAAGAAGTTATTGACTTGAATGCAAAGGATGTACCGGAAATTGCAGTGGGGGAAGAGCATATCGTCTACATCGATGATGAACCTTTTCTGGTTGAAATCGGCAGAGAAATTCTCCTTTCTTTGGGATATAGGGTAACTGATTTCGTCGATGGTTTACAGGCCCTGACTTTTCTGACCGAACATCACACCGAAGTAGATCTGATAATCAGTGATCTCTCCATGCCTTTAGTTACAGGCGTTGATCTGGCCCGCCGTCTCCGTCTGAATGACATCCAGGTGCCGTTGATTATATACACCGGATATGACGAACATCTAACCAGTAGAGACTTGACAGAGCTTGGCATCCAGGATGTGCTCCTTAAACCTATCACCCATCAACTCATGGCGAAAAAGGTTCGCGAGGTGCTCGACAAAGCAAAAGAGGTGAACCCTCTTGCAGTGTAGGATTCTCCGATGCTTTGCCAACTATCTCGCCGTCCTCCGTGGGGCTTGTGCCTTGTCCAAT
Source organism: uncultured delta proteobacterium (assembly GCA_963709755.1). Taxonomy (GTDB): domain Bacteria; phylum Desulfobacterota; class Desulfobulbia; order Desulfobulbales; family Desulfocapsaceae; genus Desulforhopalus_A. Next base: position 805,930 of record CAVPXO010000001.1, read on the forward strand.
CGGCAATCAATTATATCTCTTTTTCCCGTTCAAAAAGAGAGGCTTCACTGGTCCTTTTAACCAGCCACACAAGACAGATAATTCCAATAAAAAGAGTAGCAAAGAAAAAAATCATCGGCGAATACTGTGGAACTACCTGAAGTTCCTTTAGAGTAAAGACATCCTTGAGATAGGCACTTCTTAACCAACTCCGCATGAAAGTCATGAAAAGTACAAGGCCTAACGCATGGTAAAGCGTCAGCAGGAATCTTCTCCTGACAGCACTGAAAAGTGCACCTGCTGCCAGAAGAAGAGCAGCACAGAAGGCTATGGTCGCCCCGATATTATTGCCCATAAACAGCATCATCAGCTCTTTTGGCAAGGAAAGAAGATACAGAATACCGATCAGGATATTAACAGAAGTCAGGACAAGGAAACTTGTTAAACCAACCTGTTCCGCATGTTTTGCTAAATCGGGATTGGCAGATTTCCTAAAACGTCCGACCAGGGCCACAAACAGCCCGCCGATAGCAAGAGAACCGAGCAGCATATGGAGAAATCGTGGCCAGAAACCTGCTTGGTCAGACAGTAATAACGTACCGCTTTTGTGGATGAAATACTCACCGAAATGTTCCGGTGTTGCCATCAACAACATATTATTTGTAAAGAAAAAACCGATAACTAGCAGCAGGAGAAATGACAGCACGGCAACCCATGGACCAGCCGAGCCAAGTCGGGTAAATCTAAAGTCATACAGATACGCACCGTAATAGGCAACAATCAGCATCGGTACGATCAGTATCCAGAAAGTCCCCATGAGTATAGAGCTGCTGTACAGAAACTGGCCATAAAGAACCTGGACAAAGAGTAACGGGGCAACACCAAAATTGACCACAAAGGCAATGACCAGCGGGAGGACAACAGCCAGGCGATGTGCCAGCTGTTTTTGTAAAACACCTCCCTTCATATGCTGGACAATACCTATGGCCAGGCCACCCAACATGGCGTTCATGGCTAAAAGATGCAGAGGAAAGGTTATAAGCAGCAGGAACTGAAACCAGCCCCAGCTTACCGGAATTGTATCGGGTTGCGGAATAAGAAGAGGATTCATTACTCACCTCCCTGATTGATACTGTTGATATAATCAGCTAAAGCCTCTCGTTCCTCTGCCGAACCTTTAAATGGGGGCATTGCTTTCTGCAATTGTTCAAGCCTGCCAAGCATGGTGAAAATTTCCTGACGCTCCCTTGTGGCAACTCGTTTTTTCATATCACCTGCTCCATGACACATGGTGCAATGAGTCTTGAAAACTTCTTTGCCGTCGATCACTGCTTCCTTTTTTTCCTGATCGTTCTGCCCGCTCAGGAAAATGGCCAGCTCTTTATGTTCCTCATCGTTGCCGGCGAAGGGCTGCATTTCATCAGATATATCATTCAGGGTTCTCAGCAGCCCGATAATTTCCTGTTGTTCAACGCCTTCAAACACACCGGTAAGTTCTTCGATCACATGGCAGGATGAGCAGTTTTCCTCAAACAGGGCCACCCCACTTTGCGCGCTGCCGTTCACCTGTGGGGCTTCCTGCACATCCTTGCCATGCAGGCTGCCGGCTATATATGCAGCAAGTGCCCTGCTCTCCTGTTCAGTGCCGACGAAAGGCGGCATGAAAGAGCGTACTTCATGGATCTTACCGATATAACCCACTAATGCCCGATAGCTCATGCTGCTGGTTGCCTTGACCATATCATTGTTTCTGCCACCCAGTGTATGACAGGCATAACACTGGTGCATGAACAGTTCCTGCCCTGCACTTTTAAGGTTGCCTTCAGACACATCCTTGTTCTGCACCCAGAGGGCCGTCCGGAGATAGCCTTTCTGGTTTAAATCATCCACATCCTTTTTCAGGATACCATTGGAATACATCACCTCGTTGATCACATAGGGACGGCGAGCAGCTTCCCTGGTCCACTCAAATCCACCCATAACCAGCAGGGCACTGACCATCACCAGACAGGCTACCGGTTTAAGGTTAAGGTCCGGACGCAGTATCCCGGCACCCAGCATTACCAGTAAAAGAGATACTATTCCACCAGTCCATAAGGGTAGGAGAGCAGCAATGGTAGGTGATTTGCCCATTACCAACCCATGAGACTGATCGGGCAGCACCGAAAGGTACCAGATACCGGACAATATGGTTATGGCGAGTGTTACCAGGGCCCATTTGGCAGAAAACCTGGTCATGGCTATTCGGACTCTCTCATCTTTGGTGAACGATGCGGATAAATAGCCATAACATGCGGCTATCATCAGGGCAATAAAAGTCCTGAAGACCAGTGACGGGAAAAAACCGGGATTGAAAAACCCGGCCCAGAAATCCATATTTTCAGACCAGCTGCCCGGCGTCAGCATGACACCAATGATACCGTTAATCAGCAACAGCGACATCCAGGCTGCTATAAAATAGAGCCAGCCGACCTTGAGGTGGGTCTTGGAATCCATCTTGCCGAACATGTAGAAATAGACGAAGGCCGCGGCTATTTCAACGGTGAAAAACACCCATTCCGCCGCCCAGCCAAAGACAAAATTATGAATAAGAAGTGACGTTGCAGCAGGATTCACTAAGGCAATGATAAACCAGATACCCACTCCGGATATTGACCCAAAAACCATGGTAACGAGAAGAAAAAATCGGGCATGCTTTTTGGTGAAGTCAAGAATGGGCTGACTGTTTTCTTTCAATCCTTTTTTTTCTGCATAAATAAGATAGAGCCCGCCGCCAACAGCAAAATGGGAAACAAAGACATGCAGGATTGAGATCAGTGCAATGAGCAATCCTCCGCCTGTCTCCGGCAGAAACCACACCGGATAATTCATACCCCCTCCATTTGTCAGAATCTCCAGGTTAAGTCAGAAGAGCAAGCTTAATTCATAAAAAAACTTTTTACAATTACGACTTTGTATCATCACTTGCCGGATTTTGCTTCTGCCGTTCAAGATAATTTTCGACGCTTCGCTGTAAGGTAATTTCCGCCAACTGCGCACAATGTAGATGCGTGTCAGGCAACTGGCCCACCTCGTCCATTATGGCAACCATATTTATTTTTTTAAGTTCCATGATGGTTTTTTCACGGGCGAGATTCGCTGCTTTCTCGACACAATGCTTACTGAACGAACAACCGTTGGTCCAGTGATGGGTGTTTTCAACCCTGCCGTTTTTGAATTGTAGTCCAATCTCCATGGTATCTCCGCAGTTGCCGACAACTGTGGCAATGCCGTCAGGATTATCCAGTACGGGATTGCCGAAATAATAGAGGAAGAACCAGGTCAGGGCGACAATGAGCAGAACAAGAAAAGCCATGAAGAGGGTGAAAATTGACATGCATTTATCCCTGTATTTTGTAAGTTAATATTATTCTGTTTTTTAACGTCAAGGCCATAATCCACTGACCAGTATACCTGGTAAGATTTTGCCACCTCACCTGCTCTGCAGGAAAGTAAAAATACCATGAACTCTCCCACCGTCACAACAAAACTGGTAGTACTCCTGGGAAATCCTCTTGGACATTCCGTCTCTCCTGCCATGCACAACCGCGTTTTCCAGAAGCTCGGAATGGATTACTGCTATTTACCGGTAGAAGTCAATGAAGATAATCTTGAGAAGGTATTTTCCGGACTGACCAGAATGAATGTCGCAGGTTTCAATGTGACCATTCCCCACAAGATCCGGATAATCGAATATCTGGACGAACTCGATCCTCTTGCTGCGACAATTGGGGCCGTGAATACCATCTGTGTCAAGGACGGCAAAACCAAAGGTTACAATACCGATGGCGAGGGGTTTACACGATCACTGGAAGAAGAAACCAGGATATCGACCAGGGGCAAACGTTTTTTCCTCCTGGGTTGCGGCGGCGCTGCCCGTGCAATTGCCATGACCCTGGCCTCTCAGGGAGCTGATAAGATCATCATCTGCAACCGCACCATTGCAAAAGCAGAGGCTCTTGCCGCAGAAATCAACGAAAAAATCCGCAACTGTGCCGAAGTTATCGAGCAGGCAGTGAGCAGTCAATCCAAGGCTCTGCAAAATTGCCATATCCTCATTAACGGCACAAGCCTTGGCATGTACCCAAGGGAGGATGTTCTTCCGATTGACGAATCTTTGCTGTTGCCGCACCTGACAGTTGCCGATATTGTCTATAACCCCTTATGGACCAGGCTTCTTCAGTCAGCCAAAGACAGGGGCTGCCCCATTGTTCCCGGCCTGGGCATGCTGATATATCAAGGTGCTGCCGCCTTTAAACTGTGGACAGGCATCGAACCGATCATTCCCGAAATGTCCGATGCGGTGTATTCCCTAATGCAAAAATAATTAGAATAGAATGACTGGAATTAATCGAAGCGTTCTTCGTCTGTCCCGCCATCATCTTTCAGCACAGCGGCACCATATTTACGAATTCGCCCCCTGAATTGATCGTAGGTGAGACCAAGATGCGCAGCGGCTTTTCTCTGATTATGACGACAAAGAGTCAATGCCCGGCGTATCATTGCGCTTTCCAGATCTTCAACTGCCTGTTTAAGTGAACTGGCGTCTGTTGCCTTTGCCTGTGAATCCGTGCCGGTTTCTATTCTATCCTGCTTTTCAAGTGCTGTTGGAATGCCCTCATAGGGAGACATAAAGGGATCAAAGACAACTTTATCAATAATGGTGGTATCTGATCGGTATACCGCCCGTTCTACTACATTTTTAAGTTCCCGGACGTTCCCCCTCCATCTGTATTTTTCAAGCGCAACGACGGCTTCTTCTGTAAAAACAGGGATTTCATCCCTGCCGAGTTCAAAGGACATCCTGGTAGCAAAATGCCTGGCCAGGAGCATAATGTCTTCCCCTCTGTATCGGAGTGGCGGGAGAAACAAGACCTCAAAAGAGAGTCTATCAAGAAGATCCCTTTTGAAATCTTTTCTTTCTGCCATTTCTTTGAGATCCACATTGGTTGCTCCTACTATTCGCACATCCACTTCAACAGGTTGAGAACTCCCTACCCGTTCGAATGAACCATATTCCACCACCCGGAGAATCTTTTCCTGTGCCTCCAAAGGAATAGAGCCAATTTCATCGAGGAACAGGGTTCCCCCGTTTGCCGCCTCAAAACGTCCACTCCGCCTACTCTCAGCTCCGGTGAAGGCCCCTTTCTCATAACCGAAGAGTTCAGCTTCAATCAATGATGGAGAAAGAGTCGCACAATTCAAAGTAACAAAAGTTCCCTGCCATCTCTTCGACAAAAAATGCAAGCGACTCGCGGCCAGTTCTTTTCCTGTTCCTCGTTCCCCTATCAGCAGCACGGGTCTGTCCACGGGTGCGACACGAGACAGGCGCTCCTGAAAATCGAGAAATATCTCCGACTGACCAAGGGCCTCCCCTTGTGATGATGAATATTCAGCTTTTTTACGTATCGACATACTTGGCTAATTTTACCTAATATTGGTATATTTCGTTAATAATTAGCAATTATAACTCATTACAGAACAATTCTCAAGCCCATAACGCTTCGTTTTTCCGCACTTTTTCAAATTTTCCCAAATAGGCACGCATCCTGCTTAACAAAGGGTAAACCACAACAATAATTTTGGAGGAAGAACATGGGAATTTTCACACGATTTAGCGATATAATCAGTTCAAACATTAATTCCATGCTTGATAAAGCGGAAGATCCTGAAAAGATGATCAAACTGATGATCCACGAGATGGAGGACACCCTCATTGAGCTGAAATCTTCCTGTGCCGGAGTCATTGCCGGACGTAAAAAGGTCGAGAGAAAACTTGAAGAAATGCATGCCAGAAAGGAACTCTGGGCAGAACGCGCCCGCCTTGCCGTGGCCAAAGGCCGGGACAACCTGGCGAGAGAGGCTCTCATCGAAAAACGTCGTTTCTCTGTAATTACAGATACTCTTGAAAGTGAACTCGTCGAATACGGCGGACTCATTGCACAATACCACGATGACATATCCGAGCTTGAGAACAAATTGAACAATGCCAAGGAAAAGAAAAGAGTGCTCGTAGAGCGTCACAAGAGGGCTTCCGGAAAGAAACGTGCCCAGGAGGATATAAGGCGGAGCAACAGCAGTGACACCATGGCCCGTTTTGACAGACTGGAAAGCAGGATTGAGCAGATGGAAGCCGAAGCTGAATTGGTCAACACGCCCCAAAAACCGATTATTGAGGAAGAATTTGACAACCTCGCTTCAGATGACGAGATTGAAAATGAACTTGCCAAGATCAAAGCCACTCAATACAGTAATAAAGGCGAAACTGCTTCGTGAGTCAGGAATAGAAATGATTCCGACGCTTGTGCCTGGCCCCTGTAGTTTTAAAATATTATTTCCCAAAGGAGCCGATACCCCGGGGAGATATGTAATACAATCCTTCCCAAGGGGTATAACGACGAACCATAGGATCGGAGTAAATACACCATGCTCAACATCATAATCGTGGCCATTGTTTTCGGTTCTATCGTAGCCTTGGCAATGCTTATCTGCGGAACCATTCTGATAATCGTCAAAACCCGCAGCAACAGGCCTGCCGGTGGTGCGGCCGACAGTGAGGAAGCCAGGATCATTCAGGAAATTTATCAGGGTATGGAAAAACTTGAACAAAGAATCAACTCCCTCGAAACAATCCTGACAGATGGTCAGGGAAAGGATGGGTATTAGTGATGAACGAAAATTACGAAAAGAAAGGCGGCATTTACCGGGCGCGAAACGGTGTTTTCCTGGGAGTATGCAAAGGGATCGCTGATTACTTTGATCTCTCCGTCTTCTGGGTACGAATGGCGATGGTCATTGTTTTTATCTTCAGTGGTTTCTGGCCGGTTATCGGCATCTATCTGGTTGCGGCCTTTTTCATGAAACCCAAACCGGTAAAACCCATTGAAAGCGAGCAAGAAAGGGAATTTTATGACAGCTACGTACATTCTCCGAAGACAGCAGCCCAGCGCCTGAAAAGAAAATTTGAAGAAATGGAGAGAAGAATTCGGAACATGGAAGACAAAGTCACCGGTCGTGAATATGAATGGGAGCGACGATTCCGTTCATAATCATACGGCATCAGTTTTTTGAAGGTGCTGTCGTTGATTCCTGTCCCGAAAGTTGGGGCCACTTACGAACAAACGAAGTAATCGGCCCCTGTTTTAATTGCCCTGGTAAGTGTCGCTCTACGCCTTAAACAGAAATATTTTCATCAACGTATCCACTCTTCAACTTCACTCTGCTTTGGGGCACGACCCACACATTTAACCTCTCCGTCAATAACGACGGCCGGAGTTGAAAAAATCCCCAGCTTGGCTATCTCCTGAAAATCCGACACCTTAGTAATGGTGGCCTGAACCCCTTTTGCCGCAACGGCAGATTCGACAGTTTTCTGCGCCTTTTCACAGGAGGCACATCCCGGTCCACATACTTTTATTTCCATCTTGGTCCTCATTGTGTTGTGTTGAAACTAACGCTCACCTGGAGGTGAGTATCCTGGAGAAAAATACCGATAGAATTGATTCAAATAATCAGATTGAACAAAAAACCGGTAAATAAGATGCCGCAGCCTACAACTCCGATAAAGACAGCTATCAATTTTGGCTTGAGCACCTTACGGAGAATGACCATTTCCGGCAGTGACAAGGCAATAACACTCATCATAAAGGCCAGCACGGTACCAAGTGCGGCACCCTTGCCAAGAAGCGCTTCCACCACCGGGACAATGCCGGCTGCATTGGAATACATGGGGATACCAACCACAACAGCGGCAGGCACTGACCACCAGGCATCCTTGCCCATGATGGACGCCATGAAAGTCTCAGGCACATATCCATGAATTGCTGCACCCACACCAATTCCGGCAACGACATAGATCCAGACCTTACCCACGATATCTCGTACGGCCTCCCGACCTCGACCAATGCGGTCGGCCCAACTCAGTTTTTCTTCTATGATCACGGCTTCACCCGCCCGCAGCTGCTGCACCCAGTCTTCAATCCAATGCTCCAGCTTAAAGCGACCGATGACCCAGCCGGAAATTATGGCGATCATGAGACCCGTTCCGAGATAAATGGCGGCGACCTTCCAGCCAAGCAGGCCATACAGCAGAACGACGGCAATCTCGTTGACCATAGGGGCTGCAATGAGAAAAGAAAAAGTTACACCTAAGGGTACTCCGGCCTGAACAAAACCGATAAAGAGCGGCACCGCGGAACAAGAACAAAATGGAGTGACAATACCGAGTACGGCAGCCATCACGTTGCCGGCTGTCTCACGTTTTCCGGCCAGATATTTACGGGTGCGCTCCTGGGTAAAAAATGATCGAATCATGCCAATCACAAAAACAATGAGCGTCAGCAGCATCATTACCTTCGGAGTGTCATACACAAAAAACTGAAGAGCCTCCCCCAGATGACTTCCCTTCTCCAGGCCGACCAGAGAGTAAGCGAAAAAATACGAAAAAGGTTCGAGTTGCCTGTATATTAAATACCAGATGGCTAGCCCGAGCAGTCCCAGGAAGATGGCTTTACTCATGCTGCTCTTTGGAGTTGGTTGTGACTGCTCTAGATTTGTCTCTTGACAGGTACATCCACAATCAGTGTCAACAGGTTGTATGGCTTTCATGAGCGTGTCCTTTAATTCTTTGGTGTGCAATAACGTAGTGCTGCCGCAGCTGGTAAGCCCTTACGCATCCTGTTAAGTTCGATGTCATCATCGAGCCAGTCGCGGAGTTCATTCAGCATTTTTTTTGCGAATACCGACTCGCTGCCGTCCGCCAGACTGTAAATCATCCAAGTTCCCTGTCGTTTCTTTTCAACCAAGCCGGCATCTTCCAATAATTTCATATGCTTGGAAACCGTAGACTGAGCCAGTCCCAGGACCTCCTGGATTTCACAGACACAGAGTTCTTCCCCTTGAAGAAGTTTTAATATCCGCACCCTGTTCGGATCGGACAGAGCTTTCATTACCCGTATAAATGTTTTCATCAACTCTCCTTTATTCGCATATCGCCATATGTCGATATATATAACTTTTACATATAATGTGTCAATAAAAAAACAGCGATTGCGTTTTATGGTAAAAAAAAAGAGCCAAAATTACCTGTGCAAGATAAGATAAAGAGGTTGTTCAGGTGGCTCTCCAGAGTATTTTTTTACTTATACCCATCCTTTTACCAGGAAAATTTAATGAAACTGATCAGTCTTGTGGGCAGTCCCCATGGTGAAAAAGGCAGTACGGCAAAGCTAATGAAGGAAGTCCTGAAAGGCGCCGAGTCCATGGGGGCAGTGAATGAAACCATTGTTCTCAAGGGAGATACAGTTGCTCCCTGCCGTGGCTGTGACGTCTGTCACGTCAAGGGTTTTTGCGTCCAGAAAGACAGTTTCAGTGATATTGTGCAGAAGATTCTCGATGCCGACGGCCTGATTTTGGCAAGCCCTAATTATATCTTTTCGGTAAGTGCTCAGCTCAAGGCATTTATGGATCGATGCTGCGGTATTCTGCACTGCCAGAGCTTCACCGATCGATACGGGGTATCGATTGTCACATCAGGCGGTGGCGACGAAGAGCCGATCGCCGATTTCATGAACAATTTTCTCATCTCCACCGGCATTGTTCCGGTGGGTTCGGTCTGGGCTACCATGGGTTTAATCACAGGTGATGAATTCCCTGAAGACATAAAGAAAAACGCCTTTGACCTTGGTTGCCGTCTTGTCGAAGCCTGGGAAAAGAAAACTGTTGCCCCGTTGGTGAAAACAAAAATGGACGATTTTCACCAACGGATGCGCTCGCTGATGACCTGGCGCAAAGAGGAGTGGCCTTTTGAGTACAACTACTGGGTCACTCACCACGACCTCTAGTGGATGGCTTGAGCGGTTCTGCAATCAAAACAGGACCAGCTCAAAGTCCTGGTTTCCAAAATCAAGTTCTTTGGCGTAGTCAAGCTGGAATCGGTATGGAATGTCATAAGCCAACTGCGCCAGCGTTTTCCCGGCCAGTTTTTCAACAAGATAAAGCGAGGCTGCATCCAAAGCCACGGGGTCTCTGGAAACCAGGATACCGATATCCGGGGAAATCTTTTCAAAGGTATGCCCCATGCAGTCGCAATCCTTGGAAATTCGGGTCAGCACGTTCACAAACAGGCATTTTCCAGGAAACAGGGAGTAAACACCCAGAGCGTGCTCGACCACTTTTTTCTGCAGGTCTTCATGAGTCGCTCCCCAGTTATATTTCACGGCATCAAAGCGACACATAGCAAGGCACTCCCCACAGCCGATGCATATCTTGCCGTTGATCACCGCCACACCGTCTATTAATGTAATCGCATCCTGGGGACACCATCTGGTGCAGGTTCCGCAGCCGGTACATTCCTTTTTAATTATTTTGGGTTTGGCAGTGGAATGCTGTTCCATCTTTCCTTTTCGACTGGCGCAGCCCATGCCGAGATTTTTCAATGCCGCACCGAAACCGGCGGCAAGATGGCCGGTAAAGTGGGATACCATAACCAAGGCATTGCATTTGGCGAAAAGCGCGGCTATATGAACCGCAGTATAGGCTTTTCCCTTAATCGGTGCGATATATTCATCATCGCCGAAAAGACCATCGGCCATTATGATTGGCATTCCGGTTGAACCATAATCAAATCCCTGACTGTTGGCGTGGGAGATGTGCCTGATTGCGTCACTTCGATTTCCTTTGTATAGAGTCGAGGTTTCGGTAAGAAAAGGAAATCCACCCAAGTTCTTGATGTTTTCTCCGAGCATCTTCAGGTAGAGTGGCCGCGCATACCCTTGTTTTTGAGACTCACCGAAATGGGTTTTTACTGCTGTGATATCGCGGTCGGCAATGAATCCCAATAGATTTTCAGCTTGGATTAAATTCTTGAGCCTGTCGCACAGCAATTCATCCTTTTCGCCATCAACTGCTTCAATGCAATATACTTTTTCCTTCATTGCTCAAGCCCCCCCGGAATTTTTCGCATACCCCAAAATACCCAAAACGGTTTGTAGTCCTCAACCAGCTGTTTTTCAGCATAAGAATTTATCTTGTCAATTAACAATATTAACAGACAAGGTGCAATGATAAGTCTGCCCATTTCAGCGGTCTACCTGCTGAAATGGCTCCAACTGCTGCATATACTGAGTGCAGCGAGCTTAGTGCGCGCCGGGAGACTTTCTCTGATCATATATTCTTTTTCACAATGATCACAATCGCCAATAGGCCCCATTCCATCGACAGCCGGGATACCTGCCTCAACGATAGTATTCACATCAGATACACCGCTGCGCAGTTCCTCCTGACATGGCAATCCCAGCCTTTTGGCTTCCGCGGCAATTAACCGAAACAACTCTTTGTTCATTGCCGTCTGAACCATTGGCGGCCTTGAAGGAGTTTTGTGCAATTCGGCCCAAGTACCCGGCACCGTACTCTCCATGGCAATCTGCTTAATCTTCGCAGTTATTTCATCTGAGTCTTCAACAGCTAAAAACCGTGTATCGATTTCAGCCACAGCGGAATCAGGGACAGTATTCGGACCTATTCCCCCTCTTATAACCCCGACGTTTAAAATTATCTTTCTCTGATAATCGTTAAGCCGCTCCAAAGCTAAAATTTTATGGGACAGCTCAAGAATGGCGCTTGCCTTATTCGAACCGGCAAATGCCGCATGGCCCGCGACTCCCTTGACAGCAAGAAGATAACCGGCCTTGCCCTTGCGTCCGGTCACAATCTCACCATTCAGGCCACCGCACTCAAAACCCAGAGCCAGGAGACTTCTATCAGCCTCTGTTCTGATAAGCGGTCCGGAGGCAGGGGAACCGATTTCTTCATCAGAGTTGCACATTAAGGTGAGAGGAATTTTACCAAGAAGCCCGGAGGCAGCTAACGCCTTGATAGCGAAAACAGCCGCAACGAGTCCTCCTTTCATATCGATTACCCCCGGACCAAAAACCCTGTTCCCATCATCTTTATACCAGTTAAAATGGTTATCGACGGGATAAACAGTGTCCATATGGCCTATCAGCAAGAGCGAGGGCAGGCCAGTCCTGTAAGCAGGTGAACGAAAAATTAATTGATCGCCAACCTCGGACTCCCGCACCACATCCAGCACCATCCCGGTGTCCTGCAAACTGGCAGCGATCATCCTGCCCACCGCATCCACCCCTGCCTTAAAACGAGAAAAGCTTTGCTGCAATACCAACTGTTCCAGCAATTTGAACAGTTCTTTTTCACTCTTCTCAACAAATGAAACAACTGACTCTCTCATTATCCAATTCTTTCTTAAAGGTAAAAAAGTTCACAGAAAAGTAGTAATTCTCAATTACAGCCGAAAGTGCACTTCTTAAATTATTTGGTCCAAATTTCAGGCTCAAAAGAACCTGGCGTACAGTATTCTATCCGGTAGGGTTCGACTACAACGATGCAATATTTCGGGTCATCCGGACCATCAAAGATTGGAGCGAGTAAATCATTCCAGAATCCATGTCGTTCCTCCTTGTCAGTTGTTACCCGAGCTTGTCCCTGAATCTGCAGATATGGTTGCATTTCCATGAGACTGGTAACGCCGCAGGTCAGATGAACATTGGGATTATTCTTGATCTGCTTAACTTTGCGGGATTCGACAAAAGTCGCGCATCGAATCACGAAATCACCGTCCCCAACTGCAACAACATATCGAACCCATGGATTACTTTGTTCTGTCACCGTTGCCAGAGCTGCCAGCTGTGGTTTGTGAATAATATCAAGAATACGCTGTTTAAGATCACTCATTTCCCATTACTCCTTCATAGGTTTTATAAAGTACCAGATAATATCTGACAAAATTCCAGGCGGATCATCCCCATGCTCGACATCTCCTCTTCAAAACATAGGTGATTATCTACCGTAAGCACTTGCGGCACTGCCTGAAAGGAGTCATGCCTGTTAAATCAAACCTTTTTCTGCCTGAGCCTGGATCGCCGTAATGGCCACCGTATTCACAATATCCGTTACATTGCAGCCGCGACTCAGATCGTTTACCGGTTTATTCAACCCCTGCATAATCGGGCCTATAGCAACTGCACCTGCAGAGCGTTGAACAGCTTTATAGGTATTATTACCCGTATTGAGATCTGGAAATATGAAAACGGTCGCTTTACCGGCCACTTTACTGTGGGGCATTTTTGTTGCCGCGACTATTGGATCAACGGCCGCATCGTACTGGATTGGTCCCTCAAGCAACAGATCAGGGGCCAGCCGGTGGGCAATCTCAGTTGCCTTCTTCACTTTCTCGACCTCTTCGCCGATTCCCGACGTCCCGGAAGAATATGAAAGCATTGCAACAAATGGTTTTATGCCAAACAAAATCGCGGTCCTTGAGGATTCTATCGCTATCTCGGCAAGTTGTTCAGCAGTCGGTCTCGGGTTCACGGCACAGTCACCGTAGGCAAGCACCCTGTCTTCAAGGCACATTAGAAAAACGGATGACATGATTGTGCTTCCGGGTTTGGTTTTGACGAATTCGAGAGAGGGCCTCACCGTGTTCAGGGTTGAATGGACCGCCCCCGAAACCATTCCGTCCGCATGTCCTTTGTACACCATCATCGTGCCAAAATAATTGACAGCAGACATAACATCCCTGGCATTGTCCGGAGTGATCCCTTTATGCTTTCTCAACTCAAAATAGGTGCTTACATAGTCATGAAAATGTTCGGACTGTACAGGGTCAATAATTTTCACATTCCCCAGAGCAAGACCAAGTGTCAAAATCTTGCTCTTAATCGCCTGGACCTTGCCGAGCAGAATGATCTCCGCCACTTTTCGGTGAATAAGTATTTCCGCCGCCCGCAATATCCGTTCATCGTCACCCTCGGGCAAAACTATAGTCTGTTTGTGCTCACGGGCACGCTTGACCAGTCCGAATTCAAACATTTTCGGGGTGATAAACAGCATGCTGTAGCCGACGATTTTCTTTCTCAGCTCTGAGGTCGCGACACTGGACTCAAACAAACCCAGCCCCGATGCGACTTTCAGTGTCGAATCCGGGGGAATACTGTTATGAATAGCCTTAATTTTCATTGCGGCAGTGAAGGTGTCCTCCTCAACTTTAATGATCGGCACAATATCTTCCATTCCCAGCAGGAGATTACGCAGGATCTTATCGGGCTTCAGGTACCCGGTAAGAACTATACCTCCAATGTTTGGCAGATTAGACGACCGAAATGCGGCCAGCATTCCGAGAATAATGTCGATCCTGTCGATGGGCGTAATGATGAGGTTATTATCCTGCAGTCTCGGCAATAAATTTTTCAAATTCATCGCTGCAATAACAAAGCGGGACACTGGCCTGTTGAGTTGTTCTTTGCCATGGATTACTTTTGCATTTAACGCCTTGGCGATCTCGGCCATTGTCGGACGATCAAGTGCCTCCTCAAAAGGAATGGAGTAAATGAGCTCTATCTCCTGCTGCAGCTTTTCCCTGAGAGACCGTAACATTTTCCTTTGCAGTTTAACCGGAGTCTTGTTGACGATGAGCGAGAGTATTTTTGACCTCTTCTCCGCAAAAGACTCAATGGCGAACCGGCACGACCTGACAACTCCATCTATTGATCCCTCGTGGGCGTTGGCAATCATCAGGACCGGACAGCCAAGATTATTGGCAATTTCCACGTTGAGCTCAAATTCAAAAGCAGACGAATCACTCTCATAATCCGTTCCAAGGCAGAGAACAAAATCATATTCATTCTCAAGATCCTTATAACTATCAAGGATACCTTCAAGAAGTTTATCATACTGTCTATCGGCGACAAGTGTCCTTGCTTCTTCAAAGGTGTACGCATACATCTTACGGTAAGGGATACCGAGATTGTAATGAGTTGATATCAAATGGATAATTTCATCCTTTCCGTCCACATTGTATTTTGTGTTGACGATTGGACGAAAAACTGCAACCCGCACCAGGTTTCTCACAAGAAACTCCATCACCCCCAGAGCAACCAGGGACATGCCGCTCTTGGGTTCCAGTGCTGTAATATAAAGATTCTTCGACATTGTATTTGTCCTTTGAGCTAAGCAAAAAATAGTCATGGAGGATAAAGATCAGCTTCAATATTTTCAGACCACGGATCTTACCCCGCAATTAACAGACTTCCAACAGTCTTTTACGATAATCACAAGACCAGATTTGTTGCTGAGTCTAGAAATTAGATGATTTTATTTAACGAATGTATATAGCTTCAACTGGCAGAAGAATTCAGCCTGGATGAACGTTATGAATATGGGATATATTTAAGGAGACAATCATGGTCGAGATCATGCACAGCAATATCCTGGAGCTTTACAAGTTGCGGAAGCACGCCCTTGGCGGAGGTGGAGACAAGCGGATCGAGGTCCAGCATCAGCGGGGAAAACTCACTGCAAGAGAGCGGATCCATCTGCTCCTGGATGAGGGCTCCTTTGAAGAAATAGACATCCTCAAAGTCGGCCGCGGTAATTCAGATCAACGAGGCGAGAGCACCCCTGGCGATGGAGTCATCACCGGCCACGGCAAGATCAGCGGCCGAGAGGTGTTTGTGTTCAGTCAGGATTTTACCGTTATCGGCGGATCGCTCGGTGAGGGGCATTCGCAGAAAATATGCAAGATCATGGACATGGCCTATCAGGTGGGGTCGCCCATCATAGGCCTGAACGATTCGGGCGGAGCTCGTATCCAGGAAGGCGTCGACGCGCTCGCCGCCTATGGCGAAATTTTTCACCGTAACGTCAATGCAAGTGGGGTTATCCCGCAGATCTCGTGTATCATGGGACCCTGTGCCGGTGGGGCGGTTTACAGCCCGTCGATCACCGATTTCGTCTTTATGGTGGAACAAACCTCCCACATGTTCGTCACCGGCCCCAATGTGGTCAAGACCGTTATTCATAAGGATATCAGCGCAGACGAGTTAGGCGGTGCTGAAGCGCACTCACAGAAAAGTGGGGTGGCCCAGTTTGTGTACCCAAATGACATCCTCTGCCTGCGCGCCGTCCGGCAGTTGATCAACTATCTGCCTTCAAATAACAAGCAGAAAGCGCCGATCCTCAACCTCAACGATCCGCCGGAACGCACCGATTTGACTCTCGACTATCTGGTTCCACCCAACCCCAATCAGAGTTATGATATGAACGTGCTGATCTACTCTATTCTCGACGGGGCCGAGTTCATGGAGATTCAACCCAATTTTGCCGGTAACATTATCTGCGGATTTGGCCGTCTGGGCGGTCAGACTATCGGCCTGGTGGCTAATCAACCGGCGGTTCTGGCCGGGGCGCTGGACAATAACGCCTCCTTTAAGGCGGCGCGCTTTGTCCGCTTCTGCGACGCCTTCAACATTCCCCTTATCTGTCTGGTAGATGTACCGGGATTTATGCCGGGGCCCGAACAGGAGCATGGCGGCATTATCCGCCACGGCGCCAAACTGCTCTACGCCTTCACCGAGGCCACGGTGCCTCGTATCACGGTGATTGTTCGCAAGGCCTATGGAGGCGCCTATGTAGTCATGAACTCCAAGCATATCCATTGCGACATCAACTACGCCTGGCCGACAGCGGAGATCGCAGTAATGGGGCCGCGCGGAGCCTCCGAGGTGATCCACCGCCGGGAAATAGAGAAAGCCGCTGACCCTGAATCCATGCTCAATGAAAAGATGGAGACCTATCGAAAAAATTTCATGAATCCCTTTCTTGCCGCAAAACGCGGATATATCGACGACGTCATCTTCCCGCGCGATACCCGGCATCGGCTCATTCGTACCCTCCAGTTCCTGGAGAGTAAGAAGAGCAACCGGCCTGATCGTAAACACGGCAATATTCCACTGTGAGGCCATTCATGTTCAATAAAATATTGATCGCAAATCGAGGCGAAATTGCTGTTCGGATCATCCGTACCTGCAAGGCCATGGGTATCGGCACGGTGGCCGTTTATTCAGAGCCGGATTTCAGAAGTATCCATGTCATCAAGGCCGATGAGGCCGTATTTCTGGGCGGGGCAAGACCCTCCGAATCATATCTGGCAATCGATAAAGTCATCGACGCGGCATTGGCCACCGGCTGCCAGGCCATTCATCCCGGCTATGGCTTTTTGTCGGAAAACCCGCTTTTTGCCGAAAAAGTTGTCGCTGCCGGATTGACTTTTATCGGTCCTCCCGCCCAGGTCATTGCCGCCATGGGCGATAAAATTGCTGCCAAGAAACTGGCTATAATCGCCCAGGTACCGACGGTTCCGGGCTATAGTGAACCGGTTGTTGCTCTTGATGAAGCTCTTGCGGCTGCGGCCGAGGTTGGCTTTCCGATCCTGCTGAAACCGGCTGCCGGTGGCGGCGGCAAGGGTATGAGGATTGTTGAACGGAACGAAGAAATGGCCTCTGCCTTAAAGCTCTGCCAGCAGGAGAGCATGAAATCGTTCAGTGATAACAGGATTTTTGTGGAACGCTATATTAAAAAGCCCCGCCATATAGAGTTTCAGGTTATTGCCGATCAACATGGCCACGTGGTGCACCTGGGAGAACGCGAGTGTTCCATTCAGCGGCGTTATCAGAAAATAATTGAGGAGTCTCCCTCCTGCGCCCTCGATCCAAACATGCGGGAAAAAATGGGGGCACTCGCCTGCAAACTGACCCGGCGCGCCGGCTATGTCAATGCCGGTACAGTCGAGTTCATCCTCGACGAAAATGGCGAATTCTTTTTCCTGGAAATGAACACCCGACTGCAGGTGGAGCATCCGGTCACCGAACTTGTCAACTCCATCGATCTGGTTGAACTGCAGCTGCGCATTGCCGCAGGCGAACCCCTGCCATTTAGTCAGAAGGACGTTGCCTTGACCGGCTGGGCCATGGAAGTACGAGTATGCGCCGAAGATCCGCAACGTGGATTTATGCCCTCCATCGGACTGATTACCCGCTATGCCGCTCCCGGGGGCAAGCAGGTCAGGGTAGATTCAGGTTTTGATGCGGGCAGTACTGTCAGTGTCTATTATGATCCTCTGCTGGCCAAGGTCATTACCTGGGGAGAAAATCGTGAGGAGGCCCGCAAGCGGATGGTTCAGGCCTTGAATGGCTATCATATTGAGGGGATCTTCACCAATATTGATTTTGCCAATCAGGTACTTACCCACCCGGTATTTATCAAAGGTGAACTCTCCACCGATTTCATTCCGACCCATCTGCTGGATGCGAAAAGCAAGATTCCCCCTGCGGCCGAGGTCTTGACCGCTATGGCCACGGCAACGACTCTCATTTACCATCTGCGGGAAAACCTGGTTCAAAAATCGCTCCTGCCGCTGATGGCCAAAGTAGGCGTCTCCTCGGCCTTTATACCCCACTATGACTATGTAGCTAAGTGTGACGAACATATTTTTCATATCCGGCTTGAAAAAAAAGACGACGATCTGCACTGGCTGGTTCGCGTCGACCAGACTGTCTTTCGGGTCATCATTCCGCCAATGGAATTTTACCGGCGACGTCTGAAGCTGAATATAGACGGGGAGGATGCTTTTTTCCGCCTCAAATACAGTGGCAATTTTATTGAAGCCGCTTTTTGCGGGGTGACATCCGATTTTGAAATATACAATCCCCGAGAATGGGCGGTTGCCGGATATATGCCCCAGCCTGTCGAAAAGGTGGCTGGAAATACGCTTGACTGTCCAATGCCGGGCCTGGTCGTGGAAGTGAAGGTCAAGGCCGGAGAGCAGGTTTTCCGTGGCCAGGAATTGATTATTTTAGAGTCGATGAAGATGGAAAGTGCGGTGTCGGCGCCAGCTGACGGGGTGGTCGAATCCGTCTGCATACAACAGGGAGATGCTGTGGAAACCGGTATGGTTCTGGTACATTTCAGGAAAGAATAGGAGATACGGAAATCTCCTGTTTACCATGACGCTCAGATGCCCCGGAGCGCGCGGGTTGCAACGCTCCGGGTTTTGTCAAAAATAATTATTTTTCCACTTCCTTGACCACATCAAGCAGGATGTCTACTGCTTTATGGGCATATTCCCGAGTGAGGATCAAGGGTGGCATAAAGCGAAAGACGTTGCCATAACGGCCGCAAGGCACCATCAACATACCGCGATTCAGCATTCCCATAATGATACCGCCAACAGCATTCCCGTTCAGAGGCTCGCGGCTCTCTTTATCTTCAACCATTTCAATACCGATCATCAAACCTCTTCCGCGGACATCACCAATTATCCTTGTATCCTCGGCTCCTTTTTTTATCAGCTCCCTGATTTCCTTACCCAGCTCAGCGGCTCGATTGATCAAGGCTCTGTTATTTTCAGTGAGGATTTCAATATTCGTCAAACAGGCCGCAGCTGCCACTGCATTTCCGGCCCAGGTATTCGGCTGAGAATGGTCATTGATGTGCTGAGCCAGGTCCTTTCTGATAGTGAGACCGGCCATGGGCACATCGCCGCCCATTCCTTTTCCCCAAGTGATCATGTCTGGCTGTACCTCGGTATGCTCGATGCACCACATTTTTCCTGTCCGCCCGGCACCGGACTGAACTTCATCGGATACATAGAGCGCACCATGTTTTTCGCAGGCCTTTTTTACGATCTCCAAATAGCCCGGAGGAGGTGGCAGGTAGCCGCCCTCACCCTGTTGTGCCTCGATGAACAGCGCTCCGACATCATCAGCGCCGGTATATGGTGTGTTCAGCACGTAGTCCACATATTTGGCACATTGCAGATCACAGCTGGGATGGGTCATGCCGAAGGGGCAGCGGTAGCAATAGGGATAGGGCAGATGAATGACACCGGGAATAAACGGGCCGTATCCTTTGCGATACTGGTCTCCCGTCGTAAGGGAGTTGCCCCCGCACCAGACCCCGTGATAGGCACCGTGAAAGGCGACGGTCTGTGTGCGGCCGGTTATTTTCCTGGCGAACTTGATCGCGGTCTCAACCGCACCGCTTCCATCCTGTGTAAAATAGGTGATGCAGTTGTCACGGAGCCCGTCCGGCATTACTGTGGCTATCTTTTGGGCCAGTTCGGTCCGCTTCACATTAGAGATATCACTGGCATGCATCAGGGTGCCCATCTGCTTCTGCATGGCCGCGATGACTCGTGGATGGCAGCGTCCCACCGCGTTAACAGCCACACCCGCGGTAATATCGATCATCACGTTGCCATCCACGTCTTTAACGGTAGCACCCCTTCCTTCTGAAAAAACAAAGGGAAATTTCCCTCCCCCGCGAGCCATTGATTCACACTTGAAGGTATTTTCGAGACTTTCCTGGGTTTTTGGTCCTGGAAAACCATTGGTGACAATATTTGGTGCATCTGGATATGAAAGTTCTGCAAGGTCTTTTTCGTTGATCATCTGTTATTCTCCTGTAGATTTATAACTGTTGGTGAACAGTGTCGAGTTCATCATCGGTAACGTCAAATGTATTGCCGCCTGGAGACAATGCTTCTGTTTGAAAAAAGCGTGGCAGACGATCGTCCTGTAGACTAAGGCCTGCAGCTTTGTTGAATTTACGTTCTTCTTCGTTGACCATCCCACCCAACCGCATAAGATATTGCTCCTCAAGGGATTCATCGAGAACAGCGCTGACGCAATCAATGAGGTGTTTCTGCAGCTCCGGCATGTCCAGGGGAGGCAAAGCAGCAAACAGGCAAAGCCCCAGGGTATCGATAGCAGCAAAATAACGTTGTAAAAATTGTGACATTGGAGCCTGACCTGTGGCTGCCGATGGGTCATAACCTGGGTTTGCCGGACTTGGCAAAGCATTGCCGCAGGTATGATCGGCACCCATGGTTGACGTGGCGTAGGTTACCCCGGTTCCCTTGAGAACCCTGGGATCATACCCTGACAAACACTGTCCCTTGACAGCTGGTATGCGTGCGACACCTAATTGCTCACCTGTGTGCTTGCAGCCATTCCCTATCATCCGGCCCATTGTGGTGCCCTCGGCGATCTCACATATCATTTGCAGTGCCTTTGGTCCGTCTCCCCAGGGAAGGATTCCTGCCTCCATTGCAACGGCAACAGCCCCTCCAACATCCATGGTATCCAAGCCAAAATCATTACAGACGGCGTTCATTGCCGCAATTATATCCACATCGTCAATCATGCAGTTGGCACCCATGAGAGCCAGGGTTTCATACTCCAACCCGGATACCACCACCTGGCCCTCTGTGTCGGTATAGATGTTCGAACAACTGATAAGGCAGCCAGTCATACAGCGATGACTGTTTTCACCATTAGGCCTGGAACCAAGTAGCTCCGCGATATATTCGCCCGATATTTTTTCTGCTCCTGCAAAAGTTCCCTGAGAATAATTTTTGGTACTGATGGCACCCAGTTCATTGATAAAACCTACAAGCATCGGTGTCCCGAATAGCTTCAACCCGCCGGCTAATGGATGGGATGTTATTCCCTGGGATAGCAATTTGACAGAATCCTTAAGTAAGGCTGTATTTTTTATACCTGGTGCTTTGCAACCCGAATCATCAATAACGAGCAGTTTCACTTTTTTCGATCCCATAACTGCTCCAAGTCCACCTCTTGCTGCCATACGGGGAAAGTGATCAGGTGAGGTTACGGCTATTCCCGCAGCCATTAATTCCATTTCACCAGCTTGCCCGATTGCAATTATGCTTATCTTATCACCGTTTATTTGGCGCATGGAATCAATACATGCCTTTATTCCCTTCATTTCAAAATCGTCGGCGGAAGCGAAAGTAAGTCCATTCTTATCAATCTTTAAAGTAACCCAACGCTTGGCACAACCTTCCAGTACAATTGCCTGAATACCCAGACGAGCCAGCATATGTGCTGCAGTTCCCCCGGCATTGGCCTCTTTGATACCTTTGGTCAAAGGACTTTTAGCGCCAATAGAGATTCTTCCGCTATTAGGTACAATTGAACCGGCAAGAATACCCGGCGCAAAAACCAGCTTGTTCTGTTCCCCCAAAGGATCACAATCCGGTGGTACTTCCTGAGATATAATTCTCGACGTTAGTCCGCGACCACCAAGGTTACGATACTTATCAGGCATCGGGATAATATCATACGTCTCTGTATCCAAACGGACTCTAAGGATTTTGGCCATTCCTTCCTCCTGAAGAATATTTTTAAATAGGTAAAGATTGTTGGCCGGATCTGTGGCCACCGATAGATGGTTTGCAACATCAATGCCTATAATCGCAATGATCGAATTTTCATTATGATCCCCTGCCATTAGAGCGGCAACTCACTGTATCGATGTAATTATTTTATAATTTACTGTGAAATTAAGAAGTTATCGGCGTAGAATGCGCCAACAGGAAATTCTATTGAGGAGGAGTACATCGAACACAGGCAATTACATCAAACAAAAAGAAGGAATGCCCTCAGCCAAAACTGTGTCAATTTCGCCCATAAACCGCGACTGGCATACGTAACGGGATGATTTTTATAATGTTATCTCTACACGGGGCAGACATGACCCATATTGGTACTACTGCAACCCGCACGTTTTCATTTTTCGAAACAGTGTCTTACGTGATACCCCCAATTCCTTGGCAGCCTTGGATTTATTCCATCTGGTCTGCTCGAGAGCTTTCAAAATCATCTTCTTTTCTATCTGGACCATGGTGTCTTTCAAGTCCTGACCGCTATTTTCCAATGAAGAGTCAAAAACCTCTGCCTCTTTTTTTCTCTGCAGCCCTGGAATCTGCATAAAATTAAGATTTTTCATGGTGATAAAACGACGCAGTACATTTTGCAGTTCCCTGATATTGCCGGGCCAGTGATGATTTTTCAAGATTTCAAGTTCTTCACTGGAGAGCGAGGCAATACTGTGAGACGCCGCATATTCTTTAAGAAAATGATTAATCAAGATAAAGATATCATCTCCCCTTTCCCTCAGAGGTGGCAGGTGAATTGGAATCACGTGAATCCTGAAAAAGAAATCCTGCCGAATATTATTGGTCCCAACCAACAGCTGCAGATCCTTGTTGGATGCGGCTATAATTCGCAAATCAGGTCGCACCACACGCCGACTCCCTACCGGCGAAAAACCACCGCCATCAATGGCCCGCAACAGTTTAACCTGAAGATTCGGGCTAATATCGCCGATTTCATCAAGAAACAAGGTACCTCCATCGGCAGCTTCCAGATAACCTTTTTTGTCTGCATGAGCCCCGGTATATGCCCCTTTGGCGATACCAAAAAATTCACTCTCAATCAGACTTTCCGGAATTGCAGCACAGTTGACAGCAATGAAATTCTTGTCCTTGCGTTCGCTGGTATCATGAATCGCCTGGGCGACCAGTTCTTTCCCCGTGCCGGATTCACCATAGACAAAGACATTGTCGTCCGTGGTGGCTGCTTTGACAATGAGCTCAAAAACATCTTGCATGGCCTGGCAATTGCCGATGATGTTTTTGAATTTGTAGCGATCTCGAATAGTCAATCGCAGAAGAATGTTTTCATTGCGCAGCTTCTCCTCCATTTTTTTGAATACCGTGAAATCTGCCATAAATCCTTCAACCAGGACCATTCCATCTTCATCCCGCGAAAGCACCTGAGCCTTATCGAAAACCCATTTTGTCTGATCTTTATCAGTCAGTATTCTATATTCACATTCAAGAGGCTTGCTTTCATTCACGGCCATACGAGTACTTTCCAGCAATCGATCAAGATCATCCGGATGTATCAGATTCTTCAATTCAGATAAGCTGCGACCAACAAAAAAAGATGGCTCACGACCGAATATCTGCCTGCATCCTTCACTTACAAAATCAACCTGTCCGGAGTTTTCTGTTATTGCAATCCGGTAGGCCATCCCCGGCAAATTGCTCATCAGGGTCGAAAGACGGCGCTCACTTTTCAAAACCCGACGCTCAGCCTGCTTGACCCTGGTGACATCCCGCATAGACTCGATCGCTCCAACTACCTTATTTTCATGATCCAGAATCGGTCCGGCCGTGACCCAGACCTCTCCTTTTTCTTCACCATAAAGAACCGGGATGGTACGCTCTGCCAGTATTTTTTTATCCTCGACCTGAATTCCATGATCCAAAAGGAGCCTCTTTGCCTTTTCGGGTCCCCGAGCATCCTCCGTGAAAATCCCATCCAGCACCAGTTGCAGCATAAGTGGTTCAGAGGAACCATAAAATTTTTCCAGATAGGGTTTGAAATTATTACCCATAACCGTGCTTTTCGGCACCCCTGTGATTTCAACCATGGCGCGGTTCCAGGCAATAATTTTTTCGCTGATATCCACTACAGAAATAGGATAAGGAAGAAAATCGATAATATCGGCCAATTGCTTTCTCGATGTTTCCAGCTCCGCGGTCCGCTGCTGAACCAGATCCTCAAGCATCAGACGATATCTATCGAGTTGCTCTTCAATCTTACGCTTTTCGGTGATATCCCGCGCGGTCCCTTCCACAGCAATAACCTGACCATTATCATCATAAATTGGAGTTTCGATGGTAACAAATCGTCTCAATGCCCCGCTTTTATGGTAAATTTCCATTTCATACGGGGGCTGGCGTACTCCCTGGCATGACAACTTTGTCGACTGTTCAGCAGGTCTATTGATTTCATTTGGCGTCCAGAGTTCACTGGCCTTCAGTCCGATATATTCGTCGGGCCCAAAACCAAGGATGTTGGCATAAGACGGGCTGATAAAGGTGAACTTGCCTTCTTTATCATGGCGATAAAAAAGAAACTCCTCTTTGAGATTGTCCAGCATTCTGGTGTAGCGTGCTTCGCTTGCCTGCAATGCCTGCGAAAGTCTCTCGTTTTCAGCCACTTTTGCTTCAAGCTCTTCCCTCAGTATCCCGGCCTGTGTCACTGTCTCTGCATGCACCATATGAACCTCCTGAACGTTACATATCAGCTAAACGCCAACCTATCTTGTCAATCACCATATTTGTGCCCGGATATCCATGATGCAAGTTGTTTTCCCACTTTTTAACAGTGCAATTTGCTCACCACAGAAGACTTGTTACTTTTTCCCATTAATCAAGAAATTAAGCCCCAACGGCAACTTTCCGAACATTACATACAATCATAGTTCAACATTTAAATCTATTAGGCAACACAAATATGGGTCACTCCAGTAACAATATGTTATTTCATGACCCACATTGTGACTCTCCAATCCAACAGCTTCACACTCCACCATGGTTCTATTGACTACAGTCATCCTGCAATCCGGCATTTTTGATTACGGCCAACGGACTGGTACAAGACTTGCTCTCCAATTTCTGAAGATTACATGCAATACCCATCTGCAATACGCCCTATGCATTAACAGCGTAAATGAAACAGACAGTCGCAGGTTTGTTTTATTTGCTATCTACTTTCAAAGGAGCAACAACAATGGAGACAATATGATCGTCGGCATACTCAAGGAAATCAAGTCAGAGGAAAACCGCGTCTGCATGACACCTGCCGGAGTCGAGGTACTCAAACAAAATGGCCACACTGTCCTGGTGGAGCAAAAGGCCGGACAAGGCAGTGGCTTTACAGATGATGCATACCTGAACGCTGGTGCCAGGATAATATCATCACCCCAGGGTATCTATGCTGAGGCGGATATGGTCATGCATGTAAAGGAACCGCAGCCGTCTGAATACGAGATGATTCGTCCCGGTCAGATTGTCTTCACCTATCTTCACCTCGCTGCAGATCAGCGCCAGACAGAAGCCTTAATCAATCGTGGGTCAATTAATATCGCCTATGAAACAATTCAGAAAGAAGATGGTTCTCTCCCCTTGTTGACACCCATGAGCGAGGTTGCCGGCAGAATGGCCATCCAGCAGGGTGCAAAATACCTGGAAATGGCCCAGGGTGGGAGCGGAGTTCTGCTAGGCGGCGTCCCTGGGGTCGATCCGGGTACCGTAATGGTCATTGGTGGGGGTATTGTGGGTATTAATGCTGCCAAAATGGCCTGTGGTCTTGGCGCCAAGGTTTATATTCTGGACATGAATCTTGACCGGTTGCGCTATTTATCCGACATCATGCCGGCGAATTGTGTTCCATTGATGTCTAGCCCGGAGACCATTCGATGCCTGGCTCAAAAAGCGGATCTGGTGGTGGGCGCAGTCCTTATTCCCGGCACCAAGGCACCAAAACTCATCACAAAAGATATGCTTAAGACCATGAAACCAGGATCGGTAATCGTCGATGTCGCTATCGATCAGGGCGGCTGTTTCGAAACATCAAAACCAACCACCCACGGCGATCCAATTTATACCATCGACAATGTCATTCACTATTGCGTAGCCAATATGCCGGGAGGAGTTGCCAGAACCTCTACCATGGCCTTGACTAACGCCACGCTCCCCTATGCGGTCCAAATCGCTAACAAGGGCTGGAGACAGGCAATGCTTGATAACAAAGAAATCAGGCGGGGCGCAAATGTAGTTGATGGCCATATCACCTATGAAGGTGTCGCCCAGGCATTTGATATGACGTACACTTCTATAGATACCCTGCTATAATTAAACGGAAAGTCTCAAGCCCCCTCTGCCACGGTACCTGGCCCGCGACTCCGGGATAAGCCGTTAGCCTGGGGTTTGAGACTTTTTCCATCATATTCTCAATTTCTACCAGGAGTATCAACTATCATGTTGAACGGTATCAAGACCATCCTTTTCACCTCAAATGCATTTGCGAACATTCATGGGTCACAAAGGCACAACCATTCACTATCCAACACGTGCAACATAACGTATTTCAAGGATATATGACAAACCGCGCGGTTTTGATCCATAATGGGCGACATTACCCCTCATGATCTTCAAATACGGTAAAAACACTTCTCTCCCACCCCGCCAATTCGCGACCATTCTTATTTCTTCTGGAATACATCGCTCTAAGACTCATTAACATCGCCAGAGCGTCCTGAAATAACACCTGGCACTCATCTTGCTTAATCTTCACAACACTGTGGTTCTTTTGCAGATTCCTGCGAGAACCGAATAAACATTCTTTAAGGAGGAATGAGGTTATGAAAAGAAGTGTATTAACAGCTTGTTTGTCTCTGGCAATTTTATCTTTTACCACGCTTACAATAGCCGATGTGATTGATCCACTCGACAATGGTGCAGCTCCTCCAGGACTCTTTGCATTGGTCACTTATACTGGACACACCAGCGTCCCCGACGTCACTGACCAGGACGGGAATGAACTGAAATTCGGTCTTGAGGCCAGCAGCCTGGTCATTCGTCCTGTTTATTTCATAGGTCAGGTAAATGAGAAATTTACCTACGGCGTCAACGCTATCATTCCAATTGTCCACCTCAGTCTGGACAGCGACAATGCATTTGGCGCACCATCAAGCAATGAGTTCGGTCTCGCCGATATCGGAATCAGCCCCTTTATCTTCTTGTATGAAAACCAGGAAAAACAGATTTTCTTATCCTTCTGGGAGTTTGCTTTTGCACCCACCGGCGATTATGACATAGACAATGCTGTCAATATCGGCAGAGATGCGTGGTGGTTTCAGCATCAGCTGGCCTTTGGCTGGTATCCAAACCAATTCGGAATCGACGCCAACATCAACTATTTTCAATTTACAGAGAGTGACGAGCTGAACTATGACGAACCGGATGCACTGGAATTTGAGACGGTCGTGCATTATGGAGTAACTGATAAATTTCGCGTAGGCATTAACGCCGCCTATTGGCTCGGCATCGACGATGCGAAAGACAACGGAACAACCATCCCGGACAGTAAGCCAAAGAACCTCAAACTCGGCCTGAACCTTATGTATACATTGAGCGAAAATTTTTCGGTCAACTTTCGCTGGATGCATGATGTTGATTCCGAGAACTCCACCATGGGAGACTCAGCCTATATCAAACTAGGTTACGTCTTTTAATCAACACTTCATTTAAGCTGGCCGGCAGCGGGATCTCTCCCCCGGTGCCGGCCACAGTATATTCTGCGAGGAATAATAATTTTTCGGTTTCAGAATATGAAATACCGGTCTTACAAAATCTCCAGCACAGATTATGGTAAAAAACGCCACAAAAGGGGGTTGATTGACTATGGCAGAGCAAAAGCAAGCTGAGTTTATGCAGGTGGGTGATTTTGTTGCGAACTTCGGCGGTAACGAATTGCCGCATACAGACGAGCTGGTTGGCAGATTCTTTGATATTCATTTTAATAATGGTTGGGTGGTGCGTCACGGCTTCCTGCCGGGACAGCAACTGGAGTGGCAGTTGCTTCAAGGGGCCGACCCTGATTCAGCCGTCCCTGAGAAAGAGCAGGAAAGCTATCGTGCAACCTGTCTGCGTGATGGTTTTTACCTGGTCGACTTCATTAAACGCAATAAGCCAACTCAGACAGTGACCTTATTGATCGACCTGGTTCAAAATATCGCAACTGTCGTCCTGGCGACCATGCCAACCCGTGAAGAAACCCTCAAACCCCTATTTCAAAGGGTTTTAGACCGGGAATTGCTGACGCCGATGCGCACCAATATCGTCCACGGTGCAATCGATCATACTTTTACCGATAAAACCCCACGGCACGAGCCTACCGCAGAATTGGTCGGTAAACGGGTTCACTACCAGTATGGGCCTAAAGATGCTTACGAGCATATTTATTTAAGCCGTGAGTTTTATACCTGGAACTGCATCCAGGGACCCGAAACCGGCCTGTCTGACACTGACTATTGTCACTATTACAAGGTGGCACATGAGCTCTACCTGTTTGTCTGGCTGGAAAAAGTTATACCCACTCTCGGCGTGATTATGGTTGATTTTAATAGAGGAAAAACCACCGGCAAAATCTTTGGCTACCGGGGAGATGATTTTGGTGCGACCTGCAATACCCCAGTGGGTGCTTTTCTCACCTTGAAAAACGTGACGAGGTACGATGATGTTAGGAGTTGATCTAGGTAAAACCAGTGAGGCACTCCGGTATGAATTGCAGGAATTTAAAAAATTGCATCCCCTTTCAGGCAAATATTACCAGCAGGGTTTGGAGCACTACCTTTACGGAGCTCCTCTGCACTGGATGCAGCAGTGGCCTGGAAGTTATCCGATCTATGTAGCAAAGGCTCAAGGAGCAAAGCTTGAAGATGTTGATGGCCATAGTTATATCGATTTCGCCCTCGGCGACTCCGGGGCCATGTACGGCCATGCTCACCCGGCAACAGTTAAAGCAATCAGTACCCAGGTTGCCAATGGCTCAACTTTTATGTTACCCACAAAAGCGAGTCTCTGGGTCGGTGAGGAATTGGCCAGACGCTTTGGCCTGCCTTACTGGCAGGTAACCACTTCGGCGACCGATGCCAATAGATTTGTGCTTCGGATATGCCGGATGATCACCGGCCGAAACAAGATTGTTACCTTCAACTGGAATTACCATGGCAGTGTCGATGAAACCCAGGTGGAACTCGATTCCCGCCACTGCATGATTCCCCGTGCCGATGTTCACCCCAATGGCACCGATCACCAGCAGACAACACGCCTGATTGAGTTTAACGATATAGCAGCTCTGGAAGAAGCCTTAAGCCATGGGGATGTGGCCTGCGTGCTGGCTGAGCCGGTGATGACAAATATCGGCATGGTACCACCGGAACCAGGATATCACGATGCCCTGCGTAAATTGACGCGCCATTACGATGTCCCGTTGATCATCGATGAAACACATTCAATATCCACCAGTGTTAATGGTTATACAGGAAAGTACAGCTTGGAACCGGACTTTTTCGTCCTCGGCAAAGCGATGGGTGGAGGGATTCCCATTGCTGTCTGGGGGGTCAGTGAGGAGATGGCAAAGCGAATCTGGAGGGTTCGTCCCCACTTTAAGCCAGGCGACCCGATCAATCATTACGGGTTCGGCGGTACTCTGGCCGGCAGTGCTTTACAGTTAACAGCTCTCAAGGCGACGCTCGAGGAGATTATGACCGAAGATAACTTCAATCATATGGAAAGCATGGCCAGTCATTTTGAAGCGGGGACAAACAACGTAATCAGGAAACATCAACTACCCTGGCACGTCACCCGCATTGGCGCCCGTGCGGAATATTTGTTTCTCGATCACCCGCCGAAAAATGGCGGGGAAGCACATTTAGGACGACACCCGCTGCTTGAAGCCTATATCCATCTCTACCTGTTGAATCGGGGTATTCTCTTGACTCCTTTTCATAACATGGCCTTGATGTGTCCATTTGTCACCAGAGCCGATATTGACAGGCATTCAGCATTGCTCGATGATTGTATCGTGACCATAAAAAAGGATTACTGATTCGGGCGGCTCAAAAGACTTTATTCGGCAGCCAGGTGGCGAGCCCGGGAAAAACCATCACCGCTATCAGAATCAGCAGCTGTATCAGCATGAAAGGCGGCACTGCACGCCAGATGTCGTTGGTGGTTACATCAGGCGGGGCAACGCCTTTCATCATGATCAAAGCCCAGCCGAAAGGCGGCGAAAGGTATGCCAGCTGCATATTCAAGATAAACAAAATAGCAAACCAGATTGGGTCGAATCCCAACATTATGGCGATAGGCATCATAATTGGGGCACAGATTGTCACAACAGCGTAATCATCCATAAACATCCCAAAAACCATCAGGGTCAGCTGCATACAAATCAGCACCGCCCAACGGCTGACTTCGAGAGATTCAATAAACCCCATAATCATATCCTGGGCACCGGCACTCGAATAGAAGACGCCGAAAAGCGTGGCAGGAATAAGGATCCAGAGAGCCATTCCGGTAATTTTAAGTGTCTCGGAACATGAATCACGTATCACTGCCAGGGTCAGTCTGCCATGTAGCAGACAGATCAATAATGCGCCCACCGCGCCTACCCCGGCTGCTTCGGTGGGCGTGGCAATACCCAAAAAGATGGAACCGAGGACCAGCACTACCAGCATGCATGGCAGGAAAATTTCCCTCAGGGAGTTGAAACGCATGCGCCAGGTGACCGTCTCAGTGGTTTTTGGCAATGATTGAGGACTGACAATTCCGATAAAGACGACATAGAGGATGTAACAAAGTGCCAGGAGAAATCCGGGTATCAATCCACCAAAAAATAGTTTCCCTATTGAAATTCTGGCGATAAAAGCAAAAATTATCATGATAATGGCCGGGGGAATGATCTCACCCAGCACGCCACCGGCCATCACCGTACCAAGTGCAATATTCTTACTGTAGTTATGTTTGAGCATTGCCGGTACGGCTACCAGCCCCATGGTCAGAATCCCTGGACCAAAACCTCCGCACATAGCCAAAGCCACGCACACCACTATGGAAACGATAGCCAGACCACCCCTGATACCTGAAAGCCAGTAGTTCAATCCATTAAACATGCGCTCGGATATACCGGACTGGACCAGCAAATTCCCCATTATTATAAAAAGAGGGATTGTCATCAAAGTCGCGCTGGTAATTTGCTGATACGTTGTAGTTGCTACTGTATAGAGAGCATCCGGGCCTTCAATAAAAAAAGTAAAAGCAACCGTTATAGCACCAAGGGCAAAGGTTACTGGTATTCCCAAAGCCAGCAGAAGTAACAAACCTCCAAACAGGGTTATTGTGATAAGCTCTATGCTCATGAGTAATGGTCCGATTTTAATTTAAGGCACTGATAACGACCTGGTAATTTCATTTCTTTTTAAAAACAGCAACTATACACGCTAAAAGGAACAGGAGCGTGCCGAATGGCATAAAAAGCTTCAGGGGATAAAGAGGCAATTTAAAACCGCCCATGGCCAGCTCCTTTGTCTCCCATGCCTCACTTCCCATTACCCCGCTTTTCCAAAGCAGTGCGCCGAGAAAACAGAAAGCTGCCAGCAGAGTCAACCACTGAACAACAGTTTTTATTGAACGGGGAAAATGCTGATACAGCATCTCAATTCGTATATGGCTATTGTGCACAAGCGCATAGCCTCCAGCGGCCATGACATAAACACCGAAAATCTGTTTGTTGACCAGCCAGGCCCATGATGTCGGTGAATTAAATACATAGCGAGCTACAACCTCATAGACGACAACAGCCATTATCAATAGAATGAATAGACTGCAGACATCTCCGACAATTTTAATAACGCGAGTGATACCATTTAATAGTGTGTTCATTGACGACCACCTATGAGTAGCGGGAAAATCCACTTTGGATCTTCCCGCCACTACTGTTGCTTACTGCAGATTTATTTTACTCCGCGCCATTCTTTGATCATCTTGATAGCCTTCGCACTTGCCTCGTCCTGTTTTGTATAGTCTTCCCACATTTCGTGGGCAGCGGCGGCATATTTCTGCTGACATTCCTGATCGAGGACATTGACTGTGACTTTTCCTTCTTGAACCAGTTTCTCTACTGCTTCCATCTCTTTTTCGTATGCATCTACAGTGGCATGCCAATAGTCCTCGGCGGCCTTATGCATTGCAGCTTTAAGATCATCCGGCAATGCATTCCATTTTTTCAGGCTGACGAGTATATGACCGGTAGTATGATCACACTCCATGCCTTTTATCCAATATGGTGCAACCTCGTTCCATTTCATTCCGGTGACGGCGCTGACATCCCATTCCGCTGCATCCACTGTCCCCAGTTTCAGAGCCATATACGTTTCTGTTGGTGAAATCTGTACACCCTGCATGCCGACTTTGGTGTGGAATTCGATATTACCGCCATCAGCCTTAATCTTCAAACCCTGTAAATCTGCACAGGTTTTCAAAGGTTTTGTCGATAAAACGAATGGAACCGGACCATAGGTATGAATATCCAGCAGGTATAATCCTTGTTTGGCATATTCTTCACGGAGAAGATCCATGAAACCATTTTTTAGAAAAAAGTTTCTTACCACCTCGGCCTTGGCCTTAAATGTCGATGCTTCCGGAATAGAAAAGGCTAGTGGGAGATTGAACTCAACATATCCAACGGGAACAATGCCACCCCACATACCACCCATACCCTGCAGCATGTCGACAACCCCTTGCTTGGTTGCACCGAAGAGCTGGTCACCGGGAACAAGCTCCGGTTCAGCAAAAATCTTGATCTTCAATTGACCATTACTGTATTTGTCTGCTGAGTCAGCGAAGACAGTAAGTTTTTCCATAGAAAGATCGCCTCGAGGAAAGAGTGATTGGATTTTCATTCTATAGACTTTGTCAGCTGCCCTTGCCGAATCGACCTGGAGCCCTGTAGCCGTGATAATAAATACAGCAAAGGCGATCATGATTCCTGCAGCAAACGTTAGATTTTCCCTCATCTTGTTTCCTCCTTTCTTTGAGTGATTAGCTCATTAACTGATGCCGACGACCTCTTTATCCTGAGCGGGAGCGAGTACCTATTGTTGACTATACGCCAATGAAATACATGTATCCTGCTCTCCTGACCTGCATCCCACTGTATGCAAGACACGACTGAAGATATGCAAAATAGAGGCCACCACAATAAAACAGACCGAGAACTTTCCCTTTGCAGACACCTCCGGACGACAAAAACCTTACTGGACATACTCACCTGGGCCCTGGCTATATTTGTATATTAGCCCAGAGACTCTTTATGCATGCATGGAAAAGCATGCAGTTATCCGTCATAAAATAAACACAAACCGGGTCAAATCCGCGCGAAAGATGGAAATTTACCAGACAGGCTCCTGTTATTAAAGCATTAAACAAAAAAGTGTCACAAATGACCCACTGTGCCCCTGGCTGCACCCATTTTTACACGTAATATTACATTACTTTCTCAGATGTGCAGTCAAATCAATACATAGATGTGCACAACTGTCAAGAAGGTGGCGAAGGGAGCCCTGGTCAAAAATAGACATTGGCATCATGCCCTCTTGTGCATATCTTTATAAAAAGCTTCAGACTTTTAAGGAATATTTTTTGCCTGGAATACCTGGACCAGGTACGGGAATTGTTTTCGTCATATTTGTCTTACACAGCTGGTTTGCATTTTTAATGCGGGAGGAAATATGCAAGGAATAAAACACATCGTAGTTCCTGTAGACCTTGAGAAAAACACTCAGAAACTCATTGATTTTGCTCTCTATATAGCGAACCAACTGGACAGTGAAATCAGTTTTTTCCATGGCGTTGAATTTCTTGCAATGGGAGAAATGGCCTTGGGAAGTTTTTCTTACAAGGACTACAACTCCGAGAGGGTGCATGATGCCAAAATAGCGCTCCATGAAATCGTTAAAAATGCTGGCGTCAAGTGTAAAAAATGCAGCAGCAAAGTAGTCGTTGGAGATGTAGTCGATGAAATTATCGATTACGCCAAGGATCGAAATGCCAGCTTGATTATCATGGGAACCCACGGCAAACGGGGAATTGAAAAAATCCTTCTCGGCAGTGTCGCCGATCGAGTTCTCAAATCAGCCCATTGCCCCGTGTTGGTGATGAATCCTTACAAGTAGAAAAAATCAGCTAGGCGCAAGCGGATACGGTGCAACTGCGGACTAAAAAATTTTCATTACGCAGCGATGGAACCAAGTAACTTTTCGAATTCATGTATGTTATAGGGTTTGGCAATCGCTCCAATGAAACCATATTCGCTATAGTTGGACATAATTGGATCGTTGGAGTATCCGCTTGATACGATCAGACGTGCCTCAGGATGGAAAGAGCGGATCTGCTCCGCCGTTTCCTTTCCTCCAAGCCCTCCAGGAATTGTCAAATCCATAATAGCCATTGAAAATGGAAACCCTGATTCGATAGCTTTCTTATAGAGTTCAATGGCTTCTTCGCCCCGGGAGCATAAAGTTACCTGACATCCAAGGTGAGTGAGTATTGACGAGGTAAGATTTCTTATCATTTCATCATCGTCCATAACAAGAACTGAGCCGCCTTTATGTTCACCGGGTACCCTATCGGTGACGTTTACCTGGTATTCGGCGTTTGCCTTTCCGAGTGAGGGGAAGTGGATCGTAAAGATCGTCCCTTTGCCAAGTGCTGAACTGACTCCGATATGCCCATTATGTCTGCTCACAATTGAATGGACTGAAGAAAGTCCCAGGCCGATTCCAGTCGACTTGGTGGTGAAATAGGGATCAAAAATTTTTTTTAGGATTTCATCGGATATTCCCTGGCCCTGATCGACGATTGTCAGACGGACATAGGGGCCTGAAAGAAGCGACAGGACATTATTTTTAGAGAGCTCTTCGTTTCTGGCGGAAACAGTCAGGATACCACCTCCCGGCATAGCTTGAGCGGCGTTGATGATAATATTTTGAAAAACCTGGCTGATTTGACCTTCATCGGCTTCGATGGCATGAATTGAATCGGGGATATCGACAGTTCCTTTGACATTGGAGCCATGAAGAATAAAACTGAGAGCTTCATGTACGAGGTTCTGAAGTGAGACTACCTTTTTAATTGGTTCGCCACCGCGTGCAAAGGTCAGCAGCTGATGGGAGAGCTCTCCGGCCCTTTTCGTTGCTTTTTCCGCTTCAGTCAAAGGCTTATAGGACTTATGAGCAGAATCTATATAAACCTTGGCAAAAGAAATGTTCCCCATTACTCCTGTCAGGATATTATTAAAATCATGCGCAATGCCTCCGGCAAGAACGCCTAAAGATTCAAGCTTCTCAATTTTTAGTTGCTCTTTTTCGTGTATTTTTCGTTCCGTTATATCGCGCGTGATGGAGATAAGGTGAGGTACACCTTTGAGGTAAATGACCTTTGCAGACATTAACCCATGAAGAAATGTGCCATCTTTCCTGCGAAACTGCGCTTCAAGGTTTTCGCAAAACCCCTTTTCCTGCATCTCTTGAATCATTTTTTTCCTGTCTGCAGGATTTTTCCAGATGTTGAGTTCCAGGGATGTTTTTCCGATAACCTCATCTCTGGTGTACCCGGTTATCCGGGTGAATCCTTCGCTCGTATCAATATACAGCCCGTCGTCAAGACGGTTAATGTTGATGGAATCAGGACTGGAATCAAACGTCAGCCGGAATTTGTCCTCACTTTCTCGCAGCTCATATTCAGCCATTTTGCGCGTGGTGATATCGTGAGCGTACCCAGTCGTGCCGATCACTGTTCCCTGATTGTCAAAAACTGGAGTTTTAAAGGTTTCAAACCATGCTATTTCTCCTTTAACTGCAATCGGTTCTTCAGTAATTAATGGCACCCCGGATTTGAGGATCTTTTCATCATCCCGATGGTATCTGTCTGCCAGTTCCTGAGGCCATACGTCAAAATCAGTTTTACCAACCAGGAGTTCCTGATTGGCAAGACCACATGATCTTGCAAATTCAGCATTAACGGACAGAAACCTGCCTTCCGTATCTTTCAACCAGAGCAAACCGGGTTGATTTTCGATAATGGCCGAAAGGTAAGATTCACGCAGGCGCAAAGTATCCTCAGACCTTTTACGTTCAGTGATATCCTCATACATGCCCAGCACACCTATTATTTCATTAGCCTCGTTACGGAGCGGAACTTTTGAGGTGCGAAGCCATATTATCTTCCCGTCCGGTGTGGTCTGCTGCTCATCATAGGAAAGCTTAGGGACTCCATTTTCAATCACGCGACGATCATCAGCTCTATACAGCTCTGTTTGTTCCTTCCACGCCATTTGATAATCATCTTTGCCAATCAGGTCCTCCGGGGACTCAAAACCTGCATCTTTTGCAAAAGCTATATTGCAACCCATATAGCGTAGTTCTAAATCCTTAAAAAATATTCTCGCAGGAGCTGTATTTATGATGGTTTGAAGAAGCTTGTGAGAATTATTAATGGCCTCCTCGGCCTTTTTACGCTCCGTAATCTCACGTGTCACCCCCAAAAGTCCCTGAAACAAACCGTTTTCATTTCTCAGCGGCCTGATAATGCTTTCGACATGTATTGTTGTGTTATTTTTTTTCAGAATTTCAAGTTCCCAGCGCTCAACTGTATTGTCGCATTTGTCCTCCCTCTCTTTTTGCAGTCGATCAGAAACATAATTGCGAATAAGCATCTGATATTGGGGGCCAACAAACGCACCAAACGGCTTCAACATGCATTCGTCCGGGCTGTATCCTAACCTTTCTACAGATGGACTAATATAAGTATAGTGGGTAAGTTCTGCGTTCAGGGTCCAGATGATATCCTCGATATTTTCCGCAAGAAGCCGATATTTTCGCTCGCTTTCTTTGAGCGCATCCTCTGAACATTGTCGGTCTGCTTCTTTTTGCTCCAATTCCTGGATTCTCTTTTCCAGCTCTTGGCAGTGAGGATTTTGAGGCATGACGGTTATCCTGATTTTCAGAAAAAATTATTGATTTTCATTAAACCGCTACAGCCGTTCCGCCTTGATCAAGAACCTGCCGGACCAAGGTGGAAATTTCTCTTTTAGCCAGAGGTTTGAGGGCAAAACCTTTAATGCCTGTAGCTTTTACCTTCTCTTCGGAAAGTATATTACTATATCCCGTACAGAGTATAATTGGGAGATCTGGCCGGATCTGCAGCATTCTCCGGGCCAGATCAATACCTGTCATGCCCGGCATGGTCTGATCGGTTATAACCAGATCAAAAGCGTCTGGTTGATTTTTGAAGGTTGTGAGTGCTTCAACACTGCTCATCCGTACCGTTACTTCGTAACCAAGTCTTTCAAGCATTGTCTGACTCATCTCGACCAGCATTAATTCGTCATCAATCAACAGGATGCGCTCCGTACCGACAGAGATCAATTTATTGTCTTCTGTTTCAGTTATAACCGTTTCAGGCATGGCAGGCAGGTATATCTCAAAGACAGTGCCGACTCCGGGCTTACTTTGACAGGAGATGAATCCCCCATAGCTATTGACTATTCCATGGACTATAGCGAGGCCCAAACCAGTACCCTTGCCTGTATCTTTAGTGGTGAAATACGGATCGAACATTCTTTTCTGTATCTCTGCCGTAATGCCTGACCCACTGTCCCCGATTGATAATTGTACGAATTTTCCTGGTTTCATGTGGGAAACTACCACTAAATCCTGTTCGTCAAGGAACCTGTTTTTCAAAGAAATAGAGAGGGTGCCACCGGTATCTTCCATCGCATGGTAGGCATTGGTGCAGAGGTTCATGATGATCTGATGGATCTGGGTTGAATCAGCATAAATGAGGTCGGCCTGAGGATCCAGGGCCTGATGGATGTCAATTGTCGTCGGTATTGACGAACGGAGTAACTTGATGGATTCCTTGACTATTGCAAATGGTCGTAGCGAAATCTTCTGTGCTTCTGTTTGTCGACTGAAGGCAAGTATCTGTTTCACAAGATCTTTTGCCCTGTTGCCGGCCTGAATGACCTGATCCAGGTCTCTTAGTTTCACTGAGCCTGACAGACAATCCTCCCGTGCCATTTCGGTATAGCCGAGGATTGCACCGAGAATGTTATTAAAGTCATGGGCAATCCCCCCGGCCAGGGTACCGATAGCTTCCATTTTCTGAG
The DNA here is from genome assembly GCA_963709755.1 of uncultured delta proteobacterium. Classification (GTDB taxonomy): domain Bacteria; phylum Desulfobacterota; class Desulfobulbia; order Desulfobulbales; family Desulfocapsaceae; genus Desulforhopalus_A. The sequence goes on from CAVPXO010000001.1 coordinate 844,257, forward strand.
CCTGCCGCAGCTTGTCTGTCAGCATTATTCGCTCTTGCTCAGCCTTTTTACGATCGAGTGATATCGGCGAATGAGCAGGCGAACTGCTTAGGTGCAGGTTTGAACGCCGTAATTTCAAAATGTTTTTGCAGATCGCATGAATAGCTTTCAAAATGCACTGAATCACCGGTAAGAGCCACTCTGCCGTAGGTTTCAATCCAATGACCCTCAGTGCCGGGCATAATCTCCAAAACCCTTCGACCAATGATATCCGAGGCTTTCAAGCCAGTCATCTTCTCGAAGGCCGGGTTGACGGCCAGAAAGCGATAATCTACCGGCTTTCCCTCACAATCGCAGATGATTTCATGGAGGGCGAAGCCATCCAGCATCTCCTTGAACAGTATTCGATAGTTCTCTTCTGCCTGGCGCTGTTCGGTTATATCATCGAAAGTAACATAAACCTGAAAAGGCGTTCTTTCGTCCGAATGAAAAATGGGCACTGCACTAACGGAAATCCAGGTGTAGGCATTTTCCGGTGGCTTGATCACACCCATGATAAATCGATCCACCGGTTTACCGGTACGCAAGGCTATCCTGGATGGATGTTCCTCACCGGGCAGGTCTGAACCATCTTCCCGAATGGCCTTCCAGCGGGGATCGAGCGATGTTTTTCCCAGCAATTGATCTAAAGTGAGGCCCAGGATTCTTTGTGCAGCTGGATTAGCCGATAATATTTCGTCATTTACAGTCTGATAAACAACCCCCTGGGTCATGTTTTCGAAAAGGCGTCGATGTCGTGTCTCGCTTTCCTGCAGGGCAATCCTGCTCTCTTTGAGTTCTTGATCCAAGCTGTGTCGATGCAGGGCGATCTCCAGCGTAGCAGCCAATTCCCGCTCGGGTACGGGTTTGATGAGGTAACCATAGGGCGCGGCAATTTTTGCCTGTTCCAGCAGAGGGTCCTGGGAAAATCCAGTCAGAAAGACAATGGGAATGTCCAATGTTCGGTGCAGCGTTTCAGCTGCAGCAATACCATTCATCGCTCCGGCCAGTTCGATATCCATGAGCACCAGATCGGCCCTGTTGTCTGCCAGAAAGGCAATTGCCTCTTCTCCGGAAGCAAGAGGACCAGCCACGGTGTAATCCAGTCGAGTTATCATTCCCTGCAGGTCCATAGCCAGGATGGCATTGTCTTCGACTATAAGAATAGTTGCTTTATGCACGTGCTTTTCTCCCATTAACCAGCGAAAAGGTGAGGACAAACCGTGTACCGCCAATATGGTCAACTTCATAACGGCCACCAAGCTGGTGCTCGCCAAGCATCCTGACCAGCATCAGACCAAGAGTTTTGGCCGCAGGTAAATCAAATCCCGAAGGCATTCCAACGCCATTATCCGCAACAGACAGGCTAAAGGAGTCGTTTTCATGGCTCATAGAAATGAGGATACGGGAAACTTTGTCTGCGACCTCAGGCCGTTCATTCGGAAAAGCATACTTAAGGGCATTGGTGATCAGTTCATTGATGATCATACCGCAGGGGATAGCAAGATCAATGGGTATCTCTACCCCCACCGCCTCAATTTCACAGACGATACCTGGAGCACCAAAAGAGGTACGCAGATGCGAGACGAGTGATTGGAGGTAATCCTGAAAATCGATTCTGGCCAACGACTTGGAACGGTAGAGTTTTTCATGAACGAGACTCATGGCACGCACCCGGGAACTCAGTTCGGCAAGGACTGTCTGAACTTGCGGTTCAGTCATCGCTTCACGCTGCAGGTTAAAGAGCCCGATGATGGCTGCCAGGTTATTTTTCACCCGGTGATGCACTTCACGAAGCAGTACCTCCTTTTCGGCAAGGGAGGCCTGCAGGGCTTCTTCCGTTTTTTTGCGTTCGGTAATGTCATGGGCGATTCCCAGCACCCCCAGGAGAGTACCATCGACATCAAACATCGGTGTTTTTACAGTATCAAACAAAGCGCTATGTCCATCATCGGCAAAGGTGAGCCACTCCTCGTTACTGCAGGGTATTCCAGCTGCCAGGGCTTTACGGTCATTTTCTCTGAAAAAATCAGCAAGTTCCTTGTCGACAAAATCGTAATCCGTCTTGCCAAAAATTTTTTTTAGCGGAGCTCCGAAGAAACGTTCGAACATCCTATTACAATCCAGATAAACTCCGTCTGGGTCTTTCAACCAGATCATGTCCGGTATGACCTGCACCAGTGTTCGCAGACGGGCTTCGCTCTTTTTCAGTTTCTGCTCCAGCTTTTTGGTTGTTGTTACATCCCGTGCCGATCCAACCGTGCCGATCATCATGCCGTTTTCATCTAAAAACGGTGCCTTGTGCACATCAAGAAAAAGAAATTCCCCCTGAACATTTCCGTACTCATCAAACTGCTGAGGCGTGCCGGCATTCAGGGTTATTCCATCGGTATCCCGGCATATTTCACCAAAGGTATGCCATCTGGGATTCTCATCATGACGCGTTCGCTCACGCTCTGTAAAAAACATTTCCCTTTTCCCAATGGGCTCATCGGTATCAACCGCATTAAGCAAATTGCGGCAAACTGCTTTATTGGCAAAAATATATCGATTTCTCAGGTCTTTAGCCCAGATCATGTCGGGTACGTTGTCGCACAACATGCGCATAAGGGTATAGGCAGTGCGATATTTACTCTCGCTCTCCCTGAGCACACCCTCTGCTGCCTGTTTTTGCTCCGTTATATCTGTCAGGATAATCCTATACACAGGCTCTTGGGACATGTGAGTTGTGATGTTCGCTTCCAAACGCGCCCAGAATACCGTCTGGTCACCTCTTTTCATCCGCAGCTCCGACACCTGCGAATCTCCGGTTTTAAAGGGCTGTTTCTGTTGCAGATAATAAATATCCTGATCTTCGTCGAGGATAAAAGCGGTTAGAGGTCGTCCGACCATTTCCCCTTTGACCACACCCAGAAGGGTGGCGGCCTTGTGGTTGGCTTCAACAATCAGCCCCTGTCCGCTGATGGTGCAGTAACCCACCGGTGCCAGCTCATAGAGATCGACATAACGCTCCCGCGCCAGGTCAAGCTCTGCCTGTACTCCAAGCAGTTGTTCGTTCTGCATTTCGAGCTCGAGCCGATGCACTTGCAGATTATGAATAATCCGCAGAATTTCTTCCGGCGACAAAGCTTCGATGTTTACGGGTGATAACAACATCTTCTCCAAGGCGATGTCCTCCACCCGTTGACGCAGCTCGGCGGCTTCTTTATTCCTGTTGGCTTTATTCATTCAGTGCTTTTGGAAGCTCCCTCCTCAGGATATCTCTAAGTTTATGTGCAAGGTCACCAACAGAATAAGGTTTCTGAATAAAATGAAGACCTTCGTTCAGTATACCATTATGGGCAATTACATTGGCCGTATACCCTGACATGAACAACACTTTCAGGCCGGGATAGTGTACATGGATCCGTTTAGCCAGTTCTTTGCCGGTCATCTCCGGCATCACCACATCAGTGAAAAGCAGGTCGATGGTACCAGCAGAATCTGCTGCTATTCGCAGGGCTTCACTTGGCCTGTTCGCTGTCAGGACGTTATAGCCGAGTAACACAAGCATTTTTTCAGCCATTTCCAGGAGTACCGGTTCATCCTCTACCAGTAATACAGTTTCACCCTGGGCGGCTCCAATCTCCATTGGGATTTGCTCTTTTACTTCGAAGAGTTCTTCTTGACAAGCTGGAATGTATATTTTGAAGATGGTTCCTCTGCCTGGTTCACTATACACATTTATAAAACCATTGTTCTGTTTGACTATGCCATACACAGTTGAGAGACCGAGGCCGGTACCCTTGCCCAACTCCTTGGTAGAGAAAAACGGTTCAAAAATGTGGTCCTGCGTCTCCTTGTCAAAACCACAACCGCTATCACTCACAGAGAGCTGGACGAACCTTCCAGGCTGGAAGCCGATATTGTTGTCACAGTACTCACTGTCTAAAGTGACCATCGAAGTTTCGATGGTTATCTTGCCTGGACCAGCCATAGCGTCTTTGCTATTGACGCAGAGGTTGGCAAGAATTTGATCAATCTGAATTGGATCCATCTTGACCGGCGACAAGTTCAATCCGGGTATCCAGGAAACTTCGATATCCTCACCAAGCAGACGATGGAGGATCTTGAGCAGAGCCTTCACAGCCTTATTCAAATCGAGAACCTTGGGCATGGCAGTCTGTTTCCGTGAAAAAGCGAGCAGTTGACGAACAATGTTGGCAGAGCGCTCGGCAGCATCAAGTATTTTTGTCAAATCACCATGCAGTTGTTTCGTCGGCTCTATATCTTCAAGAGCCATCTCGGCATAACCAATTATGATCGCCAGGGTGTTATTGAAGTCATGAGCCACACCTCCGGTAAGACGACCGACTGCTTCCATTTTTTGAGCCTGCTGCAACTGACCCTCAAGTAATGTCTTATCGGATATATCACGCATTATGCCCAGATTGCCAATCCATTTATTGTTTTGATCGTACAGTTTCGTTCCGAAGGTTTCTCCTGAAAATACTCTGCCTGAGCGATGTTTATAGGCTGACATATAGATACGATCTTTTGGCTTGGAACCTTCATTAAAAACGTTCTTACCTGTTGTTTCATATTTTTCAGAGTCGGCATAGAGGATTGCAGTAGTCTTCCCTTTCAAATCATCCGGAAGATAGCCAAAGGTCTTTTCCATGCCTTTATTGGCCAGGAGAATCTTGCGATGTATGTCGGTGATGACTACCCCATCATCGAAGAGCGTTGAACATGGTCTCAAAGAGTAACCTCTGTTCCGCTACGTCCTGCTCAATTTGTTTAATTTTGCTGATGTCACGGGTAATCGAGATGATATGCCGGACATTATTGAGTGAAATGAAACTTGCTGACATTAACGCAGTAGTGATCGTGCCGTCTTTCCTGCAAAATTTTGCTTCAAGATTTTCGCAATAGCCATTCGTGTTGAGATCCTGAACCAGTTGTTGTCTATCTGAGGGATCATGCCAAACGTTGATGTCAAGAGAGGTTTTTCCCAGTACATCATCCTTTGTAAAGCCGGTTAAATCAGTGAAGGCCTGATTGATGTCTACATACAAACCATCTTCGAAACGATTGATACTTATCGCATCGGGGCTGGAGTCAAACGCCAGGGCAAATTTCGCCTCACTCTCCAGCAATTTCCTTTCCGCATTTTTTTGTTCGGTAACATCATTAATGAGCGACAACATCATCTCCCGGCCATGAATAGTGATCTTTTCCGCTGACCAGAGTGCCGACCGACATTCGCCCAATTTAGTCCTGAATATAATCGGGCAATTATCAAAGGAGCCCTCTGTAGACAATTTTGCGACAGCATGGTCCCTTGCCAAAGGATCTTGCCAGATACCTATCTCCTTCGAAGACTAGACCAATGAGTTCTTCCCTGGAATACCCGAGCATCTCAACCCAGCGTTGATTTACATTTATAAAAATGCCGGAATCGGGTTCGGAGATAACCATTGGCGCTGGATTTGACTCAAAAGCTTTTGAAAAACGCTGATTGCTTTCCTGCAGAATGTTTTCTGTTTCAATATTCTTGGTAATATCATGAGCAACATGCACCAGATACTCTTCAATGCCATCACCGGCAGGGAATGAGAGAAGAATTAACCTGGAAGACCTTACCAAGCTGTCATGCCTGATGATTGCTGAATGCCCTTTTCCTGTTCTGAGAGAAGTCAACAAGGGACAATTGGGGCATGGGTCAGACTGGCCGGTGAAGACTTCATAGCAATGTCTGCTGGTGAGTTCGCCTTCTTTAGCACTAAACAGCACATGCGCAGCCTTGTTGGCTCTGATGATAGTCAGGTCCTTGTCTTGAATAGTAACGACATCATCAATAGCATCGAAGGTGCGGGTCCAGACATCCCGAGATTTTTGTCTTAATATTTCCTTACTTTTGCTGCGCCTCAAAGACTCAATGATCTGTTGCTTCGAATGGACTTCATTTTGTAATTCTTTGAGTTTGGATTCCAACTGGGCGACAGACGGTCTTTCAAACATAATATTCCTTCAATGCGGCAAATATTCTTGCTGTGCTCTCAAAATTATCTTTCCATACATTAACATTTTTATGGTATCAATCCGATTTTTTGCATTTCGAAAAGCAAACGCTCCTTTTCGATGGGTTTGACAACATAGGAAGTGGCACCCCCTTTGTAATATGCTTTCATTACTGTTTTGGCATCATCCAGCGCCGAAAGCATAATGACTTTAACTTCCTCATGACCAATAATCCCGAGAGATTTTTCCACCTCGCGAATTTTAATCAGCGCCTCATGGCCATCCATTATCGGCATCATGATATCCATGCAGAGAAGGTCATACGGCTGCTGCTTGCGCCAGGCAACTCGAAAAGCCTGAACGGCTTCTTCTCCATTCACGGCAATATCAACAATCGCCCCATACTGCTCCAGTATATCCCGAACTACCTGTCTGACCATAAAATCATCTTCCACTACTAAAACCCTCAGTGAGGCACTCCTTTCCTGGATCATTTTCCTTCTCCTGTTAACGTTTGTATCCTTTTTTCATTTCGATAATTATCAAACTCAGTTTCCAGAATATCTATCTGGGTCTCACCTACAGGCTTATTTTTCCTGAGATTCATTAACAGACTGAAAAGTTCATCAGCAAAATTGGTGGCGCCTATTTCCATTGCCCGCTCATTTAAACGATGTACCTCCTGCTCAAGAGGAGCACCATTATCAGCAACAATAATTTTTCGCAGCGTTTCAATGGTGCCAGGAGTTTTCTGCAGAAAAGCATGTAACCGTTCAATCATGAGCTTTTTGTTCCCGGAGGATTTTTTCAGGGCATCTATTTCACTAAATATTTCTTTCTCCAGAATAAGGGTATTATCATCCCGCAGGACGGAAATTCTAGTATGATTTTCAACCATATTGTCTCCCGTTACCCCTATACTGCCACCGGCCCTGCCAAACCTGCATGTGAAATTGAAAGTACTTCCCTGCCCCGGTTCACTTACCACCCAGATACATCCTCCCATCATCTCAACAAGCTTCTTACAAATATTGAGACCGAGCCCAACTCCACCGAATTTACGAGTAGTCGAATTGTCAGCCTGGGTGAAGGCTTCAAAAATGAGTTGTATCTTGTCCTTGTCTATCCCTACCCCACTATCCTGAACTGAAAAATGAAGGAACTTGTATTTTTCCTCCAGGGCCGAGTCTTGGTTTTCTTTTGCGGCACACTTACATCTGATCGTTACCTCGCCATATTGTGTGAATTTAATAGCATTCGATACCAGGTTCAAAACGATTTGCCGCAGGCGATTCGGGTCACCGACAACAGAACACGGCACATCGTCATCAATGACAGAGGAAAGTTTGATATCCTTTTCGTTCGCGTGAAGATGCTGGAGATCGATAACCGATCCTATAACTTTTCCCGGATCAAAGGTTATTGACTCCAGGTTCAGCTTTCCGGCTTCAATTTTAGAGAAATCGAGAATATCATTGAGCAGATTATTCATGACAACTGTCGAAATACGCGCCATTTCCAGATATGTCTTTTGTTTCGGAAGAAGCTCTGTATCTAAAACCAGGTTGAGAAGACCAATGGCGCTTGTCATAGGTGTACGGATTTCGTGACTCATATTTGCAAGAAACTCACTCTTTGCCTTGCTGGCATTTTCAGCGATCACTTTTGCCTCTAACAAAGAAATCTCCAAACGTTTTCTTTCTTCAATCTCCTTCTCAAGGATCTGATTGGTTGCTGTTAATGCTCTTGTCCGTTTTTCTACCAGCTCTTCCAGAAGTTCCCGGTGCTCATCCAATTGCCGCTGTTGATTTTGAACCTCCTTAAGCAGTTTACGTTTTTCAAGGCCTTTTTGGATAATGATATCCAACTCTTTAAAATCTATGGGCTTTGGCAGATAATTAAATGCTCCTGCACCCATGACATCAATGGCAGTTGTAAGATCACTGTACCCGGTTACCACAATGCTTTGGAGCATTGGATCAATCTCGATAGCTCTCGAAATTATTTCGGCCCCATTCATGCCGGGCATCTTAAAATCAGTGATGAGCACATCAATCTCACCGCGCTGAAGGATCTCCAGGGCTTCTACTCCTGAACCAGCCTGGTACACCCTATATGTCAGTCTCTCCAGTTTTCTGGTAAATAATTCAAGGAGGACTTCCTCATCATCAACTACAAGCAGTGTTGCCTTATCCATTTATTTTCGTTAGAAATGAGTGAATATACAAAAATCAAATTTGACTTCCATTTATTTGCTGCTGGACCATTCGAAAAACAGGCGGACGGTATCCGGGCAAAGTTGGTCACCGGAGGCTTTATCTATGACAGCAAGGGCCTTGTCATGTGGCATGCTTTTCCTGTAAGGCCTGCTACTTGTCAGCGCGTCATAAGTATCTGCGACTGCAGTCATTCTAGCCCATAAAGGGATGGAATTTCCCATCAGCCCCTGGGGATAGCCATTACCATCCATACGTTCATGGTGGGAATATACAACCGGAATAATATCGGAAATGCTGGGGATGGTTTCAATGATGGAGGCACCGATCGAAGGATGCTGTTGTATATGTTCGAATTCGTCATAGCTAAGGCGACCCGGTTTTAACAACACATTATCCCTGATACCAATTTTCCCAATATCATGAAGCCTCCCTGCTATCTGGGCGCGCTCGACATCCGCTGTTGTCCCACCCGAATACTTTACAAGGCCAGCCAAAATCTGGGACACCCGTTCTGAATGGCCTCGGGTATACTGGTCTCTGGCTTCAAGAGCTTTCACCAGACTGGTTATGCCACCAAGCAACAATTTCTGTTCGCCGTCCAGCCGTTCATTTTCCTTCTGAAGAAGCAGATATTCATAAGAAAAAATCTTATTCAAGGTCATTATCAGCTGTTCGATATTGAAAGGCTTAATGATAAAGGCAGCAGCACCGTGCTGCATCATCTGCTTCATATTTTTGGAATCATTCTCTGTACTCATGACGACAAAGGGAATATTCGCATATAAAGGATTCCCGCGCAGGGTTTCACAAAGTTCAATCCCGCCCATTTCAGGCATATATACATCTGAGAGAATCAAATCTGGTTGGGTTGTGTCCATGATGTGAAGAGCATCCCTTCCGTTTTCCGCGATGAGCACCAAATATCCCTCTTTTGAAAGTGCTTCCTCAAGAAAAATACGCACAGATTTCGAGTCATCCACCACAAGGATCTTAATCCTCGCGGACAGGTTTTCAGAAGATTTTTCGGAGATTTTTGCTTCAATGTTTTTGTTCATCATTCCGACCTCTTTGGGTGGTGTTGTAGCTGAAGGCCGCATTATAAATATCTTCTCACGAAGAAATCCCATCGGTCCGTAATCATTTAGTGCCTCACTCAATTAAAATGAAATTTATAAAAATAAATTCAGTACATTAAATCCACCTCCAAGGCGTCTTACCCCACAAAAGCTACTTAACAGAATCTCCCGCAGGGGACTGCATATGTGATCCCTTTACTGGAAATTGGAATATCCCGCCATTCGTTGTGCGAAAAACATGCCAGTCCTGAAGCAAGACAATATTGCATCACTAAAACAATAACTTAATGAACATGAATAACTGACATCCAATGTAGAATTGAGAAAGTGTTTCAGGTAAATTAAACTGCAACGACAGAAAAGGAGGTAGAGTGACCTCCCCATCCGTTCGCTGGGCAAAATTCATTTCATCTGAACATTCGCCCAATGGAAAAACCTTTTATCGAAGGGCACATTATATGGACCAGTAAAACATTACCAAATAATCATGGCAATTTTACCACCCCAGAAAACCGCTTATATGGATAACTCTCCTTTGCCTCACATTGGTTGGAATAAAGCCAAGGAGGTTTTCTTGCCTCCCTGGGCGCCGCATTCAATAGGATCAACCCCTGATCATTAACAAAACAATTCTGCAAAAAACGCCCTATCCTCTTGCTATGCTTACTAATTTTTGATTTTGGCAGGCAAAATTTCAGTGTTGGCACAAAAATTGAATGTATCTTCTTGATTTTCAACTCAAAAGTGCCTTGGTAGTTATTTTTAATTCAAACGAGGTGGGACAGAAGATGGCCAAAATATTGGTAATAGATGACGATAACGATTTTAGATCCATGCTGTGTGATTTATTAAAACGATCAGCTTACACAGTGATTGAATCTACAGATGGGAAAGAAGGTTTGAATATGAATAAGATAGAAAAACCTGACTTGATCATTACTGATATTGTTATGCCAAACAAAGATGGTATTGAAATCATTATAAGCCTGCATAAAGAATATCCTGAAATAAAAATTATTGCAGTTTCGGGAGGAGGACTCGCGCAGCCTTTTCTTTATCTCCAAATGGCCAAGACCTTAGGAGCTAACCAAGTATTCACGAAACCTATTAATAATAAGAAATTCCTCGAAGCGGTAAATAGTCTTTTGCATGAATAGGTTTTTGTAAATATATATTTCTCGCTGTAATCAAGAAACAAACAATAATGTTAAAGACAATCCTGAAGCAATGCTGCGCTTCATACATACTGCTGCTGACAATCAGTTTGGTTGCGATTCCATCTTACCTGATGGCCAGGACCGACAGTCTACCTGAAAACCAGAGGGTACTGAAATCGGCGAGTGAACTGGACTATCCCCCATTTGCAATAGTCCAGCCAGATGGCACAGCAGGTGGATTTTCTGTGGATTTGTTGAAAGCCGCGACACAAGCGGTTGGGTTGTCAGTGGATTTTAAAGTTAGTCCCTGGAATGTGCTGAAACAGGAACTTGCTGAGGAGAAGCTTGATGTCCTGCCCTTGGTGTCATACTCCGAAGAGCGTGATAAACTGTATGATTTCACCTCACCTTATTTAAGACTGAACGGCACGATTTTTGTTAAAAAAGGAAACACTGCAATCAGAAACATTTCTGATTTGCAGGGCAAAGAAGTGTTGGTGATGCAGGGAGACACTGCTCATGAATATGCTCTAAGAGAAAAACTATCAGATACCATCATTGCGACCGTCTCCTATGAAGATGCGTTTCGACTTTTGGCCTCCGGAGAACATGATGCGATTGTCGTCCAGCAAATTGTCGGGCTGCAAATAATCAAGAAGTTAGACCTGTCAAATGTAGTTCCGGTCGAACGAAAAACTGTTTCTTCCATCAAACCAATGGCCTTAAAACTCGAAGGATTTGAACAGAAATTCTGTTTTGCAATTCCTAAGGGTCACCACCACTTGCTCTCACTTTTAAATGAGGGGTTAGCCATCATCTCTTTAAATGGCACGTATAATACCCTCTATGAAAAATGGTTCGCTCCGATTTTACCCAAACCACATGTTCCTCTCAATGCGCTCATTTATCAATTTCTGACAATACTCATCCCTCTGCTGCTTTTTTTAACTCTGTTTGGACTGTGGTATCTTAAACGCCAGGTGGCCAGGCGGACGCATCACCTTCAACTGGAAATTCTCCAGCGCCAATTAATGGAAACTGAATTGGAGAATTCCAATACGAGATACGCAAAGGCCCAGGAGTTGGGAAAGGTCGGCAACTGGGAATACAATGTCGCGAGTAAACGAATTTTGGGGTTCCACTGAGGCAAAAAGTATTTTTGGTCTCAGTTATGTGTCAAATTCATTCAGTAGAGAAGAAGTGGAAAGCTGTATTCCCGAAAGAGAAAGATTCCACCAGGCCTTCATTGATCTTCTTGAACATAACAAACCCTACAAACAGGAATACCAAATCATCACCAGGAATACGAGGGAGCATAAAACAATACTCGCTTTTGCCGAACTGAGCACGGATGAATTCGGTAACCCTATTAAAGATCCTTGGAATAATTCAAGATATAACTGAACGAAAAAAAGCGGAGATAGCGTTAAGGGAGAGTGGAGAACTGCATCGCGCCATTCTCCAGACGGCCATGAGTGGCTTCTGGCTGACTGATATACAGGGCCGGATACTGGAGGCAAATGAAAGATATTGCCAAATGAGCGGCTACAGCATGGAGGAACTTTTAACCATGCGCATCTCTGACTTCGAAAGCATAGAAACAGCCAGAGATGTTGAGGCCTGCGTCAAAGAAATAATGCTCCAGGGCCATAGACGTTTTGAGTCCAGGCATCGCCGAAAAGATGGAAATGTTTATGACGTTGAAGTAAGTGTCCAATACCGACCCAACGATAATGGAATATTTGTATCCTTCATTCAGGACATCACTCCACGCAAGCAGATAGAACAAGAAAGAAAGGAACTCCAGGCTCAGCTTCTGCATACCCAGAAGATGGAGGCTATAGGTACATTAGCTGGAGGAATCGCCCATGACTTCAACAACATCCTTGGAGCAGTCATCGGCTATGCTGAAATGATTCAGGAAGACTGCCCGATTGGCTCAACTATCAGGAATGATATTGCGCAGGTCCTCAAGGCGAGCCACAGGGCCAAAGAACTTGTCAGACAGATACTCGCCTTCAGCAGACAGGCAGAGGCAACAAAGATATATGTACAAACTGATGTTGTTATAAAGGAAACCATCGACATTCTCCGTTCTACACTGCCTGCGACCATAGCTATCCTGCAGGAGATAGATAAGGATTGTGGATATATCCATGCCGATCCAGGTCAGATCCATCAGATATTGATAAATCTCTGCATAAATGCCTTTCACGCCATGGAACAGGCTGGTGGTACTCTCACTATTTCTCTGAAAAAGGTGGATCTCACCGTGGAGGAACTCACAGGGGAGTCGAATATACATCCAGGCCCATTTGTGCGGTTATCAGTCGAAGACACTGGAACGGGTATCGCACCGGAAATACAGAAAAGGATATTCGACCCATATTTCACTACGAAAGAGACAGGCAAGGGATCTGGTATGGGTCTTTCGATCATCCATGGCATAGTGAAAAGCTATCAGGGACTTATAACCTGTTACAGCAAACTTGACGAAGGTACCGTTTTCCATGTCTATCTTCCAGCCGCGAGTGATGAAATCCTGCCGAAAATCCTCTCCGAAGAACAGGTTCAGCCTGGTAATGAGCATATTCTTTTCATTGATGACGAGGATATGCTGGCAGAAATGGGGAAAAAGCATGCTGGAAAGACTTGGCTATAGGGTAACCACCAGATCAAATGGTGTTGATGCTCTGAATAGCTTTCAGAACCAGCCGGATGAATTCGATATGGTTATCACCGACCAGACTATGCCAGGGATGACGGGAAATGATTTGGCTCGCCGTATTCTCCAGATACGACCTGAAATGCCAATCATTCTCTGCACAGGTTTTAGCAACATGATTTCAGAAGAGAAAGCAAGAGGACAAGGATTCAAGGGATTTGTGATGAAACCGCTAACCCAAAAGGAGATTGCCGGACTTATCAGAAAGGTACTTGATGCAGCAAAAATGCCCAAGCAAGAAGGGTTATCCGAAATCTATCTGTCGTAAAGCCTCTCCACTCGTCGATTGTGTTCTTTGCATTGCCTGAGAAGGACTACCAGGTCATTCCTGCTCAACAGGCCTTTTTCAATGAAAAACTGGCCGATTTTCTTTTCCTGCCGCTTTTGTCTCCGCAGTAAATCTCGCACCTCATCTGCGGTCAGGAAACCCATTTTGTAAGCTGTCACGCCAAAGGCACCGACTTTGATAGAATTTTTCAAAATGGTGATGACGGAATTGCGATCAAGATATCCCAGGCTGATCCCCAACTCGCCAATCCTTGGCCTGCCTGATCTCTGCCAGGTGATCGCCATAAGAAGCTGACGCCATTGGATGATCCCCCTACGATAGAGAAACCGACCAAAAAGAAGCTTTTCTTCAGGCAAGAGGGTGGGATGTAAATATGATGGTTTTTCCACAGCAGAGGCAGCATTATGCGAGCGAATCTCCCTTGAAGCGATATATTGCCGCAGAGTCTCGGATGCGAGCTGCAGGGCAATGAATTCATCCTGGCATCTTCTCAATGAGAAGCCCGAAGTCAGTGCCTTATCCGGGTGGACTTCCATCGCTCTTTTCCTGAAGGCACTGGTTATACCTTCATCCTGCAGGTAACAGAGAAATTCCCTGGAGAGCTCAATATCATTGCCAAAAAGAACGCGACATGCCTCAAATAAACGATTTTCCCTTTCCAAGCGGTCTGCCCCTGTTTTTAACAAATCGGTGTTATCAATAACAAAGGCTTGCTACAGCCTGTGCAATCTTTGTCAGTGGTACTACCTGATCGACACCTCCCAGCTCAATTGCTACCTTTGGCATGCCGAAGACAACGCAGCTTTTTTCGTCCTGGGCAATAGTCGAAGCCCCAGCCTCTTTCATCTCCAGCATGCCTTTTGCGCCATCATCGCCCATACCGGTCATTATGACGCCAACGGCATTTTTCCCGGCATAGCGGGCCGCCGACCTGAAGAGGACATCGACAGAGGGCCGATGTCGGCTGACCAGCGGGCCATCTTTAATCTGGACATAATACCGTGCTCCGCTTCGTTGCAACAGCATATGCCTGTTGCCTGGTGCAAGAAGTACCCTGCCGGGCATGACGGTATCACCATCCTGAGCTTCTTTTACAGTCATTTTACTTAAACTGTTGAGGCGCTCGGCAAAAGAGGTGGTAAAATGCTCCGGCATGTGCTGAACAATTATAACCCCTGGAAAATCAGCCGGCAGCATTTCCACAAAGACGCGAAGTGCTTCGGTGCCTCCGGTTGATGCGCCGACGGCAACAATCGTCTCGGTGGTCTGAATCATTGCCCTGGCGCCGGGTTTGGCCAGAATTACATCCGCATTCAATTTTTTGTCGGTATTGATGGTTGTCGTCCGGCTTTGCCGTCTCACGCTCGCCTTTGCCGCAGCTTTCACCGCATCGCAAATGACCACTCTCGACTCATCGAGAAACTGCTTTGTGCCCATTCTCGGCTTCTGAATAATATCTACAGCACCATACTCCATGGCCCTCAAAGCCGTTGCAGAATTTGTCTCAGTCAGACTTGAACACATCACTACCGGGATGGGGTGCTGAGACATTATTTTCTGAAGGAAACTTAAACCATCCATCCGTGGCATTTCGACATCAAGGGTAATGACGTCCGGCACAAACTGCCGTAATCTGGCCGCGGCGACATACGGGTCCTGAGCAGTGACAACCTCATCGATTTCCTTGTCCGCCAGGAGTATATCCGAGAGGGTCTGCCGGACCACTGCGGAATCGTCCACAACCAGCACTTTAATCCCCATACATCCTCCCTGGGCAAACGAGAACACAGTTTGCATTTATAGATAAACATACAATTATAACATTTGCCATTGCTCTCATCTCAATAAGGGGGTTCCGTCCGGCATCTGCTCCCGTTCGCTCATCTTTTTGACAAAAACAGCCCCGGTATCAGTTTTGAAAACCAGTTTGCGCCCCTTACAGCCGCCAACATCGGAAACCTTCGGAACCAGCCCGTACTCATCCAGGCAACGGGTGGCGGCGGATATATTCTGCCACCCGACAGTTAAGTTGCGCACCCCCGACTGAACACTGTTAAACATGTCTGCCCCGCCAAAGAGCTTTACCTGGATCTCTTTTCGTGTGATCTTCAAGCTATCAAAATATCCTACCATGTATCGCAGCGAAGAATCGATATACTTAAAGCTGTCACTCTTTCCTCCATTCGGCAGCATACCATGACATATCGCTGCTGCCCCCGTCCTGGGGTGGAACATAGTCACAGAGACACACGACCCAAGAACCGTTGTGACCATCACCAATTCCCCGGTGATCACCAACTCTCCGGGTTTGAGGTAAATCTTCCCCAGGAGAGAGTCTTCTCTGTGCATCACAGTTTCCTATAAATGGTCGGTGCAACCTGGACCAGAGGAATATCATACCCATGCAGAGATTCAGAGTGACCAAGAAAAAGATAGCCGCCCTGATTCAGATAGCGGCAGAATTTCACCATCAACTTCTGCTGAGTCTCTTTATCAAAATATATTATAACGTTACGGCAAAAGATAATATCAACCATTTCCGGCAAACCAAAATCATCGTCCATGAAATTTAAGCGCCCGAAGCGAACCCGCTGACGAAGTTCCGGTACAATCCGAACCTGAGGATTCTTCTTGTTAACACCTTTTAGCAGGTATTTCTTACGAAAAAGAGGCGTCACCGGGTCTATCAGTCCCATTGGATAGACTGCCCGACGGGCAATTTCGAGCACCCGTGTGGAGATATCAGTCGCCAAAATGTCAAATTTGAACGCGGGCTGGCAAGCCTGAACTTCTGCAAGAACCATGGCCAAGGTATATGGTTCTTCACCGGTTGAACATCCGGCACTCCAGATCTTCATGCTGTTTCGCCTATCGAAGTTTTGCAGTTTCTGAAGGGTTGGCAGGGCAGTTTGGGTCAAATAGGAGAAATGGCTGGGTTCACGGAAAAAATCGGTCTTATTGGTGGTTATCACATTTATAAGATGAACCATTTCCTCTTCCTGCCCCTCAGGACTGAAGAGGAAATCGCAGTATTCGCTAAAACTGGATAAGTCGAGTGCCCGCAATCGTTTAGTTAACCGGCCGGTTAACATGGTGCTTTTCCCTGCCGGCATTTTTATTCCCAGGTTATCGTAAATGAATGAACTCAACTGCTGGAAATCACGTTTGGTCAGATTTACGTCCATAGCACTCGTTCGATACTGTATTGAGATTATACTTTTTATCGTACTGGATCCAGTTCTGAACCCCTGTATTATTACCTAGAAACGTTCAAATTCATCATCGAGTTTACTGCTGTCACTCCCCATATCAAGATTTAAACCTCCGGAAGAACCGGAAGTAGCTTTTTGGGTCTTCTTTAATACCTGTTTTGGAGCCGGTAAAATTACCTGTTTCTTTTTCGCTACAGGCTGCGGGGCATGGCGAACCTTGGCACCTGATTTTGTATCTACCTTGAAAAAAGATATGGTGTCCTGCAACTGCTCTGCCTGGCTGGATAATTCTTCCGAGGTTGAGGCCATCTCTTCCGAGGCCGAGGCATTCTGTTGAATGACCTGGTCAAGCTGCATGATTGCCTGGTTGACCTGCTCGGCACCGGTATCCTGCTCTTTACTGGCTGCCGAAATTTCCTGCACCAGTTCCGCGGTCCTCTGAATATCGGGAACCATTTCCGCGAGCATTTTACCCGCCTGTTCGGCAATCTCAACACTGCTGCCGGAGAGCTCACTGATCTCAGCTGCGGCGTGTTGACTGCGTTCAGCCAGCTTACGAACTTCAGCCGCGACTACCGCAAAACCCTTGCCATGTTCCCCTGCCCTTGCAGCCTCGATGGCAGCATTCAGTGCCAGCAGGTTGGTCTGTCGGGCAATCTCTTCGATAATCGAGATTTTGCTGGCGATATCTTTCATGGCAGCCAGTGTTTTAGCCACGGATTCGCCACCTTTTTTGGCATCCTCGGCGCTTTTGCTGGCAATCTTCTCGGTCTGCAGGGCATTGTCGGCATTCTGGCGAATATTGGCCGCCATCTGTTCCATTGAACTGGATGCTTCTTCGGCAGCGGCGGCCTGCTCAGTCGAACCCTGGCTCATTTCTTCAGACGAGGCGGAAAGTTCCTGACTACCTGAGGCGACGTTGTCGGCGGCACTCTGGACATCGCTAACCACCTCTTTCAGCTTGTCAACCATGTTATTGAGAGCATTAGCCAATTGGCCTATCTCGTCTTTTCGAACAATATCAAGTCGTTGACTAAGATCACCGCCTGCCACGGTTTCAGCAAATTTGACACCCATGATAATCGGTTTGGTGATAGCCCGGGTTATAAAGAAGGCAATAAGAAGACCGAAAACAGTAGCTAAAATCAGGCCGATAATCATTATATTGCTTGAACTTTTCAGCGTCGATACTGCGACCGCAGCAATGTTTGCAGTGCTTTCCATTCCAGCCACTGCCACAGCGCGGGCCTCACCTACAACTGTATCACCGATTTCAGCACGTTTTTTACCGAGCTCTACATTTTTCAACCAGAGATCAAGAAAGGTAACCATTGCCTGCTTATAGTCCTGTGCTGCCTGCTCGGTGTTGTCGATTCTTTTAATATCTTCCTCAAGCCGGGTAATTTTCCTCAGGGCAGCAAACTTGTCTTTCATAACATCAAAGTTGGCATAGGCATCCTGGATAACCTTTGGTTCACGCAGGGCCTGGGATTGCCAGGCAGCCAGCCGAGTTGCGTTGCCGATATCGATGATATCGTTAACAATAGTTATCTTCTCCATGCGATCTTTAAGTTGCTCTGCGCTGAGGCCGTCAGAGATATCCGCCTCCATCTTCTTATTCTGGCCGGCCAGGAAATCATCACAGTTGCTCATATACAGATTGGCACCAGCAAGCAGCGCGGCCCGCTCTTTATCCATCAATCCATTAACCGCAATAGTTTCTGCAACGATTTTTTCGTATTCTGCGAGTTCTTTTTCAACTTTTTCAATTGCCGGCTTGAGAGCTTTAAGGTTAGCTGATTTATCACCCAGAGCCTTGGCCTTGTCTAATCGTTCATGGAGATCCTTGATATTTTTTTCGGCGTCCTTCATTAAACTCTCTTCGCCGGTAAAGCCATAGCCGCGCATGGCATACATGGTGCGAAAAGAACTGCGCTCTATCTGGTTGGCGATCCCTACCTCGGGAACGTACTCCTGCTCGAGCATGGTTGATTTAGTTTCGACATTTCCCATGTTGACAATGGCGAGAACCCCAAGAGTTATTGCGATAGCAAGCAAGCTGGCAAACCCCAGACCAATCTTAATTCCGAGTTTCATTATGTAGCCCTTTTATTAAATTTTTGAGTTTTAAAAAAACAATGCCATCAGGTTGATTTTATGTTGTCGCTTCTGGTTGAAGCAGGGATTCTCCTCCCTGTACCATGGCAAGTTCTTCATAAGAAAAAACCTTGTCTATATCCAGAAGGATGATAAAGACGTCTTCTCGTTTTCCCATGCCTTTAATGAACGCGGTATTGAGTTTTGTGCCGATTTTAGGGGCCGGCTCAATCTGGTCCGGTTCCAGTTCCACCACTTCCTGGACGGAATCGGCCAGTGCACCGAGGACCGTTACTTCACCATCCATCTCTATTTCAGCGATGATGATACAGGTGTTGACTGTCTTCTCTGTCTTTTTCATCCCGAATTTTAGATTCAAGTCGATGACCGGCACCACACTGCCGCGAAGATTGATGACACCGCGCATATATGCGGGTGTCTGGGGCACCCTGGTCACTGTTGTGAAATCGAGAACCTCTCTGACCTTTCCGATGGCCAGGCCGAAGACTTCTTCGTCCAGCTTAAAAGTCAGATATTGGTTCATTTCGATACTGCCGGTTTCGCTCATAGCATTGTCTCCCATGTCTCAATTAACGATTTCCCTGTCTGCTCGACAGTATGCACAATCTTATGTATTCTTATGTTACGCTGATCCAACCTGTTCTTTTTGTTTGCCGCCTATTTCCTCCACCAGACAAGGAACATCCAGAATGAGAGCCAAGGTACCGTCTCCAAGAATAGTGGCCCCGGATATTTCCTTCACATTTCGATACATATGGCCAAGGTTCTTGATAACTGTCTGATGTTGACCAATCACCTCATCAACGACAAAACCTATGCGATGGCCATCTACGTGGGTCACCACGATCTGTTCTATTGCCGCTCTCTTGCCCTGGATGTTGAAATGGCGCCGCAAATGCACATAGGGAACGATTTCCCCACGAATATGGGCAAGATTCCGTCCTCTGGAAGCGCCTGCCTCTTCCTCTACAAGTTCCACACACTCTTCGACTGCGGAGAGCGGCAACACGTAACACTCATCACCAACCCTGGTCAGCAGACCTTCGATGATGGCCAGAGTCAACGGGATCTTGAGTGTTACTGTTGTACCTTTGCCTTCAACACTTTTAACATCGACAGTGCCTCGCAGGGCATCGATGTTGGTGCGAACGACATCCATGCCGACTCCCCGCCCCGAAACAC
This sequence comes from uncultured delta proteobacterium, assembly GCA_963709755.1. GTDB lineage: Bacteria > Desulfobacterota > Desulfobulbia > Desulfobulbales > Desulfocapsaceae > Desulforhopalus_A. Next base: position 864,256 of record CAVPXO010000001.1, read on the forward strand.
TGCTCACCACCACCGCTGTTGAAAAACCGGGGGTAAAGATAAAACTGTAGAGTTCGTCATCGGAAATATCAGTTCCCTCCTCCATGAGTCCCCGTTCCACAGCTTTTTTTCTTATCTTTTCCTTATCGATCCCCGCACCGTCATCTCTGACACGGATAAGAACATGAGCACCCGAATGTTCTGCCTCCAGATGGATGGATCCTTCCCGACTCTTCCCGAGCTCCATTCTCTTCTCTGGGGGTTCCACACCGTGGTCAAGGGAATTACGGATGAGGTGCACCATGGGGTCGTTCAGTTTTTCTATAACGGTCTTGTCGAGTTCGGTTTCTTCCCCGAGGGTGGTCAACACTACTTCCCTGCCAAGCTCGCTCGAAAGGTCTCGAACCAGTCGTCTGAATTTGCTGAAGGTAGAGCCGATAGGCACCATTCTGATATTCATGGTATTGTCACGCAGCTCAGCGCTCAGACGCTCGACTTCTTCCGCCAGAAACTTGAGCTGTCCATCTTCCCCGTCATTTGCCATCTGGGTGAGGCGGGCCTGAACCGTAACCAGCTCCCCAACAAGGTTGACAAGCTCATCCAGCTTGGATGACGGCACCCGAATACTGGATTCAACGACTGGCTTTTGTTTGCTCTGTGCTTTAGCTTTAGCAGTTTTGAGATGTTCCTGTTCACGAAGGGCTGCATTAACCCTGGCCTCCGACAGAAGACCTTTCTCAACAAGAATCTCACCAAGACGTTTCTGACTTTTGACAGCATCGGCCAGCTGCTCCCTGTCAAGCTCACCGCGATTGACAAGAATCTCACCAAGTCGCAAGAGTTTGCCCTGAGTGTCTTCAGCGTCCGTTGTATCATGATGTTCCACCACTTCTATTTTCAGATCGGAATCTTCACCAATAAATATGAAGACATCCTCAATAGTATCTTTGCCTCTATCCGTGGTGAGTAGGATATCCCAACCAAAACAAAATCGTTCGGGATCCAGATCTGACAGGCGAGGAATATCATCGGTCATACTGACGATGTCACAATCGCCAAGTTCTCTCAGATCTTCGAGCAGGAAGATCGGATTGGTTCCAGTGGCAAAGACATCTTCAGGCGGCTTAAAACGAATTCGCCAGGTGGTGAGCTGGACTCTCTCATTGTCAGGTTGTTTCAGTTCTTTTTTCTGTGATGTTGGGAGTTTCTGAATAGCATGAACTGCAGGAGAAAGTTGTTGCAACGCGACAACAACCCGTTGCGCTTCTTCATCGGACACGCCGCCTTCACCTTGGTCGGCATCAAGCATCCCTCTGATAATATCACGTGAAGCGAGAGTCAGGTCTATGAGTTCACGGCTTATCTGCATTTTACCGGAACGGACCTCGTCGAAAACTGTCTCAACTTCGTGGGTAAATGAAGAGACTCTGTCAAAACCAAACATGGCCCCGGAACCCTTTATGGTGTGCAAAGCCCGAAATACGCTCCCCACCAGTTCAATATTTTCAGGTGAATCTTCCAGCTCCAGCAGTGATTCTTCCAGCTGTTCGAGGATTTCCGTCGCTTCTATAAGAAAAACAGCCCTACCTGCATCAAGACCTTGAACATTCCCCATGATTCTCTGGCTCCTGGATTTCCATTGATTGTCTCGCCAATTGACTTTTGCGAGTCAGCACCAATCTGAATATGATTAACGTAGTACTTTTTTTACAACATCAAGCAACTGCTCGGGCTTGAATGGCTTGACTATCCAGCCTGTTGCACCGGCGGCTTTGCCTGCCTGCTTTTTCTCGGCCTGTGATTCGGTTGTCAGCATAATCACCGGGATAAATTTAGACTTTGGATTTGCCCGTATCTTTTTGATAAATCCAAGTCCATCAAGTTTTGGCATATTGAGATCGGTGATGACCATATGCACTTCTGCACTGTTCAATTTTGTCAGGCCATCCTCACCATCAACCGCTTCCAAGACATTATAACCAGCCCCTTTCAAGGTAAAATTTACCATCTGGCGGACACTGGCACTGTCGTCTACGGTCAAAATTGTCTTTGCCATCGCTGTTATCCTTTTGTTGTGCTCTTATAAATAATTAATGAAAACAGTTTCCCAACTGAGACATCAGGGCTGCTGGTCATTGTTGCCTGAATTCCACAAACAGCTCTTTTTTGCCGCAGAGTAACAACCACACTGTTTGGAGTATCCTGCTTTTTCTAACAGCTGGTTCATGATGTCACTTACACCACCTTGTAAGAAAATCTCTTTCTCGGATAAAAAACACTCACGATGGGCAGCACAAAGCAACTGGATAAAGGAAACATCGACCGATTCAATTTTTTTTAAATCAAGATGGAGCGTGTCAACTTTCTCAATTGCCTCAAGAAGCACTTTCTTTGTTTCCTGGGCCTCAACCATTGTCAGGTCCCCCGCTAGAGCCAGAACTCCCTCTTTGCCGACTTCCGTCATTTCCACCTTCAGTGAATGATCCATTGTATTTCCCTCCGCAGTGTTGCTGGCTGGTTGATAATTTAAAATAGTTCAACATTGTCGCCGAAATCCTCTTTCCTGGCATTCCCACGGGCAAGTATCTCTTCCTCAGGTGTATCATCGTCAAACAATTCGAAACCATCATCCTCAAAGAGATCAATATTGCCCGAGTGGGTATCATTTATCTCTCCCCCCGCGACCTGGGCATGAATAGAACGCTCTCGCTCCATGACATATTGCTGTGCAAGCTTTTCAACCATTTGTCTGACTTCGGAACTCCTTTCCTGGAATTGAGGATATGCATCTTCTATCTGGTCAATGATCCGACAGATTGTCTGCCAGTTCTTATCAATTCTATCTCCTAATATTTGAGGAAATTTTATCCCGGGAATCAGTTGCGTTATTTTTGAGGAAAGATCCCGGCTGGAGCTGTCCATTGTATGTCCAATCATGCTGATTTCTTGTAATGATGAAAGAATCTTCCCGTTAAATTCTTTTGCCCTGACAATCATCTCATCAACCACTACACTGCTCTGGTCAAGATTTACTGAAAACTCCAGCTGCTTCTCTGTTCCTTCCTTGATATTTTGCAACATTCCGATGGAATCGGTTGCCCCGTCTCTGGTTTCCTGGGAAAGGTTACTCAACTCCTTGGCCAGTACAGTTAAGGCATTGCCGGCAGCATTTGTTTTAAGTGCCTCCACCATTGCATTGATGGCCAGTATCTTGACATCGAAAGCTATCCCCTCTATTTTGTTTACAAAATTGCCAATCTCCAGAATATTGTCATAGACATCCCGGCTGACCTCTGCCGCATGCTTTACTACCTCTAAAGATGTATTGAGTGAGACAACTACATTATCGATTTCTTTTTCGAGGCTTACGACTATTGATGTATTGTCACCCTGGCCTTCGATATCCAACAAGGCTCCGGCATCTTTCGCCTGCACCCTTGCCTGTTCCATGGTTTTCCCAAGGCCAGCCTCAATCTGTTGTCTCGCATTTCTAACCTGTTCGTAGATGGAATTGAGATGTGCAACCTGGATGGACAAAATGGAGTATATTTCGAGGACAATCTGCTCGCTTGCCTCTGTTGTATCCTGAAAGGGAATGGTTTTTGCCTTTTTGATGGTTTCAGTGAGCGCGGAAGACACATTTTCCAGCTGCTGTCTGGTTATGTCATGGAACTGCATGGCCATGACAACATCACTTATGCCCTGCACCATGACTCTTGAACGTTCCTGAATGCCGGCCGCAAGCTGATCCGACCGCCGGCCTATATCCTCCAGCGATTGTAAAATGTTATAGATTGCCCTTTCGCCGCTGTCATCATAGGAGTTATTACTGTTTTCCAGCACCCGGTGCGAAATTGAAATATCTTTTTCAACAAGGTCTGCTTTATCGATGCAATACCTGCAGTTGTCATGGACCAGCTTAGCAATATCCGCAACCTCCCCAGCCAGGAGTATGAAACCCTGCATGCCGTCCCGTGCTCTGGAGCTTTCAACCTTAATAGCCACGCCAAGAACACGAAATGTCTTGCCGATACTCTGTAATCTCCGGATCGGCTCGCGCAGTTTTTTCATCTGAGAGAGAAGCTCTACCAAAAGATACTGGCCCGAACTGAGAGAGGTAAGCGTTGTCTTTACGTGACCGGTCACTGCCTCAAATATTTGAGTGCTCTCTTCAACAAAAGAATCCTTCCCGGATCCATTCTCGCCTGCACTGAAATTTGCCACGGTATTCAATCTGACAGCATTGTCGGTCATGCCATAACAGATGGTGGCCAGGGTATTGAGCACCTTGCCAATGTTCAAAAACTCTGGTTCGGTGTCAGGGCCGAGCGCATTGAGGTCTTTAGCACAGGCGGCAACCTTATCAAGATTGAAAATTTCTAGTTGGCCACGATCAATCATGTCTCTCTCATCGGTAATTGTCTTTCAGCGTTATCTATGATTCCTAACATGATGTGTCAAATCAATCAGTTGACAGGGCGAGAAGTCAACTCACCATTGTTTTCCAGGCAAACATTCTTCGTTAATATCACTCGTTTTGCATAAAGCATACCAGACACATCTCGCGGAAACTGAAGATCAAATAAAAACATTGAATCGGTAAGATAGATGCATCGCAGTTTAAATAGGAACAGATATTCGACGAAAGAAGGGAAGCGTTGCACGCTGCAGATGGAGGCAAAAATACCGCCAATCGGCACGAGCCGATTCAAACCTGTTTCTGCAGGCTCGCTAAATATCAGTTATGTACATGTATTAATGAAAAGAAAAGGAGAGAAACATACGAAATACTTATGGAGGTTTTTTTGCCAACCAGGCTTACAGGTTTGAAAAGGAGATAATTTCTGCGTCCGGATACCGGCTTCTAAACCTGACAATCTTCTGTCCTTGATCATGACAATACATTCCTGGCTGATTGATTTTTAAGGAATATATTTTTTTTGTATGTGGCGGGGGTAATTTTACCTACGGCGGCTGTTAATTCTCTTCCCTTTCCTGGGAGAAATCTTTCACGGAAAGCCCAAGATCCTTTATCTTCGTGTAAAAATTTTTCTTATGCATCCCACTCAGTTGAAGGGCTTTTTTAAGACTCCCTTTTGAGAGATACAGTGTTTTCATGAGATACTCTTTATCAAAATCGAGCAGCACGTCACCTTTGGCCTCTCTATAGGTCTTGAACGATTGTTTTTCACCGATGCCACCCAAGGCTCTGTGGACATCTGCGAGCGATATCTTTCGAGTATCGGATATCTGGGATATCTTATACAGGGTATGCTTCAACTGTCGTACATTTCCCGGCCATTCCTCTTCGACAAGCCGGGAACATGCGTCTGATGATATATCGTAGGTAATATTTTTGGCAGTCCCAAAAAGAGTAAGAAAATGCCAGATCAGTGGAAGAATATCGGCCTTTCGTTCGCGCAAGGGTGTTGTTTTTATTATGGCTCCGGACAGTCGATAAAAAAGATCGGAGCGAAAGCTTCCCTCTTCGCACATTTTATCAAGATCTCTATTGGTGGCAGCAACAATCCGAACATCAGCATATTTGACACTGGTGTCACCCACCTTGCAATATTCTCCATCATCAAGAAACCGGAGAAACTTTGCCTGCACTTCGGGTAATAATTCACCAATTTCATCAAGGAACAAAGTTCCCTTTTCCGCTGCGCCAACAAAACCCGCAGTAGTTTTCGAGGCACCGGTAAAGGCACCGCTGACATGCCCAAAAAGTTCAGATTCGACGAGCGAACCAAGCACGGCACAATTAATAGGGATAAAAGGTTTGGTGCTTCTCTCACTGTTTCGATGGATATCACGGGCTATAATCTCTTTGCCTGTCCCAGACTCTCCCATGACAAGGACAGGTAACTCCGTTCTACCGACCGAAAGAACCTCCTGGCGGACATCCCGCGTCGACATCGATACGCCGATCAGATTGCAGCCACTTATCTTTTCCGAGTCAGCCATATAAGCGTTACGAAGTCTTTGGAAATGCAAGGCTGCATATACCGTATAAATCAGCTGTGAATCATTGAAGGTCTTGAACAGAAAATGAGTGAGCCCCATTTTCAGACAGGGATCAAGATTGTTCTCCTCCGGAACACCGGTGACGATGATAATCTCTGTATTCGGGAAGCATTGCAGAATTCGTTTCGACAACTGCACCCCGTTTATAACCGGCATGTTGATGTCGATAAGAGCGAGTTGAAATTCCAGTCGATCAGCTATTGCATACGCCTCCTCAGGATCAGAAAACGATGTTACCTGATAGCCATGGGCCGTAAGCACTTCATCAATAAAATCCGCAATTGAGGTTTCATCGTCGACAACAAGAACCCTGACATTTTTCTTTGCTTTAACAGCTCTATTCACCATGAATCACCAGTTCTTCAATCTCTTTTGCGGTAAACGGTTTTTTTAAGAATACGGCGTTATGTTTGAGGTATTCCTGTTCACCAATATCTTCTCCCGACATAAAAATCACCTTTGCCTGATTGCTGATTTGTGTCATTTTTTTCAGACATTCGAATCCGTCACTGTCGGTCAGACCAACATCGATCAAAAGAACAGTCACTGCTTCGTGAACAATTTCGAAATCTTCCACAGCCTCTCCACAGGTCTCAGCCGAAAAAACCACATGCCCACGACGCTGCAGACTGCTCACGACCAAATCCCGCATGGCCTCGTCGTCTTCTATGACAAAGAATATCTCTCTTTTCCGACCGAAATCCTTTTTCCCCGGGGCTGCCGGCAAAGCTGTTGCCTCCTCAGGAACTCTGTCGTTTTTCTCTACTTGCATGTCGAGTGGGATTTGTGCAGAAAAAACTGTCTCTTCATTTTTTTCGTCCGAGAAAAACAAAGTCCCACCGTGCTCTCTGGCAATATTCTGAGCTGCGTACAGGCCTAGCCCCTGCATCCCCTGCTGCGACGATCTTGTCGTCACAAATGGCTCGAAGAGCGACGAACGTACTTCAGGCAAAATCCCTCGACCCTTGTTTCGCACTGAGAGAATGATGGCCGCTTCGTTCCGGTCTTTATGCAATTCCGCCAGCATAGAGATGGTGCCACCTTCAGGTGTTGCTTCAAGGGCGTTTTCACCTAGATAAAAAAGCATCATAACAATGTCTTTTATTCTACAATGCAGACGTGGAAGTTTTCCATGAGTTACAACCACAAATTTATGCGATCTCGAGAGTATGTTCAACGAACCAACGGCAAGCTCCAAAATACGATCAAGGGAATGCTCCGCTTTTTCAATATGGGTATAACGAGAAAATTCATAGAGAATTGAAGTCTTGTTGACCCCTTTAGTCAAAAGATCACTCACCAGTTGAATCCGGTGTTCGCTGATCCCATTACCCAGAGCTGCCTCCTGAGTAATTAAATTCAACTGACCGGACAATCCGGTAAATATGTTGTTGTAATCGTGTGTCACTCCCCTTGCCATAAGGCAAAGTGACTGAAAATACTTGTATTCCATCAAAACATCTTGCTGGCTTACCCGCGCTAAAAGATCGTTCTGAGGCTGACTTTCATTTGTCATGTTAATTTTCCATCAAATAAATACCTTTTGGGGATCCATTTATGTCTACATAAAAACCATAAAAGCAAATGTCGTACCATATATAATCATTCAAAAAGAATAACCGCCTTTTCAAATTGTTACGCACTCTACAGCATTGTTTTTTTGGGAAAGATGATCCTGGATTATGCTCTTGAACCAATTTGCGTGGCTATTTTACCTCCCCTCTGCCCAAACATCTCCTATTACTTTACCATCCCCACCCCATTTTGCCCTGGTCGAAACTATATAAGGTAATAAAGAGAGGCAACTAGAGGTAGGTATTTTTACCTCTAAACATAACCGTATCCTCAATATTGTCCAATCAGCTGATATTTTAATGTTTATTCTTGTTACATTCTACGGGCTGGATCAAATAGACAAATACTTAAGAATTTTTCAGTGATTTATCCGGAGGTATTTTCACCTCCGGAGTCTCAATCAATATCTTCGTTCTGCTGCAAAACACATTTTTCCATCCATAAAACGATAACTAACACTCAACTGGCCGGAATTATTTACAATACCACTTGAGTGGTGCCTTTTCAGCACACTCTTGAGAGAATGTAAGTACTTTGAGAAATTTTATTATCATGCAGAAATAAATAAGAAAAACAATAGGTAAGGCACTAATATCTTGTTGCAGTGTTCGAGTGTGATAATAAGTGGCATATCCTTTGCTTATTAGTCAGAAATGGAGAGGATTCAACCTTCAGTCACGAATAAAAGGTAAAAACGCTCTACACTTCAAGTTACACTTGATGCCCATTAGCATATTTTCAAAAAACCAAGGAGAATTGTCGAATGAAAAATTTATTGAATCTCATTATCATCTGTTTATTTTTCCTCCTCTGCAGTACCGCAGTTTTTGCGGAAGAAGCTCCCCAGGCCGTTAAAGACCTGGCAAGTTCATCGCTGGCTGGATACGGAACTGATCCGGTAATCATAGCGGCCGTAAAGGCTCAGAATTCACAAGGAAAATCTCTCCCTGAAATCCAGGCAATAGACAAAAAATGGCAGGAAACTGCCGGTATTGATGATTTCATGAAAACAAGGATGTCCTCTGAGTGTGCTACCCACCTGGTCGGCATCCTCGAATCCACCAAGTATTTTGCAGAAATTTTTGTCATGGACAACCTGGGAGCAAACGTGGCAATGACTGGCAAAACTTCGGATTATTGGCAGGGTGACGAGGCAAAGTTCCAGAAATCCTTCGCAGAAGGCTCTGGGGCCATTTTCATTGATGAGGTTAAATTCGATGACAGTTCCCAGGCGTATCTTGTTCAGGTTTCTGTCCCGGTCACTGATGATGGAAAAGCAATAGGTGCAATAACATTTGGTATTAATGTCGACGAATTGCAGTAAGAACTTTCAAGCCGATTACGCTCATGTTACCGCAATGTGTATCAATTATACTAATTTTTGTTGATAAGGTGAGATCGATGAATTTCCTGAAAAACTTGAACGTTCGGCAGAAACTTCTGGCAGGTTTCGGAGTGATGATCCTCATTATCTGTCTATCAGGATTCGAAAGCTATAGAAGCATAGGCAACATTAAGCATGGTCTTGACAACATTTTCTCTATGAGAATGCCTGCCAGCAATCTCTTGCTGGAAATAGACCGGGATTTGCAGCAAATGCTTGTGGCTGAACGATCAATGATCTTTGAGAATGCCAAGTCCGATACGTTCAAAGCATTGGTCAAAGAATATGAAACAAACTCGGTCCAAGCCAGTGAAAGATGGACAAAATATAAAAATATTAAGGGATTATCAACTCAGGAACTGGAATATATAGACATATACGACAAAACTCATGCTGAGTGGGTTCCCATATCCCGTCAGGTGGTTGATGGCCGGATTGAAGACAGTCGCGAAGGAAGGCGTCTTGCCCTGGATTTATCATTAGGAGTGGCAAGCACAAAATTTGAAATAATGCGGGAGAACATAAATAAACTCACTGAATTAACACAAGGATATGCTGAAATCGACAGCAAAAGTGCTACCTCTGTAGCCCAGCAGGCAATTATTGTAACTGTCGTTATGATAGGTGCAGGTATTTTCTTTGGCCTGCTCGCAGCTTTTTTTACCGCAAGGGGCATTACCCGACCGCTCAACGATGCCATTCACGGTCTCAAGGATGTGGCAGAAGGGGAAGGCGATCTTACCATGAGACTTAAAATCGATTCGAAAGATGAAATCGGAGAGCTGGCGAGGTGGTTCAATATATTCATTGAAAAGCTGCAGGGGATAGTAAGCGAAATCGATACCAATACGCAATCCGTGAACGACTCAGCAAGGGAGTTGACCAACACTGCCTCCGAGCTCTCAAGCAATTCAGAGGAAACCTCAAAACGTGCAAACAGTGTTGCCGTTGCAACCGAGGAAATGACAGCCAACCTCAGCAATGTGGCCGCGGCAATGGAGGAATCAGCGACAAATACCTCTATGGTGGCAAGCGCTTCAGAAGAGATGACAGCCACGATCAATGAAATCGTCACGAACTCCGCCAAAGCGCACTCGATCTCTCAAGATGCCGTTATAAAAGCGGAAAATGCTTCAACGAAAATGAATTCATTGGGGCAGGCGGCCCAGGCCATCGGTAAAGTGACGGAAGCAATAACTGAAATTTCTGAGCAGACGAATTTACTGGCACTGAATGCGACCATTGAGGCCGCTCGGGCTGGGGAGGCGGGTAAAGGCTTTGCTGTTGTTGCTAATGAAATCAAAGAACTTGCTAAACAGACAGCCAGTGCTACACTCAATATCAAAAGCCAGATTGCTGAGATTCAAAACACCACTTCCACAACGGTAAAAGATATTGATGAGATCACAAAAGTGATCAACAATGTCAATGACATTATCTCAATGATTTCATCCGCTGTAACCGAGCAATTAGCTGCAACCGAGGAAATTGCCGGCAACATTTCTCAAGCGTCCCAGGGAATTTGCGAAGTCAATGAAAATGTAAACCAGAGTTCAGTCGTTGCAGGTTCTATCGCAGAAGACATCGCCAGCGTAAACTCAGCATCAAAAGACATTGCAAAGAGCAGTAACGACGTGAAAGAAAGCGCCGAAGAACTGCAAAAATATGCTTCGTTGCTTAAAAAACTGCTGAATAATTTCAAGACCAAATAACCTGTATAAATCGAGATCCGATTTTACAACTTTGGCTCCTTCCCGGTGTTGCCTGGATGAGTTGGTTATGGAATTTTTTAATCATATCTTTTTAGGTAGCACCTTGACCAAAAGAATGGACTTTTATTTCAATATTGGCCTGAGATCCGATAATTTATCAAAAAGTTGCCAGATATAGTTGCTTGTTCCGTTGATTCTATGTGGGTGGAGGTAACGGCGCATTCAGCGGCTTGTCCACTGCAATGCTTTGTTGGCTGAAGTATCTTATTTTACGTCCCATTATTAATCACACTCGCGAATGACATTATTTACTTTCGTCCGCCACTCGGAAAGCGCTTTTCATTACGCTCAATTCACGAGATGGAATACGTAGTCTTTTTGCAATCTTCGGCCAAGAACGTACAACGGTAGTTATTTTCTGCATGATCTCATTTGCACGATCCTTGCTTACACGGTAATAAGGGGCAATACTTAACACAAGATCAAGGTCCTGGCTGTTGTCTTCTTTTGAGATATTAAGAGCCAATCCGCCACCAGTTGCAACAGGGTTGATATCATAAGCGGGTGAGAGCGCCCATCCTCTCTCTGTCAGCATAAAGCCATGATTTCGCAAATGGTCATCAGTGTTGGATACGCAAATATAAAAGGCGATCCGGCGCCAAAGCTGTTCCAAATCGTCATTAGCTTGAGCACCATTGCGGACAAGAAAATCTGCAAGATCCAAATAACTGACACCTGTATCCCCGCCATCTCCATCTTTTTTGCCAAGAAGCGTCATGGCTGAGGCAAAGTGTAGGCGCTCACCTTTTTCTGTCCGATCAAATCGCTTTGTGAGGAAGGTATCATATTCTCCTGAGAAATGTCGGATATCGGAATGCGCAATTACTATACCTGCTTTTCTCGCCAATTGATAAACAAGGTATTCCCATTTACCAACGTTGATTTCATCGCGGCGAGACGGGAATTTGGCAATCCATGGATGACTATTCTCGTCTAATACACTAGCTTTGGGGCGTGCCCCACCAAGTGACCCTCCAGGGGCAATAAGCATGTTCAGCCACTTCATGTAGTCTTTGTCGCTTTCAGCATCATCCTGCTCTAACTGCAAGCTGGCATATTCCAAATCCCGTAATTTTGTCCATGGCGGTGCAGCCATATCTTCTTGATTATCCAAAAACGGCTCATCATCGCCCAGGCGAAAGCGTAAAGCCCCCATGCGATGGCCATCATAGACGCCAAGTAAATAGTCTGACTCAAGAAGCGGGCGCACATTTCGTTCTTCTGCTCTCGCTTGTTGAGCCTCTCGGCGTTGCATTAAAACACGGCCCCAGCGATCTGGAGAAGAGTCCAGAAACAAGCCAAAATTATCATGCCCATCACGAGCATATTGCGGTCCTGAGAAGAGCATTAAACCAGGGTCAAGAACTTGTGCATACGAAGACTTGAGCCAGGCAGGATCGTATTCAAAAGAAAAGACCTCTGTTCCTCTTGAAGGAGCGGCATAAAGTATTCCCATCAGAACAGGATTTTCTAATCCCTGCCAATGAGCACAAACTTGAATGGATTTTCTTGCTGGGACTTTTGTATGTCGTTTTACAGCCATTACTTCTTCCTCTTCGCGACACGCTCAGTTGTGTGAGTCAATTCAGCATCTTGTAAGCGTCGCCCCAAAGGATCGTCTCCGGCAAGTCGTAATAAATCCTTTTCAAGGCCGAGACAAAAAAGAACATTGGCATAAATAGCCATTGTGACACTGCTTTCACCATTCTCAACCTTTCTTAAGGTTACACGACTGATACCTGCACGCTCTGCCAGCATGGTTGCAGTAATTTTGCGGCGTAAGCGCGCAAGTTTGATGTTTTCTCCGACAGTCTTGAGAATATCTTCCAGTGTAGGTGAGATTATCATTCTTTTTTTCACCATCTTTTCCAGGCCTCAATGGTTAATAAACTATTCAAAAATTGAATAATTGTACATTATATTTTCCATTGAGACAAGACGAATTTTGCGCTCAGTACACGTCGTTTAGAGTAGGAGGGGCGTTAAGTTGTGTCTGGTAGCGAAAGAGTTATTTCCACTAATGCGCTAATTTTTCGAAGCCTTTTTCTACAGATTCAACGCGGAACCCACCAGTTAATCTGATGCATTTTATGGTTAAAGAGTCAAAAGCCGACTTGACCCCTTTCACCTTCCAAGGCTTTTATTTTAATGGCTGAAGTCAGAATTCAAGCTTGCGGTATCTTCGATATCAGTCTCAAATAACCGTTGTACCCATTTTGATGGCGGGTTGCTAAGATGATTTATCTCACATTCTTCAAGTACTTTTCTTACCGGCACAATACCACCATTTTTCCAAGCACTAATCTTCGTGCAACCAAACGATTTAATTTTACCCTCTTGAATAAATGCATGCTTAAAAAAGAACCATCTATCATCCCAGCCATCGAATGATGCATCGATAGTAAATATTGACCATCTTTTTAGTGGGCTCAAATAAACTATTTTTTGCGCACCAACTAAAGGAGCCCATTTATATTTAATGGCGCCTTTTAGTAAACCAGATCGAGCAGCAAGAGACCAACTTGTAAAGTTCATATACATTGGGTATTGATAAGCGCTCATTATTCGCAAGGCATCACAATCTAGTAGCCTTACTCTAAACTTGATAGAAATCTTACTATCAATCTTTGGGAGTGTTTTTTTGTGATCCGCCAACAGCGTTAGCCCTATTTTATACCACGAATAAAACATATTAACTTTACCTGAAATTATAGGATGTGGCGTAAACTTCTTTTGTTGTCGTATGATCTCGGCGACGCAGTGGTCGAGAACGACGCATTCAGTGACTTGTCCGCTACAATGCTTTGTTGGCCGAAATATCGTCGAGCAACCTTCCGGACTGGAGTGAAAACAATACGTCCTCGAATGGATACACCCCTCTCACTCATCAAAAATTGGTTCTTTTCAGCATTCCAATTGATTTGTTTCATTCCTTAACAATAACACTACGTGTGCCTATTGTCATCATCACAATATTGTTACTCATTTTGTAAAGTTGAATAATGAATCTGACCCCTCTCGGAGTTCTGTGGAAGCCGCGCTTTTTGCGGATTCAACAGCAACGTTTTGTTATGCAAATCATTCATCGCCCGTTGGGATAATGCCAGCCGTTTCTATAAACCCCCACTCAAAATAATCTCAACTTCTGAAATTAAATTAAAAACTCATGCTGATCAGTGAACATCTCTAGCCGGCTAGTATATTTTGCCTTTTTTATGGTTATAAATGTATGAGCACATTGATTAGTGCTTGCGTCAGTAAAACTCATTTTGCAAGGACCGATGTCCAGCTCTCATGCCTTTCGATACCAGGCAATAACATGTTGGGATGCTATTCGAAGGAGGAAGTTATGGTGAGGGATATGATGCCGACAATTCAAGAGTTCCGAGTAAGGCCAGCAGCACTCGAGCCAACAAGCGATTTGATCCAAAATTTCGCGCAGCTGATGAGGTTCACCATGAGAAATGTATTCGCCATTTGTGTTATTCTTCTCTTTCTGCCTCAGGTATCTTTATCAGAGGAACGACTCCGCACAATATCCGTGAATGGGAACACAAGTATGACTGTTAAGGCGGAATATGCCAAGATCTTCGCTCAGGTGAGAGTGGTCAAAAAAACGGTGGAAGCAAGTTACCAGGCTACGACAACCGTCGTATCCGAACTGGCCAAAACACTGCAGAAAATCGGGGTAAAAAAGGAGGATTTGATCGTTTCCGTGATCAGTCAGGGAGCTGAATACAACTGGGCACAGAATACACGTACCCTGATTGGGTATTACTCGGCCTGCTCACTGCAGATAAAAGTGAATACTCTACAGGACACGTATCGTATCCATGAAGAGCTGGCACAGTTTCCTGAACTCACCGTAGGCCAGACTGAATATGGCAGAAATGATGAATCACTTCTGCAGACAGCCGCTCTGCAGGAAGCCTTAAAGGCAGCACAGACAAAAGCCCGGGCAATGGCTGAAACTCTTGGCTGCGAATTAGGCAGGGTATTGAACATCAGGGAGGCCGGAGCCGATTTTACACCAATCAGCAGACCTGAAGTTCGTCTCACTGCAGCCGCAGCCGATCCTGGAGAGGTCAGCACAACCGGTTCAGTATCCATTACCGGCAATGTCTCTGTGGATTTCGAGATACGATAAAAGAGTTTAAAATGATAACTTTTCATTATTGGTAATTCTATATTAACCGAAACTCTTTTCTCGGCAATATCCTGTCCGATACAAAGACCAGCTGACCGGTAATAGTCACGATGATTTTTGACCATAACCTTCAGGAGGATTTAACAATGACAATGAAAGCTATAATGTTCTCATTTACAATCTTTGCCATGCTCGCTGCCAACTCTGCGCTGTCCGTCGGCAAGACACACTGGGGTTATTCTGGCCAGGAAGGCCCAGAGCATTGGGGGGAGCTGTCTTCAGAGTTTTCTATGTGCGCAACGGGTAAAAACCAATCCCCAATCAATCTTACCGGGATGATTGAAGGCTACCTTCCAGAGCTTATAGTTAACTACAATGAGGGAGGCAACGAGGTGATAAACAATGGCCATACCATCCAGGTTAACTATGCGCCGGGCAGCAATATTACAGTTGGAAGCAGGTCATTCGAGCTCAAGCAATTCCATTTTCATTCTCCAAGTGAAAATACTATAGAAGGACAATTCCTTCCAATGGAGGCGCATTTTGTTCACGCTGACAAGGATGGAAATCTTGCGGTAATTGCAGTTATGTTTACGCTCGGAAAACAAAATGACGAACTGGAAAAAATATGGGCTAGAATACCTCTGGAAGAAAATTTGAAAATTGCACTGACAGAAATCATAGACGCCAACAATCTCCTCCCTCAGGACCATGACTATTATCGCTATAATGGTTCTCTGACAACTCCGCCTTGTACTGAAGGGGTTAATTGGTTTGTAATGAAAGCATATGAATCAGTATCTATAGAGCAGATTGAAAAATTTATGCACGTTATGCACCATCACAACAATCGCCCTGTGCAACCTGTCAATGCACGTGTAATCGTCCAATAATTGGGCCCTTGTGCGTTGAATAAAGTAGGAAAGTGACACTGAAAATTAATGCCTTAAGCCATTGCCGTGAACTTTTAAAAATCCTGTGAATGTGTAGCCGCGGTCCGGATATCTTCACCTGCTGGTTCACAAATCATTACAAACAGAGTCCAATCCAAAGGAGGAACAAGAATTGTCAAACCCATTTTAATTTCGGATTTGTTCCCACTAACCCATTTTGGTTCGACCTGCATTTTGAAATTTCTGCTCTTTACAAAAACGATAATTGACAACTTCTTCTCCTGGCTTGTGAGAATTTGAGGAATATTATTTACTAGCATGCCGAAACGGGAAATATTGCTTACGGTTCCCGAGAAAGAATCAACTCCGTCTGATAGATTAGCAACCAGGTTTTGCACTTCAACTCTTTGGTGGCGTCGGTTGTTCATTTTTACCTCATTTTGTTGAGATTGAATGCCGCTTCACTCACTCAGAATATCCTGGTGTTATCTTGATGTGGTAAGGTGAATGAAATACGGGCAACTAATAAATCGTCTTTCTCTATAAACCTTGAAAATGGAAGGGCCAGGCTCAACTCATTAATATGAGTGGAAGAAAATATTGTCCATGAGTCAACCTGACCCTTTTTCTGATTTATGATTCCAGGGGAGGAGAGCGTTACCATAAGTCAGTCCAATTTGTGTCTGGTGCGTTGAGTCCGAGTTGAAAAATTGTCAGATAAATGAATCGCACCTGGCAGTCTGTAATATACATACCCATCATTACAGTGATCTTGCAGAAGCATTACAATGAAGTAATGTTCACCAACATCTGAGATGTTCAGGATGATATACTTGGTTTTCCTCTTTCCCAAAAACATCCATCTTTCTTCTTTGGCTAAATGAGAAAATCAGGCTAAAAACTTGAGTTTCACATAATACTACGATACCTTGAAAGTGTGGCTCGTTTCGATTTCATTTTTTCGGCGTTGAAATGCTTAAGCTCCACTTCATATCCTGTGAGCATCACAGGTCTTAATATTTAAGACCCGCAGAAAAGGTTAGTCTGGCTGCGGGGTATCTGGCAGGCAAGATTGCGGAGGATGTTCTCATGAAGGCGGTTCAAGCGAATGAAGCCCTCCCTCAAACCAAAGGTCCCGTTGTTATTGGCAATGTGGAAGATGACTATCACTATCACGGAGTGGACCGAGCGCTGGCAGGAAATTTTTCAACGAGAACTTGGATTCCATGACCAGTCTTTGGCTCAAGAATTCATGCAGGAAAACCAGCGGACATTGGTTTATCTCGACACCGGACTGATCTCTGTTCCGAGAGAACATTTGCGGGATATCTCCGAATTTTTCAATATGCCTACAGAAGTTGTTTCCGTATCACTCGATTACCTTCGGCAGGCTGTTAAATCTGCCATGGAACGTCTGGAGGCTAAATACCATTCATGAAACCCGATCCTCTTCTCCTGAATCTCAAGATAGACCTGCTCGCAAACATTATTGAGTACGCGGGAGATATCAATAAATGTGCCGACAACATCACCTCCCAGATACGAGAGATTATAGGCACCCAGGTTGTGGCCTTTTTTGAGCTGAGTCCAAACGGAGACTATAATCTTATCTCCTCCTGTCCTCACCGAAAAGGGGAAACTTTCAAAGGGACCTTGAGTAAACAGCTTATAGCACAAGCCGGCCATTTTGGTGAAGCTGTGTTCGTAAAACCAGGAGAAGGCGAGGCTGGTCGAATACTTGCTGACTTAGGCATGAAAGAGTCCTTTTTTGTGCCTCTGCGGGTAGGAGACGAGTTTTTCGGAATGCTCATCCTCCTCGATCTCATGGACAATCAAGGCATCCAACACATTCTTGCTGCACTCCAGGACATCTCAGGCCTGTTATCTCTGGTATTAAAGAACTCCTTTCTTTATAGGAATATGGAGACTCTGGTTAAGCAGAGAACGTCTGAACTTCTTGAGAGCGAATTACGCTCCAGGATTATACTGCAAACGGCAATGGATGGTTTTTGTCGAGTTGACTCGAAGGGACGGCTTCTTGAAGTGAACGATGCTTATTGCCGGATGGTTGGTTATGATCGTGCCGAATTGCTGACCATGACTATCAAACAACTTGAAGCAAGCGAGTCTCTGGAGATAGAGAACCAGATCCGGAAAGTGATGTCGGGAGAAAAGTGTCGCTTTGAAACCAAACATCAACGTTACGACGGAAGCTTCGTGAATCTGGAAGTCTGTACCCAGGCCCTCTCCGGGAGTACCACTGCAGAGATAGTGGTATTTTTGCGAGATATCACCGATCACAAGCGTCTGGAGGAAGAACGCAAAAAAATGCAGCTTCAGCTCCAGCAGGCTCAAAAAATTGAAGCCATCGGCACGTTGGCGGGGGGGATTGCCCATGACTTTAATAATATCCTTGGAGCAATTATCGGTTATGCCGAAATGATCAAGGATGATTGCCAGGCAGACTCAATAACAGCACATGATATTCAGCAAGTCCTTAAGGCAGGAAACCGGGCGAAAGAACTTGTTAAGCAAATACTTGCCTTCAGTCGTCAGACTGAAACCCAAAAAATTCCAATGCAACCTGCTATCATCATCAAGGAATTGATCAAACTGCTCAGGTCATCGATACCGACAACAATTTCGATTGTGCGGGATATAGATCCGAAAGCCGGTATCATCCTGGCCGATCCAAATCAGATCCATCAGATAATGATGAATATTTGCACCAACGCTTTCCATGCAATGGAAACGAAAGGAGGCATACTTAGCATTTCACTGAAAAACACGGTTCTTTTACAGAAAAATTTTGTCCAATTGTCGATTCGGGATACAGGGCACGGCATTCCACCTGAAATCCTGGGGCAGATATTCGACCCATATTTTACCACTAAAGAAGTCGGCAAAGGTACTGGTTTGGGCCTGGCCATGGTCCATGGAATTGTTCAGAGCTGCAAAGGTTCTATTGACTGTGAAAGTAGCCTTGGTGAAGGAACCGTGTTCCACGTCTACCTGCCGATTGCGGAGGAATATCCTCCGGTTAAGAGTGTCCCCCATGAAAGGGCATCTTAGACGCAAATAATGAGGATATGCTGAATGATTCAAGACATTGAGCTTCCCCTATAAGGCATCTTTCCCAAAAACAAAACAAGCTTGGCCGGAGAGACGGGCACTCCACTGGCCCCGGATTCGCCCAGGATCTTCTCGACCCTGATCAGGATGATCTTGTTATAGAACGACCTTGCCTTGAGATTATCCAGTACAGCGAAGTAATAGATAAAGTACAAATCATAAATGGATTGATAGAGGGTAATATAACCAAGGCCCTTAATGGTGAGCACGTCGGTACTTATATTTATAAGCAATAAGAACTCGTGGAGGTGCTGCCTTAACTGATAGTGATAACCTTGTCGGCGAGTTGAGTTGCCAACACAATATCCAGCATATTGGTGGTGCCGCCGACCTCCTTGAGATCGGTGAGACCAAAATGCTCAAGGCAGGTTCCACAGGCCAGAACGATTACCCCGGCTTTTTCATACTCTTGCAATTGTTCGAGAACCGGGGATGATGTTGTGGTCAATTTTACCCCACCGTTCAGGAAGATGAGCTGCCAGAGATCCGGTCCTATCTCTTTGATGGTTTTGAGGTAATTAACCATCAACTTACTCCCAAGATTGTCATCGCCCGTCCCGAACCGGTCGTTTGTAACCAGGATGAGAACCTTCTGTCCTGCGGCCTCAGCTCTCTGACTCTTCCCCTCTTCTTTAGTGATGACAGTCGGGGTCTTCTGATCGGATCGTGCCTCGACTCTATACACTTTGCCTTCCTGGCTATCTGTCACTGAATAGCCCTTAGACCCCAGAAAACGACTTACGTTTTCGAGGGACGCCGGGTTATCCACCAGTACCGTTATCTCTTGCGCGTTTGTCTCCTCGACTGCATCTTTTACCAGCAATACCGGTGCCGGACATGCCAGGCCACAGGCATCAATCGTCTTTGCCATCCTTTCGCCTCTTGTCTTATTGAAGTTGAATCGTATTTGTAGAGTTTTTGGCCGCAACGCCGATTACCGCCGCTTCATGGATCCCTGCGTCCCGCAATCTTTGAACCACTTTTACTGCGTCCTTTTCGGTACAACCAAATAACAGTCCCCCGGATGTCTGCGGGTCAAAGAGGATGTCACGAAGCACAGGGTCAAAACCTGAAGGTGCCAGAACCATGTTCTTTCTGAACTCCCTGTTTTTATAAGCTCCGACCGGGACCAAACCCATCGAGCCGAATTCATACGCATCCTTTAGCACAGGGACTGCATTCGATTGAATTGTCACGCACATGTCCGTTCCGCAGATCATCTCGGCCAAATGCCCGAGAAGGCCAAATCCCGTTATATCCGTACAGGCAGAAACCGTGAATTCGGCAATGATCTCCGCCGCCTTTCGGTTCAGCGAGGCCATCAGTTCGGTTACCATGCGAATGGTCCCGGTCGATGCCAGGCCCCCTTTAATCGCAGTGTTGATTATACCGGTACCAAGAGGTTTGGTGAGGACGAGACAATCCCCTGCCCGGAGGCCCTGATTGGCGATTATTTTTTTCGGATGGACAAATCCGGTAACCGATAAACCGTATTTCAACTCATCATCTTCGATACTATGCCCGCCGAGCAATACCGTGTCAGCTTCCCTCAGCGTAGCCGCACCTCCTTCCAGCATCTCCCGCAATGGCTCCCGGCCCAGTTTTCCCATGGGATAAGCCACGATATTCATGGCGGTTTTGGGAATGCCACCCATTGCATAGACATCGGAGAGGGCATTTGCTGCGGCAATCCTGCCGAAATCATACGGGTTATCGACGATTGGAGTAAAAAAATCCACAGTCTGTATCAAAGCAAGCTCATCAGACACACGGTAGACGCCGGCATCGTCAGAGGTCGCCATGCCAACCAAAACGTTTTCGCTGGTCGGAAACTCAATGCCTCCTAATGCCAACTCCAGGTCCCCTGGAGATAGTTTTGAGGCTCAGCCCCCGCCTTTCACGCAGGCCGTGAGTCGTATCGGATTACCTTTCATTTTTTCCTGTTGCAAGCGGACACATAATATCTTTCACCACGCTCGCGGGTCCTCGCCCCATTACTCTTTTGTTGCAGCTGTTTTTTCAGACGCAATCTGTTGAGATAGGTAAAGGGAGCTCCGGACACCGGTACCTTGCCGGCAAGTGTTCGTTCCGGCTCAAGGAACAGGTCGAGGAGGTGGACTGTAGGGCTAAACCTGTTGAGTTTACCGGCGCAGCCGGCACAATAGGTGACAATAGGATCACCATTGGCCTCCTGCCTTCGAAGCTGGCCCCATTGCCGGGGAAGATTTTTGGCAACACAGCCGACATCCCCCCCTTCACCACAGCAGATGGTTCGTTCTCCGGCATGGTCCATTTCGCGGATTGTAAGCCCATTGGCGCGAATAATCGATCGTGCGGCCTGGTGTATATCACTTTCCGTGCGGATAACACAGGGATCGTGAACGGTCACGGTGCCGCTGACTGTTCTCTTGCCGATAAAATCGCCCGCTGCAAGATATTCATAGATCATCGTAACCTGAAGTTCTTTACCGTAGCGGGAAAAAACGTTGTAACAATTGGGGCAGGCGACAATCACCTTTTTTACGCCCGCCTCCTTTAAATACTTACACAACTCAAAGAACGTGGCCTCAAAGTGTTTCTGTCTGCCGAGATCATGGGATGGCTTGGAACAGCAGTCGAGAACAATACCTGTTGTGGCATCATTTTCCTGAAGCAGCTTATAGATCCTGCCGGTGGTTTTCGGTCTGGTACCGGACAGGGTACAGCCTGGGAAAAAAACAGTATCACAGCCACGCGGTAATGAGTACCAGGTATAGCGTTTTGAGGTGCCTTTTTTTTCATAGTTCAGTAACCGGCTATGGTCGGCAATTTTTCCTCCGCCGAAAAGGAAGGCCTCTCTCCTCAGGTCAAGAAACATCTCCACAGGATCGATACCTGCAGGGCAGACAGCCGTACAAAGACCGCAGAGACTACAGGCAAAGGCAACAGCTCTAGCTCCATCCGGATCACTTCCATACCTTTTGGCTATATCTCCCGGAAGACCGTACTCCTGAAGAAAATGGCAGTTCTTCCGGCACGAACCGCATCCGGTGCATTGCTCTGAGGTTTTCAGCACCGTGGCAGGTTGCAATTGAACTAAAACCGGGAAGGTATCCCCTGTAGGTTGTCTGTCTTCGACATCTTTATACATAAAAAATTATCAATCAAGTTAACATGGTTAGGTAAAATTCCATATAACCAGGATTGATTCAATATATCCAATTGGAATATTCTATGTATGGAGGATAAAGGATCAGAGATGGCGATCTCGAACCAAAGGCTCAAGCCCTGACAGATCTGCAGATTTGTTTTTTCTTTTGAGGAAATCCAGGAAAAGGTGGACGCTGTGGCTGAGGATTCGCTCTTTTGGAAAACCAATGGTTTCAACAAAAGCAAGACATTCATCAAAGACACCGACCTTATCGGCGATATGGGCATCACTGCCAAAGGTCAGAAAGCCATCGTGACGGGCAACAGCCTCCGCAAGGGCAGCACAGTTTTTCCCGCTGCCGGGACGCGAAGTAGTAAAAGATGAATTGTTGATCTCCACCAGCACGTTATAGTAAGCGGCTGCCTTTGCCACCTCCTCAACGTCAATCGGAAAAGCAGGGTTGCCGCCATGCGCGAACACATCAATTTTTCCGGAAGCCATGGCCTTTACCACACCATCCGTATGCGCAGTTCTCGACGTCGGAGTTATTATCGGTTCATGAAGGCTGGCCAGAATAATATCCAGCTGCTGCTGTAGTTCTGTATCGATATCTATCTCGCCCCTGAAATTGACGATATTTGCCTCAATCCCCCTCAAAACGCCAACTCCATGTATCATCCGGGGAATTACCCTCATATTTTTAAAAAACCAGAAATGAGGCGAACCAGGCATCGCCGGGCCGTGATCGGTGACAGCAATGAGCTTGATCCCCCGGGCAGCTGCAGCCATAACATTTTCGGCAAGTGTGCTGTAGGCATGGCCGCTGGCTACGGTGTGTGTATGACTGTCAACTTCAATATACATGGGGCGAACTCTATCTGAGGAAAAAGTATGAATAAAAAATAACGGCTTCCCTGCCGAATCCATCAAAACTGAAAGATATCAGGCTACCCTTTCAGGATAGAATTTGCAATTTTTTTACCACAGCATGTTTTCTTCAGTTCGGATCCAAAAAAAAGAGCGGTGGTTTTTTAATGAACACCGCTCTTTTACGCATACGAAAAGTACTCATTGTCACTTCTTGTGAGGATTTATAAACAGTACCGGGCAATGGGCACGTTTTAAAACTCGTTCAGCCACACTGCCAAGCAGGATTTTTTCCAGCCCTTTAGCCCCATGAGTACTGATAATTAACAAATCAGCACCCTGTTCTTTGGCAAATTCGGTTATTTTATCAACAGGTTCACCAATAAGGACATCCCCCGTGCATCCAGCACACCGATCCCTGTTGTCTTTAACTATGGCTGACATTCTTTCTTTCGCATTAGACAGAGTTCTTTCCTCAAAATCCTGAACATAGGAAAGACCGGACATACCATCCCCTGCATAGAAGTGGACCACATGGACAAAATGAATGACCGCCGATAATTTTCCTGCCATACTGGCAGCATAGTCAACCAGTATGTCAGTTATCTCAGAATAATCAACTGGTACAACAATGCAGTTTATTTCCTTCATTTCTTATCCTCCCTGTCTATTTTTATGGGTAACGGAAATGCAGCTTATCCTTATTGCTGCATGTATTGTGCCATTGCAAAGTTATTCCAGAATCTTCCAACAACGCCATTCCCAACCCACTCGAACAAATGGAACATTTTATGCAATTCTATGAAAAAACTGCATAACTGATGAAGGATCTCTGGGGTGAGTCTTACAGGAGGAATCGAGCAATGATACGAAAAGCGCTGGTAGTGGATGACGATTCAATAATGCTGGATATTTTGCAAAATATCCTCGAACGAAATGGCTACGATATCACCAGGGCCTCCGATGGAGATGAAGCAATCGGAGCTTTAAATATTGATTATTTTGAGTTGGTCATTACCGATCTTGAAATGGGCAAAACAAGTGGATTCGAGGTTATCCGCAAAGCAAAAAACGCCAGTAATAGCACAATAGTTATTATGCTCACAGGTAGTTGTGAAGAAAAACAAAAACAATATGCCTATCATTACGGGGCTGATGATTTTTTTCAGAAACCCTTCTCCATAACGGAGCTGCTCGACCGGATACAGCTTCAGGAATTGATACAATTTCATTCGACAGCGTCAACGACAGAGAAATTACAGAAGGTGGAAAAAGTGTCAGGTTGATTTACAAAGTGTAAAACAATATTTTTCCAAGAAACATGGTAACGACAAAAAAACGGCTCTGCTTAATGAAAATTATAACATCACAGTTGCAAAAAAAGGAGCACCCCATGGGGCAACACAATCTCAGCCGTATCATGAAACCACGACAGGTCGCCGTAATAGGCGCAAGCGAGAAGGCCGGCACCGTCGGCAATGCCTTGATGAGAAACCTTTTGGATGAAGGTTTTCCCGGGACAGTATTGCCGGTGAACCCGAACTACCGGAAAATACATGGCCGTCAATCATACAGCTCGATCTCCGAACTGCAAGTCGAAGTCGACCTGGCAATCATCGCGACCCCGATCCACACTGTTCCCGAAATCGTTTTAGAGTGTATAAAAAGTAAAGTCGGCGGAGCTATCATTATTTCCGCTGGGGCTAAAGAGGCTGGGGCAGTGGGGAGAGACATTGAAAACAAAATCCGCAAGGTGAGCCTTTCAAGCGGATTCCGTATAATCGGACCTAATTGTCTTGGCATAATACAGCCCCACAGTAAGCTCAACGCAACATTCGTATCCGGAATGCCTCCTGCGGGTAATCTGGCGCTGGTTTCCCAGAGCGGAGCCATATGTTCCTCCATTCTCGATCTGGCCTTCAAAGAACGGATAGGTTTCAGCCATTTTGTCAGTATCGGTTCCATGCTGGATGTCGACTTCGGGGATATGGTTGATTATTTCGGCAACGATAACTCGGTTAAAAGTATCCTTTTATATATTGAAAACCTGACTAATTTCAGGAAATTTATGAGTGCGGCACGTTCTGTATCTCGGGTAAAGCCGATTATTGTCCTGAAAGCAGGCAGGAGTAATGCCGGAGCCAAAGCTGCCGCATCCCACACAGGAGCAATGGTCGGTGAGGATGCTGTTTATGATGCAGCCTTTAAAAGGGCTGGTATTGTTCGGGTGGACACCATCGAAGAGCTTTTTGACTGTGCTGAGTTGATGGCCAAACAGCCGCGGCCTCGGGGGCCACGGCTGGCCATAATTACCAATGGCGGCGGGCCTGGTGTAATGGCGGCTGACTGTCTATCCCGCCATGGTTATGAACCGGCACCTCTTGATCACCAGACAGTTGCCAGACTCGATGAAATCTTGCCGGTATGCTGGAGCAAAAATAACCCCATAGATATCCTTGGTGATGCTTCGGCAGAGAGAATGAGACAGGTCTTGAATGTTTGTCTCGATGCCCGAAATTTTGATGGGGTCCTGGTAATCCTTGCCCCGCAGGCCATGACTGAACCCATGCCGGTTGCCGAATCCCTTGTTGCTGCAATGAAAGGGCATCAATACCCGATTTTTGCCTGCTGGATGGGAGGGAAAAGCATTGGAAAGGCTGTGGATTACCTGAACGAATCGGCCATCCCTACCTTTGATACCCCGGAGAGGGCAATTCGTGCCTTTTTATATATGGTGGCTTTTGCCAAAAATCAGGAGCTGCTGCTTGAGGTACCTCCGAAAGTGATCCGGGATATGGTCTTTGACCATCAAAAAGCTCAAGAGATTTTGAACGAGTCTCCAACAGAAGGATTTATCTCTGAAAAGCAGGTTCAGGATCTCCTCACTGCTTATGGCTTACCTGTCGTCCAGACAGTTATAGCAAATAACGAAGACCAGGCATCACAATTGAGTCGGCGGATGAAATATCCGGTGGTTCTAAAACTTTTATCTTCGGACATTACCCATAAAACCGATGCAGGCGGTGTCCATCTCGATCTGCGCTCTGACATTGACGTCCGTAAAGCGTATCAGCAGATAATGGCTTCTGCAAAGCGATACAGGGAGGATGCCCGGATCGAGGGCGTAACGATTCAGCCATTTCTTGCGAAACCGGATTTTGAAATTCTGCTGGGTGCAAAACGGGACCCGGATTTTGGCCCTGTGATTCTTTTTGGGATGGGTGGAATTTTCACTGAAGTCCTGAAGGACAAGTCTCTTGGCCTGCCACCAATGAACAGGTTGCTGGCCCGACGCCTGATGCAGGAGACTAAAGCCCATGTGTTACTGCAGGGGTACAGAAACCATCCTCCGGCTGATTTCGAGAAACTTGAGGAGATGATTATATGTTTATCCCAGCTTCTCATTGATTTTCCACAAATTGCCGAACTGGACATGAATCCCGTGTTGATCATGAACGGTAAACCCATCGTGGTTGACGCTCGCCTGTTGGTATCACCTGCAAATGTCTCATCTCCGCTCCACCTGGTGATCAGCCCCTATCCCGGCGAGAATGTCTCCCGGATGGTGACTGAGAGCGGCATGCATATTCTTATTCGGCCGGTCAAACCCGAAGATGCGCCACTCTTCAGTAATTTATTCGAAGTCTTGTCACCAACAAGCATCTATTATAGATTTTTTGGAGTATTGAGAGAACTGCAACCGGCGATGCTGTCTCGTTTTACCCAGATCGACTATGATCGGGAGATCGCCCTGGTTGCGATCGATGAAGGTTCAGAATTTGAACGAATGCTCGGGGTGGCCAGAATTATTGGTGATCCTGACAGCATGACAGGAGAGATTGCTGTCCTGGTTGGCGATGCCTGGCAGGGAAAGGGCATCGGAGCCTGCCTGATGCGCAAATGCCTGCTGATTGCTGAAAAACGTGGGTTTAAATATATTCATGGCATTGTCCTGAAAGAGAACAAGAATATGTTGGCCCTTGCGAAAAAGCTGGGCTTCACGCTCAACAGGGGTGAAGACTATGGTGAGTTTGAGATCCAGATCCATTTCGGTCAGCCGGAATTGATTGATGGACTTGCAGCACCTTAAGCTCGATAAATCCCTGCATATCCCGGGATCATCGTAAACCACCGAAAAGCAAAAAAAACTAATCCTTTTTCGATGTAAATGCTTATTCTTATAGTCTGCTGTCAGTTCGAGATGATAAGCAAAAACAGGTTATTCTTTTTGTTAATAAATGTTTCATGCTCAATTCAAGAAGGGTTAGTCATGTTAGATATACTCATAGTATCCGAATTCGACTTCGGCAAAAACCTGATAGCCAGTGCATACCTGAGGGATCTGGGTGGTAAATATTTTACGGTTGAGTGTGCCGGCTTTGAACCTGCGCCATTAAATCCGCTGGTTTATATAATTATGAAACTGGATGGATATGATGTATCAAATTGTGATTGCCCTCACTCGGTTTTCCATCTATTCGAAATGGGACGACACTATCATATTGTGATCACAGTCTGCCCAAAACGGTTAGATGAGAAATGTCCTGTTTTCCCCGGCCAGTTACTGCGGTTAAACTGGCGGCACTCCGATCCGGATAAAGTTGCTGAGAGCAGAATTGACAGACTTCAACAAACAAGAATAATGAGGGATAGCATAAAAGCAGATGTTATTAATTTCATCAATGAATATGAAAAAGGTGGATTGCCTGAGTTAAGACAGTAATTCATTTTTTTATAGATTGTAGCAGAGGCTCATATCCGAGCTGTAACGACTGGTTTAATCAACACTCCACAAACAGGATAACGATGATAAAATACCACGACACTGCGTGGGAAAGAACGCCCAAGAAAATTAGGTCCCGGTTGGTATGGGGGATGTGGTTTATTACCTTTCTCGGGTTGCTTGCCGGTTTGTTTGACCGCACGTATTACAATTATGTGGTTGTCTTTTCCGCCGCACATGCGATGCTAGTATTCCTTCTTCTTGGATTGCATATCTCTGCATTCTCCGTGCAGGTTCGGTTGGCGTATTTTGCATGGGTTGCAATTGGAACGTATGTCCCATATCTGGAAATCCTGATGTACATCACTACAATCGGGTTAGCTGCCAATCTTTTTTGGGGATATTGTCCATTGGCCCGAATGGTGTATCTTCTTCCCTGGAATCGGGAGGAGCCATTTTCCCTGGACCTTGTTCGACGCGTATTCCTTTCCCCGCCGCAGACAGGAGGATTTACGCCACCTCCTTCTTCAGAATAAAGCGATAGTCATTCCTTTTCAGGAAACCCTGATCCTTAATGATAGAACCACATTCTATGGTAGTACTGCAACTGTAGCAGAAGTACAAATTAATGTGAATGAGGCTGAATTAGGAAATCTTGGCATGGATGCAGCGTCAGTAGATGCAATAGTCGCTTTTATGAAAACCCTCACAGATCAATAAAGTTCAACGTTACAATCCTGTTCTCCAAATAGCTGCCGGAGTTTATCCGGCAGCCATTTGGAGTTTGATGATGTTCAATACATAATTGCTTTTTTATGGGGAGTATTCCACTTGACATTGCACCAATTCAAGGCTCTGGATAACCAAACAGACACTAACGTTACGTTTTGTACATCAGAATGACCTTGTAGATATCATCAATAAATAACACTTGATGGCTGTGCTATTGTTTCAGCGGTTAGACAAGTTTATTCATCAGCATTGGCTCGCAATTCAGCAAGAAACGTTCAGTAAATAAAGTCGCTCTTATCTTTGACTATCGTCCTTATCTCCCCAATACTTTTTTGTGTCGTTTGAGCGAGTCTCTCTAGTTTCATGCGAAATGGGTCATCTTGTTCAAATGTTGCGTTAGCCTTGCTTGATAATTCCTCCAAAAGCTGCTGATATGTATCCATTTCCTTCAGCAACAATCTCCTTTTTTCATGTTTATCAGACAAAGACTCAATGTAAGATTCAAGCCTGGTAATAGATAATTCTACAAGAATATCACGTGCTATATCATATCGATCCAGCATAACATCAATTAAATCTAAAGCCTTCCTGCTTAGAACAAATGTTTTGGGCCGACAATCATCATCATCGCGACAGCGAGTTTGTGCCTCTTTAGCCAATAGGCTGAGAACTGTCTCGTCTTCAATTAACTGGTCTAGCAGCGTCTTCTGTTTAATACCCAGATGTTTTGCGGAAATTTTGAGCAAGTTAATGGATTTCTCCGTCAGCTTGAACGTTGTTCTCACCGATTGCCTCTTTATAAGCTCATCTGCATCAACTTGCAGACTTATGTGTTTTTCGATCTTTTTCTCCGTCATCAGTCTCCTCGTGCAAGTTCGTGTTGAGATACTCCTTAAAGTTACTTTATGTAATAAAATCGATAAAGTTAAAAAAGTAATTTTTATATAAAATTAATAAAATGATATCAATTGACTAACGCTGTTTAATAATTATTGTATTAAATTGCAATAAAGTAATTGCAATGACGGGAGCAGTGTTTTGTGCTTGGTTGGTTCTATTTTTATATTGGAGAAAGAAATGAAAATCCGTCCATTGAATGATCGCATTCTCGTTCAGAGGGTTGAAGGGGTAGAGAAAACAGCAGGTGGTATTATTATTCCTGACAATGCCAAGGAGAAACCGGTGGAAGGTAATATAGTCGCGGTTGGCCCAGGCAAACTAAATGATGCTGGAGAGCGCGTTGCACTGCAGGTAAAAGAGGGTGATGTGGTTCTTTTTTCTAAATATGGCGGAACCGATGTTAAGATTGACGGAGAAAATTATCTGATCATGCGTGAAGATGATGTTCTTGGAGTAATCGTGGCATAACGTTTGTTGTAACCATTGTTTTAACCGCAATAACTTGTTTTAAAAATAAAAGGAAAAATACCAAATGGCTGGAAAAGATATTAGATATGGTTCGAAAGGCCGCGAGGCAATTCTTATCGGAGTAAACATTCTTGCAAACGCTGTAAAAGTAACCCTCGGCCCGAAAGGTCGTAACGTCCTGATCGCAAAATCTTATGGCGCCCCGACCATCACCAAAGATGGTGTCACTGTTGCCAAGGAGATTGAGATAAAAAACAAGATAGAAAATATGGGTGCCCAGATGGTCAAGGAAGTTGCTTCCAAGACCTCCGACGTAGCCGGTGACGGTACCACCACTGCAACCGTTCTTGCCCAGGCAATCTATACTGAAGGTGTGAAGCTTGTCGCCGCCGGTGCCAACCCAATGGAACTCAAGCGCGGAATCGATAAGTCTGTAGAGGTTGTCGTCAACAAGCTAAAGGAAATTGCTACCCCGACCAAAGAACAGAAAGAAATCGCCCAGGTTGGAACTATCTCCGCAAACAATGACGAGACCATTGGTAACATAATTGCTGAGGCTATGGGTAAGGTTGGTAAAGAAGGTGTTATCACCGTTGAGGAAGCAAAATCAATGGATACCACCCTCGATGTCGTTGAAGGTATGCAGTTCGACCGCGGATACCTATCCCCTTACTTTGTGACTGATCCGGATCGTATGGAAGTTAGAATGGATGAGCCTTATCTGCTGCTCGTTGAGAAGAAAGTATCCAGTATGAAGGATCTGCTGCCGATTCTTGAATCAGTTGTCAAGATGGGTAAAAGCCTGTTCATCATCGCTGAAGATGTTGGTGGTGATGCTCTTGCGACCCTCGTTGTTAATAAACTGCGGGGAAACCTGCAAGTTGCAGCTGTTAAAGCTCCGGGTTTTGGTGATCGCAGGAAGGCAATGCTTGAAGATATTGCAACCCTCACCGGTGGCAAGGTAATTACCGAAGATCTCGGTATCAAACTTGAGAACGTTACAATCGGCGATCTCGGTACAGCAAAGCGTATAGTGGTCGACAAAGATACTACTACTATTGTTGATGGAGCTGGAGACAAAGAGAAGATTGCTGTCCGTGTTAAGCAGATCCGCACACAGGTGGAAGATACCACCTCTGATTACGATCGTGAGAAACTCCAGGAACGCCTCGCTAAATTAATCGGCGGCGTTGCCGTTATTAATGTTGGTGCTGCGACCGAGATCGAGATGAAAGAGAAGAAAGCTCGTGTTGAAGATGCCCTGAACGCAACCCGCGCAGCAGTAGAGGAAGGTGTTGTCCCCGGAGGTGGTGTAGCTTATATCCGCTGCCTTGAAGC
Organism: uncultured delta proteobacterium; assembly: GCA_963709755.1. GTDB lineage: Bacteria > Desulfobacterota > Desulfobulbia > Desulfobulbales > Desulfocapsaceae > Desulforhopalus_A. The sequence goes on from CAVPXO010000001.1 coordinate 895,323, forward strand.
ACTCGCAGCCCTTGATATCGAAGGTGAGCAGGCGCTAGGTAAAAACATCCTTATGCGAGCCCTCGAAGAGCCAATTCGTCAGATTGTCAACAATGCCGGTCTTGAAGGTTCCGTTATCGTTGAGAAGGTCAAAACACTTAAAGGTGCTCACGGTTTCAATGCTGCTACTGAAGAATACGAAGACCTGATTGTAGCCGGTATTATTGATCCTGTAAAAGTAACGCGCATTGCGCTGCAGAATGCGGCATCCGTGTCTGGTATGCTGCTGACCACAGAGTGCATCATTGCCAACCTCCCTGAGGATAAAAATGCCGGAGGCGGCATGCCGGGAGGAATGGGCGGTATGGGTGGAATGATGTAACAATCCAGTTTCCCCTCTTCAAACCTGAAAATTGACTATTGAGGGTAAGACTGAGGGGAACAGAGATGACCTTTTGAGTAATTAATTCCAATGTGGTGCCGAAGTTCTCAAAATAACCTTTCTTCATGCCTGTTTGATAACCCATTTGTGGGTAAATTTTGATCGATAGTTTTTCAGCGTGCGCAAATTTCGGTCCTCACCATCCTTTGCCCTACTCCCCTTATTCACTTTCATTTACAACCTCCATGGACAGTGTGAAGAGAGATACTGTTTGTTGAGGGCTATTTAACCATAGCCTAAAATTCCTGCACGTTGTGACTGGTAACTGAAATATTTCCTGATTCTGTTAGATGGCAACCTTGTGATAGGTTAGCAACAAAGAATATACTAAATTGCTAAATTGATACAATGTGGCATTTCTTTTGCAAACCTGCTGTCACAAACATGGTGTATGTCCAAGGGGAACCCCTGATTTTCTGAAAGAGGCGGTTTCACTAACAAAAAACCAGGAGAGTTTTATGAAACAAGTTTTTATTGCAGTAGGCTTAGCATTCTTGATGACTGGAAATTGTTACGCTGGAAGTAAGCATGAGCACCAGGCAGAGCAGCATGCAAATGTCGGTAAACCCGGACAGAAACGGTACTTGGCGAGACTGTCCAGTTGCAGTGCAGCGTCGGCAATGATTGGAAACGTCAATTACTGTCTGCGACGATAGAGATTCGTAATGTGGATGGACATCGAGTCGTTTCTGGCGATCAAATGGAGATTACAAACAGAGCGGCAAGTTACGATTACCTATTGCCCCTGGATGAACAGTCTGGAAGCTGGAGTTTCACATGTAACCTTCGCGATCGGCGAAATCAGGCTACCGATACAGCTGTATTTACTGTCGCTGCATCCACAACCGAGCCACCAACTGATCCTCCGGTCGATCCAAACAGTGCACCGATTGCCAACGATGATTCAGCAACAACATCGTTTGAGACCCCTGTAGTTATAAATGTTGCGGCAAACGATGTTGACAGCAATCTCAATCTCAATCCAACCACTGTTACCGTAAACAGTGGGCCGTCCTCCGGATCAGCGATGAGTACAGGAATAGGAGAGATTACCTATTCCCCTGTGAATGGATATGCCGGCACCGACAGCTTTAGTTACCGGATTTGCGATACCGAAGGACTCTGTGATACGGCAACCGTCACCATTACAATAACTGCCGCTCCACAACCACCCACCGACCCGCCTGCCGACGAACCGCCGATTGTCTATCTGCCGGGAAGCAATCCCTCGCATAACGCCATTACCGAGTATAACGGCCCGGCAACCTGTATCAGCTGTCACAAGGCCGAGGCGGATGAAATGCTGAACACCCTGCATATGCAATGGTCCGGATTGACGCCAGACCTGACTAATAATACAGGGGAAAAACTTGGCAAAGGGAACAAGGGTATTAACACCTTCTGCACCTATGCACCATCGTCGAAGGGTGCCTGCTATTCGTGCCATGTTCGTGCCGATGGCAATGCACCACATGCACCGGCAGCTGAAGATGTCGACTGCCTGATGTGTCATAGTGACACGTATCAGCGGACATTTGTTTCTGACCCGAATAATCGTGAGACCGTAGTAAATATTGATGGTGAAACTAAAACGTATGTTTTCGGCAAGGTCGATGACCAGGGCAACTATACTTCCGTGCCCGATTACAGCAAGATGACCATCAATGTCGTCGATGCGGCGAGAACCGTCCATCTGCCAACCAACAAATCCTGCCTGCGCTGCCATGCCACTGCAGGCGGCGGCGACTGGACCAAACGCGGCGATATGGGTATGAACTCCGCTAATGCAACCGTTCAGCAGGATGTCCATCTCGCTAAAACGGGTGCGGGTCTCTCCTGTGTAGACTGTCACTCGGCTCTTAATCATAAGATCAGCGGCCGCGGCATTGACCTTCGTGCCACAGAAGCGACCGCTCCTACCTGCAACGCCTGTCATTCATCATCACCGCACTCTGATTCAACCTTGAACAGGCATGCCCAGGGCCAGGTCAGCTGCCAGGTATGTCATATCCGTGCCTATGGCAAGGGCGGAGCCACCGAGATGTCCAGAGACTGGACAGTACCCACCTGGAACCAGGCTTTCTGTTCCGGCCAGGGCGGCTATGTCGGTGAAGAAGTGAAACAGTCCAATGTCAAACCCGAGTATGTCTGGTATGACGGCACCTCCTATGTCTACAGTGTCGGCCAGTCCATCCAGCCTGAAGGCGGCATCCTCCATATGGCCAAAGCCAATGGCAGGCCTTTTGACGGCAAATCGAAGATTGTGCCGATCAAGCGCCATTTCACCAATACTGCCTGGCAGGCCGGCAGCGGCAAGATTATCCCGCCAGCCATCATGTGGATGTTTATGACCGGTAACTTTGACCTTGCCGTGCAGAAAGGCATGGAAGAACAGGGCATGAGCGGCAGTTACTCACTCATGCAGGCTGACGCTGAGATGCTTATCACCCACGGTGTCGAGCCGAAGGAAAACGCTCCTTCCTGCTCCTCGTGTCATGATGGCAGCGGATCGACTCCAGACGGCTATGGAATGGTGCCGTTTGATGCCCTCGGCTATCACGACCTGCCGGCAGATGTATTAAGTTGTACCAAATGTCATAGTAGAAAAAGCCTGACTTTTGATTCGATGCATAGCAAGCATCGCGAGAAACGAGTATCCTGTGACCGTTGTCACATCCCCACTAACCTGTGATTGACGGGATAGAGAAAAAACGGTTTCAGGAGGTACGAATTACTATAATTCAGTCACGCAGGAGATAGAGACTGGGTCGAGGTGAAAAGGGGGGGCATCCATTCGGGTGCCCCCCCTTTTTTCATCCTAAAGCAAAATTAAAACTTGATCTATGCCTGAGCGTTTGATCAGTGAGTTGATGAGGCGGATATAGATGTCCTTGACGGTGAAAAGATGCTTCCGTTGGCTTTCGTAAAAATTTCTGAAGACCTGTTTTTCCTGTTCGAAATCCAAAGAGGCCAGGGTTATCTCCTCATAGGCTTAACACACTCATTTCCCGAATAATTTAACCACATGGATTTTTTCCTTCAGATCATAAACAATATCAATTCCTTACGAATCCAGGCAAGTCAGGATTTGAATCTTCAATGGTTCAGACAAAAGACTTTTGGTGCCAAGCAAAATACTGAACCGGTCGGATTTCATATGTTGGTCGAGGAACTGGCGAGTCTCCCATTCTGAAATCAAGCTAAAGGCATTCTTATTTTCGATGTCGGAAAACATACCATAACTCACACACCCCGTCTCCTTTTCCGGCTGCTGCAGCAAGGCAAGAAGTGTAAGGAGGACCTCTTTTTGCTTTTCAGGAAGTACGGTTATGCATGTTCTGAGTGTGATCATTATCCTTTTCGCCTGTTCGCTCGTAAATTTTTGTGACTTACTCCAGAATTTCTGTAGTTCTTTAAAAAATGCCCCCTTGTGTGGTGCTAATTTTCAGTACCCCACAAGGGGGTGGTATCAGCTATCTGACCTTTACAGCCTGGATTTCGCCAGGAGCAACTCTAGTGTTTGCCGTGTTTGTCGTTCTTGTTGCTCCTGTCGTTCCTGTCTTTTCTGTCGTTCCTGTCTTTTCTGTCGTTTCCATCATTTCGATCATTTCGATCATTTCGATCGTTTCGATCATATTTCCTACTATTCTCTTGCTGATATTGTCGCCCTTTGTCCTGATTATGTTGAGCTCTCTGGACGCCCCAATTGTTGTTTTTTTCCCAATGCCTGTTTGTTTTCCAGTTGTTCCAGTTTTTCTGAACTTCATGGTGGTCTCTTCGCTCGGGATTCCACTGATGTCCTTTCCACTGATGTTTCCTGTAATCATCCCTCCAGTGTCTGTTTACCCCATTATAAAAAGAGGGTGGTTGCCGATGGTGACTCCAACCCGAGTTATAGTCCCGCGATCGATACCATTCACCTCTATACGGACGCCACCACCAGCCATCGGTGAAAAAAATGTCCACATCTACGTCGGGGGCAACGTAGATATACGTGTCAGGCAACACCACCATCCTCGGTGCTTGATGAAATCGGATGGGCGGGGGCAGCGGCAAGGAAAACCCAAAATTTACATTTAGCTCTGCCTTCATTGGCAGGGGAAATGAAAACATCAATGCCAGCAGTAATGTTCCAAAAAAAACTTTCTTCATTTTACAATCTCCTCTTCATGTTAATGTCTTCGTCGGTATTATTAAAGATGCACCCTCTCGTTCTATCCCCCTCACTGGGATCGGAAAGGAATTATGGTAACTGAGTAATTTCATTTACCTGTTTGTCGGGAAAAAATATAATCCATCTCCCTTACACCTTGCAAGCTTTGCGCCAGATGTTGGTGCTTGTAATTAAACAGCATACCATACTGATATTAAATAGTGATTAATCAGAATGGTATTGCCTTGGAGGTCGTGGATCCCTGGAGTTCACTGGTCATATCTGACCATAGGTTGTATTTGACCATTGGCCGAACAGGCTGGCTTTCGTAACCACATATACTAGTATTCTCCTTATCCTTGCCACAACCTGGGCGTAAAAAACAGGATCGAGATCCATCGATTCGTTTTTTCGAAAGCAGTGTTCAGCACTTTTTACAGCTTTTAACCCTGCTGAAAAGGTATTCCGTCTGCTGCCAACGGGGATGTGTCTATAGTCGGTTTTTCGTGCAAAGCGATTCCAGCCAGGTGATCCAGTTCCGCGTCCTTTGTGGTTGGGAGAAAGCGCTTTCGATAAACTTCGTCGGAAAGCTCCTTCGCTGGATCAACAGATCCAAAATCTCAGACGGGTCAGAAGACACGGCAATTGCCTCTCGATACGACTCTTTCATAAACCCTTCCTGCTCAGCATTGACGAGCATCTGCTTCAAGGGATCATAAAAACCGTTCACGTCCAGCAGACCGCAGGGTTTGGAGTGGAATCCCAGTTGCCTGAGGGTGTAGATTTCGAAAAACTCATCATAGGTCCCAATGCCCCCTGGCAAAACGACAAATCCATCAGACAGGTCGATCATGAGTGTCTTACGTTCGTGCATGGTTGGCACGACATGAAGTCGGGTCAATCTCTTGTGGAACTCTTCCTTGTCTTTCAAGGCCTGCACAGTAACGCCGACAATTTCTCCTCCCATCTCGAGCACACTTTCGGCAAGCTGGTTCATGAGACCCGTGCAGGAACCGCCATAGATGCAGGTAATGCTTCGTCTGGCCAATTCGCGGCCGAGGGCGGCGGTGGCCTCCATGTAGGCCGGATGCCTGCCGGTGCTTGATCCCAGGAACACGCAGATTGATCTCATTGAATTGTCCTTGATGCTTTTTCAAACTTGAAGGCGACAGGAAATTTCCTCCTGTCGCCACATTTTTGCCGGTTCATTAATCCAGTTTGGCTTCTGAGTCCACATATTTCAACAACATCCGGCTCCTTAATTTTGCGGATTACGCCTCACATGTCAACCGGGTTGTCCAGTTTGCCCTCGATTCAAACTATGCTTAAATTATGTCAATTAAAATGACCAGCCAAATATTGTGCTGCAAAAGGCGCCGACAGGTAGAGCGTCGGGATCATCAAGTAGCCGTCGCATTCGAGATATGAGAGAGGTGGTCGATTGACACACGCATCGTCTGGCCAGAATGAGGATTTTCTGTTGCGCACCATTTCTGATGGTACTGCTGCCGAGACAGGTCCGTTTTTCTTTCGCGCCCTTGTCAAAAATCTCAGCCAGGCGCTCGGCACCCATGGCGCCTGGGTTACAGAATATCTTCCCGATGTTAAACGATTAAGAGCGCTCGCTTTCTGGTTGGGTGGCGAGTATGTCGAACAGTATGAATACGATATCCAGGGAACGCCGTGTGAAAAGATGCTTACTGACAAGAAGTATTTGCACATCCCGCAAAACGTTGTGGATCTGTTTCCCGGGGATCCCGACCTCCCGAAAATAGGAGCCGTAAGCTACATTGGTTTTCCACTGCTCAACAGCCGCCAGGAGATCCTCGGCAATATCGCCGTTGTCGATACTCGGCCGATGCCTGATTCGTTCCGAAACCTTGCCGTTTTCAGAATCTTTGCAACAAGAGCAACCGCAGAAATTCTTCGCTTGAAAGCTGAATCGGAATTACAAGGCCGTGAAGAGATGCTCAGGGGAATTTTTGAAGGTGCAATGGATGCAATTGTTGAGCTGGATAAGGATTTTGGCATTGTCATGATGAATCCGTCGGCTGTTAAGCTCTTTGGAGTGACACCCGATACCACTTTCGGTAATACCTCTTTCGCATCCTTCCTGATACCAAAGGATTTCCAGAGATTGACTGATTTTATCGGAAAATGGAATGCCCCAAAAAATATCGAACGAAAAATATGGCTACCCGGTGGACTAACGATAGTCGACCGTACCGGTGAAAAGATCTGTACCGAGGCCACCCTGTCTCAGCTGGAAATGCATGGCTTGCCGTATTACGTCCTTATCTTAAGGAATATGAAAGAACGGTACGAAGCTGAAAAACTTATTGCCTCGCTGCAGCATGAGGCGTATTACCTGAGGGACGAAATCAGATCTCTTTATAATTACGGCGATATTATCGGCAGGAGCAAGGCATTACAGCAGACGATGGAACTCGTTGCTGAAGTGGCGCCTACCGATTCGACAGTCCTCCTCTATGGCGAAACGGGCACAGGCAAGGAATTACTTGCCAGAGCTATACATTTATCAAGTCAGCGCCGGGATCGCACCATGATCACGGTTAACTGCGCAGCCATTCCTCATTCCTTAATGGAGAGCGAATTCTTCGGTCACGAAAAAGGGGCATTTACCGGTGCCACCCAGAACCGTGAAGGACGTTTCAGCCTGGCTGATCGAGGGACTATTTTTCTAGATGAAATTGGTGAGTTAAGTCTGGAGATGCAGGCCAAATTGCTTCGGGTCCTCCAAGAGGGTGAATTTGCTCCTGTAGGCAGTTCGCGAAATCGGCGTGTTGATGTACGCGTTATCGCCGCAACCAACTGCAATTTAGCCCAAGCCGTCCAGCGAGGCACTTTCCGCACGGATCTCTATTATCGACTGAGCGTATTCCCCATTACCATACCGCCGCTCAGGGAGCGGGAAGGCGACATCATTTTGCTGGCCACTCATTTTATCGACAAATATGCCTTGCGTATGGGCAAGCACATTTCATCGATTTCCCCTGGGCTTGAGGATCGCCTGAATAGTTATTCCTGGCCGGGTAACGTCCGTGAACTGCAAAACGTGATAGAGCGAGGAGTTATCACTGCCCGTGACGGTCACCTCAACCTTGAGTATGCCCTGCCCGATAAAAATCAACCTGGTAAAGATGAGAAACCGCTGCAAGAACCAATTCCGGAAGATCGGGTATTGACGACCCTGGAGATGCGACACATTGAAAGAAAGAATCTGTTGCGTGCCTTGCAGCAGTCAGAATGGCGTGTTGCCGGTAAGCAGGGTGCGGCTCAGTTGCTGGCAATGCCGGCGTCTACACTCCAATCACGAATGAAGGCACTGGGAATCGAGCGGCCCAGGACAATCGGTGACACATCTTTTTTAAGTGAGGCAATACCTGGTGATGCTACTCAAGAAACAGAAAGTGCGGATGCTGCTTTTATTTCCCCGTCACTACCGAGATTTCGTCGGGAAGGTTCATGAAATATCGTTAGTCATGATATTTCGCCTCTGGAGGATGAGGGCCAAAAATTACGCATGTTTTTGATATCAGGTAGTATTATGTTTTCCTCTCCATCTGGCACGGATGATGAAAAGTAAGGTGTACAGCCGCTTCAAGGATAATGGCGGCACCTGATCAAGCAAACTTACTTTTCTGAGAGGATACTATCATGGAACAGACAGCAAAATCAGAAAACATGGCAAAGGTGGTTAATGGTGTAAAGGTGGATGAACTCTATGGCACCATTGACGCAGTGAAAAAAGCACCGGTAATCGCCACCTTCCGGTTCAGAGCTGAAAACCAGTGGCAGGATGGCGGACACAATCGTACCACCATTAAAAACTTTTATGGCACACAGCAGGATCATGAACGTCCGAAAGCATTTGTTCTCGATGCGGATGAACCTCCAATCCTGCTGGGAAGGGACAAGGGTCCCAATCCGGTGGAATATCTCCTCACCGCATTGGCCTCCTGTGTGACAACATCAATCGTTTATCATGCCGCCGCCAGGGGGATTGTCATCCGTTCAATGGAGTCAAGATTGGAGGGAGATATCGACCTTCAGGGTTTTCTCGGAATCCGGGATGATGTGCCGAAAGGATTCAAGGAAATCAGGATGTTCGTCAATATCGATGCCGATGCTTCAAAGGAAGAACTCGAGGATATCGTCAAACTCGGACCGACCTATTCCCCTGTTTATGACACTGTCACCCGACCGGTGCCGGTAAAGGTGCAGCTGGCAAAATAGATACTCCGCTGGCTGTACCGTTGCTGGTACAGTCGGCGTAAGTTAGACTTTGAATTTATCCATGAGACTTTTCACTCGTCCAGCCAGATCAGATAGTCCCTGAGCATTCGATTGGATTTGGTCACTTGCGTCTCCTACCTGATGTACTTGCTGATTGATACCAGCAATATCGCGTGTAATATCAGCTATAACAACCGTGCTTTGTGCCACATTTTCATTGACTTCGGCAATGCCAAAGGAGGCAGAATGCGACTCGAGGTAATTTCAAGATCACCGAAAGAGCGGAAACACGCCGTTCCAATACTCTTTGTTCACGGCGCATGGCATGCGGCGTGGTGCTGGCAGGACACTTTTTTTGAATATTTTTCAGAAAGGGGATGGGAAGTTCATGCATTGAGCCTTCGAGGGCATGGCCAGAGTGAAGGTCGCGAAAAGCTTCGCTGGTGGTCAATTGCTCACTATGTCTCTGATGTTGAGCAAATTGCTAATTCTCTCGATCGTGAGCCGATTGTTGTTGGGCACTCTATGGGAGGTTTCGTTGTTCAGAAGTATCTGGAAACACATTCCGCAGTGGCTGCAGTGCTGCTCGCTTCTGTGCCACCTTCCGGCACACTAAGGTTTAATTTTCGGGTTATTCGCCGCCATCCGCTCATTTGGTTGCTGATGAATGCTCTGATGACCGCATACCCACTCGTTGCAAAGCCGGAGTATGCGCGCGAGTGGTTATTTTCCCCCGGTATTCCAAATGAACAGCTTGTGAGTCACCATGCTCGGATGCAGAATGAGTCATATCGCGCGTTACTCGACATCCTTCTTCTGAATTTACCGAATCCATCTATAATAAAAACACCAGTTCAAGTATTAGGCGCGGAAAATGATGCCATATTTTCCGTGGAGGAAGTTCGGGCAACTGCACGTGCCTACGGAGTAGAAGCGACCATTTTTCCAGCCATGGCCCACAACATGATTGTTGAACCGGGTTGGCACGACGTTGCAGACACAATCATGCGTTGGGCTGAATCAGTATCCGGCTCATGAATGTAGACTACAAAAACGGCTAACAATAGTTTGCACACGGATTGCTTACACGCTAGCGTCCCAGCAACTGGCGAAAATAGCGATTGGGGTCAGAAAGGGGTCAGGAAATGACTTTCATCTCGCGGCATACCAGAATCCTGGAATGCTTTTATCCTGATTCAAAATTGAGTGAATTAATCTGCAGTATGACTAAATCATACTTTATAGGGAGGTATTAATATGCAACAGGAAAAAGCTGATAGGATTACAATTACTTTGCCGCCAGATATGCTGGCATCAATTAAAAAAAGGTTAGCTCAGGTTCCTACGGCTCTACCAGCGAGTTGATCCGAGAAGCCATGAGACTATCTGCGTAACCCCAGACAGCTGTTTGATTCCACAAAGGCAGTAACTTGAGTTCGGTGAAAAATATCCTTCTTCGACCTTCATTCGATTCATTTTTCTGAGGCCCAAGAAAGATGATATCTGATTCAATATAACATAACCCGGCAATCGTTTTATTTGATCCACCGATTGTTTGCCAAAAGAGAGCAAGGTTATTGTGGAGAGTAATTTTATATCTATTCAGCCGGTATGAACCTGGTTCGGCCTGGTTGACAGTTTCATGGCTGATTTTGCTATTTGCTATTTGCTTGATTTCCTCGCGGGTAAGTCTTTGGAGCGTGCCGACTCGCATAAGACTGGCAGCGAAACAATAATAAATAGTTTTGGTCCATTGAGGTAATTTCCTTAAGTGCTCTTGAAATTCCAGCTTCAAGTAACCTGGCTCCACATGATCGCAAGGAAGCAGCACGAGAATATTACCGAGGATATAGCATCGCCCGCTGCGCTGGCCACCAAAGGGACTATGCGTCACCCAAGACAACGTGATACCATTGCGCTCAACAAGAATAAAGTGGTCGAGGCGGTAGGTGAGTTCATCCCTCAACATATTTTCCCCCTTATTATTTTTAGGAACGTTTCCACGTCAACTTAGACAGTTCAAGTCCGGTTATGCTCAATAATCCTGCGGCAGCGCAGAGGCTGCTTTCCAGCCGATCCACCTGGCCAAAAAGAAATATTTCTGTGAAAAATGGAATATTCAGTACCAGTGTGAGGAAAAATATCGCACCGCCACCGACCTATTTTACCGTAGGATTTGGAATAAGCAGGATCTGGAAAATATTTCTTGTCCACGACCGATTGGACGATAACAGGACAATATTGGAAGAGATGAGGGTGATGAAGGAGAAGGACCCATGCAGCTGAGGAAAGTCTTCCGTCCTCCGAAAAACGACTCATCTATTTTTGCCGGTGGTCTGGACATGACATTCGCTTCTGCCCGCCTCGAAAATGATGGAACAGGCGGGATCGATGACCAGTTCCTCGAAAACAATATGGACTGGCCTGAATGTTATTAAATGCTTTGTGTAACTCCAATTGGTTAATTTTTTTCAACTTTCTTCTTATGTCAGGTGATATTTTTATTGAAATTTCTATTTGGACAGCTATTCGTTTTGCGTGTCTTTTTTTCCTGTAATGATTCCTTTCACAAGGTTTTCGTTATGTACTTTACTCGAGACAGCAACTCCAGCTATATGCAAGCAAATCAAAATCAGCATGAATTGTGCTGATATTTCATGGATATCACTCCAGATGCTCTCACTCTCATCATGACTTTCTCTGTCGTTATGCCTTTCACGCCCTTTGTGTTTGCCTTTATGCCTATCATTTTTGTCGTCATCGGCATAGGCGGTTCCTACAATCGAAATTGTATTGCCAGAACCTAATGGATTCATTCCTTTCTTCACCGTATGCGCTGCATAGCCGGTCAGGCAGGTTATGATGCTGCTTGTAAGCAACAAAAGAATCATCCAGGCAGCTGCGGGATTGTGCCCGATATAGTGTGTTGGTTTTCCGCTCACGAGTTCTTTCAAGTAGTTCAGACCCTTTGCAGGATAACATATAAAATCACTAAAAAGGGCGTACTTTGTGCCCCAAAAACCCCACCATATTCTGGCTATCACAAGCAATAGGAGTGCATAACCGACATAACGATGAAGAGGTCCTTTATCATCTCCCGTCGCATATGCCACAAAGAAAAGCAGCAACAATGACCAGTGAAAAACTCGTATAAACGAGTCCCAGACGACTACCTGTTTTTTTTCGTTCATTTCTTTCTCCAAAAATAATATTGTGTCGTTCTGTCCGACCTATCCGTTGCTTTCGATAACGGCCGACTAGCTGTTTCTTCAGGATCGGAGCCTTCAATCATAATCAACTCAATCTCTTTATAAGAAACCGTATCGTGCAAACCGTCGATGGATAACAGAAATCGATCGCAAGGCAAAACATCAAGAATTTTCGGGTAAACGCTCTCAAGAGGTTTATCACGACGCCGACAGAGGAAGGGTAATCGAAAAACGGCTGCCCTCACCCACTGTACTGTCCACCATGATCGTTCCATGATGGCCTTCAACTATTAATTTGACAATATTGAGGCCAAGACCTGTTCCGTCGCTATTTCTTACGGCATCAGACCTGTAAAAGCGGTCGAATATTCGGTTCCTGTCTTCTTCGGCGATGCCAATTCCAGTATCCGAAACCATAATATGCACTGCCCCGTTTTTTGATACGTAGGAGACATCCACCACACCGTTCTCTTGGTTATACCTCACCGCGTTCTCGATCAGATTGAGCAAAGCTTCTGTCAGCCTGTCGCCATCACCCTGCAGTAAAAGATCATTCAAAGAGGATACCCCGACACTGACGGCCCTCTGTTCAGCAAGAGGTTGAACCAACTTAAGTGCATTGTGTATACAGTTTTTCAATGAGACATCTCTCAAGGTGGACGTTGACAGTGCCCCAGCATCGAGCCGTGCAAGCGAAAGCAAGTCGTTTATGAGCCTGCCCATATTGGCTGAGACGTCTTGGATTGTCACCAGAGCTTCACGGTACTCTTCCTTGCTGCGATCATTAAGGAGAAGCACGTCGCAATGGGCCTTGATAACTGACACAGGTGTCTTGAGTTCATGGGAGGCATCGGATACCAGTCTCCTCTCGGATTCAAACGCCCTCTGCAGTCTGCTCAGCATATCGTTGAACGACTCCGCAAGCCCATCCAGCTCCTGTACTTCGGTCTTGACTCCAAGTCTGTTGTCCAAACTCCTGTGAGTGATCTTACTGATGGAGGCCGTAAAGATATCCAGAGGCAACAGGGAGCGTGTGATTATCCATCTGTTCACAAGGCAAACGATCAGAATGCTTGCTGGGATAACTATCATCAAAAAGTTCCGGTAGGTATGTATCATCCCAACATGTTCCCGGATGCTTTCTGAGACAAATATGTCAAAGGATCGGCCGTAGGTCCTGAAACTATGGTGAAGAGTTCTGATCGGTTCTTTGTCGGGCCCTGTGGCCATATAGATTTTTTGGTTCTTCTCGGCATCCGAGGTAGCAATGCTACGGGATGTCAGGTCAAAACCATCCTCCACCATGGAAGGAGAGGCTGCCAGGAGAAGGCCGTTCATCAGTACTTTATAATAATGGCCGGATCTCGGCAGGGAATATTCACCGAGCATGATTTCAGAAAGCTCAAACTTAATGTTATTGTGCTCTTCGTGCAAAAGCCCGGTGATGAGTTGTTCTTTTGAGTGGAGAGCCTGGTCGACCGATTCCAGTATTATCTGTTCAACTTCATGGTATAAAAATACCCCCAGGGCAAGAAGCAGGGTAACAATGAAAGAGAAAGACCATGCAAAGAGTCTCCCTTTAATCGTTCTCAACCAAATCATTGCTCCCCCTTTAAAACATAACCAGTTCCCCTTACCGTCATAATCAATTGCCTGTCATAGCCCTTATCTATCTTATTTCTAAGGTAATTGACGTAGACATCTATAACATTACTGTCCAAATCGAACTCCGTATCGTACAGATGCTCGGTCAGTTCCGTTCTGCCGATCACCCGGCCACTGTTCAAGGCGAGATATTCGAGGAGATTATATTCCTTAGCAGACAGATTGATCTCTTTTCCCGACCTCGTTACAGTCTTGGCATTCATATCCAGGGACAGATCATCTATAACGATGACGGGAGAGGCCTTGCCCATGCTTCTTCGTATAACAGTGTTCAAACGGGCCAGCAGCTCTGAAAAATCAAATGGCTTTATAAGATAGTCATCAGCTCCGAGGTTCAAGCCTCGTACTCGGTCCTCAAGCTCTCCTTTTGCCGTCAGCATCAAGACCGGAACCCCTATCTTTTTTGCCCTGAGTGTTTTGAGAATTGTAAGTCCATCGACCTTTGGAAGAAGTATATCGAGGAGAACAGCATCGTACGGATAATTTTCAGTCATAAAGAGTCCATCTTCACCGTCAAGGGCCACATCGACGACAAAACCGCTCTCCTCAAGTCCCTTCTTGAGAATCGCGGCAAGTCTTTTCTCATCTTCAATGACCAGAATTCTCATAACGTCTCACCCCTTGATCTTCGTTATCGTCATGGCAAAAGCCTCCTTGCCTCACCCACCCCTTACTGCAACGCTCGTTGTGTCTCTATCCTGCCGGCCTGGAAGGTCTCTCCCGATTTTATACCGACCACTTCTACATGAGATCCAAGTGTCGCTTTGCCATTTTTTTCTTGTAGTACAGTGTCTTTTAAGACAAGAACCTCCTTGCCTCCTATAACCCAGGTGCCCAAGGTCCCTTTGGGTATTTTTTCTACCTTACCGGTGATTTTCTGCTCGGTTGCACCGTGGAAAGCATCGGCTTTTGCTCTTTTGACTTCTACTTTTTCTACAGTAAAGGTTTTTTCCGATTTTATACCTTTGATTTCGACGTAGGCACCGGGCTCAAGCAGACCATGTTTCTGCTCCAGGCGGGTTCGCTCCGTTACAACGAATTCTCGTCCATCAACGATCCATATCCCGGAAAGTCCGGTCTCTGGAAGTTTCTCCACCGTACCGTAGATCTTGCTCCGATACCCTCCAGGACCACGCACACCATCGCCTATGCGCCTGCTGTGCTCGAAATCATCTTCGCTGCTAAATACCGGCCAAGCCATACAAGCAAGGACCAATCCCATTACCAAAGTCATCATTACTTTTTTCATAATCGCCTCCAAGAAAGGTGACAATATAATTCGCTCTCTCATAAACATTCTTTTCAGCTCCTGTACTTTGACCTCTTTCTGCCAAAAAGATGATGATAACAGAAGAAAGGGTTGAACATAGGGTTGACGCAAATAAGAACCTGCCAGTGAGTCTCCGACACAGATGGGGGCAAAATCAAAGACAGTCATTGATTGCCACTTTCAGCATCGATTTCCATTCCAAACAAGATAGTCACCTGCCAAGCCAATCACAGTCAGTTCGAGCCAATGCTAAAAAAAAGCAACAGTATGCAGATCCGAAGTTAATGTTTTTCCATAATAACCTCCCCATAAAGAGGAAAAGTCACTATTTAGATTTATAAACTACGAACCATCTTTGAATTCAAAATAACAAAGTCAGGATTAAAGGAAGGTTAAAAACGGATATATTTTCCTGATAGCCAGTTTTACTTAATCGTGGGGGCGTTAAAGGAAGGCATGGCTAAGGAAGAGAATTATAGTTTAAGGCTATCCCTGAATCAGTTGGATTTGGTGAATAGGCCAATATCACTCTTGAAAAGGAGAAATTTGCCTCTATTGTAAATTCGGATTGTATGAGAAAAATAGCCAGGTAATGGAGCTTTTTGGGTTCTTGGTTTTTCTTGATGTGATCATCTCTTCTTTGTCCAATAATTAAAAAGGAAATTGTACACCCAGGCTAATAGAGCACCTCCAATCGCACCATCCACAATACCATATAACGTTCCTATAATGACAGACCCAATACTAGAGCTAAAGTGATAGCCTGGGTAAATGGACGCAATGAGTTCGAGAAAAGCCTGGCCGTAATTCGGCCAAATCAAATTTGCCACGGCAACGAGAAAAATCGTCGCTCCCCAAATAAGACCTATCGTGAAAGACATAGCAGTGATGTGTAATCGCATTGTCCTTATCCTCCTTCATTGGTGGTTTCAACGTTCAGTTAGATCATCATCCAACACCGCAATTCATGGCGAAACAGTCGATACGAACGTTGAGGTAAATTGCAGCGGGGCATGAAATCCGCGTTAGACAATATAAAAGATGCCACAACACTATAATGTAGTCACAGATTAAATATTTGCATTGCCGGTACTAATCAGTTTTCGGCATGCAGGGTGAATATGCATCATGGTGAAAGCTCCTTTTTTCATTCCGTCGATACCCAGTGCTCTTTTTATCATCTTGCGAGATGAGATTGTCATCTGTAATCAAAGTTTTCATGATCCAGGAATTCTCTTGCTTTTTATAATTCACGAGCCTTTAATTTATGAAAAGCTATCAACATATTATCCTGGTATAAAAATAAAATTTGATTGCCGGCAATACTCAGCCACTTTTACCAGCATCTGGAAATAATTCTGACGGTAACATACCCGAACCGGGCAACCGTCTGCTTCAGCTAGCAGTAAAGTGTGAAGGAAATATGTAACACACCGTAAGGTGACTTTGGGATTAAAGCGGCTTTAAATCAGCTTACTGGTAATGAGCCAAAACATAAGAAATCAAGCATTTCAGACTATCTCCCAAATGATCTGATTCCACCTTTTAAAAGTGTTCCGCAGAAATGGCGGCACTGGTGGGGAAAGTGCAATACCATGATGTTGATCAGACTGTCGGGAGACACTTCTATGAAAGCTCAGACTTGGCGCTCTTCTGCGAATTCAAGAGGATACATACTTGGTATAATATCCTGCGTATGGGTTGCTGCGATTTTTTCATCACTCGCCTGGAATTGGCTGCAAGCTGACAAAACGGCACTTATGTTCGCCCAATCTGAGGCCAGCGCATCGTTTAATAAAGATCTGGTCTATCGAAAGTGGACAGCCATGCAGGGGGGGGTGTATGTGTCGTCAACCAAGGATTTCGGGCCAAATCCCTACCTGGCTCACTTACCCAACCGTGATGTCGAGACGACGAATGGCAAACATTTGACCCTCATCAATCCAGCCTATATGACACGACTGGTCCATCAACTGGGTCAAGAACAGTATGGGGCGAAGGGGCATATCACGAGCCTTAAACCATTTAATCCCAACAACGTTGCGGATCCCTGGGAAACAGAGGCACTTCACCTTTTCGAGAAGGGAAGCAAAGAGGTAGTCGCCAGAGCAATGATGGACGGGAAACCTTATTTCCGCTTAATGCGACCTTTGATCACTGAAGCATCTTGTCTTAGTTGCCATGATATTCAAGGTTACAAGGTAGGTGATATCAGGGGAGGTATAAGTGTATCTGTACCTTATTCTATTTATGAGGAATCCGCAGTGCAACAACAGAGACAATTGCTGTTCGCGCATTTGCTGCTTGGCATCTTTGGTCTTGTGGGTTTATGGGCATGTAATGTTTTTCTACGTTCCTCAGAGGTTTCTCTGCTGAAAAGTGAGGCAAGACATAAGAATATTCTCCGTACAGCCATGGACGGTTTCTGGATTGTAGATAATCATGGCCGCATATTGGAAGTCAATCAGACTTATTCTCAAATGAGCGGCTATAGTATCGAGGAGCTGTTGACCATGCATATTTCCGATCTGGAAGTCTGCGAAAGCAAAGCTGGGATAAGCAGCAGAAATGAGAATATTATCGCTGAGGGTGATAAGCGTTTTGAATCGCAACATCGTCGTAAGGATGGCAGTATTATTGATGTCGAAGTGAGCGCCCAGTATAGCCCTCTTGAAGGAGGAAAATTTGTGGTTTTTCTTCGAGACGTCACTGAGAGTAAACGAGCGGAGGTCGCCAGTCGACTCAGTGAGGAGCGATTTCGCAAGATATTCGAGGAGTCGCCCATTGGCCTCGCATTTCTTGGCAAACAGCGCGAAATATTCCTTACCAATCAACAGTATCGAGATTTTCTTGGATATAACGAGACTGAAATACTTGAAAAAGGCTTTGCTGGATTATTGCATCCAGATGACCTGGCCGCTTCGGTTGAGCTGAGTAACAGATTGCGCAATAATGAAATTCCCAAGTTTCATATGGAGCAACGATATATCAGAAAAGACGGAGCAGTTGTCTGGGCAGACACATCGATCACTGTCCTTCGCGCGCAAGATGGTCAACTCATCCATACAATTGGCTGGGTGAAAGATATTACAGAACGAAAACAGAACGAAGAAGAAACAAAAAAACTGCAGGCTCAGCTAATGAATGCCCAAAAGCTGGAGGCAATCGGCACCTTGGCCGGGGGCATAGCCCATGATTTCAACAATATCCTCGGAGCGATGATTGGCTATGCAGAAATGGCCCGGGAAGATTCTCTTGAGGGATCACTGATAGCAAACGATCTGGATCAGGTTTTAAAGGCAGGTGACCGGGCAAAAAATCTGGTGAAACAAATACTCGCCTTCAGTCGCCAGACTCAGGTAGAGAGGATATCACTCGATCCTGCATTACTTGTCAAGGAGACTGTCAAATTGCTCCGATCTTCAATCCCCTCGACCATTGCTATCGAACAGGATGTAAATAAAAGTTCTGAGCTTATCCTTGCCGATCCAACCCAGTTTCATCAGATACTCATGAACCTCTGCACCAATGCCTTCCACGCCATGGAAAAAAATGGCGGCACGCTCTCAATTTCCCTCACTACAAAATTCCTCGACCACAAAGATCTTGGCCATGAGCCGCAATTACAGCCAGGGAAATATGTACAATTATCCATAAAGGATACCGGGCCGGGAATTGCGCCGGAGGTCAAGAAAAGAATTTTTGACCCATATTTTACTACAAAAAAAACAGGTAAAGGAACAGGCATGGGGTTAGCCATCACCCATGGCATAGTAAAAAGCTATGACGGGTTCATAACCTGCGATAGTCAAATGGGCGCAGGTACCGTTTTCCATGTTTATCTGCCATCCAGGAAGGGAGAGATAATACCTGAAACCATATCCCAAGAATCTCCGCCTGTTGTCGGCAGCAAACGTATCCTCTATGTTGATGATGAAGCCATGCTCGCAGAAATGGGCCAGACAATGCTCGAAAGACTTGGTTATTCCGTAACCGTGCGAACCAGCAGCCTGGAGGCACTGACCATCTTCAGCGAGCAGCCCTACTCTCTTTGACCTGGTAATCACCGATCAAACAATGCCTGGAATGACAGGAGTCGATCTCGCAAGCAGGATGCTGCAGCTCCGGCCGGAACTGCCTATAATTCTCTGTACGGGATACAGCAGTCAAGTCACAGAAGAAAAAGCTAAATCCTATGGAATAAGAGGCTTTGCCATGAAGCCGTTGGCTAAAAAGGATATTACCTCATTAATTCACAAAGTGCTGAATGAAGGGATCTCATAAGCGCTCTATCAGCATGCACCCATTAAATATAGAAGCCGCCTCATCTTCTATCGACCCTCTTTTCTGGAAACTTTTTCCCTGGCCAGGATGATTTTTTCCAACAGCTCATCAAAAACAACCGGTTTAAGGCAATAGTCGAAAGCTCCTTTTTTCATTCCGGTGATACCCACATTAAGCGAGGCGTGACCGGTGAGGATAATAACTTCCAGTTCAGGCTGAACCTTTTTCATTTCAATCATGCATTCAAGTCCATCCAGGCCCGGCATGCTGACATCCATAATCACCACGTCGAAGCTGTCATTGCCCAATTGATCCAGAGCTTCCATGCAACCAGTTGCGGTTTCAAAGCCGATTCTTCGTCGCTTGAAAAATTTTGCCATTATTTCAAGAAAATCAACCTCGTCATCGACCAACATAATTTTTCTGTTTTCATCCACGGCCAGTCCCTCCGATGGTTAAAGTTGTTTGCCGGGACAGCATCTCTTCAATGTCCGTTAAAAACTTTTCCCTGTATTGCTCAACCGCCTGTGGCTGATTCATGACCATGTCCAGTTGGCGCGCGTGAAGGGTCAGATAGCCAAGAACCTGCAAACGCTTTTCAAGAAACTCCATGGGCTGTTTTTTAAGCCTGGCAAGCAGCGCATCTGAACGCAGCTCAACCCGGAAATCATAGCGTTGCAGGATATCGGCGAGAAGCCTGGCCCGTACCGATTTTCGCCTCATATCGGCTGCTCCGCCTTTGAATCTGAAAGTTACGTAGCTCTCGGTGAGGAGGTCACTCAGGTACGCCTCAATCATTGCATAATGATAGCCAAGACGAACGCTAAGATTACAGAAATTTTTAGAAACCAAAAAATAGTTTTTGGTAGTGAGTCCGGAAGGCACCGATGGATCCAGGTCAGGTCTCATAGTTGATTGAAAAATTATCTCACCAAAACCTCTGGCGCTAATCGGCGGTGGGCCTTGCCAGGGAAAAGCCGATATACCACGCCAGATAGCCTGCATCGGTAAAGAGACTATATCTTCCACCCGAACCGTTTTGCTCCCACTGTCCAATCCCTGCCGGAAACCATCGGCCAGGTCGATAACCCACCATTCGAGGGGAACGTCACCAACCAGTCGCTTGGCTGTTCCCTTATCAAAATGATGCTGTTGGCCAAAATTAAACATCTCCGAGACCGATTTTTCGTGACAGAATCGGGTTATGTCGTGCAGGGTCTCGCACCAGCTCGCCTTGAAACGAGTCGAAGCAGGATCGCTGAGATTAAGAGGAGTTATATACTGCAGAGCCTCCGAAACAATCCTCTGCACCGGGCTGCCCGCCATGATATCCCTTTTCACAACCTTTTGGCGAAGCAGGTCTTCCCGTAGCCCGCGATATACAGCCCGTGCAGAGCTGTTTACCGTTATAGTCTGACCATTGGCCAGGACTGACATTGCCCCGGCAAGACTAAATAAAGCTGGAATGCCAAATTCCCGAGCTACAGTTGCCAAATGTCCGGCTTCGGTGCCGTTTTCGGCGATCACGGCTGAAGCTCTTCCCAGGAGAGGCGCCCAGTCAGGGAGTGGATGTTTCAGGACAAGGACAGAACCTTTGGAGAATTCGTTTTTTCCTTTGTTCGCATCGGCAAGGAAGACCTCACCACCGGCGATACCGCCACTGGCACAAATACCTCCATAAAGCAAGGGTGATTCACCGATTTCGCTTTGCTCAGTGACAGGTTGGATATCTGAAGATTGCTTTTTTTCACTGACGTGGATTGGCCTGCTCTGCAGGATATAGAGCTTTCCACGATGATCAAAGGACCATTCAATATCCTGTGGCTGACCAAAATGGTCTTCCAGTTGAAGTGCTGTCTCGGCAAGCATTTTGAGCTGGCTGTAGGTGAGAGGCATGGCGTGAGCCGGCTGCGTCCTGCCGCTGTCCGGTTCCTGTCGCATTTCCATGTAAACTACAGGAAATGGTTGTCCGCGGCCAACCAGATAAAGATCGGTAACCGTCGTCCCGTCGACAACACCCCTGGCTATTCCTGAGGTTGCATTGATACGCATCACCTCACTTTCTCCTTCCCCCGGATCTTTGGAATACGTCACGCCACTGACCAGGGCGTCTACCATTACCAGGCATCCCACGCACATTTCTATATCTTCATGCCTATATCCTCGCTTTCGACGATAAGATATAGCCTTTGGCCCGTATTTACTGGCGACGACCTTCTTATATGATTCACTGATATTCTTCCTGTCAACATTAAGGAAGGTGCTGTAAAGACCTGCAAATGAAACCCCGGCAGTATCTTCGCCCAGGGCACTTGAGCGCAAGGCTACCCGGCAGTCCGGATAGCTCGCTTTTTCGAGACGATTGAAGTTAAGGTGGAGCAATTCTTCAAGATCAGCCGGCAAAGGAGCATCAATGACAATTTTCTGCATTTCTTCGCAGGTCCTGTAAAGATCGTCCAGATCGTCCGGATCGACCACCTGCAGTTTTCGGTTTATTTCGGCGATATGTTCAGTGGTCAGGAAATGTCGGGTAGCCGAGGCGGTGACAACAAATCCTTGAGGCACATTAATGCCAGGCAGGTTTGAAATCTCTCCCAGATTCGCCATTTTCTCACCGGCCTGGTCCTTGTCGTTTTTCAAAACTTCATGCAGCGGCAGAACCAGAGGGCCCCATTGAAAATTGGATTTTCTCTCAACGATTTCATTCAGGTTATCGTGTATTTTTTCGAAGATCCCTTCCAGTTCAGCATACTTCCCGCCGGACATGTCGATGATATTACGGATCATCTTAAATACATTAACCAGAATAGCCGAAATTTTCGATCGAACAAATGCCATCCGGTAACTTTCACCGCTGTAGTACATCTTCTCCAGTTCTGCCATGGCCTGCAGGGCATTGTTATTGGCTGTCAGGAGACTTCTGAAGTGAGCGTATCGTTTGGCAAAGGCAGTGCGAAGCTCTTCAGGACTTAAGCTTGGCTGGGTCTCGATGAACAGACTCTGTTTTAAAAACGTTAAAATCCTGCGCATAGATATGATCCTTGTCTGCCCGAAGGGCGTGTGACGAGAATGCCCGTCACACGCCGGTAAGACTGGCCGATTTTTACCACGATTAGTGACCGATCTTCAGACCTAAGCCTTCAAAGAGGTACATTATACCAAACCCGTACCAGAGAGTATAGCAAACGTAAAATCCGAGTGCTGCGAGAATCAGCATAAAACTGTCTTTATAACTGCCTGCCTCAACACCATAGTAATTATACGCTGGTTCAAGAGCTTTTGACTGAATTGAAGCAATGGTCTTTGCCTGTTTAAAACTCTCCTGTTTGGTGAGATCCTTGCCCATTGACTTGAATGCCGTCCACCAGTTGAACAGCACCTGCTTTTCACCGTAGCCGTACTTGTCGGCGACCACTGCTCCATTATTTTTAAACATTTGATCGGCATCTTCAAGGCTTGCTTTCATGATACGGGCCATATCGCCCTTTACCGCCAATTCTTTGCCGGAAACAGTTGCCTCGGCACCATTGGCCTGGAAAAGCTTCGCCGTATCAGAGGCCTGCTGGTCATTTTCCAGTTTAATTTTAACATCTATCATCTTGCCTGCATACTGTTCGGTGGCCGTGATTGACTCGGGAATAAAGTACGATGAACCCTTGGAAATCTTATTGAACAGATTGTCCATATAATCGAGCCCATTCACATTCCCGGGGAAAATTGGACTGAAGATTGCCGCAAGTAACCCGAAGAAGGTTACCAACATACCTATTCCTCTGACTTTCAACTTTTTTTGCATGCTCATATCAGTTGCCCTCCGATCTCAATTCTTTCAGGTTTGAATCTATAACGGTCGAGTTATCAAGGTCCAAAACATGATCCTCGGATCTCAATTCCTTAAGATGTGTGAAAAACACGTAGAATACCCAAATTGCGAATGCTCCAATGGTCACAAAAAACAGCACATTGCCCACGGTGTTAATCATGGCACCCATGCTTTTTGTGATCTGGATATAGCCAAGTCCTTGTAATTTTGCAGGCATTGCAAAAAAACGGTTGATGAAACCGGCGGTCACTGCCAGGGCAAAAAAACCACGGATCATAATACCCGGAACCACTCTGGTAATGAGAGAGCCTATCTGTACGCCAATCAGGGAGCCGAGCAGCATGCCCATTGCCAAAGTATAGAAGACAAAGCCATAAAAAGCATACTGACTGAGAGAACTATAACCGGCAGTAAATACTATCTGGAAAATATCGGTGCCGACGGTGGTCATGGAAGAAACACCCAGTCCATAGACAAAGATAGGGAAAGTCAGAAAACCACCGCCTACGCCCATGATGGAGGCAGCAAGACCGACAATCAGGCCGCTCACTACCAGAAAAATAGCCGAAATTTTACGGCCACCAGGAGTAACACCTTCGTCGAAGGTCAGCATTGGTGGCAGATGAATAGCCTGCAGTCGCTTACCCATTGGCGGAACGGCTTCTGCACGTCCGGATTTCTTCCCTGTCCCCATCTCGCCTTTTCTGGCCTTAAAATAATCCATCAGTGCGTAAAAAGAGAGAAAACCAAGGATGAAAACATAGACAGTAGTAATGAACAGATCGCTCAGTACCGGATTCAGATCATAAAGGTATCTGTTCAACATACCGCCCAGAGTTGCTCCTGCGATTGAGCCGATCAGGAAGGTGGTTGCAAGGGAAACTGAGATATTGCCAAGTTTTTTATGGAGAACACTGCCCATGATCGCTTTGGCAAAAATATGAAACAGGTCGGTTCCCACTGCCAGGATACCTTTGACACCCGCACTCATCAGGGCCGGAGCGATGATAAAGCCACCGCCGGCGCCAATACAGCCGGTAATGAGACCGGCGCAGACCCCGACAAAAACTGAGGCAAAGAAAATAAGATTGGTGTAATGCGAAGGCATATAGGCAGTCTTACCACCAAGCATATCAGGCAGTTTTCCGTCTCCAGCTGCGATAGCTATCCCTCCTATCAAAATCGGCAGGATCAGGAGAAAGAGTATGCCCATTCGTTTTTTGCTGCGAATAATATTGGTTGATGCTTCCAGGTCCCAGCGCGCGTATGTCTCGGCCCCCCTCACCATCATTTGATAAAACTCTCTACCGTAGCCCATTTTGAATTCCTCTCTATTAAGGTTAATTTTTCAGTCAGTCCTGTTCTTTTAAATATCAGACAGGCATTGACATATGTTTTTTCAAAAGTGCCTGGTCTATCTTTTCCTGGTGCAGGCGTTTTTTCTCATAGGCTTTTTCAAGTTTTTCCAGAAGTGGGTCTGTGTCGATCGGTTTCATCAAATAGTCAAATGCACCAAGTTTCATCCCCTCGATGCCCGATTCCACCGAAGCGTGACCGGTCAACAGCACGACCTCAACCAGCGGTTTCGAACTGCGGATTTGTCGCAGGGTTTCGATACCGTCGATTCCGGGCATTTTAACATCAAGCAGCACAACATCTGTGCGGCTGTGTTCCAGGATTTGCAGAGCTTTCTCGCCGCTCTCCGCACTCAGGACATGCAAGCCTCTTTTGCTCAGAATTTTCGAGGTCATCTCTCGAAACTCATCCTCATCGTCTACTATCAAAACATTAAATTCTCTCATGATTACTACTCCTTATCGGCTATGATATGTCTCCGGAGGTTTATCTTTTCCATCATTTCATTCCACCGAAGCTTACAACCGGCAGAACAATGGTAAAGACGGCCCCCCCACTCTTTCTATTTTCAACGGCTATAGATCCGCCAAGTTTCTGGATGATGTCGTAGCTTATATAGAGTCCGAGGCCGGTTCCCTTGCCTGGATCCTTGGTAGTGAAAAATGGATCGAAGATCTGCTTGATGTTCTCTTGACTGATTCCGGGGCCATTATCGGCAAATTCCAGAACAATCCTGCCATCTTCTCTTACCTTTGAACTGAGCTCAATCTTTCCGCCCTGTCCCACTGCATCTATGGCGTTATTGACCAGGTTGAGAAATACCTGCTGCAACTGCGGACCGTCTGTCATTGTAACCGGCAGGTTTTTCTCCAAATTTTTCACAATGGTAATATTGTTGTACTCAGCCTCACGTTCTACAAAGGAGACGGTCTCTTCAATAAGCTCGTTGATCTGCACTCTTTCCTGCTGGCTGGACATCTTCCTTGAAAAACCAAGCAACCTGTGGGTAATCGTTCCCGCCCTTTGTACGTGGTGCTTGATCTGATCGACAGCCTTGTGGTATTCCCCAATGTTTTTAACCAGGGTCGGATCCTCATCCGGCAGCAGTTCACCAATCCAGCTGGCCTGGCTGGTTATCATCTGCAGTGGATTATTAATTTCATGGGCTATGCCTGCCGCCAATCGACCTACAGTTGCCATCTTTTCCACCTGAACAAACTGCAGGCTGAGGGCCGCGTATTCCTTGTCCGATTTCTCAAAATTTCGGGAGAGTGAGATACTGGTAAATGTTGCCGCAGCCATGGAGAGTACCGAGATAACAAGGACGATGAGAATGATTCGGTTCCGGAGCCGCAAATAATAACCGAGTGAATCTGAGATATTGGCTTTAAGGATCAGCAGCCAGTGTCCTTTGTCTATCAGACGAGTGGCATAGATATCAGTTGCAGTTTCTAAATAAGATGGATTATTATCAAATGAAATCAATCGCTTGTCTGTATCCGACAGAGCTGTCTTACCAAGCAGGCTGGGTGTCTGCAATTCTCCCGCATGGTTGACGATAAAGGCGTCTCCATGGGGACCGAGCTGGGCTGAATGAAGCAGAGAATTGAAGATGCTCGAATTGATGGTTGCCCTGAGCACATAGTTTTTGAGAGGATCTGTGACCGCCACTACAAAATGAGGCGTATTGCGATAGCCCATAAAAACATCACTGACATGTACCCCACTGATCAACGTCTCACGAAACCATGGTGCAGCATCGTATTTTTTTCCTTCGATTTTTGCCCTGTAAGGGCCAACGTACGCATGCTGAGAGCCCGTGACATCGATCACCTGGAGATCGACAATGTCTCCCTGGCTGTTCATGGCAAGAAACAATTTTTCAACATTCTGCTGGTTGAAAAAAAACTCCTCTTCGTAGAGCGAAACCAACATTCCCAGCATGTTGATCTTGTCTTTCAGGAACTGCGAAATAACCTCGGAGCGATGCTCAATGGTACTGGTGGCCAGCTCATTTAATTTTATTACATTGGTCTCTTCAACCGAGTTTTTCATTAACCAGGCAAAGCCGGCTATCGGAACGACGCTGAGGCAAAAAAAGGCAATCAGCAGCCTCCTGGTGATTGCTCGATAGTAGTATTTTTTTCTTACCATAATGGTCCCTGGCTCCGAAATGATGAGCGCAACTCAGCGATCAACTGATCCTTTGGCAGAGCTTCACAGACAACCAGATCGGCAGACAAATTTACCAGGCCCTCCTCAACAGCGATTTTAAGAATATTGTCTACGAGAAGGATTGTTTTAGGTTCGGGAAGACACGACAGGAGGTTTAAAGTATTGACAGCCGCCTGGTCATAGGTTTTCAGAAAAAGGACCACTATGTCGGGGGAAAAGGTAAAAACGCTCAGATCGGCAAATCTTCCCCCTACGGATGTCTCGACAAGTATGTTGCTGGTTTCGGCAAAAAATCTACAAATAAGATTAAAGATTTCACCACAGTTCTCAAACGCACACTCATCAGAGGCGATACAAAGTATTTTTTTGGTGTTAGGAGGAAACAATGATGACGCAACGGGAATGTTGTTTTGAACCAGTATTGCTATTACATCGCCGGCATCCAAGAGCAGATCGTCATCCTGAGCTGGATTGACCAAATGACCTGTAAACCATCCTTTGACATTGTTACCGGCTGTGCAACATGCTGTAGCGATTTCTTCCACCGACAAAAGTCGTTGGCCATTATGTTTATTGTAATACCATCCTTTGATCATGACGTTATCTCCAACTATATCTGGTGCGTTGCTTACGCCTCTGATTCCTGAGTATGCTATCGCAACTCCCGTGCCATGGAAATAACTGTCGGCTACATATATTATTTATTATAATATCAAATACTTAATCACAAAGAATTGCGAGTCACTGTTTATAAACATATTTTTTGATCAATCTTTGCCAGAACGGCGTCCGGTTATTTAACAAGGTGTAAAGAGAGCTGACAGTGGATGACCTTGAGGCAAATGGTGTTACGGCCGATGATCGGTGTGCTGAAAGATTCCGTCTATAACACCTGCAGATGCAATCAACCTGTATTGTTGCAATACCGTGGTCTCTGACAGTTCCGACACGAATAAACCAGGGATTAAGGCAGGCTGGCATATTATTTGCGATCATCTCTGTCTAAGACAGAATAACAATAATTATTCGATGAGATGCTCCTTGCCGATGTATCTGAATAATACGGCGTTCCGGCAGAAAAGTTGAATAGGAAGGTCTGCTATGGAGAAGATTGGGAAAAAAATTTTCGAGCGGCAAGTCATAACGTATCAACTTGCGGCATTTATGCTGATAATTGCCTTAATCTGGTTCGATGAATTTGCCGATATTCCTCACTACCTCTTTGGCGCCGAAGCGACGCCTGTCAACTGGAAGGAATCACTGACCGAGACTTTGCTTATCATCCCTATTGCCTCAATAATTATCTACTATACCAAGGTGTTATTCCAAAAAATGAAGTACCTGGAGGGGCTTCTCCCGATCTGTTCTTCCTGTAAAAATATTCGGGATGCCCAGGGAAATTGGCAGAGCATGGAAGCATTTATTCATGACCGATCCGAAGCACGCTTCAGTCATGGGCTCTGCCCGAAATGCGCGAAAAAACTTTATCCTGAAGTCTTTACCGAAAATATCAGCCATAAAATTAAAAATGATACAGACATTGTGCCAAGAGGATAAGGCTTCATATTTATGAGTACTCCTGAATCCTTCCATATTCTTGTAACCGATATCAACCATCATGTCCGCACCTTCCTGCAACGCGAGCTGGAAAAAGAAGGCTATACAGTCTGCAATGTCAAAACATGTGCAATGGCGTACGAACGCATATCCAGTTCCGCTCCATTAGACTTGATAATTGTCGATCCGGAATTATTCCATCAGGTTGATCAAACTGTCATTGAGGACATGATACATCGGCGTTCCTCTCTTCAGATAATCATTCATGCGTATGCGGATTCCATCCCTGAAATTCAACCAGGAAGCAGAGTGCACCTGGTTGAAAAAAACGGGCAGAGTCTTCAATCGATAAAAACCATAACCAGCAGCTGTTTCGCTCTGTTCCAAAAGGACAAATTATCAAGATGTTAAAGCAGCAGTTATTCACTGCCGGACTTGTTGTCTAATCCAAATTTTTCAATCTTTGCATGCAGGGTTGGCCTGGATATTCCAAGCAGCTTCGCAGCACTAGATCTGTTTCCCCGAGTCATGACGAGAGCTTCCTGAACTAACAGTGCAGCTATATGATCGAGACAGGTATCAAAAAGTCTTTCCTGTTTTTCTGAGTGGAGAAGAGCTCGTACCCATTGCTGTATATCGACCGCGACCGCCTGATTTAAATCACCACTCTGAGCTAACTGCTCCTCGTTGAGGGTAATGTCTTCCGGTTGAAGAGGGGCACCACGGTTGAAAATCAAGGCTTTCTTCAGACTGTTCGAAAGTTCCCGGATATTACCAGGCCATTCAAAGTGTTTGATCTTGCTCAGCGCCTCGGCGCTAATACCCGGATTGTTGAGAGACATTTCAGTTGAGAGTCTGGCCAGAAGATATTGGGCCAGAGTATCGATATCATCTTTGCGTTCCCTGAGTGGCGGCATTGTAATAGTGACCACCCTCAATCGGTAATACAAATCTTCTCGGAATGTGCCCTCGGCAACAGCTGTTTCAAGGTTCCGGTTGGTTGCGGCAATAACCCTCACATCCACGTCGATAAGCTCTTTCCCCCCCAATCTCTCTATGCTGTTTTCCTGCAACAATCTCAGGAATTTTGACTGGATGCTGAGTGGCATATCGCCAATCTCATCGAGAAACACTGTTCCGCCCCTCGCCTGCTCGATTTTTCCGACCCTTTTGTGGACAGCACCGGTAAAGGTACCTTTTTCATAGCCGAAAAGTTCGCTCTCGAGGAGATTTTCCGGAATGGCCACACAGTTGACCACTACGAAAGGCTTATCGGCCCGGTTGGAGTAATTATAGATAGCCCGTGAAGCAAGTTCTTTGCCGGTGCCTGACTCGCCTCGGATCAGGACAGTAGCATCGGTTGCGGAGACTCTGCCGATAGCCTTATACACCTCCAGCATACTGCTGCCGCTTCCGACCAGAGCTTCTCTGCCCGAAAATTTTTCTCCATCTGGATTGACATCGACCGGAGAGGACATGCAGTGTCCTGCTGTCACAGCCTTCTCAACCACCAGCAGCATTTCCGGCACATCGAATGGCTTATAGATATAATCGAAGGCGCCTTTCTTGATCGCTCCGATGGCTGTTTCCGTACTGCTGTATGCGGTAATGATTATGACAGGAAGTTTTGGAAATATCTCATGTATGACTTCAAACACCTGAAGCCCGCCCATGTCCGGCAAACGAATATCAAGAATAATCACGTCCGGCCTGTTCTTTTTTACCGCTTCTATTCCTTCACCGCCCGTATAAGCGTTTGTTGTGGTATAGCCTTCCTGGGAGAGGATTTTGGCAAAACTCAGCCCCAGCTGCTGATCGTCGTCAATTATCAGAATCCGACTCATGGTCGTCTCCCCCTATAGGCAACAAAATGATACAGCTGGCCCCCTGATCCGGATTGGAAGAAATAATGAATTTGCCGTTATGTTCCCGCACTATTCTATTAACGATGCTGAGACCAAGGCCTGATCCGTCTTCTTTAGTAGTAAAAAAGGGAGTAACCACTTTGTCTTTGATTGCCTCAGGAATTCCCGGTCCGCTGTCACTGACGGTAACGGCAACGACCTCTCCCATTTTCTCATGGTGCTCCCGTGTTTCGGTAATGGTAATCCTGCCACCAGTCTCCATTGCCTCACAGGCGTTAATGATCAGGTTCACCAGGGCCTCTTTGATCCTGTCGGCATCCACTGTAACTTCGGGCAGCTCCGGCCGGCAGACATAGTGGAGTTCGACATTATACGCCTTGAGGCGATATTCCAGCAGCGTTTTGACAGAATTGACAATATCACCAAGTTGACATTCTCTCAATCTGAGTTTAGGCGGTCTGGCAAACTCCAGAAAATTCTCAACTATCCTGTCTATCCTGGCAATCTCATCTGAAATAACCTGCAGATCCTCACTCTGCGCTTCATTTAGATGCAGAG
This sequence comes from uncultured delta proteobacterium, assembly GCA_963709755.1. Taxonomy (GTDB): domain Bacteria; phylum Desulfobacterota; class Desulfobulbia; order Desulfobulbales; family Desulfocapsaceae; genus Desulforhopalus_A. Next base: position 925,916 of record CAVPXO010000001.1, read on the forward strand.
ATCGTCCCAAGGAAAACATCCTCATTTTTATAGAGGTAAAGGGATTTCGGATTGTATGGGCAACCCCCGCAGCCAATTCTCCCACCATCACCATACGTTCAGCCTGCAGAAGATTTTTTCGGCTTCTGGCCAATTCATCACTGGTCTCGCCAAAATCCCGCATCATTCCCTTGAGAGATTGCGTCAGTGAACCCACTTCGTCTCTGGAGCTTTCCTGGGCAGAGCTGCCTGCCTCGATAGCCAGTCCCCTGATGGGACCAAGAATGTTATTGTAGAGAATAAAAAGAAAGACTGAGCATAACAGCGTGAATATGGCAATGGCAATAGTTGCTACCATCCTCAGGTTTTGGGATAGAATATTACTCGCCTCTTCCGCTTTCAGGATAACCTGCCACTGATCCTGGCTGAAAGCCCGACAAAGCTCAAGAACACCGAAAAAAGCATCCCTCTGCTTTTCATGCAAAGTGGAGATACTCCCCAGTGTAGTTATACTTTTGTAATTCTCTATGGCGATATCTTTTGCCCGTGTATAAATCCCATACTTTTCGGCAATGACCTGGACAGCATGGCGCTGTTTGGGAGTAAGTTCCATACCTTCGGCTTTTTCAATGATCTGGTAAAACACCTGACGATACTGCCCGAGCGATTTAAGCCATTTAACATCACCATCAACGAGATAATAGGTTAAAAGTCCTTTCTGATTGGTCAGGGCAAGTTCCATGTCCTGGGCAGTTTTATAGAGTACGAATTCCTTTTGAACCATTTCAACCAACATGGTGTCAATCTGACGGGTATACCAGAGCATGCTCCCGCCACCAACGATCACGATGGCGGCCATTGCGCTAAAAATATAACCAATCTTTGATCTCAAACTTAAAGCGGCCGGCATGTCCATTCTCCTCTAATGTACCGATGCAACTGTCAACTTTTATGCTACGGCTGGGAATGTCAGAAAAAGCTGGTTCTTTTCTGTGCGACAGGAGGCGCGTATCTGGTCAAAAAGAAGTTTCTGGTCGGCATCAGGATAGTCCTCTAAAGAAAGATCCTCCTTGCTGTCCATCTTGAAACATAGAGTGATATTTGGGGCTTTGGCTGTTGCCTCTATCGAAAGGCTCCCCCCTGTGCCCTTCTTGAAAAGAGCCAACAAGGTCAGATAGATGAGTGATTCCAAAGAAATAAGATAGGTGGAAAAAGTAATATCCGGAGGACAATCCAGGGTCATGGTTATTTTTTTCATCGCGGCCTGACGGTTAGCCAGGAACATGATGACAGAGAGCACTTCCTCCAGGTTTCCATGAGCCAGGGATGTATCGGCACTGTGAGCAAATCGATTGAGGTTTTTCATTATTGTATTTGACCTGTCGACCTGTTTTGCAATGATCCCAGTGACAGAACGTACCCGTTCGACGGCAACCCCCTCATCCCGATCCGCCATTTGAGCAAAATCGTCAAGAAGTCCGGCATTCTCATTGATTATTGACAGGATATTCTTAATCTCATGGGAGATTGACGCTGATATTCTGGCAAAGACCTGTACGCAGATCCTGTCGGTATTCGGTTTATCCATTACAGTCTGGCTCCAGCTGGTGAGAAAATCGGGGGGGGGATAACCCCTTTTAAACACAAAAAAATCAGGAATTCTGCCTGACTCAACAGTCACTCGAAAGGAAGCTGTCAGCTGCTCCCGCCTTAGACATCAGCTGCCTTTGACCGAGAGGCTTCCTCGATCTTTGTAATCAGGAGATTGAGATCTACCGGTTTCATAACATAATCAAAAGCACCCAGTTCCATGCCTTTTCGTCCCGCTTCAAAAGAGCCATGCCCCGTAAGGATGATAACAGCCAGGCCTGGATATTTCTCCTTTAAGCCGGCAAGAACCTCCAGCCCATCCAGGTCCGGCATCTTCAGGTCCAAAAGAAGCACATCCGGCTGCTCCTCTTCAATGGCAGTCAAAGCGGCCTTGCCGGAATTTGCCATAGTCGCAGTATAGTTTCGAAGGTTCAGCCGAGCAACTATGGTTGAAGCAAATTCGACCTCGTCATCGGCTATCAGCACTTTGAGACTTTTCCTATCAATTTGTGTCATTTTTTTCACTGTGATGTATAGGTAGAGTTATTGTAAAGGCCGTTCCCTGGCCAACATGCGATCGTACGGTGATATCACCACCTAATTTTTTTACGAGTCCATAGGTGATAGATAACCCCAGACCTGTACCTTTTCCCGTCTCTTTGGTTGTAAAAAACGGTTCAAATATATGCGGCAGAATATCACTTTCAATTCCGTGTCCATTATCCTGAATCACCACCCTTACCTCACCGGCAACGAGGTGTGTCATAATGGTGATCAGTCCGTCCTTACCAATGGCATCGATTGCGTTGTTAATAATATTTAAAAACACCTGCTGCAACTGGAGGTGATCACTGCTGATAAGAGGCAGATCATCCTGCAGGTTGAGATCGATTTGTATGCGGCTGTGCATCATTGAGTTTTCAAGAAATGCCATTACTTCCTTTATAACATCATTAACCTGCAAGCTCTCGCTATATACGTCTGATCGCCGGGCAAAGCCAAGCAGACGATGGGTGATAGCCTTGCATCTTTCGACACTCTGGTCAATAACCTTAAGACATCCCTTAATTGTCTCTTTATGCTCAAAATCGGGAGAAACAAGTATCAGATCTTCGACCAGCCCGGTCTTCTGATTGATGATAGCCAACGGATTGTTAATTTCATGACCCACACCCGCAGCCAATCGGCCAATAGATGCCAGCTTGTCTGTGTGCTCTGCTTCCTGCAGCAGGGTCAACTGCATGTCATCGGCTTTGCGGATAAGATTGGTGATCATGGTGACGAGTCCATAGACAATCAAAAGATTAAGTCCCAGACAGGAGAATACAATGATCAGGAGTCTTTCACGAAAAGACATCCAATCCTGGTGATGAATATAACGTTTTTCAACCAAAACCACTGACCATGGAGTGTTTTTGATTTTACCGATGGCGTAGAAAATATTATCCCCTTCACTGGACAATCCCTGTTGGATTCCCGGCTTTAGGTCCGCTAAAAGTCCAGTCAGATTCCGGCCGTAATTTTCGGATGAAGTTTGGAGATTTCCATTATTATCTATCAGGAAGAGATCATCGGATGCATTAGTTTTTATGGTATCAACAAAATTTTGTAGAGTAACTGCATCGATGGTTGCCCGCAGCACCCAGGTTTTCTTGGTTGCGGGATCATAATTGGTGGCAGCAATAGCAAAATGCGGCACATGACGGTAGCCGGTATAGACACGACTGATATACACACCTTTATCAAGGACTTCACGAAACCACTCCTCTTTTGAGTAATCTGTACCGATAAGATCGTATGGCCCGGAATAGGTTTGCTGGATACCCGCTTGATTTATGATTCCCAGGTCGGCGAAAAACTCATACTGCCGTTTTATTCTGCCAAACAACTCGTCCAGATTATCGCCGGTCGTAAGCTCTAAGTATCTGTTTTTACGGGCGACAAAAACAACTATGGACTTAAGGCTATCGACCAGTGCTTCAATTGACCTGCTTGAACCCAACAGTCGAGCCTCCAGTTGCCCTCGTTCCTCCTTTTGGAGAAGGTCTTTATAGTTTTTATAACCAAGACCGGCAGTCATGATTACAGGCCCCATGGCGATTGCGATCATCACCGTAAAAAGGATCAGACGGAATTGACCGTAACTTCTCTTATGGAGGCTAAAATCAGTCGATTCCTTGAAGGCATAGGGCACGATCTTATGGATAAAGGCGGATAATGGTTTCATAATGTCAACGGTTCATCATTTTTAGAAATTAAAATTTCTCCCTGTTGCAGGGTACCGGCAACACCTTTTTCAACTGCTGTCCGCCAGCTGCCTATTACAGCATCGAGGACCGTGACCTTTTTCCAGACCAGGAAATTGAAGTGAACCTCCTCTATTCCTCCGCAGATGATATCGGTAATATTTTCTTCAACGGCCATCTGACACAACGCCTCATCCGAGGACCGTTCCATGATAATCATTTTCGGTTCACCGATAACATTGCCTTTTTCGAACCGAACAATCAGAACCTCCGTGGTCAGATCAAACCGTGGCGCAATGAAATCCCCCTGTATGAGTACCATCATTTTTCGCATCTGCAGCTCCTGCTATTCGAGCAAGCCATATTTTTTCATTTTACGCCAAAGTTTCATTCGGCCCCAGTCCAGCTCTGCGGCTGCTCGGGTTCTGCTCCCCCGGTGCACCTTAAGAATGTCGATAATTAACTGACGTTCAATTTCGGACCAACTTTCCAGATTATCAGCAGGTGTACCATAACCATGCTGAACAACCGAATTTTTAACTGCAGCAGCTTTAGAAGGTGCAGGATCCTCCTGCCGGCTAATTTTCTCTAATTGCTGGTCAAAAATATATGGGGGCAAATGTTCTATATTGATTTTTTTCCTGCCACATATATTCACTGCGTATTCAACAATATTACTTAACTCGCGTATATTGCCGGGATACTGAAAATTAAGCAGGGCCTGCATGGCCTTGGGAGCAAAACCAACAATGGTTTTATTCAGTGCCTTGGTAAACTTCTGCAGGAAATGGTCAAGCAAATATCGCACATCTCCTTCACGTTCCCTAAGGGGCGGCAGATGAACCTGAAGAACATTGAGGCGGTAAAAGAGGTCTTCACGAAACTTATGCCTTCGAACCTGCTCTCTCAGTGGGCGGTGAGTTGCCGCGATAATCCGAACATCAACATTTATTTTTGTTTCGCCGCCAACGGGGATGAATTCCCTATCATCAAGGACGGAGAGCAACTTTACCTGTAAAGGCAGTGGCATATCCCCGATTTCTGTCAGAAAAAGCGTCCCTTTGTCTGCAAGACTGAACAGTCCCGGTTTGTCCCGGGTGGCCCCGGTAAAAGACCCTTTGACATGGCCGAAAAGTTCCGACTCAAGAAGTCCGGGAGGCAATGCCCCACAGTTTATCTTAATAAAGGGAAATCTTGCCCGGGAGGATTTCTGGTGGATGATTTCGGCGATCTTGTCCTTTCCTGTGCCTGTTTCCCCGGTTATCATAACTGATGCATCGGTCTGGGCCAGCAGGAGAATCATATCAAATACTTTCTGCATCTTTGGACTGTGGCCAATCAGCTCAATCGAGGAATAATTTATCATCCCCATTTTATTATCAGTCTTCCGTGCAGAGAGATCTTCGGCGATGACAAGAAGACCGCAATGCCTGCCGGAGGTATCGTCCAGAACAGAGATAGTGTACTGTATGGCAATCTTACGACGATAGGAGTTGATGATATCACCGACTACCGAAACAGCTACTCCCGTCTGCAGGACACTTTTGTAGAGCTGGCCTCTGCTGTTGCCTGTGTTGGAGCGGATAATCAATTCGCCATGCATCCCCGCAACCTTGTCGGCACCATGCCCCGTCATCGCTTCCATCAGCCGGTTCATAATGACGATGCTAAACCTTTCATCCAGAATCATGGCCGGATGCGGAATTCCTTCCAACAACAGAGGAGATATCTACATTAAAGGGAAAAATATTCAAATCCTCATCGTTCTTCGTCGTTCGAGAAAAGCGTAGCCACCAGATCTCTTGGCATATTTAACATATTACCAACATCCTAACCATTTGTTTTTAGTAACTTGCGGACCTCTTATTCGCGTTGTTCTTGAATTCCTTTGCCGGTTGATAGCAACAAACAAGATATCAACCGGCTGCGATTGCCACTTCCCGGCGATAACTCAATTAACTGCCGGCTGGAATGATAACCGTCATTCCCATCAACGGCCAGATTACTGTTATTGCCAGCCAAACAACAGCCATCAACAGGATACTGGCCGGGACACCGTAGAGAAAGAACTGCCCCGGGGTGAACTGTTTCGAGGTGTAGGCAATAGCGTTTGGTGCGGCACCAACCAGAAGAAGAAAGGGCATGCCGGCGGTAAGTAAGGAGGCAAACAGGATGACCTCACCAGCCACGCCAAGGTAGGGTGCGATGACCAGCGCAACCGGCAGGGAAATGGCGATTGCCGCTACGTTCATAATGAAGTTGGTCATGATCAGGACAAAAAAGGCCATACCGAGAATAAAGACGATGCCGGAGGAATCTTTAAACAACTGTAGCCAGTTGATCGCCAGCCATTTCGCGGCACCGGTATCCCAGAGGCAGAAACCGATGGACATTGCCCCGGAGAACAGCAGAATTATATTCCAGGGGATGTCTTCCAGGTCTTTCAAGGTAAGAATATTCAGGACAAAAAATGAGATGGTCGACAAAAGCAGAATACCTGTCTTATCGAGTCCCTTCAGGGCCGGCACAAAGTTTTTAAGGGCAATAATCAGAATAACTGAAAAAACGATCAACACCACCATGATTTCGTTTCTGGACCATTTCCCGAGTTCCTGGTACATAGTTTTAGCCCGTTCTTTAAGACCATCAATCCTTGTTTTTTCGGGTTTACAGACCACCATAAAAAAGGCCCAGAGCAGAAATATCATCAACCATCCGATTGGAAACATGTACATGCTCAATTGGAAAAAGGAGATATCAACATGCATAATATCCTTGTAGAAACCGAGCGCAACGGCACCGCGTGCTGCACCGAGAAGAGTAATGATACTGCCTGCACCAGCTACATAGGCCATGCCGATGAACAATCCTCTGCCAAAGCGCGTCGGTCCCTCTTCATCTGTATAGAGCGCATGAATTGCCATCAGTAAGGGGAACATGGTGGCCGCGACAGCAGTGTGCGCCATGAGATGGGTGAGGAGTCCAGTCATCACAAAACAGCCCAGATAGATCATGCTCGTTCGTTCACCGATGATTGAGAGCATTTTATAGGCAAGTCGCTTGGTCAGGCCAGTCTTGGTAAAGACCATCCCTATGACAAGCGAACCGAAGATGAACAGCACGGAGGGATCCATAAAATCCTTGAATGCAACCTTTGGGTCCCGAATAAGAAAAAGAGCCTGGAGCGTACCGATTGCCAGGCTGGTGACTCCGATGGGAACGACTTCGAAAACCCACCAGATGGCGGCAAGACCAAAAACAGCCAATGCTCCTTTCGCCTGTCGGCTCAATTCAAAACTGACCCCTAGTGGGTCAATGGCCGCTGCCCAGGGAGGTGAAAAATAAATTCCCAGAAAAATTCCGATACCGAGCAAAATGAAGAAAATACGTTTCCAGTCAATCTGTATTTTTTTTCGCTGACCGAGCTTATCTGCATCGGTCAACTGAATGTTCTCAACAATATCTTTTGTTAGCGACATAGTCATCACCATTTTGTATTTTGATCTGGCCGGCTGGCCTGAAAAAAGACGCAGTAATCCATATTCTGCAAAAACCGACTGCAGCTCGTTTCGCCTTTGGTCTACAGCGAAAGCCTACATAAACAATAGTTAATCAGACCAGATAGTTACCAAGGTTTACTTTTGAGAATTTCCTCGATCTCTTCCATTGATTGTTTTTCCAGGACAAGAATTCGCTTCGTTTTCATTTCATCAATTTTTTCCAGAAGTTCATGCATATCTACAGGTTTTTCGAGAAAATCCTCTGCACCGAGTTTCATCGCCTCGATACTTGCCCTGACCGTTCCTTGACCGCTGAGCATGATAATTTCCGCGTCAGGGTGATTTTCCTTGATTTTTTTCAGAGTCTCGAGACCATCCATGCCGGGCATGGCAAGATCTATAACAATGGCATCAAAATTCTGTTTGTCGGTCAGCTCGACGGCTTCTTGACCTCGGGTAGCCCCTGTCACTTTCAGGCCTCGAAGTTCTAACCGATGGGCGAGGGTCTTAATGAACTCCTCTTCGTCATCAACCAGCAGTACTTTGGCGTGCAGTTTCTTTTCCATTTTAATTTTGCTCCATGTCAGTAAAATATTAACATTCAGTTTAAGTGAGTCAGACCGTTGCCAAATCAGTATGAGCAGTATGAACCTTATCGTTAGCAGCTTTTATGGTAGCTGAGAGTTCTTCAATATTTACCGGTTTATTCATATATGCAAACGCACCAAGTGCCATACATTCTTCCATATCCTTGGTTGTTCCATGGCCCGTAAGAATTATGACCTCTACCTCCGGAGCGATTTCCTTGGTCTTACGTAAAACCTCAACTCCATGCATTCCCGGCATCTTAAGGTCAAGAACCATGACATCGGGACGATCCTCAGCAATCATATCTAGAGCCTGTTTTCCATCATAGACACCGTATGTGCCGACATCACGACTGATCAGCCTCTGGGAGACAGTTTGTACGAATTCGCGTTCGTCATCAACAAATAAAACCTTTGATGGCAGCTCAAATTTTTGTTGGCGATATACCGATTCAACGTAACTTTTACATCTCTCGATAGCAATCTCGCGAACTCCGGTTATCTGCTGGACAAGTTCGGTAACATCATTTTTTAAGCCACTGAAATTGAGAACACTGTTTTGTATAACCAGGGTGACAGTACCGTCTTTCACTTTTACAGCCATCTTATGCCCGTTAAGCAAGAGCAGATTCTCGACTTCTGCCATCATTTTCATATCCTGAACGGCTTTCTGGGATTCTGGCGTACGCAAAACCGACGTCCGGCGAAAACAACCGAGTATTTCTTTTGTTATGTCACGATGATTTTTTTCCTCAACGGGGACAACAAGGTCATAGAGAGAGCTGTCGTATGCTTCTTTTCCAAAGAGGAAATCTGTCCAGGCAAAGGCACTGACATCATGGCTTCGAACATTCTTTTTCGCTTCGCTCTTTGTCAATCCCGCATTGATGGCACGCGCTATCCGCCTTTCTTTCTTATCGACCACCAACACCCTTAGTACTTCAGTTACCTCCGGGGGGATAAGTGAAGTGAGAAAACCATGGAACAAATACTGCGCCGGAGCTGCAAGTTTTTCTGCGATAATCATTCGAAACGTGGCGACGGCTTTCTCCTTTTCGAGAGTAAACTGATTAAAGACCGATGTTTTGTTCTTCATCATTTTTTTCAGACGCTCAGGGTTCGTCCCAAATCTGGCAGAAGTCTCCCCGAAAAGATTATCATCGGTGTAGACTTTCAAAGCAAGCAGACCTGATAATTCGCCTACGATGCCGGAATCGAGCGTCGATGAACATGGAAATAACGCTATTGATGACATTTAAGTTCCTCCCTAAAAAACGATTATGTGGATATCTGACTCTACTTATTTCCGCTCAAGTCTTTTTCTATGTGAAGCATTTTTCATGCCAAAGTTTTTTTTAATATATTTTACCAACATTACAGTTGCTTAGTCTAATTTCCCTACAAAGTCGCACTGTATCTATATGTAACATACAAACCAGGAGTATCGTTAAGTAACTATTTGTATCGTTACACATCAAGAGAGGAGAGAATCCTTCGATTGTTGATTCTTCCAGATATCACGGTGGATTGGCAACAGGTGGTGATCACCGCTGCAACAACGAATAACACTATTATTCGTAAGCGCCTTGCCGGAAACCTGTCCTCTCGTTGGCTGTTCGGGTGTGGTGTCAGGTCTCTTTACAGAATGGAAAAGTGTTTGTCAGCTTTCTCTCAATATTCACCTCAATGCCAAACACCGTACAGCCTGCTTTCTTGTCATTGCAGCATGCAAATAATCTGCGAAAGGCACTTATCTCCCATGAGATAACAGGGAACCGAGACAGGTACATTGCTGCACTGCATCTTTCAACCTCGTGGCATAGTACTTGCTGATTCAGAGCATGAATTATGTTCGGATCCACATGAGATTTCCTTAAAAGGACGGCTTGATAAATCGATAACCACATGAAAAGAAGAGGCCTGGAATGAAAGATATCAAAAGAGTAATGGCGTGTGTGGATCTTTCTGACTATTCAAAGATGACCATCGAGCATGCGCTGGCGGTTGTCAGAGGTTTGAAGACAGAAATTCTGCTCTTTAACGTCATAAACAGCAGAGATGTTGATGCGGTGAGGACTGTCAGTCCTTTCTGTCCCGGAAGCTTTACCGTTGAAAGCTATATAGAAAAGGTAACAACGGAACGAAAAAGAAAAATTTTGGAAATGATTGATCACTACTTCCCTTCACATAAACTCCAGATGAGTATTCTTATCCAGGTTGGAATCCCTTTCGAGACAATAATTAAAGCGATAGAAAAGGAAAAAATTGACCTTGTGGTCCTCGGGAATAAAGGAAAAAGCAATCTCGCAGGCACTCTGCATGGCTCAAATGGAGAAAAAGTATTCAGACACTCCCCTGTTCCGGTTGTCAGCGCCAGAGACCGCGAAATATTCAGCAGACATAGATGAGGAGGTGGAACAAAAATGAAAAATTTTAAGCGAATTGTTGTCGGAATCGATTTCTCTATCTTTTCCCAGAGAGTCATGGAATATTCAGCAGACGTGGCAGAACGAAATTTGGCAGAGATTGTGGTGGTGAGTGTTATCAATAACCGGCAGATAGAATATATCAGGACAGTATGTAAAAACCAATCTCCCGACATTCTCTCCGTGAATAAGTTCATAGATGATGAGACAAGAAGACGGAGGCAAAATATAGATGACCTGTCTCATCGATGTATCTCGAAAAAGGTTCCCGTCAGGACAATTATCAGAAGTGGCATCCCCTTTGAGGAAATTCTTAAGGTCGTCGACGAGGTAAACGCCGACCTGCTTGTCATAAGCTCAAAAGGCAGAACAAATCTTCAGGATTATATCTTTGGGACAACCTCGGAAAAAGTCTTCAGGCACTGTCCCGTTTCCGTTCTAAGTTTAAACTTGAAAAAATAGCATTATCCGGGAGACAGATTGATTTTTCTTGAACAGCCTGAGGGGACTGATTTTTTTCACGTCGTTTTGTGAAAATCAATCTGTCTCCCGGTTGTAAAAAAGAAAAATAAAATCAGTCCCCTAACGCCTTAATTTTGATTGGCACCTCGTATCTGGCTGAGCTTTGTACGTAATCAAAAAAAATATTGTGTCGCAAGAGAGTTTGACCTATGTTCGATCAGGATACCCTCAATAGAAGTCTGCATAAATCCATCCTGTTCAGGGATATAGATGCCGCTGAAGCAGACCGGATTATCAAGGCCGGCTATCCTCGCTTCGTCGTACAGGGTCAATATGTTTATCGTCAAGCTGAAAACGACCGTCATTTTTACATTGTTGCAGATGGGGAAGTAGAGTTGACGTTGAATGGCGAAGGCGGCGACCAGCTCATTGTCTGCCACATCGGACCAGGAGGCCACTTCGGAGAAACCTCCCTTTTGACCAACAACAGAAACAGCCTCAATGCCCAGGCGTTAACCGACCTCTCACTGCTCTGCTACGATGCTGAAACTTTCGAGTCCACGCTGCTTGCCAATAATACGATTCAGCGCCAACTAAGCATTGCTCTGGCTAATCGTTTGCGTGTTTCCTTCCATGACCACGCGCATGCCTTGTGCAAAACAAAGGACTTCCTCAAAAAACCTGACGATGCTCTGGATTCGGCGTTTCTGGACAGAGATCAGGAGGCTCGACTGTCTGAATCCACCATGGCACGACAGATCAGAAAGGCGGTCAAGCGGTTTAGCGATAATCTTTCACCTGTGCTCCTGACTGGCGAAAACGGAACCGGACGCCGTATGGTTGCCTACGAGATACACCGAGCCAGCGCCTATAAAAATGGTCCATACACGGAAGTTGATATCCGCGAGATCGACCCGGCACAACTTGAAGTTGAACTGTTCGGTTACGAAAGAAATTCTTCCGCATTCTCGCAGATAGACCAGCTTGGCATCTTCGAACGGCTGCAGGGAGGGACTGTTGTCCTGAACAACGCCGAATATATGGAACCGGACTTCCAGCGCCAGCTTGCCAAAATAATCAGCAGAAACACTTTTTCCAAAGTTAGCGGCGGCACCAGGATGGCCCTGCGTTCCCGAATCATCCTGATCTGTCAGGACAAACCCCGACAGGAGGATGGTCATAACCGGTTGCTGCCGTCTCTTTATTTCCTGGTCGCAGACCAGCATTTCCGCGTAGCCCCACTGCGCGGACACCGGCGGGACATTCCGAGACTGGTCCAGTACTACCTCAAGCGTTATAGCCTGCAGTACGGCAAAACCATCAATCAGGTGGATGAGCAGACTATGGGCATGTTCATGAACTATGACTGGCCGGGCAACCTGGCCGAAATGGCGAGTGTATTGCAGCGAGCTGTTATTCTTGGCAAAAGCAACAGACCCCTCAATCACCTGGATCTGCTGGGGGTGCCCAAAACAGAAGGAAAGTGGGAATTCAACTTACTTCGGCTGCAGCCCGTCCGCGCTTTTCTCTCAAGCCCGCTCTTTCCGGTTCTGCCCAGGGCAGTTGTGGGTGTTTTTTTTGTTCTTGTCCTGGCCATTTTATTCTTCGGTCCGGCCACGGCGGAAAAAAATATCGGCCTGACTCTTAGCTGGGTGGTTGGCTGGCCCCTGCTTATCTTCGCCTTCTTCTTTTTTGCCCGCACCTGGTGCAGTATTTGTGGTCTTTCCGTACCCGGCTGGCTGGCCCAAATGCTCCTCAAGCCTGATCGCCCTACTCCACAGTTCATAAAACAATATTCCGGCTGGATAATGACTTTGCTCTGCATCCTGCTGTTTTGGATCGAGATCGCCTGGAATGCCTACGATTCACCCCGACTCACGGCCTGGATCATCCTCACTATCACCCTCTGTTCGCTTTTTTTCAGCATGTTCTTTAAAAGAAGAGTCTGGTGCCGTTATCTTTGTCCACTGGGAGCCATCAACGCTTTATTTTCAATGCCGTCTATTCTGGAACTACGAGCGAACAGACATATGTGCACAAACCGATGCATCAACCAGTCATGCTACAACGGTGACGAAGGAGCTGCCGGCTGCCCTATGTTCCGACACCCTTTCCTGGTGGACAACAACCGGGACTGCATTCTTTGCGGACAATGCATCAAGAACTGCAGGCTGGACTCAATTCATCTTAATCTGCGTCTGGCTCCTCAGGAACTTTGGAGCCTGCAGTCGCCTCGCCTGGAAGACAGCATTCTCGTGGTCAGCCTGGCTGCCATCTTCTATCCATTTGCCGTGAACCAGAAATACACCGGCTTTATGCAGAGCTGGACCAGCATACTCCACGGGATGGGTCTCCCAGATAATCAGGCCCTTGCCTCCAGTATTTTCTTCTTTTCCTGTATTATCGTCTACCTGAGCGGCTATACCGTTTTGTCGCATCTCATGGCACGGCTTACTGGAAATAGCTGGAGAACGACTGCATCCATCCTCGGTTACAGCATGATTCCGCTGGTACTTGGCGCCTTCATGGCCGCCCATCTGGAAGTCTTCGTTAATGGTATCTGGAAATTGACTGCCAGTCTGAGAACAATGGCTGGGCTGGCGGGAGAATATACAGCAAGTCGACTCATAAGCACTGATGCCACTTTTATTCTTCAGCTCATCACAGTCACCGGCAGCCTGATCGCCTCGCTCTATGCCTCTCAGCGCATCATCAAGCGTCTGGCAGCTGATCGTCAGTATTTACCGAAGATGACTATTGCTCCTGCCTTCCTGCTCTTCCTTTCCGCTATTGCTTATCTCCGGTTTGTATGACACAGCTTCTCGGGTGTGGAAAATTTCGGCTGTTTGGGCTTAGAACCCCAACATTGAGTACTCTCTGCCATCTTGGTTCACTTCAGTTCACAAAGTCCATCATTAAGATCATTCTGTAATTCTTGCACAGTTTCATAAAATATTTCAGCGCCTGTTGAAAAATGGAGGAGAATGTTGTTCAATTTTTCAGGAATATAGGGGAAAAGTTTTCGTAAGTTTACTATCTTGTTCTGCGAAAGTAAGGAGTAATCAGTTGGAAGAATCGATTGCAGTACCGGTTCACCCATTTTGGGGTCAGCGAGTATCTCCCTGTGGTTATAATCTCCTTTGCCTAAAAGATAGATCAAGATGTTGCCCAACTCAAACATATCAAGGGCATAGGGTTTCTCAGGCAGATAAAAATCATAGTCAAAATCAATCCAATAAAACTGACCTGTATTTCGATCAACAAAGATATGATCACGCCTGATATCGCCATGCCGAAACCCATTTTCATGGAGGAATCCAATCGCCTTCAGGGACTCAAGGAAGCGAGTGAGGATATGGGGTAATTCTTTAAAAAAATATTCTTGATGCTGTGTCTGGCTGTAAAAGATAACCTTGTCGAGGCGATTACCATTGACCGGCATGAGAACTCGGACCAGATTGCCATTGTCATCCAACAAGCTCTTGCCCTGCATAAAGTTTGGTCGTTCTTGAACAAGCTCCAGAATACGCGCTTCCTTCTCGGGACTACGGTAACAGGGAATTGTGAACGGACCGAAATTAATGTCGAAGGTTTCGTAGAAAACGAGCTTGAGGATATAAGGCAAGCCGGTTGCCAGATCTTCAACTTTAGGGACCCATTTTTTAATCTGGTCGTCAACCCCAAACCGGCCCTCTTTAGTGTAAGACGTTATCAGGAAATATCTGTCTTCCACCTGAATAATATCACCGTAATCCATCGATGTGAAATCCGTTGTATCCGTATACACTCGAGAGGATTTTCGTTGACTCCGGGTAACCCGGTGCCCTTTTAATTTCTGGACGACATCGTCTGGAAGTGAACTGACTTCCCTATAAAGCGCCATTAACCGATTACCCAAACGGCAATATCCTTGCCATTGTGAATCAGGGCATTAGAAATGGAACCGAAGAGGAATTCCTCTGCTTTGGGTATTCCGCGTTTGCCGACCACGATAGTGCCATAGTGTTCCCGTTCTTGCATATCGAGGATAGCGGCACTAATTGATTTATGGTCCGCCATTAAGCACCTGGAGGTTATGACCGAGACTGCTATGCCATGGTTTTTAAGAATTATCTCCGACCGGGCAAAGAGTATCTTTGCCCGCTCTTCCTGCGTTCTTTTATACTCATCCAAGGTCGCACCAGCTGACCGGTAGTAGTCTGGCGGCGGCTCTGGATAAATATGCAACAAACAGAGATGGATATCCTTAAGATGGCCAGCTATGCTGCCCACATACTCAATCGCATTAGTTGAATTGGGCGAGTCATCTATGGCTACGATAATTTTTTTCCAGTCCATCATGGCATGACCTCCTTGCTCGTTGGTTAGAGCCTTGTCTACAGTAGGATAATCAAGATGCTAGGAAGAACTTCTTAACATCAAAGAATGATAACAGTGCACGCAGCTTGCCTCGGCAACAGATTGATTTCGAATTGGAACCACCGGGAGCATGGAAATCACCCTGTTGGAATAATTTTGCAGCGCTATTAAAAAGAATACTCACTCTCTCTGGAGATGACAGGTCGGCTCATCCATTCTTTTATCAGCATAACTATTTCTCCCTTTTAAATATTTTTCGATCTCTGACACTGACAACAGGAACAGGGGAATGCCTGAATACTTTTTCGGCAGCACTTCCAAACAAAATCCTACCAACATTTCCTCTGCCTTTATTGGCCATTACGATCAAATCAATATTTTCTCGGTCAACGGTTTCCAGGATCTGAACCGATGGGACACCCACATCAATCATAAAACTCATGCGTGATTTCTGTTCGAAAAAATGTTGTTCTATCAAGTCCTTTATCAACCTCTCCCGTTCTGTTTTTAATTTCTTGATAAAATCTTCGACACTGATGTTGCCTGAGATATCTCTCCTGACCATTTCAAACGCATCCACATCTAACTGGTTTATGACGTTATAAACTACAATATGTGAATCCTGTGCCAGCTCTACGGAGTATTCCAGAACCATGGAGGAATAATCGGATAAATCAACGCATGCCAAAATTTTATGTATTTTCTTTTTCATTGCACTTCTCCTTTTCCTTAAATAGGCTGTTTCAGGAAAACAATTGCTTTACATTCTGGAAATATTTCTGACACTTCTTCGTCTTTTGTATGGTTTTTCAATGGAGATGAAGAAGGGGTAAATTTTCTCCTATAAATCCAGTAGAATTCCCTAGTCATCTGCCACTAGCGCCTTGAGTGTCATTGCTTTGTTCCTCCTTAATCATTGGTCAGGGAACTATGCTGTACCTGTGCTCTCTCGATGTTATTGGATTTGCATAAACTGTTCCAACAGTATGAGAGGGCAGGGAGAAACGGCCTGAAATATACTGTGATTCTGTTTCATGAAGCGCGTGCTGCCCTGATGTAGCGAGAGTGTATAAAGAAAATCTGGGAGGTTGACCCACTGCTTTGTAAGCACTACGGTGGGATGACGAAGATCATCAGCTTCATCTATGAACGGAAGGTGATCAAAAAGATTTTGGATCATCTTGGTATAGAGAGGAAGACAACCATCACCCACTCTGTCAGATCAAATGTGAACTCTTGAATATCTCGGCATATTTTTCCTCTATGGCCTTGATTTCTTTCTCTGTTAGTTTTTCATACTCTTTAGCTCGGCCACGATTCGAGAGTCTTCCATCATTTTGAGATAAAAAGCGTATCAGCAAATCAACGAGCTTATCAGGCATGTCGATGTAGTTTTTTATGAATTCGTTGAGCAGATCATATTTTCTAAGGTACTCAACCTCTTCAGGCAAGGTTTGAGAGACTGTTTCCTCAACACATTCGAAGAAAAACTCGGCTTGCCTGGTCGCATCAAAATAGCGGTACAGATCAAGTGTGTCGTTCAACACTTCAACATTATTTTTCTCTGTCGGTCGCCACTCAATTAAACCAAGCCGGGGTTTTGAGAAATGCTCTAATGTTTTACGGTATTCGCCAATATGATCCAAAATAACAGAGGACACCGGAAATATTAATCCTTTGGGCACAAAATTTTTCTCAGCCAGAACGTGATGAAATAAATAGCGGTGAATCCGGCCATTTCCATCTTCAAATGGGTGAATGAATACAAAACCAAACGCGACAATAGTGGCCATGAGTACCGCATCAAATTCATCCTCACGAAGAAGTTCATAGGTCTCGATCAGGCCAGACATGAGTGCTTTCAGATCATCTGGGCGCGCAGAGATGTGATCAGGCATGGGCATGCCTGATACCCGGTCATGCCCGCCGACAAAACCGCCCTCAGTGCGCAATCCCGCTTTGATGAAGCGGCTTTCTGTTATTACCTGTCTCTGCAAATACTCTAATTCTTCGATATTAAGCTTGCGGCTTCCTGCTTCACCGATAATTCTCCCCCATCTTTCGATACGGCTATGTGGCGGGGTATCCCCCTCAATAGTGTATGACGCCTTGGAGTCTTTCAGTAAAAGAAAGGCTGCTGCTCGGCTCAGAAGGTCGGGATGGGTCTGTCCGATATTTTTTACAGCGGCTTCGGAAAGCTTTTTGTCTAAATATTGTTCAAGCTTCTTTGTTTTTCGGATTAAAGGACAGAAATTTCTTGTTCCGGGAAGGTTGTTTCGAACGCGATGTCGTCTGGAGAGAGACGATTTGCCTTCGTACTGCAGCATGCTATTGACCAGAGGAACGAAGTTACCCTTTGTTGCATCTTCAAGGTTTAGCTGCTCATCACGCAACCACTCCCATAAAAACCAAATTTTTCGGCTATATATCCCGGTTGGCTCTAATCGGACTATGGATGCAAGTTCCTTTCCTTCGATGGTTTGAAACAAGGCATTGAGGACAGCCAAATCAATACCTTCATACTTTAAAGCAAAGGTCAGGTGCCCATAAAGAGTATCCTCCGGCATATGACGGGGTGTAAAAACGTTCCAACGCCCAAATACGTATTTCTTGTGCTTCGTGCCTATGATGCAGAGAGTGTCAGGGGCAACCACTTTTAGGCTGTGCGCCTCAATCAGTGCAGAGTAACCCGACAAGAGGGAACCTGCCTCTGGGATTGGAAAGTCATGAAAAACAGTTCTTATCTGTGAATTTTGATTATATATAGACATTATTATGAATTCCTTTTTTCTCTCACGGAATCATTATGGCATGAAAAACGCTTATTGGCTATGAAATATAGTTAAAAATACTTTTTTGTGTGAAAAATGATTACGTGCACAGGGGACAAGAGAAACCAGTGAAAAGACTTACTTCCACTCCGATGATTGACCTCAATCGACATGGAGAACAACGGCAAAGGAATCAAAGAGCGCCCAGAGAACGTTTTACGTTTGTTTTCGCCGTTCCGACGTTGCTCAAGATGATCAAGAAATGTCTTGAACCAGGAAATTAATTTTATCCCCTTTTTGCTGTGAACTTTTCAAATGGACGGTATGATATTTTCAATCAGCCGAGATAATACTTCCAGTGCGGACGGATATCCTCCGGCCGCCACCCGCTCGGCCAGCAACATGCCCATTCGCTGTCCGGATGGTCCTGCCCGGAAGGAGGCGTTGAACAGCTTTGACAGGAAACTGGGATCTTCACCGGCAAGTTCTGCTTGAGACACGCGTGCCACACCACGACGGCGGATGGCATGGTATCGGGATTACGCCGACACCTTGATTCAGCGGGATATCCGTGACCTGGCGCGTATCAGCGCTTTGGAGGCCTTGCCACGTCTGTTGGCTCTGGCCGCCGGGAAAACGGCGTGTCTGGTGAATATATCCGAACTCGCCGCCCCTTTTCAGATGACCCGTCCCACTATTCGTGAATATGTGACGCTGCTGTCGCGGATCTTTTTGCTGGAAGAACTGCCACCCTGGCACGGCAATCGGATGAAACGTCTCATCAAGACGCCCAAACTGCATCTGGGTGATACCGGGCTGGCCTGTACGCTGCTTGGCCTGGATGCGGAAATGCTGTGGAAGGATCGTGCTGTCTTCGGGCGGCTTCTGGAGACCTTCGTCTATCAAGAGTTGCGGCGGCATGCAAGCTGGCAGGAAGAGACGATAATCTTCAGCCATTTCCGTGATAAGGACAAGGTCGAAGTAGATGTAGTTCTGGAATCCGGCGGCCGTGTGGTCGGCATTGAAGTGAAGGCCGCTGCAACGGTAACGAATGATGATTTCAAGGGACTGCGCAAACTTCAGGATGCCGTTCAGGAAAGGTTCACCGCAGGTGTGGTGTTATATGACGGTGGATCCGTTGTACCATTCGGGAGCAAGCTGTATGCCGTCCCTATATCCTGTCTTTGGCAGACAAACTCCGATGATTGACCTCAATCGACATGGAGAACAACGGCAAAAGAGTCAAAGAGCGCCCAGAGAACGTCCTGTTTTTGTATAGCCATTTGCTTCCGGGTTTTTTCGGTGATAATAGCACACAACTCGGTGCCATCGGGGAGTCGAACGACTATCTCGGCTGTAGTACGGTTTTTGGTAATCTGGTAGACCGTTCCCTGAAAAATGTTGTCTGCTGAACAGTCAGGTGCGCTTTCGCTTTTGTAAAGTTGAATCCACGGGGCTTTAACTTCTGCAGTAATGAGCATACCGGGCTTGAGGCCGAGACGTGCCAGGCTGCCGTTTGTGATAATCGAAGTAATGCTGTTGCCGCTCATTGACACCACTTCAACAAGGGTTTGGATCTCTCCTTTATGAATAGTGTAAATTTTGCCGTAAAATGAGTTTCGGGCGCTCGTTTTACGGTTGTTTTCCCGGTCGGCAAAGTATCTGGCAACCTGACAGATTTCAGTGTCTGAAAATTCCACGTAGGATGCAGCCAGGCTTGGGGTTGAATGTCCCAGGATTTTTTGGACGACCTGCAGTGGCATATTGCTCCGCATGAGCTCCACTGCACGAGATTTTCGAATGGTCTCCGGACTCCCCAGACTTCTTTGTATGCCGATGGCCACCGCCTGTTCGTAAAATTTTCGACGAACGTGAGCGGGGTCAATCCGAAATACGGATCCGCCCGGCCATCTGGAATCCGAGTCAGATGTCATTGCCTGGATATCAGCGGAAATCGTCTCGGGAATCTGCACCTCTCTGCTGTTGGAATCCTTTCCACTATGCCTCTTACAAAAACGGATCGTATTATTATCTCGGTCAAAATCATCCGTAATATCGAGGCTGAGCACTTCGTTTAATCTGGCACCAGTGTATCTGATAATTAAAAATACCAACAATATACGATCTCGTGAATTCTTGTGGTCTGGACGTTTGGATGAAACAGCCCACTGGCGAAAGGATTGTTCGAGGTCCTGGAGCTGCTTTGAATCCAAACAACTTTCGGAGTCTGGAATCGGAGAAAGCCGGCCAAGCATTGGCGGAGGAGGTGCGTTTATAAAGTCATGCATGGGATCCATATAAAGTGCGAAAATATTGACAATAAGTATTTGTAACTTTTACCACATTAAGCTTATTTTGCAAAACAGCATCCCCAAAAAACTTGACAACATCAAAATAAATATAGTAAACAATTTATTGTCACGATAATTATTATAGTCGTGTTAATAATAATGCAGCTTTAAAAAAGAAAAGTGAGGTGACTGCGATGAATAAACGATTCAACGATAAGATCATTTCCACACATGGGGCGGACACTTCTCCGCAAGCTGAGGCCCAAGATGTCACTGCAGACTCACGACGCCTTAAGTTCGACCGGATAGAATTAGCCGGTGCTTTTGGTGATTTAGGCACGTTACTGCCAATAGTTGTTGCTATGATTTTCATCAACAAATTAAGCCCATCTTCTGTTTTCCTAACCTTTGGGCTTTTTTACCTGGTTTCCGGCTATTATTTTCGTTTACCAATACCCGTGCAACCTCTGAAAGCGGTAGGAGCTATAGCTATTGCATACCCAGCTGTCATCACCGAATCGGTAATCGGTGCTTCAGGAATTATTTTCAGTATCTTCCTATTGGTGTTCTCCCTGTCCGGCATGATCGATCAGCTGGCCAAGCTTTTTTCTCAAGCAGTTGTTCGAGGTATTCAACTGACCCTGGGACTCATCTTCCTCAAAAAAGGTATAGAACTCATTGTAAATAAGAACGTATTCATGTCTGGACTGGAGGGAAGATTTTCGGGTTACCCGGTTAATTTGATTATTGGTATTGTGGTCTTTGGCCTTGTTCTGCTCCTTCTTGACAACAAAAAATTTCCTGCAGCCCTAGTCGCCCTTGCTATTGGTGTCATTTCCGGAATTGCCTTGGGCGGCTCTTCCATGCTTACGCTTTCTCTGGGACCTACAGATATGCATCTCATTAATCCGAGTATGGGAGATTATTGGACTGCCGCAATAATGTTGATATTGCCGCAAATCCCACTCACCATCGGCAATGCATGCGTTGGAACTGCAGATACCTGTACCAGCCTTTTTACGGGCAATCCTCAACTTCGAAAAGCTAAGGCAGGGAAATTTGCCTTTTCAATGGGGCTGATGAATCTTCCGGCAGGATTATTAGGAGCAGTGCCCATGTGTCACGGCACAGGCGGATTGGCTGCGCATTTCCGTTTTGGGGCGAGGACCGGCGGCGCACCGATTATGATTGGTGTCTTTTTTGTAGTCATTGCCTTGGTGCTCGGAGAGCTTGGATTTTCTCTGCTGGCAATAATTCCCCAATCGGTTCTAGGTGTGCTGCTGGTATTTGCAGGCCTGGAACTCTGCCCACTGCTCAGAAGCCTTAAGACAAATGAGGAATATTTTATCGCGCTTTTGATCGCCGGCATCGCGCTGGCTGTACCAAATATGGGATGGGCATTTGGTGTTGGTATTGCGACTGATATTTTCATAAGGAAAATGAAGATCAAGATCTAATCTGTGCGGAAGATAGGAAATGTTTAGCCGAATATCAGGAATATGCCGGCGGATGTCAATCATACCAATGGAGGAATACATCATGTGCAAGAGAAAGGACATAGATGCAGTTCTGGAACAATTGCCGCATTTCCGGGATCCTGAAGAGAAACTAAGGATTCTTGAACAATTAAGTAGTTGCGAAACCTGCGCAGAAAACCCCGATCCGCTTGTTCAAAGGGACATAAGATGTAGGTGCGAAATAGACACGCTCACCGAGTTTTTCAATATCATTGAGCATGTAAAACAACACCGCGTTTTTGATAAAATCAAAAAACGCTCTCTTTCCGATAGGCTGTAACAGCAAGTCCCAACACTGCGTCCTGCCAATTTTTTATGGTGCTTTGGCCGCGACTCAGCTGAGGATGAGCACTACCCTATGGATATTTCATCAACTTTTTCTCCAGCAGGATCATCTATTTCAACTTGAGATTTATATCTTGATAAACGGTTGAACGATAAAATACACGCCGAGCAGAGCAATCAACATCCCGGCAAGCCGCCGAAAGAACCTGCCGCCCTGTTGCCAGGCACTGTTGGCCAACAGTCGTTTGACCATGGCAGTGGAACTGCCGGCGACGACAATGGGGATGCAATGGCCGATGGCGAATACGACAATAAAAACAATACCAGTGAGCAATTTGTCCTGAACCGATATAATAGCAAGGATCGGGGCAATGAAACCGAAGGTACAGGAACCGGACAAAACTCCATAGGCGAGACCGAGAATCAAGGCGCCGGAGAGCCCCTTGATAGTGAATTTCGCCAGGAGCCCGCCCGTGAGCGAACACTTCGCCACGCCCAGCATGTCGAGGGCGACCCAGAACAACAGGAGCCCCACGGCGATGGTCCAGTATGGCCCGACATCACCAAGCATACGTCCAAGCAGCGAACAAGCCACCCCGATTGCAGCGATGGTGATGAACAATCCGATGGTAAAAACCACCGCATACAGTACGGCCTTGCGTCCTTCGACCAGATGATTCTGACCACCGACATAGCCGATGATCAGGGGGATTGAGGCGAGATGGCAGGGACTGAACAGTACGCTGATCACTCCCCACAGAAAACAGCCAAGGCCGCCGAGAAGAAGGCCCTGGCTCATCCAACCATTGACGGTCAGAAAGATCTGCTCCATGGCTCAGTACACCCCCAATTTCTTCAACTCGGCAACAATGGAATCCTTATCGAGAAAGCCTTCGTGGCGGAGAGTCTCCTTTCCCGATGCATCATAGAAAATCTGGGTGGGAATAACCCTGATGCCGAATTTTCCACCAGCCGATGGATTCTCCCAGACATCGATGAAGACGATAGCCGCCTTGCCGTGATATTCCTTTTCCAGTTCCTCCATAATCGGTGCCATCATTTTACAGGGAATGCATTTCTTGGCTCCGATATCAACCATCGTTACCATTCCCGGAACGGGTGCCTGAGGAATCACCGAATCTGCCGCAACGGCATGGCCGGCAGGAAAAAGAAAGAGGAAAGCTAAAAGAGTTATGACATCGATTGTTTTCCGGATGTGTATTTTCACGTTTGTGTCTCGCATTTTGATAATTTTGAAAGATATATTTCCGCCTTTTCCAACACTTTCGATATACTTCAAATTTTTTACATTTGGAAATATAACCAAATTTAAAATAAAAAAATTATCTTCTTAACAACTCGATATGGGTAATCGCCGTTGCATGGAGTACCTCCTCGATACACGGCATAAATTGCAGGATGCAAGGCACCTTCAGCCTGTAATAGCGATTGGCTTTGGTCATTGACACATCCGCATAAACGGATTAATAATATTTAATATTCCAATAATCTTCTAAACCCTGCGCGTCAGGCAATACTATTTGATCTCAATGACACAGACTCTGCCGCAACAAACAGACCTTAACGTAACTATCAACTCGGCTGACAGCGCTCAGATGTTTAAGGCGCTAGGCGATGAAACCCGCCTACGGATGCTCGGCCTTCTACGCCATGGGGAGCTCTGTGTCTGTGACATTACGGAAGTGCTGAAGCTGCCGCAGTCAACGGCTTCCAGGCACCTTGCTTACCTGAAGAATTCAAACTGGATAACCGGTGCCAGGAAGGGCAAATGGATGTACTACAGATTGCGGGAGGACACCTGTGAGCAATCCGTGGCACAGAGCATTATTACATACCTGACCTCAATTGATCAGATTCGGGAAGACTATCGCATATTGCTCCAACATCTGAAGATGAAGCGTGAACAGGAATGTACTTAACCCTCGTTTCTGCCGACACCATCAACCACAATTTCAATCTGCCTAGTGACATACCATGCAACCTGCGCCGAAAAAACTCTCCTTTCTTGACCGTTTTCTGACTCTGTGGATCTTTCTGGCGATGTTCACAGGCGTGATGACCGGCTATCTGTATCCGGGTATCCAGAAGCTCATCAACACTTTTCAGGTCGGGACGACCAACATACCGATAGCCATCGGCCTGATCATGATGATGTACCCCCCGCTGGCTAAGGTCAAATACGAGGAACTCGGCCAAGTCTTCAAGAATACCAGGGTGTTAGTGATCTCCCTTGTCCAGAACTGGATCATCGGTCCGATCCTGATGTTCCTGCTGGCCATTGCTTTTCTCTCGGGTCACCACGAATACATGGTCGGTCTCATCCTCATCGGCCTGGCCCGCTGCATCGCCATGGTCATCGTCTGGAACGAACTTGCCGACGGCGACACCGAGTACTGTGCCGGCCTGGTAGCCTTTAACTCAATCTTCCAGGTGCTATTCTTCTCCCTGTATGCCTGGGTTTTCATCACCATCATTCCGGCCTGGTTCGGTCTGAACGGGGCGGTGGTCGATATCACCATCAGCGATATTGCCAAATCCGTATTCATCTATCTGGGCATACCTTTTCTAGGTGGCATGATTACCCGATTTTTCGGCCTCAAAATAAAAGGGAAAGACTGGTATGAAAATGTTTTTATTCCTAAGATCAGCCCGATGACCCTTATATTTCTGCTGTTCACCATCCTGGTGATGTTCTCCCTGAAGGGCGAATACATCGTGCAGCTGCCCTTTGATGTGCTGCATATCGCCATCCCGCTAACCATCTACTTTCTTGTCATGTTCCTGGTCTCATTCTTCCTCTCCATGAAGGCGGGGGCCACCTACGAGCAGACGACGACGCTCAGCTTCACCGCTGCCTCCAACAACTTTGAACTGGCTATCGCCGTCGCCATCGCCGTCTTCGGCATCGACTCCGGCGTAGCCTTTGCCGCAGTTATCGGCCCGCTGGTCGAGGTGCCGGTGCTTATCGCATTGGTCAATGTCGCCCTGAAGTTCAAAAAGAAGTACTTTCCCTATGAAAAGAGGACGCTCACCGGTGTCTGCCATGTGCATATCAAGGAACATACCCAATGACTCAACAGAGCACGACAAAGATCAGCATACTTTTTCTCTGCACCGGCAATTCCTGCCGCAGCCAGATGGCCGAAGGCTGGGCGCGGCAGCTGAAAAGCGAGCAAATCGAAGCCTGGTCCGCCGGGATAATGAAACACGGACTTAACCCCCTGGCAGTCAAGGTCATGACGGAAGCGGGTGTGGATATAACGGGCCAGCGCTCAAAAACCATCGAGGAACTGCCGGTGCAACAGTTCGACTACGTCATCACCCTGTGCGGCCATGCTCAGGAGAGCTGTCCGTATTTCCCCGGCAAAAAGATTCATCAAGGATTCGATGATCCTCCATTGCTTGCAGCCGAGGCGGCGACCGAGGAGGAGAAGCTGGTTCATTACCGGAGAGTACGAGACCAGATTCGAAATTTTGTGGTCACGCTGCCCGGAGCGCTTCGCTGAATAGGTGCAGCGGCAATTCTTGTTAATTCACCGACTGCTGTCTTTTATTTGCGTCCTTTTTGGTTTTTTCCCGTCTATGGTTGCAGGATTTACTTAAATATAAACCCTATTGAAGGGAACCAAAAAAAACCACCAGCTTCAGGTTACTTCTGCGTATTGTTACTTTTCCGAAACATCAACCATATGCCAAAAATCTGTATTAGTGTATAACAACGGTACCACAGCGTGTGGATTGATCTTTGCAAGATAATTATTCACTTCCGCACTGTGTCAAAAGACTAAGAGGTCAAAATGAACCGTATCAAGCCCATCGTGCTGTGTCTGCTTCTGCTCGCCTGTCCATCCGTCGCCATGGCGGAAAATCCAAAGAACTCCCTGCGTGCCGGGGTCGCGAGCATGATTACACCAGTCAGTGCCGTGAGGTATTATTATCAGGCTGTTGATTATATAGGAAAAAAACTGGGTGTTCCGATTGAGATGGTGCACCGGACAACCTATGATGAAATTGACGTCATGCTGGAAACCAGGGAAGTGGATTTCGCCTTTATCTGCTCCTCCCCCTATGTCCTCAATAACGAGAAATTCGGCGTGGAACTGCTGGTCGCACCACAGGTTAACGGCAAGGTGCATTATAGTTCGAATATCATCGTCCACAAGGACAGTGATATTCATGAGGTTGAACAGCTTCGGGATCGCACCTTTGTTTTTGTCGACCCAAAATCCAACAGCGGCAAGCTCTATCCCACCTATCTTCTGGCTAAAAGGAACCACACCCCGGAGAGTTTTTTTCGATCGCAGCTCTATAGTTACAGCCACAACAAATCGGTCGAGCTGGTTGCCAAGAAACGGGCGGAAGGAGCAGCTGTCGATTCAATAGTTTATGATTTTATGCTGGCAACAGGCTCCCCCTATGCCGAACAGACCAGGGTCATTCACCGCTCACCGCCATTCGGCATCCCGCCGGTGGTTGTTCCCCTTGATCTGCCTTTGTATCTGAAACAGTCGCTGCGTCGCGTCTTTCTTGAGATGCATACGGACCCCGAAGGAAAACAGATACTTGAACAGATGAGAATTGAAAAATTCGTCGAAGTACCTGATACCAACTATGATTCCATCAGGGCTATGCGCGCATTTATTACAAATAATGCCGCCGATCTCGAATTTGCCGCAAACCTTCCCGACCAGGCCGAGTCACCGGTTGAGGTAATTTATTTTGGCGTTCTGCCGAGAGACAATCCCATTCTCGCCTATGAACGTTATCAGCCACTGATGGATTATCTTACGGATACAACGGGAATTAAAACGGAGCTACACCTCGATAAAAATTACCAGGAGGTGGTCAACAGTCTTGGCCGGGGCAAGACATCTTTTGCTCTGCTCGGGCCGCTGACCTATCTCGATGCATACAAACGGTTTGCGGTTGTGCCCATCGCCAGAGGCAAAACAACAAAGGGAGAAACCTTTTATCGTAGTGCTCTCGTCACTGCAGGCGACAGCGGCATTGACGATGTGACACAACTGAGTGCGAAACGTTTTGCCTTTGCGGCGCTCTGGTCGACCTCGGGCAACCTCATCCCCAGATATATGCTGGCTCGGTCAGGGATTCATCTCGATAACCTCGGCGCTTACCACCATTACAGTTATCATGATACGGTAGCCAAAAAAGTCATCAGCGGGGAATTTGATGCCGGCGCCTTGCGGCTGTCAACCGCCGAGCGTTATGGTGTGCACGGGCTGAAGATAATAGCTATCTCTGACCCGATCCCTACCGGACCTGTTGTCATTTCACCGAAAACACCGTACCTGGTAATGCGCAAAATGCAGAGAGCCCTGCTCGGTATGAGCGGCGATGAAAGAGGCAAAGGCATACTTCAAAAACTTGATCCTGATCTGCAGGGCGGCTTTGTCGTTGCTTCCGATGCCGATTATTTCGAAATCCGTAACATGATCAATGATGTGCCGAAAACCTGCGGCATTGACTGTCATCCGAACATTTCTTTCTAATTGAGAAGCATCATGCGATTTTCCCTGCAGACAAAATTCATCCTGGTCACCTTTCTCGCCATGTTCGGTATTACCTCGGTCATCAGCCTGGTGACCGCCGCCAAAACCCGCTCGGCATTATATGACGCCACTGAAAAACAGGGACGTATTCTTGCCCAGACGGTCAGTGCTTTAATCATCAACGAGCTTATTTATGAAAAGCTTGGCCTGGTCGAAGAGGGTGGACTGATAGACAACTACATGCGCGATCTGCACCAGCGAAGCGATATCGCCCTGCATTTTGTCGCCGTGCTGGATAATGCTCGACGGGTCATCTCCCACAGTGATTTCAAAGAGTTCGGCAAAACATATGATAGCGGCTTGATCCGTGAAGCCCAGGACATCGATGCTGTACGGGTAAGAAAAATTGAAGGCGATGGACACATTTCCGCCTCACTGGAGTTTGTCTCGCCGCTATCGATTGAGGGGAAGCGCTGGGGACTGTTGACCTTTTCTCTCTCACTTGAGGAAATGGAGCGGGAAATGCGGGCCATGATTATGCAAATCATCACCCTTTCGGGCCTGGCCCTGATCTTTCTCTTTGCTCTCATCTATTTGCTCAGTAGAAGGTTTATTAAACCTATCATTGACCTCTCCGCGGCGATGGGCGAGGTGGAAGTGGAAATGAGTGAAAAGACCGTTCCGGTTTTCGGCAACGATGAGCTGGCACGTCTCGGAGAAAGCTACAATGAAATGGTTCGGAGAATTCGAACGGCAAATGAGGAAATGAAGCTGGCCCATGAAAAACTGCTGCAATCCGAGAAGCTGGCGACCCTTGGTGTGCTGTCTTCAAGTATCGCCCATCGTATCAATAACCCCCTCGGCGGTCTGTTCAACTGTGTAAGCTTGCTGCGCCGACAGGGGGATGATGCTGACTTCAGGAAAGATTATCTCGCCCTGATTGACGAGGGACTGCAGAGTATTAAAGAGACCGTCGGTCAGTTATTGTACACGGTCGGCAAACGTCAGGGAGAAGAAAAAAAATCGGAGGTGGCCGTCGTTCTCGCCAGTGTCATGAAGTTTCTCGATTACCGCCTGAAGAAACAGAATATTTCTTTTCGCGAAAACATCGAAGCAGGGCTTGTTGTTCCCATTGCTCCCCATGACCTGGAAGAACTCTTTCTCAATACCATGCTCAACGCCATACAGGCCATGGACGGTGGCGGCGAGCTGGAGGTTACCGCCGGGCGGGAAAAGCAGCAGATCGCCATAAACATCAGGGATACCGGGATCGGCATCCCCGAAGATCAGGTTGCCCATATTTTTGATCTCTTTTATTCAACCAAAAAGGCTGGAGAAGGGACTGGCCTCGGCATGTGGATGACCTATGAACTGGTGAAAAAATATCAAGGTGATATCTCGGTGAGCAGTCGGGTAAACATCGGCACAACAGTATCTTTACTGATCCCGGAGGGGGCATGAAACATTCCATTCTGCTGGTCGAAGATGAAAAAATTGTCAGGGTTTCCCTGATGGATGCACTCAAGGCGGAGGGGTATACGGTTTTCCCCGTCGAGGATGGCGGCAAGGCGATGAGCGCCTTGGAGGAAGCGGAATTCTCCCTGGTTATAACCGATATCCGTTTACCCGGAGTCAGCGGCATCGAAATACTGCGCAAATGTCTTTTTGAGGCGCCGACCACCCCGGTCATCATGATGACTGCCTTCGGCAGCATCAAGGATGCGGTCGAAGCGATGCGCATCGGTGCCTTCGACTACATAACCAAACCCTTCGATCTCGACGAGATGCTCCTCACGGTCGGCAAAGCCCTTGAGTTACAGTCCCTCACCAGTGAAAATATCCGCCTGAAAAAAGAATTAAGCAGTTACTGGGGCGCCCCCAACATAATAGGCGAAAGCAAGGCGATGCAGACAATTTTCGGCCTGCTCGATAAGATCAGCAGGACCGACTCAACTGTGCTCATTCTCGGAGAATCCGGTACCGGCAAGGAGTTGATCGCCTCGACCATCCACTATCAGAGCAACAGAAAACAAAAACCTGTTATCCGGGTGAATTGTGCGGCGCTTCCCGAGGAGCTTATCGAGAGCGAATTGTTCGGCTATGAAAAAGGGGCCTTCACCGGGGCGGTCGCCCGAAAACCAGGCCGTTTTGATCTCGCCGACGGCGGCACGATATTTCTCGATGAGATAGGTGATCTGCCCCTGCTCACCCAGACCAAAATCCTCCGCGTGCTGGAAGAACGGACCTTTGAACGTCTCGGCGCGACGCAATCCTCTTCGGTGGATGTACGTGTAGTCGCCGCGACCAACAAGGATCTGCACAAGGAAATCGAAAAAGGTCTGTTTCGCGAAGATCTGTACTACCGGTTAAATGTGATCCCCGTGGTCATGCCGCCTCTGCGCAAAAGAAGAGATGACATCCCCCTGCTCATCCACGCTTTTACGAGAAAATTCAATGATCATCTGGGCACAGATGTATCCTTTGACTCTGACGCGATCCAGGTTCTCATGAAATACGCATTCCCCGGCAATGTTCGGGAACTGATGAACGTCATCGAGCGCTGTATCGCCCTGGCAAACGGAAAGATTATCAGACGCACCGACCTCCCCGGTCATATCGCCGGCATCCGTGGTCAAAAAACACCGCTGGCGACACTCCAGGAGATTACCGCCGAGGCCGAAAAAAATCATATCGCCCAGATTCTCAGACTGACTGACGGCAACCGATCAAAGGCCTCGGCAATCCTGGGTGTCAGCAGAAAAACCCTCTGGGAAAAGATCAAAAATATCGGCTTGACTGTTGACTGATACAGGGCATATTAATACTGCATGTGGCGTGCTGTTTCGTTGGTGTAACACCTCTCCCCTCTAATTTAGTAAAATATAAGATTAACTTTTTGTAATTATTAATAAATTATACTTACTATCTGTTTTGTCCTGCCCGGCCTGTATCGAAAAGAACCAATTGTCTGAAATTATAGATTATTCAACAATACTCATTTAAAAAATGTTTCGCTGAGGTAACACATATCCAGCTTTTGGCTATGGCATGAATCATGCTATGACAATGTGGTAACTAGTGTGCTGTCCAGAGACCAAACTCAACAAGATGTGCGGAGGGTTGTTATGAAAATTAAAAGGAGGGACTTTCTCAAGCTGTCGGCAATAGCAGGAGCAACAGCAGCTTTAGGGGGTTGTGCGCAGTCTGACATAGGAATGAATGCCCTTGCCGCAGGCCAAAAAGGCGGGAAAAAAATAGGTGAAGGCCCCGGCGAGTGGAAACCGACCACCTGCCAGGGTTGTACCACCTGGTGTCCTGCGGAAGTCTTCGTGCAGGATGGCCGGGCAGTAAAAGTCCGGGGCAACAGATACTCAAAGCAGAACGACGGGAAAGTCTGTCCACGGGGCCACCTGTCGCTGCAGCAGGTGTATGATCCCGACCGCATCAAAGTGCCGATGAAACGAACCAATCCTCAAAAGGGCCGTGGCGTAGATCCAAAGTTTGTGCCGATCAGCTGGGACGAGGCGTTTAACACCATCGCTGACAAGATGATGGAGCTGCGAAAAAATGCCGAACCGGAGAAGTTCTGTCTGATGCGCGGCAGATATACCTATATGCGCGATATCATCTATGATGTGCTGCCCAAGGTGTTCGGCTCTCCCAATAACATATCGCACAGCTCCACCTGTGCTGAAGCGGAAAAATTCGGCGCTTATTATACGGAAGGACTCTGGGACTATCGGGATTACGATATCTCCAATTCAAAATATATCCTCATCTGGGGATGTGACCCAGTGGCCAGTAACCGCATGGTCCCGGCCACTATCAAGAGACTGGGGGACGCTCTTGACCGGGCCACGGTGGCAGCAGTTGACCCGCGTCTGACCACCAGTGCCGCCAAGGCCAACGAATGGCTGCCGCTTATCCCCGGCACCGATGGCGCCCTGGCCCTGGCTATTGCCCATGTAATTTTGACGGATGGGGCCTGGAACAGAGAGTTCGTCGGCGACTTTACCGACGGCATCAATCGTTTCAAGACCGGAAAAACCGTCAAGGAAGCGAACTTCGTCGAGAAAGAAACGTATGGACTGGTCAAATGGTGGAATATTGCTGTAAAGGATATGACCGCAGCCAAAGCCGCAGAAATCTGCGGCATACCGGCTGAGCAGATTCTTCGTGTCGCCCGGGGCCTGGAAAAAGCGGCACCGCATGTCGCCGTCTGGATGGGACCGGGGGCGGCAATGCAGGCTCGCGGCGCCTATTCGGGTATGGCTGTTCACGCCCTGGCCGGAATACTCGGCAGCGTCGATAATGTCGGCGGCTCTCTGCAGACGGCGAAAATTCCGGTCAATAAAATGGACGGCGACATTCTGAAAAAGCATCAGGATGATCTGGCGAAGAAACATTCCAAGCTGGAGAAGATCGATCAGCGGGGCCGACTTGAACTCCCGGTAATAGCCAAAGGAAAATCCGGTGGAGGGGTCTCCACCAATAACGTACCGAATGGCATTTTGAACAAGGATCCCTATGAGATTAAAGTAGTCGTCGGCTATATGAACAACTTCGTTTTTTCATCTAATGGTACCGAGCGTTGGGAAAAAGCCTTGTCATCCGTGCCGTTCACCGTTCATCTGACCACCAATGCCTCGGAATTTACCATGTTTGCCGATATAGTGCTGCCCTGTGCGGTGAACAAATATGAGCGTTACGGTTTCATCAAAACAAAAGCCAATCGCTATGCCACCTGCAGTCTGCTGCAACCGGTCGTGGAGCCGGTTTGGGATGTGATCCAGGATGAATCGGAATTTCCGTTCATGCTGGCCGAGAAATTCAAGGAACGCGGCTTTCCCAACCTGTACGACTGCCTGGTCGAGATGTACTCGGACCCGGAAACAGGAGCCAAACCAAAGAATTCCAAGGAATTTACCGTCTTTGCCCTGAAGTATTACACTCAGCCATTGTGGGACGGCAAGAAAGATACCCATGGCGACAAGATCAACGGCTGGCAGGACATGCTCGAAAAAGGCATGTGGAATTCAGAAGCCTATAAGTATAAATCACACTGGGGCGGCAAGTTCAAAACAGAAACGAAAAAGTTTGAATTTTACAGTGAGACCTTGAAAAAAGCCCTCACCGGTCATGCCGAAAAACACAAGGTCGATGTGGACACGGTCATGGCCAAAATTAATTACACAGCCCGTGGAGAACTTGCTTTTGTTCCCCACCACGAACCGTCGCTGCGGCATGGCAGCGAGAAGGACTTTCCCCTGCTGTTCATCGACTATAAGTCCCGCCTTAATCGCGAGGGCCGAAGTCAGAACAGTCCATGGTACTACGAGTTCAAGCATGTCGATCCCGGTGATATCGGTGGCCAGGATACCGTGCGTATCCATCCTGTCGACGCGGCAAAATTCGGCGTTAAGGATGGCGATAAGGTTAAACTCACCTCAATGGGCGGCAGCGGCGAATGCTTCGTCCGGGTCTGGGAGGGAGTGCGGCCCGGCACGGTGAGTAAGTCCTACGGTCAGGGACATTGGGCATATGGTCGCACGGCCACCGGGGATTTTGCCGGGAGTGCAACCAGAGGCGTCAACAACAACACCATCATTCCATGGGAACTGGAACGGCTCTCCGGTTCGAATGCTCGAAACGGCGGCCATGCCGCGGTTCGTATAGAGAAGATCTAAGGAGGATTGACTAATGATACAATATGGAATGATAATCGACCTGAGAAAATGCGTCGGCTGCGGCGCCTGTGCGCTCGCCTGCAAAACAGAAAACAATACGGCCTTGAGAAATGACGGCCAGACCTATAACTGGGCGGATTTTATCCACGAGACCAGCGGCACCTTTCCGAACACCAAGTTCCGGACCATCCCGGTGTTGTGCAACCACTGCAGCAATGCTCCCTGTGTCGAGGCTTGCCCGGTTGAACCCAAGGCGATGTACAAGACCGCCGACGGCATGACCATGCACAACGATGAACGGTGCATCGGTTGTCGTGCCTGTCAGGAAGCCTGTCCATACAGCATGGATGAGGTGATGAAGGATGGTGCTTCCGGGCAATACAGCGTCATCAGTTACAATGCAGAGGGAGAATCGACACAGCCGTTTTTTGCCGATGCAACCGAACTCATCAAGGGATGCACGGCTTCAGGGGCGGAGCTGGCCGCCCTCACCAAGGCTACGCCTCCTCATAAAACCAATTACTCTCACCCGGATTACGAGAATGTGCGTCGGGACAATATCGTTGAAAAATGTATCTTCTGCGATCATCGGGTAAAAAATGGTCTCCTGCCGGCCTGTGTCGAGGCCTGCCCATCGGGAGCCCGGGTTTTCGGCGATCTCAACGATGCGGCGAGTGAACCAGCCAGGCTTCTACAAAAACATGCAAGCGTTGTGTTGAAAAAAGAAGAGGGTACCTTGCCCAATGTCCGCTATATTCGTGATTATTCAGCGAGATAAGAGCCTGTTTTGCCTGAGGCGCCACCGGTGCAGCCGGTGGTGCCAAACCGTTATTTATGTATGGAATGTGACCTTATGAACAACCCGGAAGAGGTTCTGCATCGCGGCAACTGCTTCAAGCTACTGGCTGCCTGTTTCTACGAGCCGGATAAGGAGATGTTCCTGGAGGAACAGCTCTGCGACAATCTGGCTCTCCTGCTGCAATCGCTCTCGCCTGGCGCGGTAGCCGAGGCCGAGGCCATGAAGGGTTGGCTGCAAAGCACGCCCCAGGAGCAGCTCCGCCTGGATCATGCCGCACTCTTTATCGGTCCCTTTGAACTTATCGCCGTTCCATACGGCTCGGTCTATCTGGAAAATAATAGGCGTGTCATGGGCGATTCGACTCTCAGCACCGAGCGTTTTTACCAGGATGCCGGACTCCTGGTCGAGATGAAGGAACCGCCCGATCATATCGCTATTGAGCTGGAATTTATGTACTTCCTGTGTGTGAAAGAGGCCGAAGCCCTTACCCAAGGTGCGTTGGATGAAGCAATGCGCCTGCGGGGATTGCAGGCCGATTTTTTACTGAAAATGATGGCTTGGCTGCCGCAATTCTGTGAGCTGGTCCGTAAGGGTGCCGGCACGGAGTATTACCGGGCGGTGGGCGGTTGTCTGGATAATTTTTACACGTCGTGCCGATTCGTCTATAGCGGCAACGACACGAAAAATTAGGATATGGGGCAGGTGGTTCATGACGACCTTCTCTCTGCTGACCAAAACAGCCGCAATGTCACCAGTTGCCGAGATCGTTGCCGGTCGATGTTTGCGTGGCCGATTGAGCGGCTTCGACTGCACCCGGTGTCTTGACGGCTGTACGGCAGATGCCCTGTCTTTGCAAAACGGCAGGATACAAATAGACAATACAAGATGTACCGGCTGTGGCAGGTGTACGGCGGTCTGTCCGGCGGAGGCTCTGGTCTTTGCCGGTTTCGATCTCTGTCGCAAGCTGGATGAATGCGATTCTTTTGTAGATTACGTATTTAATTGTCCCCGTCAAAAGCAGGCCTTCCCGAAGGAATTCCCGCTCCCCTGCATCGGCGTGCTGTCCACTGAAACATTGCTTTCTATTGCCTTGAAAGGCAACGGCCCGGTCTATTTCAACCTTCTTGCCTGTCCGGACTGTCCTCAATTCCAGGGAGTGGCGGCGTTTGTCGAGACTCTCAAGCGTGTACAAAAAATACTTGGTCCTCATCCTGGTGCCGACACCGACCTTCGGACGATATGCGAGGCTTCTCACCTGCCAGCCATCTTGCCAAGAGACAGAAGGTCTTTTCTGCGGGGCCTTGGCAGCAATGTGGTTGCGCTGGTGCAGAGCCGCTACGCGACGAAGCCATCCCGGGCAGAAAAAGAAACAATCAAGGCAAACAGCCGCCGGCTGCCTGAGAAAACAGCCTTGCTGGAAAAGGTCATCATGGCGCAAGAGAGCGCCGTTTCCTCTATACTTCTGGCGCAGTGCGTCCCGACACTTTCTTTAACCAATTCATGCAATTTCTGCCCGCGCTGTACGGGGATGTGTCCGACCGGAGCAATCAAGCTGGTGCGGCAGGAGGACAATAGTAAAAAGCTTTCATTTTCCGGCGGCAGATGTACCGGTTGCGGCCTTTGCGCCGCCTTTTGCAAGGTGCGGGCGATTACCATCAGGCTTCCAACTTGTGATCATTGACATACCATCGGCCAGAGAAGCCACACAAGCATTTCTGTCGGCTTTTGGCCGTATTGGTTATTTTTTGTTTCGTCGTTGACAGACCGAAAAGACCGTTTACTATGCCTTCATAACGAGGTCAATCCAAACTCTTCGAAACTCAATGTAGGGATTTTCCCTACCTCGTTTTAAGCAAACGCCTTATCTTTTCCCAGGTCATAACCTTGTCTTTTTTTAGGTTAGCCTCCTACGCATTTCTTCGCCTTTTCCTTACGTATAAAAAAGCATTCGGCTGATTTTCTTCTCACCAGCATTCTTCTATAGTGGCAAGTGGTATAATTGGATCCATCCCCACCTTCTGCCGGGAAATGGATCCCCTGATTTTCTTGCCATGGACGAAGTTTTTCATCTGCGTCCATGACGGGTGCGCCTGTTTGGAATAGACGCGGCTGCAAAAGGGATTATGGTCCGGAGCATATGTGCCGGGCTTCAACTTCTTACCTCACTTGTGCTGAACAAGAAAGGAGTACTAAATGGGAGTATCAAGGCGGGATTTTCTAAAACTGTCAGGCGGCACCGTTCTGGTCGCATCGCTTGGCGTGAACCTCGATTCTGCAAAGGCCTATGCTCAGGATCTGAGGATCAAGAACGCAAAGCAGACTACGACGGTTTGTCCGTACTGTTCGGTCGGGTGCGGAATAATCGTCTACCAGGAGAACGGTAAGATTATCAACACTGAAGGCGACCCCGATCATCCGATCAATGAAGGGGCGCTCTGCTCCAAGGGCTCATCCGTGAGTCAGCTGGTCAACAACGAAATGCGCGTGAAAAAACCGATGTACCGCGAGCCCGGCGGAACGGCGTGGAAAGAGGTGGAGTGGGACTGGGCTCTCGACAAAATCGCCCGCCTTGTCAAAGACTCCCGCGACAAGAGCTTCAAGACGGTCACCATGGCCAAGGTCAAGGAGACGCAGCCCGACGGCACCGTACTCGAAGTCGAAAAAGAGTTCGTGGTCAACCGGACCGATGGCATCGCCCATGTAGGAAGCGCCGCCCTTGACAACGAGGAGTGTTACGTTCTGCAAAAACTTGTTCGGTCATGGGGCCTGGTGTACGTCGAACACCAGGCGCGTATCTGACACAGCGCAACTGTTGCGGCTCTGGCAGAGTCGTTCGGACGCGGTGCAATGACCAACCACTGGATTGATTTCAAAAACGCCGATGTTATCCTGGCTATGGGCTCAAATCCAGCATCTAACCATCCAATTTCAATGAAGTGGATCATGCGTGCCCGGGAAAAAGGCGCGAAACTGATCTGTGTCGATCCCCGCTTTACGCAGACCGCCGCCAAAGCGGATATCTACGCTCCGCTCCGTTCCGGAACGGATATCGCCTTCCTTGGCGGGATGGTCAGGTACATTCTCGCAAACAATCTCTATTTCAAAGAGTATGTCGTCAACTACACCAATGCCTCTTTCCTGGTAAACCCAGCCTACGCAGGTCCGGCGGATCTGGACGGTTTATTCTCCGGATATAACCTGGAGACGAAAAAATACGACAAAGCAAGCTGGACGTTCCAGAAGGACGAGAACGACCTCCCTTTGAAGGACCGCACCCTGGAAGATCCAAACTGCGTGTTCCAGCTTCTGAAAAAGCATTATGATCGCTACACTCCGGAAAAGGTAGTGAGCATTACCGGTACACCGCTGGACAAACTGATGGAGGTGTACAAGCTCTACTCGTCCACAGGCAAACCCGACCGGGCCGGCACTGAGTGCTACGCCATGGGCTGGACCCAGCACACCGTCGGAACCCAGAACATCAGGACCATGACCATCATTCAGCAGCTGCTCGGCAACATGGGCATACCCGGTGGCGGCATTAACGCTTTGCGTGGCGAGGCCAATGTGCAGGGATCGACGGATCACGGTATCCTGTTCCATATCCTACCCGGATACAATCCGGTGCCGAATGCGTCCCTGGTCGATCTCGCCACCTATATCGAGAAAACCACCCCGAAAACCAAGGAACCGGGCAGCGTTAACTGGTGGTCCAACCGTAACAAATACATCACCAGCTACCTCAAGGCTGTTTACGGCGAAGCAGCGACCACAGAAAACGATTTCGGTTACTCCTGGATGCCGAAGCTGGACGTTGGCATGAATGCTTCATGGCTGAATATCTTCGACAAGATGCTGAAAGGCGACTTCGAAGGGTTCTTCGCCTGGGGTCAGAATCCGGCCTGTTCCGGTGCGAACGCAAACAAAACCCGCCAGGCCATGACCAAGCTCAAATGGCTGGTGAACGTCAACCTCTTCGACAATGAAACCGGCTCCTTCTGGCGCAGCCCCGGTATGAATCCCAAGGAAATAGAGACCGAGGTGTTCATGTTGCCGTGCTGCTCCTCAATGGAGAAAGAAGGCAGTATCTCCAACTCCGGACGATGGGCGCAGTGGCGCTATAAAGCTATTGATCCGGTCGGTCAGTCAATGCCCGATGCCGAGATCATCAACGAGCTGTTTTTTAAAGTAAAAGAACTCTACAGGAAGGAAGGCGGCGCTTATCCCGATCCGGTAGTCAATTTGAGCTGGGAGTATGGGGAAAAAGACGCGGCAGGCAAAGTCAAGCATGTTGATACCCACGCCATCGCCAAAGAGATCAACGGCTATTTTCTCGAAGATGTCTATGACACGAAGGTGAGTCCGCCCAAGCTCATAGGCAAAAAAGGCGACCTCGTCA
Organism: uncultured delta proteobacterium; assembly: GCA_963709755.1. GTDB lineage: Bacteria > Desulfobacterota > Desulfobulbia > Desulfobulbales > Desulfocapsaceae > Desulforhopalus_A. The sequence continues at coordinate 964,345 of CAVPXO010000001.1, forward strand.
CGAGTTTCCCGACTCTGCAGGCCAACGGGTCCACCTCGAGCGGAAACTGGCTCTATTGCAATTCCTATATCCTGAAAGAAGGTAAACCCGTCAACATGATGGCGCGGCGCGGCAAGGACGACCCAACGGGCCTCGGCCTCTATTCCGGATGGGCTTGGGCTTGGCCGGTAAACCGGAGGATCATCTACAACCGTGCCTCGGTTGATCTGCAGGGACAACCATGGGATGCAAAACGGCCGCTCCTCAAATGGAATGAGGCAAAGGCCGGCAAACCCGGCTGGGAGGGTGATGTCCCAGACGGAGGAGCACCACCCATGGGAACTTCTGGAAAACTCCCCTTTATCATGAAACCGGACGGAGTTGCCTCGATTTTCGGCCCCGGCCTGGCGGAAGGTCCGTTCCCAGAGCATTACGAGGCTCTAGAGTGTCCGGTCGAGGTAAACGCCATGTCCAAACAGCGGATCAATCCGACCATCAAGATCTTTGGCGACAAGATGGATGCTTTTGCTTCATGCGACACGCGGTTTCCGTTTGTCGGGACCACCTACCGGGTGTCTGAACACTGGCAGACCGGCTGTATGACGCGGCATTGTTCCTGGCTGCTGGAATTGCAGCCCCAGAACTTTGTTGAAATGAGTTTTGAGCTGGGCAAAGAGCTGGGCCTGGCCAACGGCGAAATGGTTATCGTTTCCTCCGCCCGCGGCGAGGTAAAAGCGGTCGCGCTGGTCTCGGAAAGGTTCAAGCCTTTCAAGATATCAGACTCGACCGTCCACCAGGTCGGTCTTCCCTGGCATTTCGGGTGGCAGTTTCCCGAGGACGGCAGCGGCTATGACAGCGCCAACCTGCTTACGCCGAACGTGGGCGACGCGAACACAATGATACCCGAGTCGAAGGCCTTTATGGTCAACGTCCGGAAGGCATAAGGGGGTGTAATATGGCGAAAACAGATACCAACCGCAAAGCGATCCTTGTAACTCCAGAGGCCTGCATCGGCTGCAGGGCATGTCAGGTTGCCTGCAAATCCTGGAACCAGTTGCCGGGCATCTCGACGAAGAACAACGGCACGTACCAGAACCCGCCGGATCTGGCGAGTGCGGCATTCAACATTATCCAGTACAATGAGGTGCCCTCGCAGGAAAACCCTGTCCGCTGGCTTTTTGTCAGCAGGCGATGCATGCACTGCGAGGATGCAGGATGCATGACGATCTGTCCGTCCGGTGCATTGTACCGGACGTCGGAAGGCGCCGTAGCTTATGACCGCGACAAGTGCATCGGCTGCAAGCTCTGCGTCAATGCATGCCCGTTCGATGTTCCGCGTTACGATGCAGAGAACAAAATAACCAAATGTCACCAATGCACAGACCGGACCACTGCAGGAATGCAGCCGGCCTGCGTTAAAACCTGCCCCACCGGCGCGTTGCGATTCGGTGACCGGGCAGAACTGATCGGTACCGCCAAGAAGGAAGGTTTCTCCACTATTTACGGGGAAAATGACCTGAGCGGCCTGGGCTCGATCTATGCCTTCAAGGATGAACCCAAGCTCTACGGGATGAAGGAAAATCCAAGCATCCCGAGCAGCGTGGTCTTCTGGCATACGTATTTGAAGCCGCTCTCATATATCGGTCTTGGCGGCGTGGTCGCAGCAGCGGCGTTCCACTATCTGGCGATCGGCCCCCACAAGGAAAAGGAAGAGGAGGTATAACATGGCAGAGATGGTAAGAAAATCGAGTGTCGACGAGATCCTGAATCACTGGATTCTCGCCGGAAGCTGTATCCTGCTGATGATCACGGGATTCGCCTTCCTGTTTCAAATGGGGTCCGTCAGTTCCGTATTCGGCGGGTTTAATGCTATGAAAACGGTACATAACTGGGTGGGAGTGGTCTTCGGTTTATCCCTCCTTTACTCTATGCGCCATTACCTGAAAGATGCCTTCGAATACGACGCCGACGACGCACAATGGTTCAAGGTGGCGGGCGGATATTTATCCCACAAGGTGAAGGTCCCGCCGATGGGGAAATACAATCCCGGTCAGAAGCTCTATTATCTGGCCGTGGTTGGCGCAGGAATCGCCATCGCGCTCTCCGGATTCGGCATCTGGCTGATGAAAGAAAACACGACCGTGATGCTTCTTTCGCACCTTGTGCATAATGTTTCGTTCCTAATCTTTGTCATTGCAGTACCAGTCCATATCTACCTTGGGACGCTTGCCAATCCGGGAACGTTCAAGCTTATGGTGAGCGGCACCCTGCCGCTCAGTGAGGCAAAGAGGCGATATCCCAAATGGATGAAAGCGGCCGGGAAGATGTAACCCCAGCTCTTTGACAAATCTATCATGAGGAAAAAGGGGATACCGCGGTATCCCCTTTTTTAATGCTATGATAATGAAAAAATTCCTGATATTTCTTTTCATCCTGCTTCTGTGTGGAATAGCGCAGGCAGAAGAAAAGACGACCGAAGTTTCGATCGGCGACTCACCTTCAATGGGGCCGACCGACGCACCGATTACAATCATCGAGTTTATCGATTTCCAGTGACCGCATTGCGTGGCGGTCGGTCCGACCGTCAAACAGATAATGCAGACCTACCCCGGTAAGATAAGGCTGGTCATCAAGAATTATCCCTACAAATACCGTGATTTCGCGAAGATTGCAGCAGAGGCTTCGCTTGCAGCAAGAGACCAGGGCAAGTACTGGGAGATGCACGAAATCCTACTCACCCGCTCACCGAAGCTTGACCGGGCCAGTCTGATCGCCTATGCTGATGAACTGGGGCTTGATGTGAAGAAATTCACCGAATCCATCGACAGCGGCAGACATGCAATAGAGATTGACCGCGATGTCAAACTCGGCCAGTCGATAGACCTGTATAACACACCGTCATTCTACATCAACGGCCGTCAGATTGTCGGCGAGCGTCCTTTCGACTACTTCGTAAAGATAATTGACGAGCAATTGAAAAAAAGGGGAAATTAAGAGGATGAGAAGAATTATCTGGATGTCCATCGCACTGCTCTCCCTGGCTGTGTCCGGGTCTGCCGGGCAGCTGGAGTCGATCAAGGATGTCCCGATCCCGGCGCACAACCCCCAGACGCCCGCAAAAGTCGAGCTTGGCAAGAAACTTTTCTTCGACCGGCGGTTGTCCGGCGATGGGACCATGAGCTGTGCGACCTGCCATGATCCCAATCAAGGGTATAGCGATGGACTTGAAATTTCTCTCAACTATCCTACGACCCGAAACTGGCGGAATTCTCCAACACTGATAAACGTCGCATTCCAGAAGCGCCTGTTCCATGACGGGCGGGCGTCAAGCCTTGAGGAGCAGGCGCTGTTCCCGATGATGTCCGCCTTCGAGATGAATCAGAACCTCGATTTCATGGAAGAGGAAATACGCGCCGTGCCGGAATACGTCGCCGAGTTCACCGAGGTCTTCGGCGACGGCGATGTAAGCCGTGAGCACATTGCGATGGCGATCGCCGCATTCGAGCGATCGATCGTTTCGCGCGATGCTCCACTTGACCGTTTCCTGAACGGAGACGGCAACGCTCTCTCGCCGAAGGCACAGCAAGGATATGAGATATTCACCGGCAAAGGAAGATGTTCCGTTTGTCATTACGGGGTGCAGCTTGCCGACGATAAATTTCACGTTCTCCATGTCAAGGAGAACCCGGAGCACCTGAATGAACCGCGGATTGCAGCGACGCGTCGTTTCGTCGCCAAAGTTTACCATTTCGAGGAGTTCAGGACACTCACTGAAGATCCCGGCAGGTACCTCATCACCAAGGTTCAAAAAGACTGGAAAGCCTTCAGGACCCCCACGCTCAGGGAGATCAAAGGTACCGACCCCTACATGCACAACGGCATCTACGCTTCTCTTGACGAGGTGATTGAATTCTTCAACGGGGGAGGCGGCGAGGGCAACACCTCGCTCAAGCCCCTGCACCTCTCAGCCGAGGAGAAGGTTCAGCTCAAAGTTTTCCTTGAAGAAGGACTGACCGGAATGCCGATCGATTTTATTTACCCAAAAATCCCATAAGGAGAATCATGACCATCGATATTCAGGCTTTGATTGAAAAAAAGCCCCACCTTAAAGACCCGCTCGAGTTCTACGCCAAATGTCTTCGCTTCCAGCACGAGGCGGCCGAACTGCTACCGAAAACAAGATCGACTATGACGCCGGAGGACTCCAAGGCATATCCCAGAGAACACGCGGCTGCAATTTTCCAATTGTTTATCTCCATTTTCGGTCTGTCGACCAATGACTTCGCACCCCTCGGCCGGATGCTTGAGGACGGCGATGTCGACTTCATGCGGCTTCCAATTGGCGAGATTCCTGCTCTTTCCTCACTTTCCTCTACCGAAGAAGAGCTTGCTGCCCTCCTGTTCCTGTTGAGCAGGCCCTATTTTCTCGCGCTCCGCGAGACCTTTCTGTTTGACGGCACCCAGTGGGATGAAGGACGCTGCCCTCTCTGTTCGGCGCAAGCGTCCCTTTCATCCATCATTGAAGGCCCCATACGCAACCTGCATTGCTCCTTCTGCGGCACTAAAGGCCCCTATCGCTTCATCGGCTGTCCGAACTGCGGATCGGTGGATGCGGCAAAGCTTTCCACCATTATGTCCGATGACGAACCCGGATTTCGCGTTTCCACATGCGATGCGTGCCTGACCTATGTGAAGGTCGTGGAGGGCCCGCCTCTCAAGGAAATGGGGATCGACCTGGCGGATATGGCGAGTCTCCCTCTCGATATCGTGGCCCAGGAGAAAGGCTACAGTCGCCTGGCACCGAATCCTATCAGCTTGAAAAAGATGAAGTAACTTTCCCGGCTGCTTTTGTTATCAAGTACCCAGTGTCATTAACTTAAGCTTTAGACTATCAGTTACATGCAGATGGTGCATAGAATGCACCCTACGAACAACAATTCTGCCGAAATTTCCGGTAGAAGCAGGGTGCATTTCATTCCGATCTTACAAGATTTTTTTGTTCGCCAACTATGCTCCTACCTTTCCTGGCCACTACGGGTACGCGCCAACTCCTTTAGGCTACAGCATTGACCTGAATTATATGAATACCCTGTCAATGTAGGGGGAGAATTCGACGAGAAGAAGGAAAAAGTAAGAAGAGGATTTTTTAGTTGAGGTAAGAAGAGAATGTCGTGGGACGAACTGTCTGTTTCGTTATATTTTTGGGACGACGGGGTGCCGGTGCCGTTTTGATTTTATTGGTACGCCAGGCAGGATTCGAACCTGCGACCTACGGATTAGAAGTCCGTTGCTCTATCCAGCTGAGCTACTGGCGCTTGTTGTTGATGGAATTAATAAAAACTGTTGTGAGCATACCACAATCAGCGAGGACATAATACTCAAAGATTGCTAAAAAGCAACTTCATTCTAGTTATTGTTCTAGATCTCTTGTTCTTTTCCGGACAGGGTCGATATCGGTATTGATGACCACAGTTCCGTTTCCGGCGAGCTTGATTCGGGCTTCATCAGTGGGTTTATACTCTTTCTGTAACCGGGCCTGTACTTGGTATTGGATAAGTACATTGACATCGAGAGCGAGAGAACAGCCCTGCATGCGTAACAAATTAAGTACCCGAGAGCCTGCCAAGGTACTTCAGAATATACGTTTTCTGGTCTTTTTCGAGAAGGCTCACCATTTCCAAAAAGACCGTAATCGCGAATGAATAGGACTCAATTTTAAGATGTTTCTTGCCTCGCCTGTTGTAATGTACTTCTCCAAAAAAATCCCTTCTCTGTGTACTTGTATATATAATTTTTAAGAACTTCAAATTTTTTACCCCCCTACACACGTATTTAAATAACCAGGTACAAGACTCTTATTTGTTGGTGAATCTTCTGATATTTGAATCAGTTCTTCCATATCATTTTCTCTACATTGTTTGATCGTAGTTCTTTGCAAAGCAATAAACGTGTAATTTTAATTTCTTATTGGTTTTTCACGATGTCATCAATTTGATTGTCTAAATCAATCAATAATTCTGACAGCATTGTGAAAAGTGCCGCAATAATGTTGACGCCCTAACCAAAAAATAATAGAATGCCGCTGCAAATCATATTGATAACTCCAATAAGCCATAGCTGGTAATTGTCCAGCAACCATTGCAGTCGAATCATTACCAAGGCAAAGGAGACCAAAATGAATAAGATGACATTGACGGCAATTGTAACTGGGTTCCCACCAGGGCTGCGTCCCCCGAAACCGCTACTGGGGGAAAACATGCTACAACTTGTGATTCGTAACCATCCTCAAGAATGGAATAACTGTCTTGAAAGACTAAGAAATAAATTCCACGCGTCAGAAGCGATGTGCTCTCGACTCAGAAAGGGCGAAATAGTCGCTGAGGTGGACACGGCAATAAATAAGGAAATTGAGAAGTTCATGAACTTGCGTCTGCCATCACATGGGCGAACACTCCAAGGTCTTGCTGACATTCGCGATCAGTTGCTGGAGACTGGAGGGCTAAACCAATTGTGGCAGTTACAACTCAGTGAGATACTATGGCCAAAACAGAAGAGTTCATCCTACGGTGATAAAAGGACTGAAGATTTCGTAGCATCGCTTGGAGTCACTGTGCACAGTATTGATGCCGAGAAACCAGAGCCGTTCGACCTCCTTGGGTCCCTTTTAAAACACGTACATAGTGATTACCTCTGGATTCTGCCAGGTGGTAGTCGATTGTCTGGGCCCATGACGATCATGACTTTGTTTCAAGTTCTACGTGGCTTTCAAGAGAATCCCAAGCTGGCCCTGTATAGTGGCTCGCATTATAGCATGATTTTCAGGACATCAACATTGCGAGAATTGATGGCAGCAGGGAATACATTTTCTCCTGAACTCCGAGATACCGGAAGAATGCTTCAGGAAGCCGGATTCGATCTCGTTGTAGACAAGATAAATGATCTTGTTGAGATTGAACCGATCTACGGGGGACAAAATAATCGTATCAACGAAATACGGACTTCTAAGAGAAGACCATCGGCAGTCGTTCGAACATCATGGTGGAGGCGTCTATTGGGGATAGGATAAAGACGAGACACGCACAATGATAACGACTGTTAAAATGGTAGAAGTACATTGATGGACCATCCGGCAATCACTTGGATCGGTTGGATGATTGCACTGCTCCTTCTTGCACCCCATGCCCGGAGTTGGTGGCGGACATACGTGTTGTTAGGGGGCATAGATATCGCTCTAATTCGGCAAACACTCTATCTGTGCCGCTTCACAGGGAACCTGTATATCCTTATCATTGTTCTTGCCCAAATAGGCTTCCTTATCTACATCCCCCTCTTTGGATTTCAGATTCCCTCAGGAGCTATGGCTTTGATGGTATGCGTCTCGCTGGTTCCTTTGCTCCGTCTTTGTTTACCTCCCGCTATTCTGTTTCTTGCTGGATCTGGTGATCGAGCCAACGCCCTCTTCTTCCAACTCCATCTCTCAGTTACTCCCCTGCGGGTTGTAGCATTACTAGATCCCCAGCAAATGGGCACTGTAGGTCGGATGCTTAGATTAGACCTCATGCGTACATCAAACGACAATACTTGGAAGAGTATGGTGCATCGCTTGATCGACATTGCGCCAATGTTTGTTATTGACACTGTTCATCGAACGGGACCCGTTTGTTACGAGGTGTTCCTTATGATTACACCTGAACGCGCAGGCAGGACGATTTTCATTTCTGATGACGAAGGCGTTTGCCCATCGCTACTGGAAGAGGGGATTGATCCGTCAGAACATGCGATACCCGTAGTACAAAAAGACGACATGGTAGAAGCCGTTCACCGACTATTGTACGTCTTAAATACGCTTCCAAGAAGCAAAATTTCCAATAGTCATAGTCGCATACCGATCGTTCCTGAAGATTGGAATTCGCTTCCTTCAGTGCTGGATATTGGTTTGGCAGAAGGGCTGGATGGTGAATTCTTATTGGCGCAAGCACGTAGCACAGACATGACCCTAATCGCCCTTCTCGTTCCACTTTCGACATTGGATGAGAATGCGGCAAAGGTCTCGATAGACCTGTCATGGGACTTTTCTCGAAACCCACGTCTTGTCGGTCTTTACCTTGAAAACACTGGTTTGGTACTTGTCAGACGTGAGTTCCTCCTACAACACCCTAAATTGCTAGATATCGACATCCCTAGTCTCTCTCCTCAGACAATATCATTTGAAGACCTCAACAAACCTGAGCCCGTCGGTGCTGCTGTTCACGAACTATGTGTGAAATGGAAGGAGACAGCAGAACTGCGTGACCTTGAATTCCGATTTGCTAGTAAGTAGCATGGTATCAGTATCGCACAGGAGGCGTAATGAGTGATGAAATGAGCAGGTGATAATTTGTAAATGAGCGTGGGCCTATCATAGCTCGCGAGAACCAGCCTTCTGATTAATAAAATCTGCGTCCTATATCGTGCTACCATATCATTGTTAGGTCTCAGATTCTCCTATGTACCGGGAAAACTGATTGGAAAAATATGTTGACTATGCCAACCCCAAATATCTAGTTGGGTGATAAAAGTTATGAATTGACGTATGATTGGTGAAGAAATTTGTTTTATGAATGATATCCGGCTTCCCGATATCTAGCCCAAATAGGATTAAATGGTTATTTTACAGTTGGTAATGTTTTGGAGATATCGAGAAACCATAGAATAACTTGTTCGCCTAAGAGAAAGAGAGGGAAAAGAAGATGAACACACAGATCACCCGTGTTAATCCATCGGAAGAAATCATCCTGATCGGGGCCAACGGAATCAGGATCCGGTTCCTACTAACTCGTGACAACACTAACGGTCTAATGTCCGTGTTCGAGTTCAGCGTCCCTGCTGGCCTAAAACTACCCGCACCGGCCCATAAAAACGACGAATACGAGGAGGTTCTCTATGGCATCGAGGGCGTCCTTACGTGGACTGTTAACGGGAATCCCATCCCGGTTGGCCCCGGGCAGGCTCTGTGCATTCCCCGGGGAGCAGTGCACCGTTTCGACAATTTCGGCAGCGTGGGTGTAAAACAGCTTTGTGTGATCAGCCCGCCGGTCATGGGTCCCGAATATTTCCGCGATGCCGCTAGGGCAATCGGTGCCGCTGCAGGAGGCCCGCCCGACCCCGTGAAGATGGCGGAGATCTTTCGGCGTCACGGCATGACTGTGGCCGCACCTCCATCTGCCAAATAGGTTGTCAGAGAAAAAGCAGCGAGGTCTTCACTCTTGACAGAACTATAAATAATTATAGGCAGCGGCTTTGCCGAACCCAAAAATGCACAGGACGCCAAACTGCCGGTGCCTGTGATCTTCGTGTTAAACACCTATGATACTCAATATACAGATTCGAAAAGCCAGACCGGAAGATAATGAAGCGGTGAGGGATTTTGCATTTGAAATAATGAGATCGATGGGCATTGAACCAGACCCTGAGAATATTGATTACGCTTTGGCCACATTTGGTCAAGAGCGAGGAATCCTCTCCAGTGAATTCGTCGCCGTGGATGGGGAACAGCTTATAGGGTGCATAATCTTGAAGTCGATCTCTCCTTCTGTTGCAGAAATGACCGTCTTCTATGTTAGGTCCAATTATCAAGGGCAGGGTATTGGACATAAACTAATTGAGACTTTGCTGTCCGCTGCTATTGAGGTCGGATATAAACATGTTGTATTGACAACAAACTGGAATATGACTGCGGCCATAAGTTTATATGATTCTTTTGGATGGGTAAGACAGTCGAAGAAGCCCGAAAACGGAGCAGACTACCTCTATTTGTTACCATTCCACTGCGCTCCATAGCAACCTGTGACTGGCGACGTTACTTGCAGATATGGTTAACACTGTCAATACAAAACAAGAATCCATTGCCTCTATTTTCATTGGAGTACCAATGCTTGCAACGAGGTTAACTGCATTTTCCAGTTCATGATCAGAGACGGGGTCATAGTGTAACGACGGTTGATCAATCTGATATGCGCGGGTTGGGTACCGAATGAATTGGCTTCGTCGTGGAGCTGCCTCTCTCTTGCAATTGCCCAGGAAAAACCTGCGATCTCTCTGGCAATAGCTGTTTTGGTAACATTCACTTTTTTCCCTTTGGCCATCAAATTCTGGTAACGGGCACAAAGACGACATTGAGCTTTCCAAGAGATATCTATCACTCCTTTGGGTAATTCTTTCTGTCGTTTACGGATAGTCCTACTTTTTCTCGCCGAAAATCGGTACGCATGAGCGGCCTCTACCAAAGCATTGCGCACATGCCTGTTCCCTGTTTTCGTAATCGATCCTTTCTTGACTTGATCACCACTTGAATGTTCAGAAGGTATAAGCCCAAGAAAAGCCATAAGTTTTCCAGGGATTTCAAGGCGAGTAAGATCTCCCAGTTCAGAAGCTATTGTTGCTGCGACAATAAGAGATATCCCGCGCATGGCCTGTAGAGCTAGGATCAATTCATGCCGACTGCTTTGACGAGATTGCAGACGAATCTGTTCTGTTAATCGATGAACACGATCGATACAGCCTGTTACCGTGTCTATATATTCTTGAAGCACGATCAGCTGAGCGGAATGTGCCATCGTGACAGAAGACAACCAGACGAAATACGTCTTTGTCCACTTTGTTTTTCCAGAAAATACCATATCATGCCGAAGCAGGAAGGCTCCGGGCTGCTGCTTGGCTAAAGAAATGCAATCTCTTCTGTCATTTTTTAAACGGTTGCCACTTTGTTGTGGAATTTTTGAAGGTGCAACGACAACACAATCCATGTTATTGTTGGTCAGATAACGATAGATTCCATATCCACAAGGTCCTGCTTCATACACAAATCGGAGCACAGCTCCTTTCGATATGAGTTTGCGAACGACTTTATCCTGTTGATTCGTATCGTTATCAATCTTACCGTAATATCTAACTTCGCCATCACGCCCGTCATCTGCTATTCCAATCGGACAGGGTCGCTTTCGGTATCCGGCGAATTCTTCCCTGGCCTCATTAGCAGCTTTTCAGTCTTCTGGGCTGGATAAGAGCATTAACAACGGGTGTCGGCGGTCATGCCTGCAGCCGGAATACTTCAGATATGGTTTATCCCGCCGAAGCTCTACAGGATATTGGTTTCTGGCCATTGCCAAGGCTCTCTCCCAAACGACCGGAATACGACCAGAAATTTTTACCAAGGAACTCAGCATCTGAATGGCGTCTTTGGCTTCATTTTCCACCAAGTAGCTTTACCTTTTGCTGCTCAAATTCCGCATCGGTGAGTATCCCGCGCTTGCGTAAGTCCTCTAATTTGAGCAACTCAGTGTACACATCTATTTGCTGGTTGGAATGAATAATGCCCGCGCCATTAATATTTACATCCGGCGAAACGGCTTGGATATTTTTTACTGAACCAGTTGAACTCACAATAGGATAATTTTGTAACAGTTCATCAATGACAGGATCCATTTTTGTTTTTGAACTTTGCCATTTCATAAGTGAAAAACCACCACTTCCATTGAGGTGATACTCAGCGTAGCCTATTTGGGATTGGGTGTGAAAGAGGCGCAGTTCAGCATGGTGCATATACATCGCCATGTCCCATGTTTGATTACACATATAGGAGAGGTTGTATTCGCATTCTGGTGGCAAGTTGCCTGAGTATACCTGAGTTGTAATGCCATGACGCCCAAATCCATCAAGAATCACACCCATCATTTGGCCATCAAAACACATTTCTTTACCATCTTTGACACAAACATGCGTTATTTCTGCCTCATTTTTCATTGGTTGTACTTTTATGGAAGTGCAACCAAACACTGACACTAACGCTAAAATTGCAAAAGAATACTTAACTATTACCATTTTTTTCCTTTGTTAATTACTGATATATTCCGATAAGTTGTTAATACAAATACACATTTAAATGAGTATTCCACATGATCCCGGTCCTGCTTCCATTTGATGATCATTGATTTGAGAGTAGCGACAAATACATCAATTTCCAACTCGCAATGCAAAAAAGTCGATGAGTTGCCGTTTTTACAATCAGTACCGCAGCAAAGTATAGTCACCCTATCTTTTTGTAGCTGTTTTCACAATCTTTTTCCTGCTCAACTTGTTTGTCAAAAACAAAAAACACACGAGCAGGCAGGTTATGCATCACATAACTTTCGCCCGAAGAATGAAATAAATCATAGTCCCCTGTTTGCAATTATTTTCAACCAGGGTGTATGATAGTAACAATAAGTCAGAATTCTGTTGGCAACGCTATTAATGAGTTACTTGGAATTGTGGTTAAAAGTTGCAGTGAAAGGACTGGTTTCGGAACCCGATCGTATGATTATCCAGATAGACAACAACACAGACATTGATACTGACCGGGATCTCAATTCAGCGGAACGGCACATTCTACAGAAATTATTGGGTTGGAAAACCATGGTGCACTCGAAGGAAGAATTTCGCCGGAAAATAGATTCAGCATTGTATGTTGGCTGGAACAATTCCGGACCCGTTCGTGAAAGCAAAGCTCTGGCATTAGTGATTCAACAATTGAAGAGAGAGCTTCTCCAGCGTCTTAAAAATGAAAACGGCCAGTGACAAATATTGGAAGAGATTCACTGGGGATCAGGAACATTTGGAGGGTAATTTTTGAAAAAGCCATTAGAAAAATACCGTGATGCAGTTTTTGTCATCACAGAAGAACGTTCCTGTCCCGTTTATAGTTTAGGCGAAGAGCTGAAAGTGCAAAATTTCAACCTGCTGACGGCATCCTATAAACCTAGTTGCCTCCACCTAGCCAGGGAAATTGCCAATATTGTCACCATAAAAGATACTATCAGTCGGCTTCCCGAAATTGGTGGGCAAAAGCCTTACTTTGACTGTGGCGGTTGTGAAGGCATGATTCACTTTGAATATAAAAAGGGAAAAGATTTTGCCACGCTGCAAATGAAAATGCTCCAGGAGGCAAAAGACCGGCGGCATAGAAAACTAATCGAACAACATTTTGGTGAACTCCGAAAGTTTGATATCTTCAGTCCTCTTAATGATCATTCTTTAATTGACCTGACATTGCTGCTTGAGTTTAGATCGATCCCTAAGGACAAGAGAGTTGTGAAGAAGGGCGCGCCGGGCAATAATCTCTATATCATCATGAAGGGAATGGCCGCGGTCATAAATGACGATGGTACAAAAATAGCAGAGATTAAGGCAGGAGAGATATTCGGAGAAATGAGCCTTCTCTCCGGCGAACCGGTATCCAATTCTGTCCATACTACTGAAGACACCCAGATGGCTATGCTGAGTGTCAAGAATTTTCGGGATATCTTGAGAAGATATCATGTCTTGCAGATTTTTCTCTTAAAGATGTTGATCGACAGGGCACAGACAGTGGCATTGCAGTCAGGAAATATTACCTCCGGCATGACCGGGAAATTAGCCGATATAAGCGCTGCAGATCTTTTTCTTTTAATCAATTCCGCACGTAAAACCGGAGGGGTTCACCTCTCACTTAAAGAAGGAAGAGCGGTGGTCTTTTTTAAGGATGGGGAAATCGTATTTGCCCGTTTTCAGAAGCATCGTCAAAAGGAAGCAGTGTATGCAGTGCTGGGTGCAAAAAACGGCCACTTCAGCTACACGAGGGGGATTCCGAAAGAATTGGAAAAGTCGCCGCCACTTGGAGAATTTAAAGTATTGATGACGGAGGCCTCCTCAAATCGAATCAAATCATAGATCGACCTCTTAGGACAACAACCTCCCCAGCGACTCGCCCGCATTTCTCACTTGTTATTTATTGCTCGAGATCTCTTGTTCGTTTCCAGACAGGACCGTTTTCCGTGTCGATGACCACGATTCCTTTTCTGGCAAGTTCCTCCCTGGCCTCATCGGCAGCCTTCCAGTCCTTCAGCAGCCTTGCCTGCTCTCTGCGCTGGATAAGTGCGTTGACATCGGGGGCTAAAGGACAACCCTGCAGCCGAAAAACATTCAGCACCTGGTTTAACCTGCCAAGGCTTTCCAGGATATAATTTTTCTGATCCTTGTCGAGATTATTTACCTGGAGAATTGGATATACCTTTTTGATGAAGTGATAGATTGCTCCCATCCCTTTGGAGACATTCAGGTCATCATCCATCGCCTCCTGAAACTGGTTTTCCATGGCCGAGACAAAGGCAGTTACCTCGGGATGGGGCTTGCCGGAAGGCAGACAATTGAGCTTGCAGGTGAATTCATCCAATCTTCTCAGGGCAGTGCGGACATTATCCAGTCGTTTGTAAGAAAAGTTCAGCGGTTTACGGTAATGTACGGAAAGTAACATAAATCGTATTTCCCGTCCCGTATAGCCTCGCCGAAGAAATTCTCTGAGCGTCACATTATTCCCGGCCTCAACGGACATATTCTTACCGTCAACCAGCACCAACTCAGAATGCAGCCAGTAGTTGGCCAGCGGCTTGCCGGTGAGTGCTTCGGCAATGGCAATCTCATTCTCATGGTGCGGAAAGATAAGGTTTCTGCTCGAGGTATGTATATCCATGGTGGACCCAAGATTTCTTGTGGCCATCGCCGAACACTCCACATGCCAGCTGGGACGCACATTACCCCAATCCGTTTCAAAAAAGATTCCCTGTTTCAATTCTCCGAGGGTTGATCGTTTAAGGAGGGTAAAGTCCCGAGGATTATCCTTTTCATAATTGTCAAGATCGACTGTCTTACCAATTTGGATTTTGCTCAGATCAATACCGGAGAGCCGACCATATTTTTTAAATTTCGAAATATCAAAATATATCGAACCGTGTTTTTCATAGGCGTAGCCCTTGTGGATCAGGTCATGAGCGATCTCGATCATATCGGCCACATTTTCAGAAGCCATTGGATATCCCTTTGCCCGTTTTACTCCGAGTGTATCCATGTCCTCCATGAAACCGGCTATAAATTCCTGGGTATAATCCTTTAATGGTTTTCCTGCTTTTTCCGCACCGGCGATAGTATTATCGTCGATATCGGTGAAATTCATATAGGCATCTACCTGCAGCCCTTTTGATTCGAGAGTACGGGTTATGAGATCAGAAACTATGAATCTGCGGCAAAGGGAAAGATTAGCCATTTCGTAAGCTGTTGGTCCGCAGGAATAGAAGGTTACCTGGCCCTCCCGCTGGGGCACAAACTCATCTTTCCTCTTGGACATTGTATTGAAAAAGCGCAGTTTTTTCTTCCCGTCGACTTTCTTTGGAGGGGTAAAAAGCGGTGTGCTCAGATAACGCTCACCCCCATCCGGCAGGATGACAACTACTAACCCACTCTCCAGCCCCTTGGCATAGTCAATGGCGGCAGCCATGGCACCTCCACTGCTCATCCCTACCAGCATTCCTTCATTGCTGGCAAGTTTCCTGGCCATGCCAAAAGCATCTTCATCGTCAACCAGGACAATCTCATCTGGAACGGATTTATCAAAGATGCCGGGTTTGTAAGATTCCTTCATGTTTTTAAGCCCCTGGATTTTATGGTCCAGGTGCGGTTCAACGGCAATCACCTTAACATGTGGCTGAAACTCATGAAACCAGGCGCATAACCCCATGATGGTGCCGGAGGTTCCGAGCGTTGCCACCAGGTGGGTAACCTTGCCATCCGTCTGTTCCCATATTTCTGGTGCGGTATGATTGTAATGAGCTCGCCAGTTTGCTTCATTGTTGTACTGGTCGGTCAGAAAATACCGGTCTGGAAACTCTCTCACCATAACATAGGACTTCTCGATTGCACCATCCGTTGCTCTATTTGCTGGAGTAAGCAAAAGCTCTGCTCCATAGGCCTGCATAATTTTTCGCCGCTCGATACTGGCCGATTCCGGCATAACCAGAACGCAACGATACCCTTTGGCAGCACAGACCATGGCGAGACCAATTCCGGTATTGCCGCTGGTTGCCTCGAGGACTATTTTATCCTTTGTCAAGGCTCCACTCGCCTCCCCTGCTTCAATCATGGAGAGGGCGATTCGTTCTTTTACAGATCCACCGGGATTAGTCGATTCCAGTTTCCCAAAAATCGAGACAGATGGACTCTGAAACAGTCGGTTGATCCGAATGAGTGGAGTATTGCCTATAGCGCTTAATATATTTTTATGTAACATTCTTCTGCCCGATAAACCAAAGGTAAACACCCGCTCCCTCAACACTGAAGACGGGATGAATTATTCCGTTTTTCTCTTACATGCCTGGGCAAGATACCAAAACTGCATCAGTGCTTCCCGACATTTCTCATCTGCAATACATTCAACCTGTCGTTGAAATGCCGCAACCTTCTTTTCATCCGGTCTGACGAATTCGATCGTAGAAGCAGATTCCCGGCTTGCCGCATTATCCTTGCCAACCTTACCTTTTGGCAAAACCATCTTTATATCTTTGAGACTTGAAAGTCTTAAAAATCGATTCAAAGTCTCCAGCAGTTCCATTTTTTCATATTGGAACTGCTGCAGCCAGGATGAATTTTCAACTTCCAGCCAAAGCACTCCTCTTTCAATTTTCAGGGGCCGGGCGTATTGGTTCATCTCTTCCCCAACCAACTCCTTCCATTTGAGAAAAATCGAATGCAAATCGAGTTGTTTTTCCCAACCTTTATCATGCAGGAGACCCGGGAGCATTCGGGAGACGCTGTTCTTATTGGAATTTACCTTTTCGGCCACTTTCATCACCACCTGTTCACTACAATTATCATCTCCACTCTTTACTTAGAAAAAGTATAATTGGCAAGTATTGCAAGACTGATCAAAAACGAAAAAGCCCGCACTCCAGAAGGAAGAAGTGCGGGCCGGGTTCTACTATTTAATAGATGAGGAGATTAGTAAATACGCAAATACTCGTCCAATTCCCAATCAGTTACTGCTGTTCTGAAGCTATCCCACTCTTTTTCTTTTGCCTCAATGTATTTTGTATAGATATGCTCACCAAGAGTTTCTTTGCCCAGCGGATTGGCTTTTAACTCACCAATGGCTTCCTTGAGGTTGGCAGGCATTACTGCGATGCCACACTCTTCCATTTCCGCAGCACTCATCTTGAAGATATCACGCCTCACTTCGGCTGGAGGGGTGAGATTATTCTTCACACCGTCAAGACCTGCGTTCAACATCATGGCAAAAGCGAGGTAAGGGTTACAGGTCGGATCGGGGCAACGGATCTCAGTCCTGGTTGACAGCCCGCGAGCTGCAGGGATACGAATGAGAGCAGAGCGATTCGATGCAGACCATGCACAGTAAACAGGAGCCTCATAACCAGGAACAAGTCGCTTATAGGAGTTGACCAATGGATTTGTTACCGCAGCGAAGGCACGGGCATTCTTCAGTGCGCCGGCAATATAGGCGTAGGCAACTTTTGAAAGTTTCAGAGGATCCGACTCATCAAAAAATGCGTTCGTGCCGTCTGCATTGAACAGTGACTGGTTGGTATGCATACCGGAACCATTGATGCCGAAGATCGGTTTTGGCATAAAGGTCGCATGAAGACCATATTTTGCAGCAATTGACTTCACTACCCACTTAAATGTTACAGTATTGTCAGCTGCGGCAAGAGCATCTGCATATTTGAAATTGATCTCATGCTGTCCCTCGGCAACCTCATGGTGAGATGCCTCAATCTCAAAACCCATTTTTTCAAGAGTTTCGATGATCTCACGACGGCAGTTGTTGCCTGTATCTTCAGGATCAAGAGAGAAATATCCGGCAACGTCATTGGTGATGGTGGTGGCATAACCTTCTTCATCCTTTTCAAAAAGGAAGAATTCAGCTTCAGTACCAACATTCATGGAAAAGCCAAGTTTTTTGGCCTCTGCCAAAACACGCTTGAGGTTTACACGAGGACAGCCGGCGAAAGGGGATCCGTCTGATTTATATACATCACAAATGATTCGGGCTGCTGCGATACCAGCTTTATTTCTCCATGGGAGAACAGTAAAGGTATCATAGTCTGGCTTAAGATACATATCCGATTCGTCAATACGAACAAAACCATCAATAGAGGAGCCATCGAACATCATGTCCCCATCCAGAGCCTTCTCAATCTGGCTCTTTGGAATTGCTACGTTTTTCATAAAACCAAAGATATCGACAAACTGGAGACGAAAGAACTGAATATTTTCATCCTCAATAGTTTGCATAATTTCTTCTCTAGTCATTTCTACATTCTCCTTTCAATTCAGAATTATTTTTTTCATTGCCAGCTTTTTACGTCCCGGAATTAATTGCTTCCTGATTAACATTTCTGACAATATTTGCAACAAACAAATGAAATTTCCTTACAAGTTTGTCATTTATTTACCAACAGGATCTCCCTTAGTCTATCGAAAATCATTAAAATCATTCGCCTGATAGATTACTTGGCCGGGTGGCTTATATAATGAATTATGCCCTCGGTAATCTCCTTAACGAACTCCTCGTCAATCAATTTTTGTTCATTTGAATCAAGCACATAAAATACATCGATCAGCTGTTCCACCTCTGTTGCTATGTATGCCTTGTGAATATTCAAACCAAAATCAGCCATCGCCTGCGTTATATGGTAGAGCTGGGCGGGCAAATCTGCTGCATACACTTCTATGACCGAATATTTCTCTGAACTCTCATTGTCTATAATAATCTTGGAGGCAACATCGCCGACCATCTGTGTTCGCCTGCCATACGTTGAGGACAGCTTGCTGTAGAGGCGGTGGCTGAGCCCCATCCTGTGCTCAATGGCGAGATCAAGCTGATCGTTAAGAGCCTTCCAGTTCTTTTCTGCAAAACTCAGGCCACCTGTTGAACGAACATCAATTACATCGACAACGGTACCATCCGGCCAGGTGAAAATCTGTGCTTTCACAACGGAGAGATTGTTAAGCGCCATCACTCCGCAAATTTTGGCCAGCAAACCTGATCTATCTTTGGTCATAATCAAAAGTGACCAGCTCTCTTCCGTCATACTGGCGACAATCAAAGACTTCTGGCGAATCCGCTGATAATGATCCCGCTGGGTCAGTACATGTTCGGCAATTACTTTTGGAGAAAAGGACAGGATATAGTCGGCGCTCAGGGTTTCCGGATTAATCTTCAAATCGACACAACCCTTTAACTCCAGACGGATCTGCTCACGCAACCATTCAACTCCCTGCTCTTCATGGGCCATCACATCATGTACTTCATGACGGCCACGATCAAGATAAGGGTATACTTTCATATAAAGCTCTTCCATCAGGGCGGCCTTCCAGTCACTCCAGGCAGACGGCCCGGTCGCTTTCGAATCGGCAACAGAGAGGAGATACAACATGGAGAGCCGGTTCAAATCACCGATTGTTTCCGCGCATCTTTTAATAAATATCGCATCATTCAAATCGCGACGCAGTGCATTTTCAGGGATAAAGAGATGGTACCTGATAAGAAACTCAAAAACACTGCACTCTTGTTCGCTAAGACAGAACCGCCTGCCTATCTCTCCCGCCAGCGCTGCACCTTCAATAGAGTGATCGCGGCCTGATCCTTTGCCAATATCATGCAAGAGAGCGGCAAGATATAATACCTTCAAATCCCTGACAGTCTGAACAACATTGGTCCAATCTCCAACAAGTGCATGAAGTTCAGCTACAGCCTGCAGAGAGTGGCGATCAACAGTATAGATATGGTACAAGTCATGCTGAGCCAGGCTGGTTATTCTGGAAAACTCGGGGACACAACTGGTCAATACCCCTGTCTCCAGCATGGTCTCGAGAACAGCCGAGATATTTTTTGCCTCCAGGAGCAAAGTAAAAAAGGTTTTTGCAAATCTTGGAGAAGTCCGCTCTTTATCTGTAATCAGCTCCACAAATCCTGAAAGAATCTTGCGGGTTCTGTGGTGCATGGGCAGACCTGTCCGAGCCATAGCCAGGAACACCCGGATAATCGTCTGTGGCTTTGCAAGGACCTGAGATCTGGAAGCAGTTAGATGTATCCGACCGGTCCTGACTTCTATTCCACTCTCAACCACCCTGTCTGAAATCATCTTGCCCTTGCCGGCCAGACCCAAAACTTCGTCGACATGATCGAAAAACAGATCGCTGGTGACACTTATGGTCTGCAGGGCGCTATAGATGTCACGCATAAACTGCTCAACACCGCGAACTCCACCGCTGGTCCGGTATTTAAATACCTCGGCGACATCTCCCTGCTGTTCGAAATAGAGCTGATCATTTTTGCGGTTACTGATGAAATGCAAATGACAACGTAACCGGATGAGTGCGTTCCTGGCGTCCTGAAATTGTTTTTTTTCTTCACTGAGTAACAGTCCTGAAGTCTGGATGTCTTCCAGATTGTTGAGACCGAAGACAACTCTTGCCGTCCACATCATGGCCTGGATATCGCGCATCCCGCCTCGCCCTTCTTTAATATGAGGCTCAAGAAGATAACTGTGACTGCCAAAACGCTCACGACGACTCTGGCGATGCCCCTTCATCTTTTCGACGAAATCCTCCCTGTGCCCATCTACATATCGTTTACGATACGTTTTAAGAAGCTCGTCAAACAAATCTTTAGAACCATGAATCAACCGGGCATCAAGCAGGGCAACTAGAAAAAAGTAATCCTCACGGGCATGACTGATCGACTCGGAAACAGTCCGGACACCATGTCCCACCTCCATACCGGTATCCCAAAGCGGGTACAACACAGCGTCGGTAACCTTGGCGATCAGTTTTTTTACCTTCGGACGATAAAGGATCATCAGGTCGATATCCGAAAAAGGAAACAATTCTTTCCGACCAAATCCCCCGAGTGCCACAAGGGCTATCTCTTCGTTACACCCTTGTATCCCAGCTCTTTCATAGCATTCAACGATGTATTTATCAACCAGCCGACAATGACCAAGAAGAAACCCATCACTGCTCCCGCCTTTCCTCCAACTCTCTTCGAGAGCTTTCCGCTCGGCACGAAATACAGAAATCATTCATTACACCGCATCCCGATCTTCTTCACCTGTTCGAACCCTCACAACTCGCTCAACCGGCAAGACGAAAATCTTGCCATCTCCGATTTTTCCAGTATTGGCTGCGACCCTGATTGTATCAACAACCTGACCAACTATATCTGCTGAAACAACAATCTCGATTTTTACCTTTGGGATAAAGTCGACGATATACTCCGCCCCGCGATAAATTTCTGTATGGCCCTTCTGACGACCATATCCTTTAACTTCAGAGATGGTCATTCCGGTAATACCGATACTATTCAAGGCATCTTTCACATCGTCCAGCTTAAATGGTTTTATAATTGCTTCTATTTTTTTCATGGCCTTTCCCTAGTTAGTGCACCTTTACACTTTTCCTTCAGACGATTATTATCGCAAAACAAACCTAACTCACTTTAGTGACAGTTTTTGCGATAGCCCTTGGAGGAATGCTGCTGATGTTTTTGTATCAATTGCACCCCGATAACCCATAAAAACGCAGAATACTCCCTAAACATTCAATGGATTGTCTCCACCCACTCTTTATGTGAAGGTAACACATTATATCAAGATCCAGATACCAGCAAGCTCCAGTTAATACCTTCAGGAAATTCTTTGCCTTTTGCATACAACCTCGCCTTTTAAGGTTACGTGTTATATGCGGTTTCCGAATGTTCAGTAGAATCCATTCCCTGTACCTCTGCTTCCTCAGGAAGACGCATGCCCATGACACCATGGATAACCTTGAAAAGCATCCAGCTGATCACGAAAGCGTAACCGGCAACCACCACAACCCCAAACAGTTGTATACCAACCTGAGAAGCATTGCCAAAGAGCAGGCCATCAACGCCTCCTGGATTAACCGCCGTTGAGGCAAAAAAACCAAGGCAAATGGTTCCTACAATCCCTCCAACACCATGGATTCCTACCACATCAAGAGAATCGTCCAGACCAAGTCTGGATTTGGCATTAACCGCCAGATAACAGACCACGCCTGCAATGCAACCAATAATAATTGCCGAATTCGGACCGACAAAACCAGCAGTCGGGGTTATCGTTGCCAAGCCCGCAATAGCGCCCGATGCCGCGCCAAGAGTCGTTGCTTTTTTCTGGGTAAGCCATTCCATTACCACCCACATCAACATGCCGGCCATTCCGCCAAGATGCGTTGCCACAAAGGCAGTAGCCGCGATCTCATCAACGGCGAGTGCCGAGCCACCATTAAAACCAAACCAGCCAAACCAGAGCAGTCCGGTCCCGACAACAGTCAGCGGCAGATTATGGGGCATAAAGCTGGTTTTGCCATAGCCCTTCCTGGGCCCCAGCACCAGCACACCTGCAAGAGCTGCTGCTCCACAGGTTGCATGCACAACAAGCCCCCCTGCAAAATCAAGCACACCAAAGTTTCCAAGCCAACCGCCTTTGCCCCAAATCCAGTGACATACCGGGTTATATACCAGAATAGCCCAGAGCATCGAGAAGACGAGGAAAGGGACAAATCGGACCCGCTCAGCGAAGGCACCAGTGATGAGAGCCGGAGTAATAATAGCAAACATGCATTGATAAATCATAAATACAGTCTGTGGAATGGTCGTGGCATAATCCGAACTTGGGGCATTCGTCACACCATTTAATGCAAACCAGGATAAATCTCCGACAAAACCACCCACATCAGGACCAAAAGACATAGAATATCCGAGATATACCCACTCAACGGATATCAGTGAGATCAGGATAAGACTTTGCATTATAGTGCCGAGAACATTCTTTCTTCGCACCATTCCAGCGTAAAACAGGGCCAGTCCCGGGGTCATCAGCAGCACCAACCCTGCACTCGCAAGGATAAATGCGGTATCTGCTTTATTCATCTTCTTCCTCCATGTTATCTGCTATTGTACCTATCGATATGAGCAAAGCCCCACCCCGGCACATTTATAAAAAACACAACCCTTAACAAAAACGAAAAAACAACATCATCTTAAATTTGTGCGCATACTCTATTTCAATGATTATGCCATATTCAATTTTCGTTATAACAAATTGTTTTTAGGTTGTTTTTCTACCCATACAAACAAATCGAGACACAAAAAATCACATTTTTGTAATTTTTTAAATTTTCTCTTACAATTTTGTTGGCAATAGTTTGTTTTATTACAGGAATGACTACAATGGTAAGTGCGTGCAGAAAGGTCTCGATAACGAAGATTCTCTGAGAAATGTTTCTTTTGTCCAAACAGCAACACAACACGGATTTAAATTTTATCTTATATTAAAAATAGTATATACTTTAGAAATCAAACGTAATTTCAACCGACAACCTTTTTGCTCTGATTATCCGTTTACTATATGAGAGTTAACGAAGAACACTACCGCACCATTTGGCCGGACCCACATAACAACAACCATATTTGCATTATTGACCAGAGGCAGCTCCCTCATGAATTTGTTATCGAAACACTCACGGCCGCCGAGCAGGTAATCACCGCCATCAAGGATATGCATGTCCGTGGTGCCGGTCTTATTGGCGCTGCCGCCGGTTACGGAATGTTTCTGGCATCACTCCAGGCCCCGCATGAGGACTTTGATGCCTACATGAAGAATTTCGCGGAAAAACTCGGGAACAGCAGGCCTACTGCACGGAACCTTATCTGGGCCATTGACAGGGTCTTGAAGGCCATCGCCATTGCACCGAATGTTGAGCAAAAAAGAAAAACCGCCTTTGCCACCGCATCCGCTATTGCCGACGAAGATGCCCAGTTCTGCAAACAGATAGGAGAACATGGCCTGGAGATTATCAGGGAAGTAAGTCGGAAGAAAAAAGGCGCCCCCGTGAATATTCTCACCCATTGCAATGCGGGCTGGCTTGCCTTCGTTGATCATGGCAGCGCAACTGCTCCTGTTTATGCGGCACGGGATGCCGGCATCCCTCTGCATGTATGGGTAGACGAAACCAGACCCTGGAATCAGGGAGCAAGACTTACCGCCTGGGAGCTCCAACAGGAAGGTATTGACAACACTCTCATTTGCGACAACTGCGGTGGTCACCTGATGCAGCACGGAATGGTTGACCTGGTTATAGTAGGCACTGACAGGACAACACATACGGGCGATGTAGCTAACAAAATTGGCACCTACCTCAAAGCACTCGCTGCTCGAGACAACAATATCCCCTTTTATGTTGCCCTTCCTTCATCGACCTTTGATTGGAAACTTGACAATGGATTGGAAATTCCTATAGAACAAAGATCAGGAAATGAAATCACCACCATCTCGGGCACAGATGAAAATGGTACAATTAAAACAGTAAACTTAACAGCAAGCGGTACCAAAACCGCGAACTATAGTTTTGATGTCACTCCTGCTAAACTGATAACCGGTCTTATCACCGAACGAGGGGTAGTTAAAGCTGACATGGAGGCAATCCACCGACTCTTTCCGGAAGGTGGTAAGGATATATAATTTTTCAGGAACGACTATGAAACAAAGAGAACAGAGAAAATTCATCCGCTACGATTCCTTGCATCTCCTCGATTACATAGTCTTGGATGAAGACGGCAACCCCGGTACCTACTCAATGGGTCGAACTATTGACGTCAGCATCGACGGAATAAAACTGGAAACGACAACTCCGTTAAAAACCGATACTCGGGTGCTCATTACTGTCGGCATCGAAGATGACCTGGTAGACCTGGAGGGAAAAACAACCCATGCCCACCCTGTTGACGGCCGCTACGTTTCCGGTGTCACATTCCTGAAGATCACCAAGAACGGCAGACGGATCCTGACGAAATATGTAGAAGCGTTTCGGAAACGAAAGAAGGATTTACAGGAAAAGCTTGACGGGGCCGCAGCATAGCGGCCCTTTTCGGCACTTCTTTAATTTTTATCCTGTCGACCATATACGTC